>CAVVHL010000027.1:0-67858 GCA_963748065.1 uncultured Chloroflexia bacterium | reverse complement strand
ACTTTTATGATTTTCCGTATAATAATATATGAATACATGCTCATATATTCAAGGAATAACGGATGCTAACACCTGAAGTAAAAATACTGGGTATCGGCGACGAGCCGCTTTCGGATGAGGTCATTCAAGCCATGGCGGAATCGTTCAAAGCTCTGGCGGACCCGACCCGCCTGCGGATCCTCGCGCTGCTCTCTGAAGGGGAGCAATGCGTTGGCGACCTGGCGGACAATCTGGATGTTTCACAAAGCGCGGTGTCTCATCAGCTGCGTCTGCTGCGCAGCCTGGATATTGTGCGTTACCGCAAGGACGGCCGTGAAGTATTTTACGATCTGGCGGATGACCACGTCCGTGATATCCTGTCGCGAACATTGGAACACATTCTATATGATTGAGGTTTTTATTGGTGATGACTGAAAAAGTATTAAAAATTACGGGGTTGGATTGCGTTGACTGCGCCAAAGGGCTGGAAGGTTCGATTGCTTCCCTGCCCGGCGTAGAAGATGCGACCTTATCATTTTTTGATGGCACCTTGACCGTCCACGGCGATGTGGACGAGCGTGACCTGCGCAAGATGATTGCCCGGCTTGGATACGGTGTGGATGACGGGAAGCAATCAACGCTCCCGCCGGCAGCGGAACCCAACGCAATCCTCGGGTTCTGGCGTTACCTGCTGGCCAGCGCTGAAGGCCGGCTCGCGCTGATCGCGGGTGGGATCGTGCTGATCTCTTTGCTGTTGGCCTGGCTGGGGCTGCCTCGCTGGGTGTCGATCAGTTTACAGATCGCAGCGCTGGGTCTGGCCGGATGGCCGATCGCCCGCAGTGGTTTTGTGAACCTCTGGATCAACCACACGTTCAACATCAATTTCCTGATGACGGTTGCCGGGATCGGTGCGGTGGTGATCGGTGAATACGCCGAAGCCGCTTCGCTGATCCTGCTGTTCGATCTGGCTGAGGCCCTGGAGGGTTTCACTAACGAACGCGCCCGCGGTGCGCTTTCCAACCTGACCGCGCTCTCACCGACCACTGCCATCAAGCTGCACGGCGATCATGAACACGTCGTGCCGGTGGAAGAACTTGCGATCGATGACCGCATCCTGGTGCGCGCCGGCGACCGTATCCCGGTGGATGGCATGATCGTTGAAGGAGAAAGCGACATCAACCAGGCACCGATCACGGGTGAGAGCATGCCGGTCTGGAAGCGGCCCGGCGAGGAAGTCTTCAGCGGTACGGTCAACGGCAACGGCCAACTGGTGGTGAAGGTCACCAAGCTGGTCGGTGACAGCACCCTGCACCGGATCATTGCAATGGTGACGGAAGCGCAAAACCGCCATGCCAAGAGTCAAAAGTTCATCGATGAATTTTCCAAATATTACACCCCTGCAATGGTCTTGCTGGCGGTCCTGATGGCTTCCATCCCGCCGATCTTTTTCGGTCAGCCATTCCTGAACCTGGCGGATGGGACCCGCGGCTGGCTGCACCGCTCGCTGGTCCTGCTGGTGATCAGCTGCCCATGTGCGCTGGTGATCTCAACCCCAGTGACGATGGTCTCTGCGCTGGCCCGCGGGGCGAAGGAAGGCGTGCTCTTCAAAGGCGGAATTTTGTGGAGCAGCTCTCCCGGATTGGCGCGTTTGCCTTTGACAAAACCGGCACGCTGACTCACGGTAAGCCCGTTGTGGTCGACAGCCGTGATTTGATTGCAGCGGCGCTGCACAGTGCGAAGCCTGCAACGACCTGATGGCCCTGGCTTACGCACTTGAACGCCACAGCACTCACCCCCTGGCCCAGGCGATCGCGGCCGAAGCCGAGAAACGCCACGTGCAGGATTGTTATCCGCCCGCAGTGAACCTCACCACCCGTGGTGGGCGCGGGTTGGAGGGCGTGGTCAACGGCCAGTTGATGACGATTGGCAGCCTGCGTTTGTTTGAGGAAGAACATCAGATCCCGCCTGAAGTGCATCAATGGGTGGACCAGGCGGAGTCGGAGGGCAAGACAGCCATGCTGCTCTGCGACGGCGATCATGTGCGGGGTTTCATCGCCGTGGCCGACACGCTGCGGGATGACTCCCAAACCGTGGTCCGCCAATTGAACGACATGCATAAGCATACGGTCATGCTGACCGGCGATAACGCCACGGTGGCGGCGGTGGTGGCTCGGAAAGTGAGCCTGGACGATGTGCGTTCGAACCTGCTGCCGGGGGATAAGCAGGAGGCGATCGCTTCCTTGCGAGACCGATACGGTTCTGTGGCGATGGTGGGGGATGGCATCAATGACGCGCCCGCGCTGGCATCCGCGGACCTGGGGATCGCGATGGGCGGCAGCGGCAGCGCGCAAGCCATGGAGACCGCCGATGTGGTGCTGATGGCGGATGATATCGACAAACTGCCCTTCGCCATCAAATTGTCGCGGTTTGCCAACCGTCTGATCCGTCAGAATATCACCTTCAGCCTGGCGACCAAGCTGGTCGTGGCGGTGATTGCCTTTTTCGGCTATGCGCCGCTGTGGATGGCTGTGATGGCGGATATGGGCGTATCGCTGGTCGTGACGCTCAACGGCCTGCGGGCAATGCGTTATAAAGCCTGAAATCTATTTGGAATTTTGATCCAGGATTTGTGCGGCAAAGGCGACCACCTTTGCCTGCACGTCTTTAAGGGCCGGGTTGTGCGGCATGGTCATGCTGTGCGGTGCGTCCACCTCCTCGACGACCACCGGGGCGGTCATCTGTTTACGGAGATAGGCGATGCTGGGCGGACGGACAAACTGGTCTTGCTTACCCTCGATGATCAAGGTCGGTTCGGTGACCTTTGGCGCGGCGGCCAAAGCCTGGCGACCGACCGAGCGGAGCTGGTCCACAATGTAGAGGGGGACTTTAATATACTTCAACTCAGCGACTTGTTCAGGATCTTTCGGGTCAATCTCGGGCAGATACTGCAGGAATTCTTCCTTGATGAGGTCGTTGTTGGTCGAAATATAACGGAAAGGGTCGACTGAGACCGGCAGCAGTGAGCGGACGATGTCCAAAAGCAAGCTCGCCCAAGGGGGTTCTCGCCAGGTGAAGGGTGCAAGCAGGATCAACCCATCCAGCGGTTCCTTTGCTGCGACCTCTAAACTCAATCCACCACCGAAGGAGTAGCCGACCATAATGATCGGCGCATGTCCCTTTTTCTTGAGGGCATGCACTTCATTACATAGGAAGTCCACCCAGGCATCATTGTCATAATCGATCTCTTCCGACAGTTCCGGACCAAATCCCGGCAGGCGCACGCCGCGCACGGTCCAGCCCGCATCGTTCAGCGGCTGTCCAATCGGCCGCATTTCGAGCGCTGTCCCTGGGAAGCCGTGCACCAACAAAGCAGCGGGCTTACCGCCTTCCATCAGGAAAGGTTGGTGGCGAGGATCGGTGAACCAGGGTAGTGCGGGGAGCTGGAGGGGTTCGGGCACCCGAATGGCATGGTAGAGGTCGAATGCAAACAGGAAAGCGCCTTGAACGACGATGCCCCAGCCCGCTCCGCGCCAAAAGACGGATCCGTTACCAAATAGGATGATCAGGGCAGTACCGCCCGCTGCATAAACCACGTCCAGGGCGTTGTTGATCCAAAGGAGTTTACGAATCCGGGCGGCTTCTTGCACCTCGGTTTGCCAATCGGACGGGTGACCCAGGCGCTGAAGGGCACGCCGCAATCCGAACAGGGCGATCACACCGTCCACCGCACCCCAGAGCACGGCCTGCAAGCCGAAGTAATCCCAGAAAAGACTGCCAAACAGCATCATCCCGGCACCAACCAGGATGCTAATCACTGCCCAGAGCAATAAGCGCCTGGAAAGCAGGTTCTCGAAATCCCAGATCATGCCTATTCCCTCCCGAAAATCAGACTAATTCTGAGAATAATGATACCCAGTTTGATGTTTTTCTGCGCTTGCCTTCGATCAGTTCGAAGGTCTGCCGGCTGCTGGCGGGGTGATGCAGCGCCTGCAGACAGGCTTCGGCGAGGTCCGCCCGGCTGAGTGTGCCGGAAATGCGGTCACCCTGGTCCAAGATCAGTTCATGCAAGCCGCCGGGGGTGTCCTTGAGCCCACCCGGCCGGATGATGGTGAAATCCAGTCCGCTGTTTTGCAAGCGGACCTCTCCCTGACGCTTCCAATCCAGAACACCACCGAAATGGTTGAGCGGGTGCGCCGGTTGGGTGACGGCGATGGATGAGATCAGGATGAACCGGGTCACATCTGCCATCTTTGCCAGGTCAACGAGGTTGGCGACGCCTTCAAAGTCGACCCGCCTGGGGCAGTTCGCACCGACCGGTGTCCGTGAACCAATCGCGCTGATCACCACGCCGCACCCTTTGATCGCGGGCAATAGTGAGCCCGGGTTGCGGACGTCACCCTCGACTAATACCAGGGCTTCTCCAAAGAGTTCTTTGGCCTGGGTAAGGTCGCGCGCCAATCCCCGGGGTTGGATCCCGCCTAAAAGAAGCTTTTTGACGATAAGCCGCCCCGTCCGGCCGGTCGCGCCTGCGACCAGAATTTGTTGTTTCATAAACCACACCAATAAATACCAGTAATCTGCCCTGATAAATGCTTAGGACCCTTTGTCCTCCAGCTTGTCGATCATAGCGAGGATATCGTCATTGTCTGGGATGTCGGACATGAGAATCGGCATAATGAACATATTGCACGATCCCATTCTTGTCGATGATCATCTGGGCGGGCATTCGTCCAAGTTTGAGCAGGTTGACTTCCTGTTGGTATTGCCCGGCAGCCTCATGTTCCGGATCGGCCAAACCGATGAAAGGCATGTCATGGGAGTCCCAATAGTCTTTAAACACCGGCATCGTCTCCGGTCCGACTGCGATCACAGCCACGTTCCGTTTCTTAAATTCATCATAATCCTGGCGCACCTGCGCCATGTGCCGGCGGCAGAAGGGTCAGGTGAAGCCTCGGTTGAAGATCAGGTAGACGATTTGTTTGCCCTCGAAATCGGAAAGCCGCACCAGGTTGCCGTGCGTGTCCTCCAGAGCAAAATCACGGGCATGTTCGCCTTTTGTAATTCGATTAGCCATTATTTTCCTCCATTTCATAGTTTAGAAACTGTATGATTGCCTGTAAAAAATCCTGGGGGCATTCCTCCTGCGGAAGGTGTCCGCACTGATCGATGATGACCAGGTCGGCATTTGGTAATTCTGCAGCCAAACGCTCACTGTTTTCCACTGGGACGATTTGGTCCTCTGCGCCGGAGATCACCAATACTGGGATATTGATCTGATCGAGCCTGTTTGGGAGGTCCGATGCCGCGTTCGCTTTGGTTAGTTCCCATAAGGCACGATCCCAATTTTCAGCCTGCAACGGGAGTCGATATCCAGCCAGGACCTCAGGATGGGAGTCCAGATAGGTCGGGTCATACCAAGCTTTCCGAATAAAAGCTTCACCTTGGCGGCCGGCCAACCGTCGCGAGATCAATGGGCCGAGATGGTCCATTTGCGGAGTATGCAGCAGCCAGGTTAGTAAAGGTGATTCCGGCATACCTTGGTAGATGGCAGCATCCACCTCAACGAGGGCTTGGACCCGATCCGGATAAGCCTAGCGCAAAGGCTGTGGCGAGTGTGCCGCCGGCGGAATTCCCCACCAGGATCGCACGGTCTATATTGAAAGCGTCCATGATCCCCAGCAGTAAGTTAATATTACCCGCCTGGCTATAAGGGTTGACACCCTCCCAATGCATTGGTCGTTCTGTCAGTCCAAAGGCGGGTCGGTCGTATGCCAGCACAGTACCGATCTTGGAAAGTGGTTCGATTACTTCCCGCCAGGAGAAAATGCTGGCGCCGAAACCATGCAATAAAATGAAAACCGGTTCGCCCTGACCTTTAAGTTCATAGTGCACGGAAAGCCCATTGATCTCAATAAATGTATCTTCCGGACCAGCAAGCTCGTGCGGTGGAACAGTGTCTTGCAGCGGTGGAATGGGGATAAGGAACGGCCCGACCAGAAGCAAAACCAGCAAGCTAGCAATAATGATTAGGAGTGACCTTCCAGCCTTTTTTCATTGATTACCTGTCCGGGCTCAGAGCGTTAAGTAAAGCGGCGGTGGCAGCGACAATACTCGCTTGCTGTTCCGACTTGGAAATGGTCGCGTCGCCGTCACCTTTTTGGGGACCATACCAACCGAAGCCGGCATGGTTTCCACCCTTGATTTCCAGAAAGGTGGTGTCAGCCGGTAAAAGTGGTCGGGAAGCGTTTATTTTATCGGCTGTTGCTAATCCGTCCTCACTGGCGGAAATGGACAGGACCGACAGGCCAGAGCTCGAGAGGTCGTTGCTCTTGGCAGGATAAGAAGCCCAAAGCACTAATCCGGAGATTGTGTCTGGGTGTTTACCCGCAAATTGGGCAGCCATCGCGCCACCAAGCGAGTGCCCTCCGACGGCCCAGATGGTGATTTGTGGATAAGCCTCGATCACAGCTTGCGCTTTCTCGGCGCCAAAGATGGCCATATTCAAAGGCATTGGTACAATCACGACGAGATAGCCATCCGCAGCGATGGCTTCGGCTGCGGGGGCATAAGCACGCGGGTCAACCCTTGCGCCGGGATAGAAGATCAGTCCGGTGTTAGGCTGCTTATTTGTAGGCGTGAAGGTCAGCCAATCGTTCGTGTTGATGAATTGAACGCTTGACGTTGTTTGTAGGCTCTCTTCAGCGGAAGGGAAAGCGGGTGCGGGGATGGCGGCCCAGACCACGAATCCCATCACGCCTAATAAAACGAGCGAAGTAATTGTGAGAATGATGATACGTCTTATTTTTTTCATTTTTGTGTGCTTCCTTATAGATTAATTATAAGGATGAGAAGGGCTCAGGCGCAAGGATAAAGGTTTTACATCGTTCGAATTAAGGGTGGGTTTGAGGTGGATATTGGGGGGTGCGCCACTTTATAATTTTCCAATTGACTTTGGTGGATTGTTGAATCAGCTGGAATTTCGTTGAATTCCAATTTGTCGATATTCTCGACGTGCAATATCCGGGGAAAATGCTGGTCGATCTGGGCGAAAAAGTAGGGAGCTCCAGCCGCTGGATCACGCTGCGCGCCTACCGGATTTTGCGTTTTACAGCGCTGAAATCCCATAATCGATTCGTGTTACAATCTGAGCGTAACCGAAACCTCACTCTCACTATTTTCCAGGAGGAATCAATTCCAATGGCTCAAGAATCGTCGTTTAAGCTCACTTACGCGACCATGTTCAACCCGCCCGAAGAATTACACACCCGTTTCGCGGAAGCGATGGAAACTTTGAAGGGCAAACTGGGGCAGGAATACCCGATGTTCATCAACGGCGAAGAACGCATTGTCGCCGAGAAATACAAAGAAGTCTCACCCATCAACACCGATCTGCACCTGGCAACCTTCCAGAAAGGCGGCGCAAAGGACGCCGAAGACGCCATTGCGGCTGCCCGCGCCGCGTTCCCCAAATGGAGCCGGATGAACTGGGACGAGCGCGTTTACCTGATGCGCAAAGCCGCCGATATCATCGACGAGCGCCTGTTCGAGATTGGCGCGGTGGTCACCCTCGAAGTCGGCAAGAACCGCATGGAAGCGCTCGGCGACGTGGCCGAGACCGCTGAACTGATCCGTTATGCCTGCGCTCAGATGGAAGCCAGCCAGGGATACCGCGCCCAAATGGGCATTGACCCGCTGCAGGGCTACGTTGCCACCAACACTTCCGTCCTCAAACCTTACGGCGTTTGGGTCGTGATCAGCCCCTTCAACTTCCCGGCGGCCCTCACGGGCGGCCCTTCCGGCGCGGCTCTGACGGCCGGTAACACGCTTGTCGTGAAGCCCGCCTCGGTCACCACCTGGACCACGGCGCTGCTGGTGGACTGCTTCCGCCAGGCTGGGATCCCGGATGGCGTGGTTAACTTCGTCTCCGGCCCCGGTTCCACCATTGGCAAAGCCCTGGTGGAAAGCAAAGACGTGGACGGGATCACCTTTACAGGCTCCTTCGACGTCGGGATGGGGATCTACCGTTCCTTTGCGAATGGCAATTACATCCGCCCCACGATCCTGGAACTGGGCGGTAAAAACCCGGCAATCGTCTCCAAGCACGCTGACATCGAAGATGCGGCGATCGGTATCGTCCGGTCGGCTTTCGGATTGCAGGGACAGAAATGTTCAGCCTGTTCACGGGTCTTTGTTGAAGAAGAAGTCTATGACAAGCTGGTTGAGCGAGTGGTTGCATTGACCGAAAAGCTCAAGGTTGGGGACCCGGTTGAACGAGACACCTACATGGGCCCAGTGGTCACAAAGAACGCCTACCAGGACTTCCAAACTTTCTGTACGGAACTCAAGAACGCCGGTAAGATTGCCACCGGTGGGGAAGTGCTCACCGAAGGCGACTTTGCTAAAGGCTACTTCTGCCAGCCTACCGTCGCGGTGGATGTGCCGCTCGACAACCCGCTTTGGACGCAGGAAATGTTCGTCCCGATCACTATGATCCACCCGGTGAAGAGCCTCAAAGAGGCGATGACCTTGGCGAACAGCACCAAGTACGGCCTCACGGCCGGATTCTATGGTACCGAGGAAGAGGTCGGCTGGTTCTTCGATAACATCGAGGCCGGCGTGGTCTATGCCAACCGGCCGCAGGGCGCCACCACCGGTGCGTGGCCCGGCTTCCAACCCTTTGGCGGCTGGAAAGGCTCAGGCGCCAGCGGGAAGAACGCCGGAGGGCTCTATTACCTGCCGCTCTATATGCACGAGCAAAGCCAGACCCAGATCCGTCGGGCCTGAGCGTTCGACACAAATCAATGATCCAAACCGGATGGCAAGTAAATCAACCATCCGGTTTTAGACGAATGATATGATCCGTTATTTGTTTTCCCGGATTGGCTGCCTGATGTGGCTGATTGGCGCGATCGTCCTGATCGTGGGGATCGGCGCGGAAAGTTCCGGGCAGCCCGCTTTCAATATGGTGCTTGGCGGCATCGGGCTGGTCCTGGCGGGCTTCCTGCTCTGGAACTGGCTGCGGCCCAGAAAGCGCCGGAACACACGTTTTTCGATGTTCCGCGGGCGGGATAGGGAAGACGAGCGCGATCGAAATGATGATTGGGATGACCGATATGACGACTAAACTGACTTCCCTGAGTGATGCCATCCGCGAACATGTACATGAAGGCGATTTGCTGTACGCCAGCGGATTCACGCACCTGATCCCCTTTGCGGCGGGGCACGAGATCATCCGCCAGGGTATCAAGGATCTGGTGTTGGCTCGGGCGACCCCTGACCTGATCTACGACCAGATGGTAGCTGCGGGATGCGCCCGGAAGGTGATCTTCTCCTATATGGGCAATCCCGGTGTAGGTTCCCTGCGGCGGGTGCGCGCGGCGCTTGAATCCGGGGCATTGGCATGGGAAGAATATTCCCATTTCAGCATGATCAGCCGCCTGCAGGCTGGGGCGAGCGGACTCCCCTTTATCCCGATGAAACAAACCGGCGCGACCGACCTGGAAGCGCAGAATCCCAATTTCAAACGCGTGGCGGATCCCTACACGGGCGAGGAAGTGGTGGTCGTGCCGCCATTAACGCCTGACGTGGCGATCGTGCACGTCCAGCGCGCCGACGTGGAAGGGAATGCGCATGTGTGGGGTATCCTCGGGGAGCAGCGCCTGGCCGCTTTTGCAGCCAAACGCGTGATCCTCACCGCCGAGGAGATCGTGGATGAAGCGGTGATCCGTTCCGACCCGAACCGCACCTTGATCCCCGGACTTGTGGTGGATGCGGTCTGTCATGTGCCTTTCTGTGCGCATCCCTCCTACACCCAGGGGTACCACGATCGGGATAATGACTTCTATCTGGCCTGGGACGAGATCAGCCAGACCGATGAAGGCGTCCAGGCCTACCTTGACGAGTGGGTTTACGGCTTGCCCGACCGGGCGGCTTATTGGGAAAAACTTGGTCCCGAAGTTCACCAGCGCCTGCATGCAGGCCAACGGCTTTCCGAACCGGTCAACTACGGTGATTATTAGACAGAGGCAACCGCATGGCAGAACTTGAATACAATCCCAAAGAACTGATGGTAGTCAATGCCGCTCGATTGCTGCGAGACCGTGATGTGGTCTTTGTCGGTGTGGGCATCCCCAATCTGGCCTGCAACCTGGCGCGGCGGACGCATGCCCCCAACCTGCAGATGATCTACGAAGCCGGCGTGATCGGCGCGCAGCCCTCACGGCTGCCGCTCTCGATCGGCGACCCATCGCTGGTCTCCGGCTCCACTTCGGTCTGCAGTATGTATGACGTCTTCACGTTCTATCTCCAGCGCGGCAATGTGGATGTGGGTTTCCTGGGCGGCGCCCAGATCGACCAGTTTGGCAATATCAATGCCACCGTGATCGGTGACTATCAACATCCAAAAGTGCGGCTGCCCGGTTCGGGCGGCTCGATGGAGATTGCAGCCTGGGCAAATCGCTGTTACATCATCACGCCGCACCAGAAGCGGCGCTTCCCGGCACGGGTGGATTTCCATACCTCGATCGGCTTCCTGACCGGCGGCGACGCTCGCAAGAAGACCGGCGTGCGCGGCGGCGGGCCTGAAGCGGTGGTCACCAACCTGGGGATCATGGCCCCGGATGAACGCGGCGAACTGGTCCTGACCGCGATCCATCCCGGTGTAAGTTTCGAACAGGTGCAGGAGAACACCGGTTGGGATTTGAAGCAAACCACGGGTTGCCGGGTGACCGAACCGCCCAATGCGGAAGAGCTGCGGATCCTGCGTGAAGACCTCGACCCCCAAAAGATCTATATTTGAACCCCTGACATCAGGTAGAATACGAAAAAGTCAGGAAATCGAAATATGAAAAAAGATATCCATGTTTTATCGACACTGGACCTGGAGAAGGATGACCGCGAGCGGATCCGGAAAAACTCCGGGGAGATCAAGCTGACCGTTCATCCCGACCCAGTGACCCGGATGATATTCCGGATGAGCGCTGGGAAGAAACTGAGGTCCTTTACACCTGGAATGTGCTGCCCGATCCGGCCAAGGTGCCGAACCTGAAGTGGATCCAGTTTGCCAGTGCGGGTGTTGACCCCTATTTAGAAAATCCTCTCCTTCAAAAAAATGATCTAGTTGTCACGACCATGAGCGGTGTGATCACCAGCCAGATCGCGGAATACATCCTGATGGCGATGCTGGCGTTTCGGGCAGAAACTCCCGAAACTGATGCATTATCAGCACGACCATCATTGGCCCAAGCAGAGTGAAAAGTGGGAGGCCTTCCTGCCGGTGGAACTCCGCTTCAGCACGGTTGGCATCCTGGGTTATGGCAGCATCGGCCGCCAGGTGGCGCGGCTGCTGCAGCCTTTTGGCGCGGAGGTGCTGGCTGCCAAGCGGGACGCCATGCACCCTGAAGATACCGGGTACATCCCGGCAGGGATGGGCGACCCGCATGGTGACTTTTTCAACCGGCTCTATCCGATCGAAGCGCTGCACAGCATGCTCTCGGAATGCGATTTTGTGGTGGTCGCACTGCCGCTGACAAAGGAGACCCATCACATCCTGGATGCCGCTGCATTTGAAGCGATGAAGGAGACCGCCTATCTGGTGAACGTGGGGCGGGGCGAATTGATCGATCAGCAGGCGCTGGTCGAAGCATTGAAAGATAAGCAGCTTGCCGGTGCTGCGCTGGATGTATTCGAGGAGGAGCCGCTCCCCGAAGATGACCCGTTGTGGGATATGGAGAACGTGATCGTCAGCCCGCATATTTCCGGACTGAGCGCGCATTTCCGGGAAGAAACCCTGACCTTGTTCATTGAAAACCTCAACCGGTATATCGCTGACCTGCCGCTTTATAACCGGGTGGATTTGAGCAAAGGGTATTAGTTCCGAGCAAAGTAATGCAACTGACGATGAACGGTACGCAAAAAGAGAGCACCTTTTTATCTGTCGCTTCTCGCAATGACAAAACATTATAAAAACAAATGTTCCAATTTCAAACCCTGCATGGTAAAATCAGCGCATGGATCTTTTCGATCATGCCATGCAGGAACGCCTGCAGCACGAATCCCCTTTGGCAGACAGGATGCGTCCCCAAACCCTCGATGAAATCGTGGGCCAGGACCATATCATCGGCGAAAGCCGCTTGCTGCGCCGCGCCATCCAGGCGGACCGGCTGTTTTCATCGATCATTCTCTACGGACCCCCAGGCACCGGCAAAACCACCCTGGCACGGGTCATCAGCAACCTGACCAAAGCCCATTTCGAGAGCCTCTCAGCGGTGTTGGCCGGTGTGGGTGATTTGCGCAAGGTGATCGCCGAAGCCACAGAACGCCGGCGGCTTTACCAGCGGCGCACGATCCTCTTCATTGATGAAGTGCATCGCTGGAACAAGTCCCAGCAGGATGCGCTTCTGCCGCATGTTGAGAATGGCTTGCTGACCCTGATCGGCGCGACCACCCAGAACCCTTATTTCGATGTGATCAAAGCGCTGGTCTCCCGCTCCCGCATCTTCGAAATGAATTCCCTGACGGAAGATGATATCCGACAGATCCTCGAGCGTGCCCTGGAAGATCCGGAACGCGGTTACGGTAAACTGAAGGTTGAACTGGCGCCGGAAGCCATGGCGCACCTGACCCACATGGCCGGCGGCGATGCGCGCAACGCGCTGAACGCATTGGAATTGGCAGTGGAAACCACACCGCCGGGTGAGGATGGCGTGATCCGGATTGGGCTGGATGTTGCCCAGGAATCGATCCAAAAACGGGCGGTGCTGTATGACAAGAACGACGACGCCCATTATGACACCATCTCAGCTTTCATCAAATCCGTGCGGGGCTCTGACCCTGACGCGGCTTTGTATTGGCTGGCGAAAATGCTCTATGCCGGGGAAGACCCACGGTTCATCCTGCGGCGGTTGATCATCCTGGCTGGCGAAGATATTGGCCTGGCGGACCCAATGGGTCTGGTGGTGGCGAATTCAGCGGCGCAGGCGTTTGAGTATATCGGGTTGCCGGAAGGGATCTTCCCGATCACCGAAGCCACGATCTACCTGGCGACCGCGCCAAAGTCCAACTCAGCCTTTGCCTACCATGCGGCCCTGGCCGAGATCGAAGAGAACGGCGCCGGCCCGGTGCCCATTCACCTGATGGATTCCAGCCGAGACGCCAAAGGGTTGGGACACGGGCAGGGCTATGATTACCCACATAACCATGAGGGTCACTGGACACCTCAGCAATATCTGCCGACCTCGATGCTCGGGACCAACTTCTATAAGCCTTCCGACCAGGGTTACGAGCTGCAGGTAAAAGAAAGAATGGAACGCTGGCGCGCTGCGCAAGCCAAAGCGCTGGAAGACTTGAAAAACGAAAAGAAAGATTCCTGACATGACGACGTTCTTATTGATCCGGCACGGTGAAAATGATATGGTGGGAAAGAAGCTGGCAGGTAGGCTGCCGGACGTCCACTTGAACGAAAAGGGAAAAGCCCAGGCGTATAAGGTGGCGGCTGAATTAGCCGATATCCCAATTAAGGCGGTCTATGCCAGCCCGCTGGAACGGGCTATTGAAACAGCCGAGCCGATTGCCGAATCGCACGGGCTGGAAGTGCAAATCCTGCCTGAACTGCTCGAGATCGACTTTGGGCAATGGGAAGGCAAGCATCTCTCAAGGCTCAAACGCGGCCGCCTTTGGAAGATTGTCCAGGGCAGCCCTGCGGCCTTCCGATTTCCGGATGGAGAAAGTTTCGCTGAAGCGCAGGAACGAGTTGCAGCGGGATTGACCACACTCAGTGAGAAGTTTGGCGAAAAAGACATTATCGTTTGCGCCGCACATAGCGACGTGATCCGGTTGGCCGTGGCGTATTTCTTAGGACTGCCGCTGGACCATTTCCAGCGCATCCGGATTGCACCCGCCTCGACGACGGTCTTATATCTAAATGGGGACACGGCTTTCTTTGGTCCGATCAATCATGTATCGGATTTCCCCGCAATTATTTAGTAAATGCATAACTCATAATTAGGGTCTGTTCTTCCTTTGAACGCGCCAATTGATAACTCCCAAATTTTCTATACCAATGGTCTTCTGTCGCCCTATTGAAGTAAACTATAATTACGTGCGTTCGACCAATTTAAAGGAGTGATCATGGAAGACTACCTTGTTTCCCCCGGAACCAAAATTAAACTAAAAGACCTGCCGACTCGTTACGAGGGTGACCTCAGTAAAAAGGACGGGAAGAAGGAACTTGTTGAACTCTCCAGCACATTAAGTGCTCTGCAGGAACTGCTTTATGCTGAACATAAACAGAAAGTGCTGGTCGTTGTGCAGGGAATGGACACTGCCGGGAAAGACGGCACCATCCGGCATGTCTTCGGTGACGTGAATCCGCAGGGCACCAAGGTCTTCAACTTTAAACAGCCCACCCAACTTGAACTGGACCATGACTATCTTTGGCGGGTGCACCAAAAGACTCCCGGGAGCGGCGAGATCGTGATCTTCAACCGCTCGCATTATGAAGATGTATTGATCGTGCGGGTCCACGACTTGGTGCCGAAATCCCGCTGGGAAAAGCGCTACGATCAGATCAACGATTTCGAGCGTTTACTGGTGGAGGAGGGCACGGTCATCCTCAAATTCTGCCTCCATATCAGCAAGCAAGAACAAGCGAAGCGGTTCCTGGCACGGCTTGACCGGCCAGATAAGCACTGGAAATTCAATCCCGGCGATCTGGAAGAACGCGAATATTGGGATGATTACATGCAAGCCTATGAGGATATGGTCAATCGCACCAGTACAAAATGGGCGCCCTGGATAGTTGTCCCCTCCGATCGGAAGTGGTATCGCAACCTGACCGTTGCCCGGGCGATCGTAAAGCAGCTCAAGAGCCTGGATATGCACTTTCCCAAGGAAGTGCCCGACATCGATAAATATCGCGGCATTTTGCAGGATATGATCGCCAAGGGATCTTAATGAGCTCTGAATTCCCGGATGAGTACCTTCGTTTCGTGATAGCCGGGTGCCTGAACCGGGATTATGTCCTTCCGGTATCCGGGCCGCCGCAAATTAACGTCCTGGGTGGCAACTTGCCTTATGCGGCTGTTGGGCTGGAACTTTGGGGCGGCCAGGCAGGGTTGATTGCCCGGATTGGCGCTGGTTTCCCGACCGGATGGCTGGAAAGATTTCATGAGCTGGGCTTTGACTTGGGGGGCATTAAGCAACTCGAAGGGGAGATGGATAACCGACGCTTCCTGGCACACAACGATGACGAAACAACATATACGGACAATGCCATTCAGCATTTCGCCGAACGCGGACTGACTTTTCCACCCAGCCTGTTGGGCTATCAGACCCAACAGGTTAACATCAGCAGCAGGACGACACCGCTCCGACAGTCCATCCAAATCTCGGATGTACCTGAGGCTTACCTTGAGGCCAGCGCCGTACATATCTGCCCGATCGATTACCTTTCACACGTCATCCTGCCTTCCGTTTTCCGGCAAGGGCAGACGACAACCATTACGCTCTCGCCCGCGCCGGGCTATATGACGCCCTCCTTCTGGGAGGAGATTCCGGGAATGTTGTCTGATCTCACCGCCCTGATCACGACTGAGACTGAGATGCGATCCCTTTTTCAGGGCCGCAGCACCGATCTCTGGGAAATGGCAGTGACCTTAGGCGGTTTTGGGACGGAATTTATTATCATCCAAACCGATCACGACGGCTATTATCTTTATGATGGGGTCAGCGGTAAACGCTGGATCATACCCAATTATCAGTCCATAGTGGTGGATCCGACCGGGAAAGCGGATGCTTTTGCAGGTGGATTCTTGGCAGGGTACCGGGAGAATTACGATCCGCTGGAAGCCGCATTGAAAGGCGCCATCGCTGCTTCATTGGTCATTGAGGGCAGCGGCGTGTTCTACGCTTTGGATGTGATGCCCGGCCTGATCCACGCCCGGCTTGATGCGCTGCGGGAGTTGGTGCGGACAATATAGGTATCGAGTGATTCAGGGGGTCAATTTTTTATTTTTCCAAACGAGAAAAAACGGCGCAAGCGAGTTTTAACGGCGACCCTTCTCAGTTTCCGGGCCGCGCTGCGAGCGCTGTCTTCGCTGACAATATGCGTGCTGAATTTATCCACCTGATATTCATGGAGAATAATCTGAATAACTGCGGCGGCTTGCGGCAGCAGATCAGTCAGAGCCTGCGCTGTCTCGGCCGGAGTCTGTGTGGGGTCGGGTTTCCGTCCCATGATCCTGATCGCCAGTCCGATTTGACGGAAGGCCCTTTCAGCGACGGACATCCGGGCAAGGACGCTCCAACGTCGCAGCCACTCGGGGACGGATTTGCCCCGGCTGATCAAAGCTCGTTCGATCAGAACGGGCAGTGGATCGATATTGACCTTGAATGCCGTCGGGTTGATGAGCACCACTGCCGCGGCTGCCAGCAGGGTGAGGAAAACACCGAAGATGGTCCAGATCACACGCGACCCTCTGACCCGCTGATAGGGCTCGGATGGCATATTCTCACCCTGACCCAGTGCCGAGTCCGGCGGTGTCACCGCGCCATTATTCTCCTCGGTGGGCAAATCCAACTGCGGTTCTTCACCTTCGTTGGGGACATTGGCCCCGATCGCCGGGGCGCCGCCAGCCGGCAGGATCCAGGCTGGCTGTGAAGCTGTTGGCTCAAAGACCACCCAGCCGTAACCCACAAAATATATTTCCGGCCAGGCGTGACTGTCCGCCTTGCGTACGGTGTAGGTATGCATGGCGTCGTTATATTCTCCCTGGGCGAATCCAACCCCGATTCGGGCCGGAATCCCGAGCGAGCGAAGCATCAGGATTTCCGAGGTGGCGTAGTAGTTGCAGAATCCGGTCTTGCTTTCAAACAGGAACCACTCGATCGGGTCTTCGCCGTTGGGGACTGGCGCTATTGTACGGGTGTATTGAATGTTGGCGCGCAGGTAACGAGTGATGGCGTAGGTGATATCGTAGGGATTATCCAGTTCACCTGCGATCTCCTGGGCTAAAGCGGCCACGTCAGCGGAGAAATTGGTTGGGAGCTGGAGGTAGCGGTCTAGCCAGGCGGGGTAATCCATGCTGCTGTTCTGAAGCTGATAAACCGTTGGGACATCGACCTGAGCCTCGAATTGATAATCTTCCCCCGTGGTCAGGTTCGGGTCAGCGATCAGCGCGACCAGGTCCTGCTGATTGTTTGAAATAGGCAGGGTGATGGTTTGCGCTGGTCGGCTGACCCAGGTTGGTACCCCGGTGGTATAGAGATTGACCAGACGAACAACCTCGCTTGTGACGGTATAAGTGACCGAATCGTTTGCCGGCCAATCGGGATAGGCGATGGAAAAGCTATCCGGGAACTGCATTGCGTCAGGCAGGTCGGTGCTGGATGACCAGCCTGAATCGTTGTAATGGTCATAGCTGCGCGCCCGCCAGTAATTACGGTATCCCGGCACCTCTTCCGTGTCGGCGTGGATCGTCAGGACGGTTTCTTCGCTGGAAGGTGAACCTGTCCCCAGACCCATCGACTCACCGTAAAAACCCGAGGCGTTGGTGACCGTCGGGATGTTGGCGACGAACAGCTCGGAAATGTTCTGCTTGAACCGGTCCCAGGGTTCCGTGATCCGGTCCCAAAGCTGGGAATAGCGCGCTGTCTGCATGGGTGTGAGGGGAATCACCCAGGCGAGCACCAGGATCACCGCCGCGACGAGCAGCAGCGTCCTGGAAAGGTCGAGATGAGTCTCGGTGGTAGTCGGGATGCCTTCCCGCTGCCACTCCCGCCGGTTGTGAAGAAAATTGATCCGTCCGATGATGAGCAAGACCAGGAAAAGGAAGGACATCAGGAAGCGTGTGTTGCGGATCAGGTCCTGATCGTATTGGCTGACGACCAACAGCACCAGGCCCAGCGGTAGGATGACGGGCCAGGCGCGCCCACTGCGGATGATCGTAAAAGCTGAGATGGAAGCCAATATCCAGAGCAGGACGGCGGCAATGGTCAGGAACAGGATTGGGTCCAGCACCGCCTCACCAGCGCTGTACTGCTGGATTGCGGTCCTGAGCCGGTAACCGAGATAGCTGATGATCCGTTCCCGCCAGGATATTTCAAAGCCGACTGTTGTGCCAAACAGCCAGCCGATCGTGAAGGTCCCGTAGAAGGTGGAAAAAAGGGCCGAAATCAGGGGAGAGAATCGGCTGTAACCCAGGGCAAGACCGGTCAGGGCAGCCAGGAAAGTGATGTATACCAGGATATACAGGTCGTCCGTCCAGTCCGTGATCCAGAGGCGCGCGGCCACCAGCGTGATTGCTGCCAGGGTGAACAACACCAGCCAGAAATCCCACCAGCGTTGTTTTGGGATAGTTTTGGCCTTCAAGGTCATATCAGAAGTGTATTCAAATCACCGGGTTCCGTCAATCGGTACCGGTAAAGACACTCTATGCGTGAAGATTTTCAGATGATTTGGAGGATCAGAGTTTTTCGTTGAGCAGTTCCTGCACTACACCGGGGTTGGCTTGTCCGCCCGTGCGGCGCATCACCTGTCCAAAGAACCATTGGCGCAGCGCCGTCTTACCCTCATGGTAGGCCTGGACTTCATCCGGGTTTTCAGTCAGGACTTCGTCGACTACCGTCGCCAGAGTGTCCCGGTCCGAGACCTGGGTCAGCCCGGATTCTTCGATGATTTCGGCGGCTTCCCGACCGGAAGACAACATCCTTGCCAGCACCGACTTCGCGGTGGCAGTGTTGATCCTGTCCTCTATGAGCAGGTCGAGCAGGCCGGCGAGAGAAGACGGTTTGACCTTGATCGTTTCGATGGCCATATCGCCGGCATTCATCAGGCCGAACAACTCCCCGGAAATCCAATTGGCTGCCAGACCCGGGTCAGGATGGCGCATCGCCGTCAGGGCTGCCTCGTAATATTCCGCAACCAGACGGTCACTGGTGAGGATCTCAGCCTGGTAGGCATCCAACCCGAATTCGGCGACAAAGCGCTGGAACTTGCGATCGGGGCGTTCTGGCAGGGCATCCTTTGTAGATTCGATCTGCTCGGAGCTGATGACCAGCAGCGGGAGGTCCGGTTCAGGGAAGTAACGGTAATCGTGAGCTTCTTCCTTGCTGCGCTGTGAGACGGTCACTTCGTTGATTTCGTCCCAGCCAAGCGTTTCCTGGTCAACCCTGCCGCCGGCATCCAACAGCGCTGTCTGGCGTTCCAATTCATAAGCGATCGCGGCCGTCATCGTGCGGAAGCTGTTGAGGTTCTTGATCTCCACCCGAGTGCCGAGGACCTCGCTGCCCGCGGGACGGACCGAGACATTTGCTTCGAAACGGATCACACCTTTCTCAAGGTCGCCGGAATTCACCCCCAGATACTGCAGCAGAGTCCGCAGCCCGTGAGTGTAGGCGCGCACCTGGTCGATGGTATGCATGTCGGGTTCGCTGACGATCTCCAACAGGGGGATCCCTGCCCGGTTCAGGTCAACCAGAGAATAGGCATCCTCCTCCGTATGGACATGGGTCAGCTTGCCGGTATCCTCTTCCATATGAACCCGCCGTATACGGATATCCAGCCAGCCGTCTTCCGTCAGGGCAGGCAGGATACCGTGCTGGGCGAGGGGGAATTCGTATTGGGAGATCTGATAACCTTTGGGCAGGTCGGGATAAAAGTAATTCTTGCGCGCGAACTGACTGGTCTCCGCCACGTTGCAATCCAAAGCCAGGGCGACCATCAGCGCATACTGGACAGCCTGTGCATTGACCACCGGCAGCGAGCCGGGCATCCCGGCGCAGACCGGACAAACAGCGGTATTGGGTTCCGCCCGGGTAAGGTCCACCACCGGGCAGGCGCAAAACATTTTCGATTGGGTTTGCAGTTCGGCGTGTACTTCCAGGCCGATATCTGCGATATAACCAGATTTCATCACTTAACCTTATTCAATTTCCGGCGACCCTGGCAAACTGAAAGGTGAGGATGCTTGCGGTGGTCTATATGGATTGGAAAGCAATGGTCAAATCAGATATTTTCCAGGAAATGCCCGATTTTTTCCAGCGCGATCTCAAGTTTTTCGTAACTGGTGGCGTAGGAACAGCGGACGAATCCCATCCCGGCGTCACCGAACGACGACCCGGGAACGACTGCCACCTTTTCCTCCAACAGCAGTTTTTCCGCAAAGGTTTCGTCATCCAGGCCGGTGTTATGCACGCTGGGGAAGACATAGAATGCGCCGTGCGGCTCGAAAGTGGGTAGGCCCAGGTTGTTGAGACCATGATAAATCAGTTTCCGCCGGCGGTTATACTCCGCCCTCATTTCAGCAATATAGGGTTCACCGGTTTTGAGGGCGGCCAGCGCGCCGAATTGTGAAATGGTCGGCGCGGACATTACCGAATATTGGTGGATGCGCACCAGTCCGTTGATCAGACTGGCAGGTCCGGCGGTATAGCCGATGCGCCAACCGGTCATGGCGTAATCTTTGGAGAAACCACCCATGAGGACGGTCCGCTCCTGCATGCCGGGAATGGCGGGGAAGCAAACATGCTCGCGGCCATAAACCAGGCGGTCATAGATCTCATCTGAGACCACGATCAGGTCATGTTTTTCGGCGATTTTGGCGATTGCTTCCAGGTTCTCCCGCTTGGCAACTGCGCCGGTGGGGTTGTTGGGGTAGCCCAGCAGGATCGCTTTGGTTTTAGGTGTGATCGATTTTTCAATCAGAGCCGGGTCGGGCTGGAAGTCATCCTCCATCGTCGTGTAGATCTCCACCGGAACGCCGCCCGCCAGGGTCACTTCGGCCTGGTAGGAAACGAAGCAAGGTGTGGGGATGATGACCTCATCGCCCGGGTCGAGGAGGGCGGTGAAGGCCAGATAGAGCGCTTCGGAGACACCCACCGTGACGATGATCTCATTGACCGGGTCATAATGCACGCCGTAGAGTTTTTCAATGTGCGCCGAAATTGCTTCTCTCAAGGGCATGATACCGTGGTTAGATGTGTAGTGGGTCTCACCGTCGTATAAAGCCCGGACACCGGCCTCGATGATCGGCTCAGGTGTGGTGAAATCAGGTTCGCCGATCCCGAGCGAGATCACGTCGTCCATCGTAGCGGCAATATCGAAGAACTTCCGGATCCCGGAGGGTTTCAAATTGTCGACGGTCCTTGAGAGATAACTTTTGGGCATTGTTCTCCTTGAGGGTATGAATGGGTCAGCTTGAAGGACGTGCCGGCGAAATACCTTTCGAGTGGATCCGCCAGGAGTCCGTCTCAAAGGAATAGTATAAATCAAATATGGCGTTTTCGGGAGAACAGCGCACCAAAAAGCCCAAACCTTCGGGTTCTCGATGCCGATCTATGATCTTTTCTACAGTGTAACGGTTATCCTGCCACCATACGACGCGCGGTTCTTCGGGTGAACTGGCCCCCGCATACGCCTCGACCCGGTCTTTCTCCATAGGATAATTTTACTGCACTGCGCGACAATTATCTCCCAGGTTCAACCGGCCAGTCTGACCCGCCAGGGTCACATTATGGCCGATCAAAGAATTTTCCAGGCGGCAGCCTCTGAGGTCTGAGCCGGGTCCGACGATGGTTTCGCGGAGCAGGCAGCCTTCGATCGTATCCGCTTCATCCAAGGAAACATACGGTCCGATCACCGATTGACGCACGCGTGCCAGCGGGTGGATGTAGACCGGCGGGATGATGACCGTATCCCTGTCAGGGATCAGAATACCGCTGTTGTCGTTTCCATTTTCCAGCAAATAGCGGTTGGTTTCCAGCATTGCTTCCGGCGTTCCTGCATCCAGCCACAGATTCACTTTTTCCACTCGCATCTTCGACCCGCGCTTAAGCAGGATATTGATTGCGTCCGCCAGATAGAATTCGCCTTTGAGGTAGAGCTTTCCATCGATCTGTTCCTTGATGGCGGAAAGGATATCGGCCGCGTCTTTGAAATAATAGCAGCCGACCATAGCCAGGTTATGGGTCATAATGGATGGTTTTTCGATCAGATCACTGATCCAGCCACCCCCATTCACGACGGTTACCCCGAAACGACGCGGATCGGGAACTGGTTTGACCCAGATCACACCGTCAGCGGTTTCCTCCGAAAGGAAGGAAAGGTCACTTTCAATGATCGTGTCCGCGAAGATGACCAGCAGGGGGCCGTCGAGGTATTCCTTCGCCTGCCAAAAGGCGTCCGATTGGCCGCGCATTGCGGCATCGATGGCGAAGGTCACGTTCCAGTCCGGATAGAACCGAGCAACATACTGGCGGACCTGTGCTTCAATATGAGGGTTAACAGAAAATACGAATTCGACCGACTCGCGATTAGGGATGGTCTTCGTGACGTCCAGAACGTAATCCAGCACGGTCTTTCCTGCCAGAGAAAGCAAGGGCTTGGGTCTGCTCCAGGTGAGCGGACGCAGACGGCTGCCGAACCCCCCCATGGGTACCAATATTTTCAGGGGCTTGCCCATCTTTATACCTCGTTGATAGATTGAGAAAAGAAGAATATTCTCGTTTTTCTTCCACTCATTCTACAATGGAGGTGTTTAAGATCAGTACAACTATTTCACCGCCCAGGCGTTGTCACCGAGGTTAAATCGGCCGGATTGACCTGTTATGGTTACATTATCCCCAATCAGGGATGTTTCCAGCATGCTGTTGGTCACGTGGCTGCCGGGGCCGATGATCGAATTCTTGATCGTGCTGCCCTGGACGACGACGTCTTCGCCCAGTGAGACATGGGGGCCGATCACGGAGGTGCTGATCCGGGCGCTCGGATGGATGTGGACGGGCGGGATGATGACGGACTCGTCCAGGTTGTCGATTGAACCGCTGTTGTCCCGGCCGTGGTCTAGCAGGTAACGGTTGGTCTCCAGCAGCGCTTCCGACGTGCCTGCGTCCAGCCAGACTTCGACCATTTCAATGTGCATTTTCAAGCCGCGTTCCAGCATGATGTTGATCGCATCCGCCAGATAATATTCGCCCTTCAGGGAAACATCGCGCGCGATCTGTTCTTCGATCGCGGAGACCAGGTCTTCGGCTTCTTTGAAGTAGTAGCAGCCCACAACGGCCAGGTTGTTGTGGACGTCTTCCGGTTTCTCCACCAGGCGGGTCACCCAGCCTGCCTCGTCAGCTTCAGCCACGCCGAACCGGCGCGGGTCGGGGACGGGCTTGACGAATGCGACTCCGCCGGCGGTTTCCTGACCGAGGAAGGAGAAATCATTCATGATCAAAGTATCGGAAAAGGCCATCAGCATCGGGCCGTGCAGGAACTCCCGCGCCTGCCAGAAGGCGTCCGATTGTCCTTTCATCTCCGGCTGGACGGCGTAATCAACATGCCAGTCAGGGTAGTGTTTGGCAACATGGGCTTTGATCTGGTCGCCCATCGTCGGGCCGAGGATGAAGACGAACTCCGATTTGTCAAAATCCGGCACGGTTCGGAACATATCCAGTACCTGGTCGAGGACGGTGTGCCCGGCCAATGAGACCAGCGGCTTGGGTTTGCTCCAGGTTAGCGGCCGGAGGCGGCTGCCAAAACCCGCCATTGGGATCACGATTTTTAAAGGTTTGGTCATGGAGATTTCTCCTTGATTTACCGTATCTTTTTATCAATTACGATTTTACGGTTGGCCAATGTTCATGCCATTCCGTCGCCAACTGGTAGGCGTGGCCGACCCGGAACAGCAGGTCTTCCTCTGAAGTGCGGACCCATTAACTGCATCCCGATGGGCAGCCCACTTGAATCATACCCGACCGGGAAAGCCAACCCCGGCACACCGGCCAGGTTGGCCGGCAGGGTGAAGACGTCTTCCAGGTACATCGCCAGCGGGTCATTGGTATGCTGGTCGAATTTGAAGGCGGTGGTCGGCGCGACCGGTGCAGCGATCACATCCACGTTCTCAAAGGCGAGGTCGAAATCACCTTTGATCAGGGTGCGCACTTTCTGCGCCTTGCCGTAATAGGCGTCATAATAACCGGCGGAGAGGGCATAGGTGCCGAGCATGATCCGGCGCTTGACCTCCGGGCCGAATAACTTGCCGCGGGTTTCCGTGAACATGTGCCACAGATCCTCACCTTCACCCAGCCGCGGCCCGAAGCGGATGCCATCATAACGCGCCAGGTTGGCGGAAGCCTCCGCCGGGGCGATCAGGTAATAAACAGGCAGGGCATATTCGGTGTGGGGCAGGTGGATCGGGATGGCGGTCGCGCCCTGGGCTTCCATCTGGGCGATCGCGGCCCGGACGCCTTTTTCCACGTCGGGCTGGATGCCCTCGATGAAATATTCTTCCGGGACGCCGATCCGTAATCCGGCCAGGCTTTCGTTTGCCGGCAAGGTGTATTCCGGCACGGGAATTTCCACGCTGGTTGCGTCCAACGGGTCGAACCCGGCTATGTGCTGGAAAAGGGTCGCCACATCGGCGACATTACGGGCGATCATCCCGACTGAATCGAGCGATGAGCCGTAGGCGACCAGGCCATAACGGGACGTGCGCCCATAGGTGGGCTTGATCCCGGTGGTACCGCAGAACGAACAGGGCTGCCGGACACTGCCGCCGGTATCGGTACCGAACGCTGCCGGGGTCATCCGGGAAGCGACCGCCGAGGCGCTGCCGCCGCTGGAGCCGCCGGGGACGTGAGCTGTGTTCCACGGGTTATGGCTGGGGCCGTAGGCGGAGTTTTCCGTGGAGGAACCCATCGCGAATTCGTCAGTATTGGTCTTGCCAAGGGGAACCACACCGGCATCCAACAGGCGCTGGACGGTTGTGGCGCTGAAGGGCGGGATGAAATTCTCGAGGATCTTTGAGCCGCAGGTGCAGCGTACATCCTCAAGACAGAGAACATCCTTGATTGCCAGTGGCAGCCCGGTCAGCGGGGGCAGGTCGGCGGGTTTTTCCTTTATCTGCTGGTCCGCTTTTTTCGCCGCAGCCAGGGCCTTGTCGGGGGTCAGTGTCAGGAAAGCATGGATTTCCGGCTCAAGCGCTTCAATTTGAGCAAGGCAGGCTTGGGTCAATTCAACGCTGGAGAAGTCGCCATTTCGCAGTCCTGCCAGGCATTCCCGGACGGTCAGATCGGTCAGTTTGGTCATGCTAGCCCCCAAACACCGGTGGGACTTTGAACTGATCGTCCTTGGTCTCGGCGGCGTTCTTCAGGACCTCTTCACGGGGCAAGCCGGGGCGAGATTCGTCTTCGCGCAGGCGGAGCTGCATATCGAGCACGCTTGCCATCGGCGGGATCGAATCCGTTTCCAGTTCATCCAGCCGGGCGGCGTAATCGAGGATATCCGAGAGCTGTTCGGCGTACTGCTGCTTTTCCGTTTCGGTCAATTCCAGGCGCGCCAGCGCGGCAATGTGTTCAACTTCTTCAATGGTCAGTTTCATGATGGGGTAATTATAATATGGAAGGAATGGTGCTTAGGTATTAGGTACCAGGAATTAGGTGCCAGGAATTAGGTATCAGGAATTAGGTATCAGGAATTAGATATTAGGTAACTTGGAATTAGCTACTCTGACAAATAAATCTTCAGGTTTCAAGAGTCCCGGTAAAATTGCAGCGTGCTGTAGGGGCCGGGCTCTGTCCCGGCCCGTTGGTCTTTATCATCTGGAATCCATCTGCAGTCTCTTGATTATGTTTGAGAAATTCCCGGGATTTTTAAAATCCCGGGAATTTAAAAATCTTGATCAAATTGAAATTCGAGAGTTATCTGTTAGGTCGATTTTGACGCCGAAAAGCTGGGCTTCGACCAGGGCACGATCTTCATCAATGAGCAACCGGATACCCTGATCCTCGCACTCCCTAAAGAGTGGATCGTTTTTTCTTGGCAATGTCTATCAAGCAGCGCCAACATCCGCACCGAATCATCATCGGCCGCGATTCGGTTGATCGACAGGTCACCGCAATCCGTGCAGCGGTGAACCAGCATCAGCTCGCCCTGGCCGTCGTTAGCATACTTGTCCCGGCTGCGTTTGACCGTCAGCCCGACCGGTATCATCAAACCTTTACACGCACAGAGCCGGTCGCCGGCCTCAAACAGGTCGACATGGCGGGAATGGAGGCAGTAGGGGCAATGGTTACGGTTGACCACGCCGGAGACGGCCGTCCGTGCGCTGACGAATTGGCCGCAGTGTTTACAGGTGAAATCCGCGTTGAAATCATCAAAATAGGTCCGCATCATCCACCTCACAGGTCGGCCTTCAGCCGCTGGTAACTTTTGTAGCGGTAGGGGCTGATCTCACCGTCCATCACAGCCTGGCGGATGGCGCAGCCGGGTTCCTCGTCGTGCCGGCAGCTCAGGCCGAACTTGCACTGGCCCAGCAGCGGCCGCATCTCCGGGAAGAAATAAGCGATCTCCTCCGGATCGACATCATACAGCCCGAACTCGCGTACACCGGGCGTGTCGATGATCGCGCCGCCAATGGCGAGCGGGAACATTTCCAGGTGGGTGGTGGTATGTTTGCCTTTGCCCGTGGTCTCGTTCACAGCCTGGACCCGCAGGCCCAGGTCCGGTTCGAAAGCGTTCAGCAGGGTGGATTTACCCACACCGGATTTGCCGACCAGGACGGAGACCTTGTCTTTTAAAATTTCCTGTAATGCATCCAGACCCTCGCCGTCTTTTGCGCTGGTCAGGACCACCGGGTAGCCGATCCGGCGGTAGCGGTCGACCACAACCATCAGTTCATTCTCGGCTTTACTGTTTCTTACCAGGTCCAGCTTGGTCAGCACCACCGCTGCCGGGATGCCGTAAGCTTCGGCGGTCACCAGGTAGCGGTCGAGCATGTGCCATTTCGGAGTCAGGGTTCGCCGCAGCGAAGACGGGGACCACCTGATCGAGGTTGGCCGCAATCACCTGTTCAAAGGCGTGCGCGCCGGGCATCGGCTTGGCGGATTCTCGCGCCAAAATATTATGGCGCGGCAATACGTCCACGATCTGGCCGGTGCCATCGCCGGTGGGGATGAACTGCACCCGGTCGCCAATCGCGACGGGGTCCATATGCTTTTCACCCACAGCCTGGACACGCTGGCCGTTGTTGGTGTATTCAAATTCCTTCCACAATTTGGCTGAAAGTGTGCATTCGATCACACTGCCGTTTTTGTGGACCTGGTAATGACCTAACAATTTCTTATAAACAACACCGATTTCCATTTCATCGGTAATCTTTGTTTGCATCGTCTTAATTCCTTATGCCAATCAGCAATAATGCTGTCCAAATTTCTCATCAAATTCGACCGGTTGGTCGAGGTCGGTAAAGATTTAAAAACTTCTTTCGCTTGCATCAAGTCGTCCTTTCTGACGGTTGGTTAAATAAAATACCGGTCACGGAACAATCCCGTGACCGGTTGTTGATCGCATTCTGCTGTGGGTTGTACTTGCTTAATCGACGCGGTTTATGAACCGGCCTGACCCGGTGCAGCCTGGTTGCAGTTTGATTGGATTTAAATCAAAAGGCCACGGGGTATGAGCACGCCCGTGACCGGAAATGATGACAGGTTTGATTAGAACCTTCTAGATTATCCAAGAGGCGCGTTCATACGGGGATTCAATAACAAGTACAACGACTTTAGCCAAAAAACGTGCCTCCTTCCTTTCAAAGATTCCAGTGATTTTACAGCTTAGATTGTAATGGAAAAAGCTTTCCTGTCAAGTGGCTGATTGGGGTGTTTACCCCTGGCCGGATGGACAGGTGGCGTTAAGCAATATTCAAATCTTCATCCCGTAAGCTCTCCCGCAGCGTTTGAGAAAGTGCGCTGAACTCGGGTAGGTAGCGCATTCCGGGCTGCCGGGGGCGGGGCAGATCGATCGGCAGGGAAAGCCTGATCATCCCCGGCCGGGGGGAGAGCGCCAGGACCCGGTCTGAGAGGTAGATCGCTTCAGTGATGGAATGGGTGACCATCAGTACGGTCTTGCGCCGGGCCTGCCAGATATGGAGCAGTTCGTCACCCATCCGCTCCCGGGTCAGGTCGTCCAGCGAACCGAATGGCTCATCCAGCAGCAGGACGTCCGGGTCCTGCATCAGGGATCGGGCAATCGCCACCCGCTGGGCCATCCCGCCGGAGAGGTCCCTTGGATAGGCCCGTTCGAAGCCTTCCAACCCCACCAGCCTGATCAATTCTTGGGCGCGTTCCTCGATGACGGGCTTTGGGACATCCCCCAGTTCCAGCGGCAGCCCGATGTTGTCGATCACCCGCCGCCAGGGCATCAGGTTCGCTTTCTGGAACACCAGCCCGACCTTGGGCTGGGTCCGGTTGTATGCAAAAGTCCCGCTGTTGGGCGGCACCAGGCCGGCCAGCACGCGCAGCAGGGTACTCTTCCCACTGCCCGAAGGTCCGATCAAGGAGACGAACTCGTTGGGCTGCAGCGTGAAGCTGAGGTCATGCAAGGCATGCACGACCCCGCTGGCGTCACTGTAGGTGACTTCCAGGTTGCGGACGGTTAATGCCGCCTCAGGGGAGGAGGTCATTGGTAAATGCCTTATCCAGGTCCTGGGTTTCGGTCAACAAGCCCATATCCATCAGAACGTCCTGCATATTGATCCAACCGGCCGGTTGGCTGTAACCGATGTGGTCGGTCTGCCAGAGCTTGATCGATTTGGCCAGGACCTCACTTTGCACAGCCTGGTCCGCTTCGGCAAGGTTCTCCACATAAGCCTTGCTGATTTCGTAGGCTTCGTCCGGGTTGGCAATTGTATCGCTGATCCCGTGGAGCAGTGCGTCGATGAAGGCTTTGACCATATCCGGATCATCTGCGATGGTCTGCTCATTTGCGACCAGGCCGTTCGCCACCAGTTGGAGGTAATCCGCAACTCGGATCACATCCACGGGGTAGCCCTCGGAGCGCAGGACCACCGGCTCGTTGGCGAGGTAGATCACAGCGGATTCAACCTGATCGGTCGCCAGGGCTTCAACCTGGTTGTATCCGGTCACACGCAAATCCACATCCGCTTCGGTGAGATCGGCTGCGCTCAACAAGGCTCGCAGGCCGATATAGCTGGCGCCGGAAAGGTCGGGGATCCCGATGGATGTCCCTTCAAGGTCCTGAGGAACTTTAATTCCGGTTTCCTGCAGCGCCGCTACGCCAACCGGAAACTGCTGATACCAGGCCGCCACGTAGGTTACGGGCAAGCCCTGGGCGTGTGCCAGCAGCACCTGTTCTCCGCTGGCGATCACGAAGGCTTGCTCCCCCGCGCCGACCAGGGCGACCCCGTCGGCTTCGCTGCCGTAATTCAGTGAGACGTCGAACCCGGCGTCGTTGAAATAACCCTTGTCTAGTGCGACATAGATCGGCGCAAACTGGATGTTGGGAATGTAGCCCAGGGTCAGGGTCACCGGCCTGATTTGCGGCGTTTCGGTGGCCTGCATTCCCTGACAGGCGGAAAGGGCAAGCGACCCAACGATCAAGATGATGCCAACAATGAACAAGGACTTCTTTTTCATTGTGTTACTCCCTCCCATATGAGAATAATTAATTGACTTCCTGACGCCATTGCTGCCAGGAAAGGACCCGAGTTTCGACCAGCAGGACCAGGCCGTAAAGCCCCATTGCCATCGCCACCAGGGTGATCACTGCGACGAAGACCAGCGCGGTGTCATACTGCCCACGCCCGACGCTGATCAGGAAGCCCAACCCGCGGTCCGACCCAACCAGCTCACCGACCACCGCGCCGATCACGGACAGCGTGGCGCCGACGCGCAGCCCGCCAAGGAAGATTGGCAGTGCGGCGGGCACTTCCAGCTTCCAAACGGTTTGAAAACGAGTGGCGTTCAGCGAGTGCATCAGGTCGCGCAGGTCCTGCGGAACTTCCCGCAGGCCGACCACGGTGTTGATCAGTACGGGGAAGAACACGATCAGCGCGCAGATCAGGATTTTGGAGAAGATCCCCGGCCCGAACCAGATTACCAGGAGAGGCGCGATAGCCACCACCGGGATGCTCTGGCTAGCGACCAGGTAGGGTGAGATCAGTTTTTCGAGGGCGGGTGATTTGGCGAGCAGGTATCCCAGCAGGGTGGCGGCGAGTCCGCCAATCAGTAAGCCGGCCAGGACTTCGATCAGGGTGGCGAAGGTGTGATAGAGAAGCTGCCCGTCGCTGATGGATTTGATGAACCGCTGCCAGACCAACCCCGGTCCGGGCAGGATGAAGGCGGGCAGGTTTAGTAATTTTGCCAGTAAAAACCAGATCAGGATTCCTGCAGCCAGGGACAGCAGCAGGAACAGCATCCTGTTCACGAAACGCTTTTTGGGGTTGATCGGATGTTGATTGGGTTTGCGTGCCATAAAAAATGCCCTGATATTCAGTATCGGGGCAATGTCCAGAAATCCAAATAGAATATCTGTGACCTTCTTTCATTCGGACTGTAACCGCCGGCACCGGGATTACACCGGTTCATGCATGGCTGGCATGCTCGTGGGCTATCCCAGTTTGGGAATACCACCGGTCGGGAATTGGGCTGAAGGCCCGCACCCTGCCCCGAAGGTAGATTGGATTGTATATTGTATTGCAAGTATAACTTTTGTGCAGGGACTGTCAACGCGACATGAGACGCTCAGATTTTCATTGAATCTGAATTGATTTCACTTTCACCTGTTAACAGTCGTTATAATTAGATCAGAATGACTTATTTATCAAGCACCCGGGAATATCATGCCCATTAACCTGATCGACATTCGAAGAAGACTGGCGGCCTATGCCCAGCAAGCTAAGGCCTATCAGGTCGGTCACGATCAGCGTCAGACTGAGCTGGTGAAGCTAGTGGACGCCAACGCGCAAAAGATGGACGCCTTGCGTTCCCGCGTCCTGGCCGCTCAGCCGCGCTACCGCTGCGCGCTCCCAGTGGACGAACCGCTGGATACCGTCGTGCCCATGCCGGATATGCCCAAGCTGGTCACCGTGATGGCCGCGGATGGTTCACAGATCAATCCGAGCCGACATACACGTGTGCCTTTGGGGATGATCAATATTGGCCTGGTGAAGATGGTACGGGGCGGAGAGAACGTACGCAGGTGGTGACCGAGAGCGAACTGCTGAGTTATGATGAACTCTTTCTGCCCGGCGGCGGGATGATCTCGGAAGGTCGGGTCGCGCTCAGGCGAGACCTGAAGGAACGTAAATCCTTAATTGAACTTTCAGGGGAATGGCGCCAGCCGGCGGTCGCCATGGTGGATGGGCCGCTGGAATTGATCCGTGAAGTCCAGGCGGTGGTGGATTATCGCAAGGTGCTTGAAGATTATGAAAACATCCTTCGCCAATTCATGAATCGGGGACTGCTTCTCCTGGGCTATATCGATAAGCCGCAGAGCGACCTGATCGGCCGGATGATGGAACTGGCGGCCATTCCAGAAGGGGATGTGCCCGCTTTTGACTCTCGTAAGCGCCAGTTTGCCAACGTGCGAGATCGAGATTGGCTCCGTGAACGCCTGCTGCATCCTGGTGAACGGTCGGCGATCTTTGCGATCCATTCGGAAACGACCGAATCCCTACCTGAGGATCTGGCCTTCCACTTCTTCTACCTGAACGTTGGCCAGCCCGGCAGGCCGCATTTGGCGCGTGTTGAGGTGCCGGCATTTGTCGCCAGGGACGTCGATAAAGTGGGTCTGATCCAGGCGGTGCTGACCGACCAGGCCCATGCGCTGGGACCGCGGCCATATCCCTATCTGCTGCACCGGTCGCATGAAGAGGCCGTGATCTCACTAGCGGAACACCAGCGGATGGAAGACATGATCATTGCGGCCTTCCAGAAAAACGGGTTGGCGGTCGACGATGGGTCGAACAAACAATTCTTGAAAGACTTGGGGACGACGAAAACGAGGTATCAACGATGAGCGGAATTGAGATCGGTAGGTTACTGCGTTCCGGCACGACCGGGTTTGTGATCGGTTGCAGGGTCACCCAACTTGACGCGCCGCAGTTTTGGCGCGATGGTACGGGTGCCGCTGGAGCATGGCTATCAGGTCTACGGTCTGATCTATGACATCCATATTGAAGATGATGGTCTCGTGCGACAATTGGTTACCGCGGAGAACGTCGCATCCGGATTTCCTGCGCGATAACCGGGATAACCGCACCGTCCCCGTGGAGATCGGGGTGTTAGCGCTGGGCTACGAGCAGGACGGACAGATCTGGCACCTGCTGCCGCCCCGGCCGCCGCTGAGCCTTGACGCGATCTATCTCTGCACGGATGAAGAGGTGGCACGTTTTACCGGCGCGGGCAATTTGGGCTACCTGCGCCAGATCATGCGCGACCAGGATAAGCCGGTGGATGAACTGCTGGCCGCGCACCTGCGGCAGGCTCGCCATGCACAGGAGGCTGCCGGGAATGACACCTGGTTTGACGCCGCCGTACGGGAGCTGATCGCTCTGAAGCGGGATGATTACCAAACTTTGATGACAGTACTGGCCGCGGTGGACGAGGTGAACCTGATGACTGAGAAAGGGAGGGTCGCATGACGGACCAAAACCGACCAGACTTCCTTTCAAATAGTAATAACGTCCAACTCGGTGTCATCACCGGCGGCGGGCTCAAGGCCAACCTGCAGGCGCGGCTGAACGTGCCCGCACAGGAGGTCCAGGAAGGTGCTTTCGTGGTGGTGGAGAGCGGCGGTTGGCTTTTCTATGGGCTGATCACCGACCTGCAGCTTTGGTCCACCGACCCGCGCTTTCGCCACCGAAGACCCCGGCGCAAGGCTCTCACCTGCGCTGGCGAAGCTTCTGCGTGAAGAAACGCTCTTCACCAACGCCGAGATCATGAACACCCTGATGATGCGAGCGCGGCCCCGACCCGGTTGAAGAACCGGAGGCTTACGCCGAATGGCTGCAGGATGTGATGGAAGAACGGATCGGCCCTGAACCGGCCAAGACCATCCCGCCGCACCATGCCCCGGTGCGTCTGGCAACGGCGGGTGATATCGCCGAGATCTTCGGCCTGGATGGCGAAAAAGGCTTCTTCCGCATCGGCGACACCCTCGAGCAGGGGCACCCGGTGTGCCTCAACCTGGACAAACTCGTCCAGCGCTCGGCCGGCATCTTCGGCGCAACCGGCACCGGCAAGTCCTTCCTGACCCGGGTGATCCTGGCCGGGTTGATCAAACGCGATAAGACCGCCGTGCTGATCTTTGATATGCATAACGAATACGGCCCGGATGACACCGCCTCCGATACCGGGCTTGCGGGTACCGGGCTTGAAAGGCAAGTTCCCGGCCAAGGTGCGCATGGTTGGGCTGGGCCGCGAGGCCACCATCCGCGGGGCACGCCCGGATTACACCCTGGAGGTCGCTGAAGCGGACATCACACCGGAAGACGTGCTGATGCTGACCCAGGAGCTCAATCTGCGGGAGACCACCGCCACGACCCTGGAAGCCCTGCGAGCATCCTTCCATGAGAACTGGTTCCATGCTTTCAAACAGATGCGGACCAATGCCTTTATCACGGATGATGAGGGTAACCGGGTGCCTGCACCTGACAGCGTTCAGGCCTGGGCGGACGGTGCCGGTGTGCATGCCGGCGCGGCGGAAGCACTGCATTCCAAGCTGCGCCGCCTGTTCAACGCTTCCTATATCGTGGAGGAGCCGGCAGCCAACGCGCTCCAGCAGATGATCGACAACCTCGACAACGGCCAGCATGTGGTGCTCTCGTTTGGTAACCACGAGACCGATCTGGATTACCTGTTCGTCTCCAACCTGTTGACGAGGCGCATCAGGCAGGTGTGGGAGCGGCGGACCAACGACTTTCGATCCGGAACCAGCCAGGCTGCTGAGCCGCGTCCATTGGTGATCGTGGTGGAAGAGGCGCATAAGCTGCTCAACCGTGAGATGGCTGCCCAAACCTCCTTCAGCACGATCGCCCGTGAGATGCGCAAATATTACGTTACCCTGCTGATCATCGACCAACGGCCCTCACAAATCTATGACGAGGTGATGTCCCAACTCGGCACCCGCATTACCGGTTGGTTGGGCGATTCGGATGATATCGCCGCTGTGCTGACCGGCCTGGCGGGACGGGATGCATTGCGCGGGATGCTCGCGCGACTGCAGCCCAAGCAGGAAGTGCTGATGCTGGGCTGGGGCGTGCCGATGCCGATCGTGGTGCGTTCCCGCCGCTATGATGATGATTTCTGGTCGGAACTCCTGCCGCAGAAAAAGACCCGCAGCAACGATGATATCCTCGACGAATTAGGTTTCTAAAATGATCCCTGTCAAACTCAAGCTGCAAGGCTTCCTTTCCTATCGGGAACCGGTCGAAGTGGATTTCACCGGCTTTGACCTGGCTTGTATCTCCGGCCAGAATGGCGCGGGCAAGTCCTCCCTATTGGACGCGATCACCTGGGCGCTGTTTGGAAAAGCCCGCAAGGCGGACGAATCGATCATCAACACAGCGGCGGATGTCGCTGAAGTGACGCTGGATTTCGACTATGAGGGCAACCGCTACCGTGTTCAGCGTGCCAACCCGAAGGGCAAGACCTCCTCGGTGGAATTCCTCATCTTCGCGCCGGGGGAAGATGGGGAGGGACGCTGGAAGCCGCTCACCGAACGCACCTTGCGGGAGACCGACGCGAAGATCGTCGAGACCCTGCGAATGGATTACGACACCTTCACCAACGCCTCGTTTTTCCTGCAAGGCAAGGCCGACCAGTTCGCCACCGCCCGTCCCGCGGAGCGCAAGCAGATCCTGAGCAATATCCTGGGATTGGAAATCTGGGAGACATATCGGGATGGTGCGGCCACCAGGCGGCGGGGAGCAGAAAAAGCGGTGAAGGAACTGGACGGCCGCCTGAGCGAGATCCAGGTGGAGTTGGATGAAGAAGTGGACCGCAAAGCGCATCTGTCCGAACTGCAGGAACGCCTGGCCGAACTGGAAGCCCAGCGTGTGGAACGTGCCGGGGTATTGGAAAACGTCCAAAAACTGCAAACGGCTTTGAACGAACAACGCAAGCTGCTGAATACCATGCAGACCCAGATTGAGAACGGCAGCAGGACACTCGAACGCACGCAGGCCACCCTGACCGAACGCCGGGAGGAACAGGTCGGTTTTACCGAGACCCTCGCCGATGCGGACAAGATCGAAGCCGCTTATGCAGCCTGGCAGACTGCCCGCAAGGAATTGGAAGCGATGGAGGAAGTGGCCGAGAAGTTCCGCCGGCATGAGGCTCTACGCCATGAACCGCTGGCCGCGATCCAGGCGGAGGAAGCCCGGCTGACCCAGGAAAAACAGTCCCTTCAGGAACAGCAGCGCGCTTTGGAAAAAGCATTGGCGGAAGGCGCAGCGCTTGAAACTGACCTGGCCGGTGTGAAGGAAACCGTATCCGCCCAGCAGGAAAAGCTGGCTGCGCGCCAGCAATTGGAGGAAGACATTCGCCAACTGCAGGCCAGCCAGGCGGAGGCCAAGGCTGAGAACCCGCGTTTGCGGGATGAAATGCACGAACTCAAAGACCGGATCGACCAGCTGCAGGTCACGGATGGCGCGGAGTGCCCGCTTTGCGGGCAGCCGCTCTCGGCTGACGAACGCCAGACCCTGATCGATGCGCTTTCGGAAAAAGGGACCGGACTGGGTGACCGTTTCCGAGAGAACAAGCAGCTTTTGGAAACCTTTGAGTCACAGCTTCAGCAAATGGGTTCACAGTTGGCAGACCTGAAAGGTGTGGAAGCGGCACTGCGTGAGGCCACCCGGAAAGCCGACCAGCTCGAGCATCAACTGGCTTCCCTGGCGGAACAAAAAGCCGCCTGGCAGAAGACGGGGGAAGCCCGGCTGGCTGAGATCACCGGATTACTGGCTGAGGAAAATTACGCTCTGGCCGCCCGAAAGAAACTGGGCGAGATCGATCAGGAACTGGCAGCGCTGGGCTACGACCTGGAAGCCCACGAGACACTGCGCCAGGTGGAGCAGGCCGGGCGGGAAGCCGAAGCGGACCTGCGTGCGTTGGAACAAGCCCGCGCCGCCGCGGGACCGGTGGAAAGGGAGATCGCCAGGCTGGAAGCGCAGGTGACCGAGCAGCAGAAGGCACTCGATGAATTGGTCCGGCGCATGATGAAGCCGCAGCCAGCTACGCCGCAGCGGAAGCGGACCTGCCGGACCTACGACAAGCGGAAAGCAACCTGCATGACAGCCAGGAGCGCGAGAACCGGCTGCGGATGGAGGTAGGCGGGGCGCAGCAAAAAGTGGCCGTGTTGGATACGCTCCGGGAACGCAGGACGGGCTTATTGGAAGAGCGAGAGAGCCAGACCCAACGGATCGCCGACCTGAAGCAGTTGGAACGGGCTTTCGGGAAAGACGGCATCCCGGCGCTGCTGATCGAGCAGGCCCTGCCGGAAATTGAAGAAACGGCCAATGAACTGCTCTCCAGGCTGAGCGACGGGCGGATGAATTTCCGCTTTGAAACCCAGCGGGAGTTCAAGGACACCAAACGCGAAGATCTGAAAGAAACGCTGGATATGGTCATCAGTGACAGCATGGGCGCGCGGGATTACGAGATGTTCTCCGGCGGCGAGGCTTTCCGGGTGAACTTCGCGATCCGCTTAGCGCTCTCCAAAGTGCTGGCGAAACGGGCCGGCGCGCGGCTGCAGACCCTGGTGATCGATGAGGGCTTTGGCAGCCAGGATGCTATGGGACGCCAACGGCTGATCGAAGCGATCAACCTGGTGCGGGATGATTTCGAGAAGATCCTGGTGATCACCCACCTGGAGGAGTTGAAGGACGCTTTCCCCACTCGGATCGAGGTGGAAAAAGATGCGGAACATGGCTCGCGGGTGCGGGTGATCTCGTAGGGTGGGTCGCTAATCCGCCAAAGTATCCAATAATCTCGATATTTCCGTAGAGACACCTCGCCGGGACGTCTTCACCGCGCAAATGCAGTATAGCTAGAATAAGCCTTCCCCCCTGGGGAAAGGTGGCACGAAGTGCCGGATGAGGGGTTTTCCGGTTTACTGATTGACATTATATTTTCCCCTGATTCTTACGTTTATTAAATTTAAGCGATCCTTGACGTGTCACGCTGGAAGCGTGAAAGCTGTTTGATAAAATCGATAAGTCACTGGCTCCCAATAAAGGAATATGAAATTTAGCACCCCATCCTCGTTCCTTCCCCTTGAAAGGGGAAGGATGTCTGCGTGAGCAGAGAGGAAGGGGTTTGAATTATTCATCAGATCCCGGGGATTTTTAAAATCCCCGGGATCTTAATTGAAAAATGGTTTCCGAGATACTCGCTCTTGGAAACCATTTCATGGGGATACCAGTTCCGCCTGTTAGTTCAATTCTAGCAAACTCGCGCCTAAATGTGAATAGCCTTTCCTTCCGCGCCTTCGGCCGCTTCCATGATCGCCTCGCTCAGGGTCGGGTGGGCGTGTACGTTGCGGGCGATCGCATGGGCGGCCAGCTCAAATTATTTCACTGATATCAGTCTCAGCTATTCGCATACTATAAACCTCGGGAATAAAGTTGTCTCAAATCCAGAAGTTAAAAAATCTCTCAAACCCTAAAACCCCCGCGTTTGACCCTCCCACGGCGGCGCTTTCCCTTCCTGGAATTCGTCCACGCCCGGCCCGCCCAGCCTCCTGAGCCGCCAGATACCATAGACATAGCTGAGGACCAGGACCAGGATTGTGACCGGCCAGCTGAGAAGGGTCTCGGTCCAGGCCAGGGCATCGACCCGACCGCTGGTGAAGAGGAAAACTTGGAGGACCGAGCCTGAGCAGGAAGAAGACCGTCCAGGCCCAGGTCACTTCTAGGTAGGCGGGTTTAATGTCTTCGCGCCAAAACCAATCCAGCGGCCATCCCCGGGTGAGGTGGCTGGCCCAGGCTGCCAGCGGCTTTCCCAACAGATTGCTGATGAGTGCTGTCAGGGTGAGCAGAGCGGATGTGACGATCGAGGGGATGAAATAATTACCGGCGTTTTTCGTCAGAAGTCCCAACCCGGAGGCCAGGCCGGCCAGCAGCAGCCCCACCAGGGCATACAGCCAGCGCTGATTTCTGATCAGACGGAAAACACCCAGCCCCAGCGAGAGGACCAATGCCCCAATCGCGGCAACCGCCAGTCCGAAGATGGCGTTGAGGATGGCGAATAGGATTGGCGGCAGGAGGGCGTCCAGGGTTGTGCCGGTTAGCACCGTTTTGAGTTCCTGCCAGATTTCCTTAAGTTTCATTGCTAAGTGTTATCCACTTTATCCGGGGAGCACCAGGATGACGCCCAGGACGATTTCCACCACCAAGCTGACCAGGTTGGATTGGACGACGGATTTGTCGATGAACATGGATACACCGCGGACCAGGCCCACAACAAGATAGGTTACGCCCAGCATGATGTAGGTTTGAGGCAGCCGGTAATAAATTACCATGGCCCCCAAAGCGATGAAGAAGGCGCCCAACACAGCCCGGATTTCCGTGATCCCGCGGCCACTCTCGGCGACCAGGCCCGTAAAACCGAACACGGACCGCGGTTTAACCAGCGAGATTAGGCCGGTTAAAACGGTGGCAACACCGGCAATGATCTTCAAGATATTCAGAACGTTCATGAGGTTACACCTTTCTTATTTTAGTTAACACTTTCTCTTTTCTTCCTCCCAGGAAGAAGGTCAGCCAATCGCCCTTGCTCCTGACGAGAGCCAGGAAGATATACAAACTCCCCGCGAAAAAGCCCAGCACCATCATTAAGACGATCCAGACGATGGCCATAAAGACGTTTTTTTCCCGGAAAGCGATCCACATTGAAAACAGTGCGAAGCCCACATAGAGATCGACAAAGGAAACCACGCCCCAGGGATTAGCCAGCAGGGCGCCGCCATCCTCGCTAAAATTGCCGTTAATAAATCCATTGGCCAAGACAACTGTCATGGCGAGCAGGCCCAACAAGGCGATAACTTTTGCGATTTTCATTTTATTCGTCTCCTTTGTTCAACGGCTCACGTTTGGGGAACCAGGGGATAAAGGCGCTTGTCCGCTGCTGATATTCCTCGTAGCCGGGTTTTGTTTTGGAAAGTGATTTTTCCAACAGGGCGACGCCGGAAACGCGTATTAGCAGCAGGGTCATGATGATGGGGCTGAAGATCGACCACCAACCGCCGGCAGCGACAGCCAAGAGGTAGAACGCCCACCATTGTGCCGAATCGCCGAAGTAGTTGGGGTGGCGAGTGTAGCGCCATACGCCTGAGGTCAGCACTTTGCCCTTGTTGTCAGGGTTAGCTTTGAACCGGCTTAGTTGCGCATCCCCGACAGCCTCAAAGAAGAACCCGAAGATCCAGAGGACCACCGCGATGTAATCGAGCACGCCCAACATATCCGCCGCGCCATGCATTTGCACCACACTGATGGGTGTGGCCACCAGCCACATCAGGATCCCCTGAAGCAGGAAGACCTTGAAGAAGCTCTGCCACCACCATTGTCCGTGGCTGTCTTCGCGGATTTTGACGTATCTGAAATCTTCGCCCTTACCCCAATTCCTGATCAGGATATGGATGGACAGGCGCAGGCCCCAAATCGTCACCAGGAACACCATCAGCCAATCGCGCGGGCCGGCATTATCCAGCGTGGCGATAAATGCCACCCAGGCTGACATCACGAACCCGGCGCCCCAGAAAATGTCAACAATGCTGCTGTCTTTGAGGATCAGGCTGATGATCCAAAGAGCAGTCATTAACCCCAGGATCCAAAGGCCAATGTTCGCGTGAAACTGTAATATCGCTAGGAAATCCATTCTCTTATTCCCTTCCTTTCATGCTCATTTTGGATTTTTCCTTCAATCCAATTAATGCAAAGCGCGCCAGGGCCAACGTGCACGCCCAGTGCGGGCGTCACTTCGGAAACCCAGAGCTCAGGCAGTGAGGGAAGATGCTCCTTCATTTGATCGATCAGGGCCCTGACCTGGTCCGGGACGTTTGCGTGGGTGATGCCAAAAGCCTCGGCCTTTGGAAAGACCTTCAGGGCCTGGTTCAACACTTTCGCAAAGGCTTTGCTCTTTGTCCTGGCAATTTCCATTCGGGAGACATGGTTGTGCATCTTCATGATGGGCTTGATGCCCAATAAGCTGATCAGGCTGTGTTGGATTGAATTTATTCTGCCGCCTTTCTGCAAATAATCAATGGTGTCCAGTTTTGCAAAAGCATGCGCCCGTTCAATCGCCGAGTCAATTATGGCTTGAATGGTATCGATGTCTTTTCCTTCCTGGGCAGCTTTGGCAGCCAGAATGACGATCAACCCTTCCGCCAGGGAAAGATTGCCGGAATCGATGACAAAAACAGGGATTTGGTCGACCCGGTTTGCAGCTAATTGGGCGGAATCCAAGACGGCGCTCAAGGTTTTCGACACGTGGATTGAGAAAATTGCCTCTGCACCTTGATCGATCAGTTTGTTATAAGCGACCTGGAAACGCTCTGGCGATGGCGCGCCTGTCGTAGGGTGGGGGTCGGCTTTGGGCAGCGCTTCAAAAAACGATTCGCGGGATAAGGTTTCGTTATCCAGATATTCACGTCCATTGAGTTGGACGTGTAGGGGAACGACGGTGATGGGTAGGTCGACGAGAACTTCGAGGGGGATATCGCTGGTACTATCGGTCACGATTTGAATACTCATTGTGCACCTTTATTCATTTTTAAAACACTTATAAAATGGTCCTCATGATTAATTGTATAAGATTTGGACATAAAATACGAATTTTGTACAAGCTTTAAAGGAAGATTTTGGTGAAGTAGGGGTTTTAGTACACTAGGTGTTTGAATTTGAAGAAAGATTATTATATTTTAATTCAATCCATCCTTTTTTCCTATGTTAAATCGTAACGGAGCTATCCTTATTACCTGTTACGATAGCTCCGTCATGAGGGGGAGTTTGGTCCGCCTGTTAATTCAATTGTAGCATTTTGCGCCTAAATGTGAATAGCCGATCCTTCCGCGCCTTCGGCTGCTTCCATGATGGCCTCGCTCAGGGTCGGGTGCGCGTGCACGTTGCGGGCGATCTCGTGCACGGTCAGCTCGAAACGCTGCGCCAGGGTCAGTTCGGGCAGCAGCTCGGAGACATCCGGCCCGACCATCTGTGCGCCGAGCACCTCGCCGTATTTCTTGTCGGTCACGATCTTGACGAAGCCCTGGTAATCGCCCAGGCCGAGGGCTTTGCCGTTCGCCTGGAAGGGGAATTCACCCACGGCGACGTCGTAACCCAGTTCTTTGGCTTTGGCTTCACTGTAACCGAAGGAAGCCGTCTGCGGGAAGCAGTAGGTCGCACGGGGCATCATGTCGTAATCCAGCTTGACCGTTTCCACGCCGGCGATATTCTCCGCCGCTACCACGCCCATAGCTTGCGCCACGTGCGCCAGCAGCAGCTTGCCGGTCACATCGCCGATTGCCCAGATGCCGTCCACGTTGGTCGCCATGCGGTCGTCAATCTCAATGTGGCCGCGTTCGGTCAGCTTCACCCCAACCTCTTCCAGCCCCAATCCGGCGGTGTTCGGCCGGAAACCGATCGCCACGAGAGTCAGTGCTGCATCGAGGACCTGTTCGCCGTCCGCCGTCTCAACGGTCACCTTGGTGCCGGACTTGTCGGATTTGACGCCCTTGACCTTGGTCCCGGTCATCACGTTGATGCCGCGTTTCTTGTAGGCTTTCTCGATCTCTTTGCTGACCGATTCATCTTCCAGAGGCAGCAGGTGATCGAGCATTTCCACGATGGTCACATCCACGCCGTAGGCGTTCCAGACCGTCGCGAACTCCACGCCGATCGCGCCGCCGCCGATGATCACGACGGATTCGGGGAGATCCTGGCGCATTATCGCGGCTTCATAGTCCACGACCTTCTCGCCGTCCAGTTCCACGCCGGGGACGGTGAAGGGATGCGAGCCGGTGGCGATGATGATGTTCTTCGCTTTGAGGGTCTCAATCTCGCCTTCTTCAGGCGATGCACCCTTTTCGGGTGTGACCTCGACGGTGTCTTTGGCGGTCAGTTTGGCCGCGCCCATATACACGTCGATCTTGTTCTTCTTCATCAGGAAGCCCACGCCGCGCACCAGCCGGTCTGAGACCTTGCGGCTGCGGTTATAGGCGACGCTGTAATCGAGTTCGAGGTTGTCAAAACTGAAGCCGAATTCCTTGCCGCGCTCACGCAAAGTGTGGGCCACGTCCGCATTCCTGAGCAGCGCTTTGGAGGGGATACAGCCGATGTTCAAACAAACACCGCCCAGGAAACGCTTTTCCACGACGGCGGTTTTCAATCCAAGTTGGGCGCTGCGAATGGCGGACACATACCCGCCCGGGCCCGCACCGATCACGACGACATCATATTCTTTCATTAGAGGGACTCACTTTCTTTCGATTTTTAAATCAGATGCAAAATGATACATAAAGGTCACATTGGTTGAATTCATTATACCGAATGTGACCTTTGTGACGTTTCTGCTTTTAGGCTTTGGGCCAGTTTTCCAGCGCTTCAACGACGGCTGCAAGGAAGGAATCGGCTGATGCGCCGTCCAGAATGCGATGGTCGAAGGTGTAGCTCAGATAGACCATTGGACGGATGGCGATCGCATCGTTCACAACCACAACCCGTTTCTGGATCATGCCGGCGCCGAGGATACCGCTCTGGGGCTGGTTGATGACCGGTGTGGCGAAGAGCGAACCTTTGGTGCCGTGGTTGGTCAAAGTGAAAGTGCCGCCCTGAACTTCGTCCGGTTTCAGTTTTCCGATCCGGGCGCGTTCGGCAAGGTCGTTCACCTGGCGCGCCAGGCCAATTAGCGAGAGTTCTTCCGCCTTGCAGACCACCGGGACGATCAGCCCGCCTTCCGGCATCGCGACCGCCATTCCCAGGTTGATCTCACTGTGGATGCGGATACCTTCCTCCGTCCAGGAGGAGTTCGCCAGCGGAACGGCTTTCAATCCGGAGATGATCGCGCTCAGAAAATAAGCGGTGTAAGTCAGGTGTGCGCCGCGGGCCTGGGCTTCGGCTTGTGCAGCCCGGCGGTGAGCGGCCACCCGGCTCATATCCGCTTCCATCACGGTGGTGACGTGCGGCGCGGTGCGCTTGCTCATCACCATGTGTTCGGCGATCCGCTTGCGCATTGGGGAGAGCGGCAAAGTTTCGCCGGGGACGACCTTCGGTTTTCCCAGGTCCGGCACATCCGCTTCGGATTTGGCGAAGACCAGTTCCGTCGGGCGGAACAGGTCGCCATCGGCGGGCGTCTCCCAGATCGGGATTTCTGCCTCACCGGTGTGATCCTTTAGATAATCCAGGACATCTTTCTTGGTGATCCGGCCGTTCATGCCGCTGCCGGTCACCTTGCTCAAATCGACGTTCTTTTCACGCGCCAACCGGGCGACCACAGGCGAGATGTACCCCAGGTCCTGGGAACGCCCCGCCGGTCGCACCAACACAGGCTCGTCCGTGATCGATTCCGCATCCGGGGTCTCGTGGGGCTGGTGGTTCTGTTCAGCAGGCGCGCCTGCTTCCGGTACGGGTTCGTCCGGTGCGCCGATCCAGGCCAGCACCGTCCCGGCAGCGACGGTCTCGCCCTCCGGGATCAGGATCTTCAGGAGCGTCCCGCCAGCCGGGCTGGGGACTTCCGTGTCGACTTTATCGGTGTTGACTTCCAGCAGGGATTCGAATTCTTCGACCTGCTCGCCTTCTTTTTTCAGCCAGGCCGTGACGGTGCCTTCCACCACGGATTCACCCAGTTTGGGCATAATGACTTTGGTTGGCATGAAACCTCCTAAATTCCCTTCCGAATCTCTTGCCGGCAGATTAGAAAGCTGCCAGTTCTCGTATCGCCGCAGCGATCTTGTCGGGATTGACCATGAACCAATCCTGCATGGGATGGCTGAACGGCACGGCTGGGACATCCGGCCCGGCCAGACGCTTCACCGGTGCATCCAGGTCCATGAATCCCCATTCAGCGATTGTGGCTGCGATCTCCGCACCGTAACCGCCGGTCAGGTTGTCCTCATGCACGATCAGAGCCTTGCTGGTCTTCCTGACCGAGTTGAGGATCGTCTCCCGGTCGACGGGATAAAGCGTGCGCAGGTCAACGACCTCTGCGCTGATGCCTTCCTTGGCGACCGTCTCGGCGGCCTCCAGGGCGTAGTGGTGCATCATACCGTAGGTGAAAACGCTCAGGTCGCTGCCTTCGCGGGTCACTTTGGCGGGGCCGATCGGGACGGTGTATTCTTCCTCCGGCACCTCGCCCTTGATCAAACGGTAGCCCTTCTTCGGCTCCAGGAAAACCACCGGGTTGGGATCACGCACGGCCGACTTCAATAAGCCCTTTGCGTCATAGGGGTTGGAGGGGATCACGACCTTCAGGCCGGGAACGTGGCTGAAGAAGGCTTCCACGCTCTGTGAGTGGTACAGCCCGCCGCCGATCCCGCCGCCGTATGGTGCACGGATCACCATCGGTACGGTCCAATCGCCGTTGGAGCGGTAATACATCTTGGACGCTTCCGAAACGATTTGGTTAAAAGCCGGGTAGATGAAATCGGCGAACTGGATTTCGCAGATCGGGCGTTTACCGTAGAGCGCGGCGCCGATCCCGACGCCGACGATGGTCAATTCGGCCAGGGGTGAATCGATGATCCGCTCAGGGCCGTATTTATCGAACAGGCCGACGGTCGCCCGGAACACGCCGCCGCGCACGCCGACATCCTCACCGATCACAAAGACGTTTTCGTCGCGGGCCAGTTCTTCGTCCATGGCCTGACGGATGGCTTCGACCAGGGTGATCTCAGTCATGGCGCACCTCCTCACCGGCGTAAACCGGTACGGCGGCCTCGTCTCCTTTGGGATATGGCGCATCGTACGCCGCTTGCACTGCGGCGTCCACCTCCGCTTTTGCTTTCGCTTCGAGCTGCTCGTATTCTTCCTCGGTCAGCAAGCCCTCTTTGAGGAGCTGTTCTTTGGCGAGCAGGATCGGGTCCTGCTTCTTATGAGATTCCACTTCCTCACGCGTGCGGTAGGAGCGGTCATCATCGTCGGAGGAATGGGGCGTCAGGCGGTACATTTTGGCTTCGATCACCGTGGCGCCTTCGCCTTTGCGGGCGCGCTCAACCGCTTCCAGAACGGCGTCATAGACTTCGAACACTTTCGTGCCGTCCACCTGGATGCCGGGCAGGCCCAGGCCGCAGGCCTTGTCGGCTGCGCTGCTGACGGCCATCTGCATTTCCTGCGGTTCCGAGATAGCATATTCGTTGTTTTCCACCAGGAAGATCACCGGCAGTTTGTGCACGGCGGCGAAGTTCACCGCCTCATACCATTCACCCTGCGAGGTCGACCCTTCGCCGATACAGGTCAGCACCACCGCATCGCCGCCGTCCATCTTGATCCCCAGCCCGATTCCCGAAGCGTGGGGGGATTGGGTGGCGACGGGGGCGGAGTGACTGACGACGTTCGAGCGGCGCAGGCTGAAGTGGCTGGGCATCTGGCGCGCGCCGGAAGTGGGTTCCGCCGCTTTGCCCATCAGGCTCATCACGAATTCCGCCGGGGTCATCCCCATGGCGAGCATCATTGCCAGGTCACGGTAATAGGGCACCAACCAGTCCTTGCCTTTATTAAGCGTATAAACGGCGCCGATTTGCGCCGCTTCCTGGCCGATTCCCGAGATGTGAAACGCAATCTTGCCCTGTCGATGCAGCACCCAGGCGCGTTCGTCCAGACGCCTGGAAAGGAGCATCATCCAGAACATTTCTTTCTTTTTCTCTTTAGAGAGAGGCATTCTTCCTCCCAGCATTAATAGGACTAATTTTCTGAAATTTATTCTATTATAGATTTTACCATGCCGGTTTTTACGATTCAATGAAATCGTGATGTCGAGAAATGCGGGTCATTCAATGAAGTTCGTTAAATAATCAACCAACCACAACCAAGTCGAAATATGATTTTGGAAACGATCTTTTACAATGTTAGTGTAGGTCACTTTGGAACGTTCCTTGCAATTTACTGTGATAGGATAGAAAGAAAAAGTGATGTAATTTTCCGTGATCAGAATTCAGTTTATTTGACGCTGCTCTCCGGAATTGGATTAGAATGAGTATTGACAAGCACGTGGCGGGAGGCCAGGTGGCATTCGATAAGAAACAAAACCCCTCATCTAATAAAGGTAACTGGAAACACATCGAACCGAAACCTCGGAATGTGTCCGGCGCGTCGAGGGTGGAACCGTCCTGGCAGCCGCTGGTCGAAACCCAGCAGGTGGATGAAGACCTGGTTAGTATCTTTCAGGATGATTATGACCTGAATGCTGATGGCGCTCGAAACAGGGACCGGGAAATTACATCAACCACGATAGAGCCCGCAGTCGCAACGCAGATGGCGGATGAAGAGACCCGGCCATTCATTGTCGCGCCTTTTGCTCCCGAGGATGAAGAAACGGTTTACGATATCACCCTCTACCTGGCGCCGCGTGCGACCAATCATTTCCTGGTGAAAGGCCTGGCGCGGCAGCTCCGCTTCTGGCTGCCCGAACTCTGCAAAACCTACGGTTGGGAACTGGAAAGCCTGTCGGTGCGGCCCGATTACTTACGTTGGACCCTGCGGGATTTTCCCGAGCGCCTGACCCGTGAAATGCTGAAGATCATCCGGACCAAACTTTCTCAGAGAATTTTTCGTGTTTACCCCAATTTGAAGGATGGCGTTACCTGGGAAGATTTCTGGGCGCCGGGTTACCTGGTGGATACTCAGAACCGGGATTACTCTACCCAGGCGCTTCTGGCCTATGTCGCGAAAAATCGATTGGTGGATTAAGCCATAAACAGGATATAAACAAGACGTAATACTTTTAACAAATTGTTTATATAAAACCCTTGTCAAGGTTTGACTTTTATGCTAATATAATATTGTCGAACGTCTGGGTGCCCCCCTCACCCAGGCGTTTGGCGCTTTAATGGGCAAAATTCACAATCCGGGTGGAAAATCTGGTAATCCATATCATTGAATCAGAGATAAAATAAAATGGAAGGGTTGGTTTTTCAACGGAATTTTTTAGGAGTTAAGTGTGACCAGGTTTGAAGTGCGTCAGTGTACCGATACGGGCTGCGGCCTGCGGATCCCTTTGGACCCGGCTGAGTTCAGTGGAGCATTTTGCCCACGCTGTGGCGCGCCGATGGAAGGGGTGGCTGAGCCTTATACACATGATCCCTGCGTTGAAGCCGGCTCTTCTCCAAAGCGACATCTTTCGGTCCTGTTGGATAACATCCGCAGTGCACATAATGTCGGGGCGATCTTCCGTACGGCGGATGGCGCCGATATCCGCCATCTCTACCTATGCGGTTTCACGCCCACTCCGGTTGAAAACCCGGCGCTCGCCAAGACCGCTCTGGGCGCGGAAAACATCATCCCTTGGTCGCAGCATTTGAACGGGCTGGCGCTGGCCGAAGATCTGCGAGAAAAAGGTTATGTCCTGCTGGCCTTGGAATGCACGTCCAAAGCCACACCGATCTATCGTTATAAAGCGGAACCGCCGGATGAACGGCCCTCTGTACTGATCGTCGGCAATGAGCGCGCCGGGGTTGACCCGGGGATATTGGCGCTCTGCGATGAAGTCGTCGCCCTGCCGATGGCGGGTCAAAAAGCGTCCCTCAATGTCGCTGTGGCTTTCGGCGCGGCGGCCTACTGGTTATCCTTTACCTGATCTGTGTTCCATTGCAGGTCGGGGGTGAACAATGAGAGAAATTAAATGATTGAAACAAAAGCATTGACCAAGATTTTTGAAATTAAGAAAAGCCCGGATATTACCGCGGTTAAGGACCTGACGCTCTCCATCCCGGAAGGGGAGGTCTTTGGGTTTCTGGGGCCGAATGGGGCCGGGAAGACGACCACGGTCAGGATGTTGACCAGTCTTATTGCACCAACGTCGGGGGAAGCCTGGGTTAACGGGTTCCAGGTGGGCGTGGACGATCAGGATATCCGTCGTTCGGTCGGGATCCTGACGGAAAGCCCCGGTCTTTATGAGCGGCTGAGCGCCTATCGCAACCTCTCGATCTACGCCAATCTCTACGACGTGACCGATGTCGAGGGACAGGTCTCCAAATACCTGCATCTGCTGGGGCTCTGGTCTCGGCGGGATGACCCGGCGGGGAGCTTCTCCAAAGGGATGCGCCAGAAACTCGCCATTGCACGGGCACTGCTGCACGAGCCCAAGGTGCTGTTTCTGGATGAACCTACCAGCAATCTTGACCCCGAAGCAGCCCAACTGGTGAGGGATTTCATCGAGACCCTGCGCAAGGAAGGGCGGACGATCTTCATCTGCACCCATAACCTGAACGAAGCGGACCGTCTCTGCGACCGGATTGGGATCTTCAAGACCCATCTGATCGAGGTGGATACACCCGAGCACCTGCGGGAGAAATTCTTTGGCCGTAAGGTGGTCTTCCACCTGCGTGCGTTGGATCCAGCCTGGCTGGATCAGGTTCGTGCGATTGATGGCGTCAAAGATGTTGAGGCGGTAGACCAGAAACTGGTCGTCAGCATGGATGAGCCGGAAAAGCTGGACCCGCAGATCGTCCGGCTGCTGGTGAAACTCGGCGCGGATATTGAATTTGTCGGTGAATTACGGCATTCCCTGGAGGAGATTTACCTCCAGACCATGCAGGAATCTCAGGATAAGGAGGCAGCAGCATGAAACACATCAGGACGATCATCGGAAAAGAATGGTCTGAAGTCTTCAAAAATCGCATGGTGCTCTACACTATGATCTTCATGCCGCTGATCTTCACGGCGCTGCCGCTGGTGATGCTCTACTTCACCGCCCAGGATATGAGTGGTATGGGCTCGATCTCCACTTCGGGCGTACCGACCAAGTTCCTATCGGTCTGCTCTTCAAATATGACCGGCGGTGAATGTATGCAAGTCTATATCATGAACCAGTTCCTGCTGATGTTCATGATGATGCCCGTCATCATCCCGGTCACGATCGCGGCCTACAGCATTGTGGGCGAGAAAGCGACTCACAGTCTGGAACCCCTCCTGGCGACCCCCGTCAGCACCTTCGAACTGCTGGCTGGAAAGAGTCTGGCGGCCGCCCTGCCGGCGATCATCGTCGGCTGGGGGTCGTTTGGGCTGTTCCTGATCGGTCTCCCGATCCTCGGTGTGAGCAAAGCTGTGATCGGGTATATCACCGGATCAACCTGGCTGCTGGCTGTTTTGGTGGCAGGTCCATTGATGGCGATTGCTTCGGTCAATTTCGCAATCTTTGTCTCTTCACGGGTAAATGATCCTCGTGTGGCGGAACAGATCTCAGCCCTCCTGCTCCTCCCGATCCTGGGCCTGGTATTTCGCCCAGCTCGCAGGCTTGATCGTGATCAATGTGGGCGTGATGTTGAGTTTCATCGGAGGCATGGCTTTGCTGGATGTTGGCTTGATCTATCTAGGTGCGTCAATCTTCCAGCGCGAGAAGATCCTTACCCGTTGGAAATGATTGGATTGATGATGAAAACGAAAGCCAAATATTTCTACAGCTTATGCCTTTCCATCATAGCCGTTCTGGTCTTCGCGGTGCCGGTCCTGGCCCAATCATCGGGTTACACGGTGCACATGAACCGGGATTTCGGGTATGGTGGCGGGGTCAACATCCGAGGTACCTTTACCATCAAACTGGTAGGGGATGAGACTGCCGTCAAACAAGTAACCTTCCTAATCGATGGCAAGACGATGTCCACCGTCAGCAGTGCACCGTTTAAATTCCAATTCCAAACAGATGCTTACGGACTTGGGATGCATGATCTCTGGGCGGAATATACCTTACAGGATGGCACGACCGGGAAAACGGAATCGCTGAAATATAATTTCGTCAGCCAAAAGGTTGAGCAGAAGCAGGTCGGCGTGATCCTGGGTGGGGTCGGCGGTGCAGTTGTTGTGACGCTATTGATCGTTTCCCTGGCCCAGGGACTGATTCTTAAGAAGGGCGGGAAACATCTTCATCAATCCGGTGAGCCGCGTCATTATGGCGCGTTGGGCGCCGCAATCTGCCCGAATTGTGGTAGGCCTTTCCCGCGCCACTGGTGGGGGATAAACCTGATTACGGGACGGCTGGACCGCTGTGACAACTGCGGACATTGGGTAATGACCCATCGGGCCACACCGGAAGAGTTGGCCGCAGCCGAAGCCAAAGAGCAGCAGGAGATTAAGGCTGACCAGGTCATTCCTGATCTCAAGCAGGACGAGAAGGACGACCTCGAGAATTCACGCTATGTGGACAAGGTGTGAGAAGTAAACGTTTTTTTAGGAAGTGTAATTGAAGATGTAATAATAAAAATCCCAGGGATCTATAAGATCCCTGGGATTTAAAATAGATAAACCTTTTTTGTGAGATTATTTAGCCCGGCCTCATTCTCCCTGAGACCTTAATTGTTTTGTTATTGCGAGTGGCTGCAAGGCAGCCCGAAGCCAATCTCAGAAGCACATAAAACGGGGTGTGCCACCGCGCTATTCAATGCATTTCTGAGATCGCCATGTCGGCTTACGGTTTCCTCGCGAAGACAATGACAAACTTCATTGTCCGATCAACCGCTGCGTGGTAGAATCCGGTTGCATTAAAACTTGGAGGTGCTATGGAACAACAGGTCGCAACATTCAATGTGAAAAAAGGGTTGGCACAGATGTTAAAAGGCGGTGTGATCATGGATGTGGTCACCCCTGAACATGCCAGGATCGCAGAAGATGCCGGCGCAGTGGCTGTCATGGCCCTGGAACGTGTCCCGGCCGATATTCGCGCCAACGGCGGCGTTGCCCGGATGAGCGACCCCGAGTTGATCCTGCAGATCATGGAATCCGTCTCCATCCCCGTGATGGCCAAATGCCGGATCGGGCATTTCGTGGAGGCGCAGATCCTCGAATCTCTCGGTGTGGATTACGTCGACGAATCCGAGGTGCTGACCCCGGCCGATGAGGCGAACCATATCTTCAAGCACGACTTCAAAGTGCCTTTCGTTTGCGGCTGCCGCAACCTCGGTGAAGCGCTGCGGCGGATCGGTGAAGGCGCCGCGATGATCCGCACCAAAGGCGAAGCCGGTACCGGCGACGTGGTGGAAGCTGTGCGCCATGCTCGCAGCGTTTTTGACGAGATCCGCCGACTGAAGAATATGCCGATCGAAGAGCTGATGGCTTTTGCTAAGGAGATTGGCGCACCGTTCGAGTTGGTCAAAGAAACCCGTGACCTGGGCAAATTGCCTGTGGTCAACTTCGCCGCAGGTGGGATTGCCACCCCGGCCGATGCTGCCCTGATGATGCAGTTGGGTGTGGATGGCGTCTTTGTGGGTTCCGGGATCTTCAAATCCGGTGACCCGGCCAAGCGCGCCAATGCCATCGTTAAAGCCACAACGCACTTCAACGACCCTGCCATCCTGGCGGAAGTCAGCCGCAACCTTGGTGAGGCGATGGTTGGCCGTCAAATCTCCGATATCCCCGATGAGGAACTGATCGCCCAACGCGGTTGGTAGTCCATACTGACATGGAAATTGGCGTCCTCGCTTTACAAGGCGATTTCATTGAGCATGTCCATGTTCTCCAGTCCTTGGGTGTGACGCCCAGGCTGGTAAAGCTGCCTACCCAATTGGACGGATTGAACGGCCTGATCATCCCGGGCGGCGAATCAACGACCATCGGGAAACTGGCTGTCGCTTACGACCTGATGACGCCTTTGCGCGAATTCGGAAGTGAACACGCCATTTGGGGCACCTGCGCCGGAGCGATCTTCCTTTCCAGAGATGCCAGGCGCGACCAGCCTTTGCTGAACCTGATGGACATTGAAGTGGAGCGAAACGCTTTTGGGCGCCAGGTGGATAGCTTTGAAACCGATTTGACAGCACCGTTCCTCGAAAATGGAGAAACCGTCCCTTATCACGCCGTTTTTATCCGAGCGCCTATTATTTCAAAAGTCTTCGGTGAAGCAAAACCTTTATTGGTATTGCCTGACGGAAGGATCGTCGCCGCACAACAGGGAAATCTGTTGGCGACTTCGTTCCACCCCGAATTAACCCGGGACAACCGTTTTCACCAGTATTTCTTGGAGTTAGCAGCATAACCATCCGTCCGATCCTCTGGCATGATTGGCCTTACATCATCCGTCATCGCAGCCAAGCCCACAGCCTGGATAACATCCTGGCTCTGACCCGCGGCGAACCCCTTTCCTGGACCGGCTTACTCTCATCGCTCCGACCTGCCGACAACGTCTTCACCGGGATTTATATTAACGCAGATGGTGAGCGTGGGCCGGTTGGACAGATTTTCAAAACCCCAAGACTTTCGAACGCACAGATCCATTTTGTTCTGACCCCCAATGGTGAATTGAGAGACCTTTCACTGCTGTTGGAGGGATTGGTGAAGGAGGCTGGCAGCTGGGGCGCGAATCAGGTCATTGCCGAAGTCTCACCCGATGCGGAATATTATCCTCAGGTCAGACATGCGGGTTTTTGCGTCTTTGCCAAGCAGCAGTTATTCAAGATAAGTTCGGTTGAGAGATTCCAATCCAACCTCAATTTACACTGGCGGATTTGGAACAGCGAAGATATCCCCGCCATGCGGGCCCTTTACCAGGCTCTGGTGCCCTCACTGATCCAACCGGTGGAACCGCTGACCCGTCTGGAAATGCTCGGTTTGGTCTTTTATGATGAATCTGGAGACCTGCAGGCCTTCGCCGATTTGGCCTATGGGCCGGTGGGGGTGTGGGTGCTGCCGTTCGTTCATCCACAGAGTTCCGTGGATTTTAAAAGCCTTTTGATGCAGCTCGTGAATGACTTGCCGGACCGAGCCAATCGACCGGTTTATGTTGTGGCACGATCGTATCAGCCCTGGATTGAAAGCGCTTTGGACCTGCTTTCGGACGGCGCGAGTGAAGAGCAGGCGCTCATGGTCAAATATATGACCTTGCGTCAGCAGGTGAGTGAAAACCTGGCATACCAGCGCCTGGAGAATCGTGCGACGGAACCGGGTGTACCGATTTCACCGATCCGGGAGAATGATCGATAAAATATCAGGGTGATTTGCGGGGATGGAGCGGATCAACTCAAAGAGTTTATTAACAAAAATCGGATAAAATTACTTATTGTGCTTGTTTCATTTAAGGAATGAGTAATACAACAGGATAGAAGTTGAAGAAATATATGTTAGAACACCAAAAAATAACAGATGACTTGGATCTGTTGCTGGATGTCCTACCGCAGCATATCTCTGATAAAGTGCGGGAGTTGAACGACAGCGAAAACCTATTGGAAATTGTGATGGACCTGGGCCGTTTACCCACCGCCCGTTTCGTTCAGCGCGAAGCTGTCTTGAGCGATCATGAGATCACTTACGAAGATATCAATTCGATCACAGAGGCGATCAGCGAGTTCGACGCGGACAACCGCGCCGGGATTGAGCGTACGCTGCACCGGATTTCCGCCATCCGCAACCGGCATAACGACGTGGTGGGACTCACCTGCCGCATCGGCCGGGCGGTTTATGGCACCAGTGACATTATCCAGGACCTGATCGAATCGGGTTCCAGCATCCTGATCTTAGGGCGACCCGGGGTGGGTAAGACCACCATCCTGCGGGAAGCGGCCCGGATCCTGGCCGATTCGGCTCGGGTGATCATTGTCGATACCAGCAACGAGATCGGTGGCGACGGCGATGTGCCGCACCCGGCAATCGGCTCCGCACGGCGCATGCAGGTGGCGAAACCTTCCTTGCAGCACGAAGTGATGATCGAAGCAGTCGAGAACCACAACCCGGAAGTGATCGTGATCGACGAGATCGGCCGGGAACTGGAAGCGATGGCTGCCCGGACGATCGCCGAACGTGGGGTGCAGTTGATCGGTACGGCCCATGGTAACACCCTGGAGAACCTGCTGCTCAACCCGACCCTTTCCGACCTGGTCGGTGGGATCGAATCCGTCACGCTCTCCGATGACGAAGCCCGCCGACGCGGCACCCAAAAGACTGTGCTCGAGCGGCGTGCGCCGGCGACCTTTGACGTCCTGGTGGAAATCCAGGACCGGAATCGGATCGCCGTCCAGAGCGATGTCTCTGCGGCGGTTGACGCACTCCTGCGCGGTTACCCGCTGCCGCCCGAGATCCGTTACCGCGACGAAGAAAATAAGATCCATATTCAGAAACCATCCGCCCCGCCGCCCGGTACAGCCGCCCAGGCGCTGAACCGGAATGCGAAAGGCGATACAGCGCCGTTTTCACGCTCCAGTAATGCTCAGCGCCAGGCCAGGAACGAGAAACAGACCGAGGGCTTGGAAGAATCCCTTGAGTTCATGGCGGAAGAACGCCAATCCCTCAAACCGGTCGATATTTACCCCTACGGCGTGGCGCGCAACCGTCTTTTGGATGCGGCCAAGCAGTTGAACGTCCCAGCCCGGATCGTGCGCAGCCTCAAGGAGGCGGATGCCCTGCTGACCTTGCGGCGGTATTACCGGGAGCGGGAACAACCCATTCAGGAAGCGGAGCAACGTGGGCTGCCGATCTTTGTGCTGCGTTCCAATACCAGCCAGCAGATGGAACAATTCCTAGCGGACCTGTTCAACCTTTCCAATGTCCCCGCGCAGCAGCCGCGTGGAGACGGCCGTCGTGGATCAGACCCAGGCTGCGATTGAAGCCGTGTTGAACGGCGAGCGCTGGGTGGATTTACGACCTGCATCAGCGACCGTCCGGCGGCTGCAGCACGAGATGGCCCGTCAGGCGGACCTGATCTCGCATTCTTATGGCAAAGAACCCAACCGGCATGTGAGGATCTTTAGAGACTGAAAATGTTCATCACCCTTGAAGGCCCGGAAGGCAGCGGCAAGACCTCTCAACTCCCTGAATTGGCGGATTTTATTTGCCATAGGGGGTATGATGTGATGGTGACTCGCGAACCTGGCGGGACCTCCGTTGGGGACCAGATCCGGGACGTCCTGATGAACCTTGACAATGTGGCGATCGTCCCCCGGACCGAAATACTACTTTTCCAGGCGGCTCGCGCTCAGCACGTGGAGGAAGTGATCCGACCTGCGCTGGCAGAAGGAAAAGTGGTGATCTGCGACCGGTTTGGTGATTCCACGCTGGCTTATCAGGGTTACGGTCACAAGACAGACCTGGAAACCTTGCGTTATTTGGTGGATTATGCGACCGGCGGCTTGAAACCGGATTTGACTTTATTCCTGGATATCGCAGTGGGAGAAGGCTTTCAAAGGAAAGTCGAGAACGCTTCGGAATGGAACCGTTTGGATGCATATGCCAAAACTTTCCATGAACGCGTCCGCCAGGGTTATTACGAACTGATCGATGCGGAGCCGGAGCGATGGCGGATCATCGATGCTGCCAAAGATAAAGACCAGGTACAAAAAGCAATGCGGGAAGCGGTTTCCGACTGCCTTCCAGAGCATTGATACCCTTCCACCGGTTTGTGCTTTTCCCGTTGGAAAAATAAAAAATAATTTAAACAGAAAGGTGTTTAATGCCAAAAAAACTTCTATTTATTGTTATGGTAGGTGTACTGGTGCTTTCCGCTTGTACAGCCAAGGCCACACCAACGCCAACAGCCACTGAACCGGCGACCACCGAGACGGCAGTTCTGACGCAGGACGCCACATCCATCACCAATATCGACCTTAACGGGCTGATGCCCTGCCGGACGGTTTTTGATTATGACACCACGGCTGAGACCGATCAGTACCAGGCTGTCGTCGACCAGCTCCCGGCTGTCAGCGACAGCGACTGGGTCCGTGGTGACGCGGATGCCCCGATCACAATCGTGGAGTACGCGGATTTCCAGTGTCCCGCTTGCGGCAATTTTGCCCTTTATCTTGAAGCACTTCAGGACGCATTCCCGGGCGATATCAAGGTTGTGTTCCGTGACATGCCGCTTCCTTCGATCCATGATAAAGCCTACATCGCCTCTATGGCAGGAAAGGCAGCAGGCGCACAGGGGATGTTCTGGGAGATGTACGACATTCTCTATCATAACCAATCCACCTGGTCCAGCTACACTGAAGAGGAATTTGTGACCTGGGTGACCGATCAGGCCGATACGCTTGGTCTGGACCTGGCTCAATTCCAAACCGACATGAATGACGAGGCTGTCCGGGCGAAGTTGGAAGAGGAGACGATCGCTCACTTGAATATGGGCCTGCAATATACACCCTTTGTGATCGTCAATGGTCGTATTTTCCGCGATAACCACCCTGACATTTTTGCCCTGATCGGCATTTACCAATACAACGGATATGAAGAATGTCCGCCCTGGGTCATCAATCCGGATGCCTCATACACCGCCAAGTTGGATACGAACGTCGGCGAGATCGTGATCGATCTTAACCCGAAAGCAGCACCGATGGCAGTGAACTCCTTTGTGTTCCTGGCGCAGAATGGCTGGTATGACGGCGTTTATTTCCATCGAGTCCTGGATGGTTTTGTTGCTCAGGCCGGCGATCCCTCCGGTTATGGGGTGATCAGCCCCGGGTACAACTTCGCCACCGAGATCGACAGCAGCCTGTCCTTTGATAAGGCCGGTGTGGTCGGCATGGCGAATTCCGGCGAGGACCAGAATGGCAGTCAGTTCTTCATCACCCTGGGTCCGACGACCGACCTGGATGGCGGTTACACGATCTTTGGACAGGTGCAGGAAGACAGTATGCCCGTTCTCGATCAGATCGCCCTGCGCGACCCGCAGACCGCTGTTGATTTCACGGGCGCGACGGTGATCAATTCAATCGAGATCATCGAAAACTAAACTGAAAGCATCATCACCGATGTCGACCCAACACTCACCGGAAAAAAGCTGGCAAACAATATTGGCTTTGGTCCTCAGCGCCCTGGGAATCATTTACTTCCTGATCCAGACGCTGGGCATCGGTGTGATGTGGTTAACTTCTATGTTTAATCCCCAGACCGGCATGGCTGAGAACGTCTCCAGCAGCCTGCTGGTCTGGTCGTCTTTATTGGCGGGTTTATTACTGCTACCGGTTTTATTGAATAGTATCTTCCAGCTACGGGGTAAAGGGATCCCGGCCTGGCTGGATACCGATCGGCCGGCGTTTCGGAAAGCCGCGCTCTGGGTGATCCTGGCCTGGCCTGTGTTGATCCTGGTGGGTTGGTTCGTGGCCGGAAAACCCAATATCGCTGTTTTCTTATTAGGTTTAATCAACATCCTTGTTGCCGGAATTCCCGTTTTATGGATCTATTCGCTTTCCCAGCGAAAGCTTGAAAGCGGGTTCACAGATCCGGAAATGGCGGATTTTCGGCTTCAGCCTTATAGTCACACCTTTTATCATCACCGTGACTGAAATCCTGGCGTTGATCGGGTTTGGATTGGTCATCGTACTCTGGATAATCTTCCGCGCATCCACGAACCCCGCGCTTCTACAAGATTTGAATCTCCTGGCAGGGCAGCTCTCCAACGTACAGGACCTTGAGATCACATTTCAATTGCTTAAACCCTTCCTTGTGCGCCCTGTGGTGATCTTCATCCTTCTGGCGACGATGTCAGCCATCGTCCCGTTGATTGAAGAACTCCTTAAGCCTCTGGCGATCTGGAGCCTGGCAGGTAAGAACCTGACCGACCGGGAAGGTTTTGTCGCCGGGCTGTTATGCGGTGCCGGTTTTGCCCTGATGGAGAACCTGCTTTATTTCACCGGCGTCTCTTTCGCCCAGGACTGGATCTTCATGGTCATCGCCCGCGCGGGGACCGGCGTCCTGCATATGCTTGGATCCGGCTTGATCGGGTTGGGCCTGGCTCGGGCCTGGCGGCGTGGGAAATGGGCCTTCATGGCGTTAATGGTCGTTTGCGCGGTGGGTTTTCACGGCGTATGGAACGCCCTGGCGATAGGCGCAGGGTTGGCGCCGCTGCTGATCTATGGGAACAACCCCACGCTTGGACAGCAATTATTATTTTATATTCCGCTGATTTTATGGTTGCTTTTGGGTGGTTTTGGGTTGGCTGTGATCAACCGTCACTTACGAAAACACCAGGAAGCTGAGCTTGCCAATTTACCGGTTGAAAATGAACAGGAAGAGATTCAAACCATTGAAGCGTAGCAATCATTGATTTTTTTCGAACGATTCCTGTGGAGATTTGTTAAATGAGTACTCCCCCTTTATTGCCCTTGATTCGCTTTCTCGTTAAACATTTGACCCAGTTCAATGTGGTGCATCCGGAATATATCCCGGAAACCGGCAGCATCCTCCTGACCACCAACCACCTCAGCCGTCTGGATACGCCGCTGTTGCTATCCATCACCGACCGTACGGACCTGGTTGCGATCGTTGCCAAGAAATATCAGCAGAAGCCGTTCTTTCGCTGGGTCCTGAGCATGATCGGTAAAATGGTCTGGATGGATCGTGAAAATACGGATTTTTCCGCCGTCCGGCAGGCGTTGGAATTTATGCGGGAAGGTGATATTGTGGGGATCGCCCCGGAGGGCACCCGCAGCCGCGATTCGGAGGGACTGCTGGAAGGCAAACCGGGTGCTGCACTTTTAGCAGCCAGGGCGGCGGTTCCGATCGTCCCGGTTGGGATCATCGGGTCCGAGAATATCAACCAGAACTTTCTGAAGCTGCGGCGACCTCCTTTGACGATCAACATCGGGGAAGCCTATCTGCTGCCTGAATTCGACCGGGACAACCGTCAGGTCTGGCTGGCGAAATGCACCGATGAGATCATGTGCCGGATCGCCGCGCTCCTGCCGCCGAAATATCGAGGTTTCTATGCGGACCATCCTCGCCTCAAGGAACTCCTGGCAGAAAAAAGCTGAATGGATAGAGGGGAAAAATTCCATTTTCCATCGGGACCAATCGTTCCAAGGATTCTTTACAAATGCATTGATTGACCTATCTTAAATGTTTAGGTAAACTTAATTGAATTATTCGTAATTAGGTCTATTATATCTAATATAGGGATTGAACAGAATTTCGCATCAACCACATTTAAGTACTTCAAACAGATTTAGACGGAAATAAGCCAGGGTTGTTTATGCATAATATCGTTTTGTATAACAACCTGTCACGCAGTTTGGAAGGGTCGGTCATAATCATATGAAAAAGAAACGCATCATTCGGATACTTCGAATAATCGGGCTCAGTATGGGGGCCATCTCCCTCATCATTTTTGTCCCCTGGGACATTCTCCCCTGGATCACACCGTTGCCGGATACGGTGCAGGAGCAAGTTGATGCTGCGATTGACCATGGGCTGGATGGCATCATCGTTTATGTCGATCAGGCCGGTAAAGCGCCGGCTTTTTACGCTGCCGGATTAAAAGATAAAGCGACTCAAGAGCCAGCCGATCCGCACGCTTTATTTAAAATTGGTAGTATCCACAAGCTCTATATCGCCACCGCCGTTGCCAAATTGGTCGGCAACGGGAGTTTGGCGTTGGATGATACGCTGGCCGATTTCTTCCCTGAACTTGTTGGAAGAATTGAATATGCCGATCAGATCACCTTGAAAATGATGGTCCAGCATCGCAGCGGCATTCCCAATTTCACTGACGCGGCGGGCTTCGACTGGTTCACGCCGCAGACGGACGAGGACAAGAATCTGGCGTTGATATTAGACCAACCCGCAGATTTTAAACCTGACGCGCGCTACAGTTATTCCAACACGAATTACCTGTTGATTGGACGTATTCTGGATAAGGTGTTGGGATACAGCCACCATCAATATGTCTACGATGAAATACTGGCGCCTCTCGGATTAAGCCATACTTACTTTTCACTCGATGAGGTGAAATACGATGATGTTGTCAGTGGTTACTGGTATGGATACGACGATGACCTCAGGTTTCTTGGTGGATCGATGATCGCAACGGCAGAGGATGTCGGTATCTTTCTTAGAGCATTGAATGATGGCTCATTACTGAATGATGACGAGCAGGCGATCTACTCCTCCATTTACGAATATGAACATACCGGTTGGGTCCCCGGGTATTACAGCATCGCACGCTATTACAAGGACATAGATACCGTTGTCATTCAGCTTGTAAACACAACCGGCGGCGAGACCTGGGGTTTAGCGAATATCACCGGCGGCAAGGCTTTGGCGATATCGAACAACATCTACAACCGCATTGTCCGGATTCTAAAAGAGAATTGATCCTCAAAGGGGTAGTCTTAACGACATTTGTCCGATCCATCACGGCAAATACCATTATGTTTAGGCAGTCGACGAACGCTCATCAAGAACGCGGCATAACATCCGCGTTCTTCCTTTACGTACCCCTTCCCACTCACTATTCTCCACTCACCGATCCCTATCCATCATTCCCAAATACGCTATTTTCCCCGGTGGTATAATCCAAAACGTGCTACAGGACCTCGGATTTGGTGACATCGTACGCATGCGCAAAGCCCATCCGTGTGGGGGGTATGAATGGCGGGTGGTGCGGCTGGGTGCGGATATTGGCCTGGAGTGCCTCACCTGCGGGCACCGGATCATGCTGGAACGGCGTGCCCTGAAGAACCGGATGAAGAAGATTGTCCAAAAAGGCAGTGAGAATGAGCTCTCAGACGGCTAAAAAACCGCATATCCTATTCCTCTTCTCCGATACCGGCGGGGGGCACCGCAGCGCGGCCCAGTCGATCATTGAAGCCTTGAACGTCTACCATCCCGGCCAGGTGACCACGGAAATGTTGGATTTCTTCATCGAATATGCGCCGCCGCCGTTCGACATGGCGGTGACGGGTTACGCGCCGATGGCACAGGTGCCGGACCTTTGGGAGTTGGGGTACAAGCTCAGCAACGGCAAATGGCGCTCGAAGTTGGTGCAGGATGTTCTCTGGCCCTATATCCGCAAGTGCGGCCGCAAGGCTGTTGGAGGAACACCCCTGTGATCTTTTCCTCTCCGTGCACCCAATTATCAACACACCGATCCTGCGTATGCTTGGTGAAGAGCATGCCCCATACATTATTGTGATCACCGATATGGTGACCACCCACGCCTTATGGTATAACCCCAGTGCCACCCTGACGCTGTCACCCACAGAGGAAGCCCGCCAGCGCGGGATCGAGATTGGCCTCGACCCTGAGAAGATCGAAGTCGTCGGACAGCCGATTGCGGATAAATACAGGCGGTCCAGGGCGTCAAAGGCTGAACTACGGGAAGCCCTGGGCTGGCCGCAAGATACCCCGGTGGTTTTGATGGTCGGCGGCGGTGAGGGGATGGGGCCGATCGAGGAGACGGTTCAGGCTGTCGATCAGGCGCAGCTGGACCTGATGATCGCGGTGATTGCCGGTAAGAACGAATCGCTCAAGACCAGCCTGGAAAATGCCGGGCTGAAAACGCCGGCAAGAGTTTACGGCTTTGTGGAAAACATGCCGGACCTGATGAACGCGGCGGACGTTATACTGACCAAAGCGGGCCCCGGGACGATCTCGGAGGCTTTTATCGCCGGGCTGCCGATCGTGCTGTATTCAAAAATGCCCGGTCAGGAAGACGGCAACGTCGACTACGTGGTCAGCAAGGGCGCGGGTGTCTGGGCGCCGGACCCGGGAGATGTGGTGACGACGCTGCGTTACTGGCTCAGCAATCCGGAGATTCTTCAGGAGGTGGCGGCTACTTCGAAGAGCCTCGCCCGCCCGGATGCCTCCAAGGATATTGCTCAAAGGATCATTGACGCGGTTTATCCCGACTGACCGAGGAAAGTGGTTAAAACACCTGAAACTCAGGCTTGAATCTGATATTATTAATAGAGACTTATGCCGATCTTAGACGATAATAATTTCGAATTTTTCAGCCACAGCCCCGATCAGACTCGGCGGTTAGGCATCCACCTGGGCGGGTATCTCCGACCCGGAGATGTGGTTGGCCTGGAAGGAAATCTTGGCTCCGGTAAGACCACCCTGGTGCAGGGAATCGCTCAGGGCTGGGGCGTTCTGGACCCGGTTTCCAGCCCGACTTACGTCATCGTGAACGAATACCGGCGCGCCGACGAACAACGACTTTACCACCTGGATGCTTACCGGCTGGAAGGCACATTTGATGCGGAGATTCTTGACTTCGACCGGATGCTGTCGCAAGGGCCGATCGTGATCGAATGGGTCGACCGGATCAACGAGGTCCTGCCGGAGGAGTTTCTCAAGATCCGGTTGGATTACACCGGCGTCGGGCACCGCGCCATGATGCTCAATCCAAAGGGTAAGCGCTTTCAGTCGATGGTTGAGAACCTGCGACGCAAGTTATATGGAGACTACTAGTGTTACTGGCAATGGATACCTCGACTTCGTGGATCAGCCTGGCGCTTTTCGATGGGACTTTCGTCCAATATGAGATCACCTGGCAAAGCCAGCATCACCACACGGTGGAGCTGACGCCGGCGCTGGACCAGCTTTTTAGCCGGACCGGCGCGAAACCAACCGACCTGACCGGCGTGGCCGTGGCAATCGGCCCCGGATCGTTCACCAGTCTGCGGATCGGGGTGGCGGCCGCCAAAGGGATCGCATTGGGATTGAAAATCCCCATTGTAGGCGTACCCTCTTTGGATATCCTTGCCGCTGCTCAGCCGCTGGATGAGAAACCGCTGCTGGCGATCCTGCATGCCGGCCGCACGCGCCTGGCGTATGTCACCTACCTTGTGGAAGGGGACGCCTGGCAGCCCCAGCATGAACCCGCCGTGATCGACGCCAAGGACCTGGTGAAGACCATCTCCGCGCCGACGCTGCTCGCCGGTGAGCTTTCGGAAGAAGCCCGTTCGGTATTAGGGCGTCGCTGGAAGAATGCCATCATCGCCCCACCCGCCCGCTGCCTGCGCCGGGCCGGGTTCCTGGCCGAGATTGGCTGGGAACGACTGATGAGTGACCGGATGGACGATCCCGTCGCGCTTGACCCGATCTATCTGAGCACGGTTAACGGCCTTCCGGGGTAAGATGTCTGTTCAGTCTCAAAAAACGCCGGTCACTTTGCGACCGATGGAATTGGCGGACCTGCCGCAGGTCGAAGCGCTCGACAAACAGTCCTTTCCCACCCCCTGGCCGGAAAACGCATTTCGATACGAACTGACCCGCAACCCCCATTCGGTGTGCTGGGTGGCTGAATTGCCCCCGGTGGGCAAGCTGACCCGGATCGTCGGTTCGATCGTCGTCTGGCTGGTGGTGGATGAGGCGCATGTTGCCTCTCTGGCCGTTGACCCGGCTTATCGACAAAAAGGTATCGGCTGCCGGCTTCTCGCCAAAACTCTTTTACTTTGTTACGAGAATGGTGCCCGGCTGGCAATGCTGGAAGTGCGGGAAGGAAACCTGGCCGGTCAGAATCTCTACCGAAAATTGGGTTTCGAAGCGGTCGGTATCCGTAAAGGGTATTATCAGGACACCCACGAAGATGCGATCCTGATGACTCTTTCATCGTTTGATACGCAAAAGCTTTCCGGGATGGCAAGACCCGGATAATATTATTCAGTTACCCTTTCGTCCTAGTGGTTGAAATGTCAGGAGGTCAATCTTGAATCCCGAAGCAATCCTCAAAGAAGTTGCCGAACAAACCGCGGTCTGCACCCGGTGCACGCTGCAGCATTCCCGCAAGAATGCGGTTCCCGGCTCGGGCAATCCCCAAGCCGAGATCATGTTCATCGGCGAGGGGCCGGGGTTCCACGAGAACGAGCAGGGACTGCCTTTCGTGGGTGCTGCGGGGCAATTTCTTGATGAACTGCTGGCGGATGCGGGCCTCAACCGTGAGGATGTCTTCATTACCAATGTGGTCAAGTGCCGCCCGCCCGGCAACCGCGATCCACAAGTAGAGGAACTTGAAGCTTGCAAAGGCTATCTGGAACGTCAGATCGCGGCTATCAACCCGGACGTGATCGTCACCTTAGGGCGTTTTTCCATGGGACATTTCATCAACAACGGCAAGATCAGCGGGATCCACGGAAAGCCCTTCTGGTCGAACGGCCGGATGATCGTCCCGATGTACCATCCCGCGGCTGCATTGCACCAACCCTCACTGCGGGATGTTGTGAAACAGGATTTCGCCCGTCTATCTGAGATGATCGCCAAGGCGCAGGAAACCCGCCGCGACAACCCGGATTTGGTAGCCCTCAGCGCGCCGGCGGAAGACGAAGACGCCGTTGATGAGAATGGCGCTGAGCAGCTCCCGCTGTTTTAGACCCTGAACAGCTGGGTATTGTTTTTAAGGCTTTATGATAAAATTGCGTTTCTGGTTGTGAAACGCAATCAAGGATAAAAAAATGAGCGATACAAAAAAAGCATTGATCGAAAAATTTGAGAACAAGACGGCCAAAATTGGCATCATCGGGATCGGTTATGTTGGGCTGCCTTTGGCGACGGTCTTCGCGGAAGCCGGCTTCAAAGTGGTGGGCGTTGACCCACTGGCGGACAAGGTGGATGCGATCAACCGCGGTGAAAGCTATATCCTCGACATTGATTCAACCCGGGTTAAGGCCCTGGTTGATGCCGGGAAGCTTTCCGCCAGCACCGATTATGCCGTGCTGGATGATGTTGACGCTGTTTCGATTTGCGTCCCAACACCGCTGCGCAAAACCGGTGACCCGGACCTTTCATTCATTTCCTCAGCCGGGAAATCACTGGCGCCTCATCTCCATAAGGGGATGGTGGTCGTGCTGGAGTCCAGCACCTATCCCGGCACAACCCGAGAAATGCTGCTGCCCGAGTTGGAATCGGTCAGCGGGTTGAAAGCGGGCGAGGATTTCTTCCTGGCCTTCTCGCCGGAAAGGGTCGATCCCGGCCGTGAGGACTGGACCACGATCAATACCCCCAAGGTTCTCGGAGGGATCACCGAATCCTGCGGTGAAGTAGCGGCAGCCTGGTATGGGCAGGCGCTGGATACCGTCGTGCCCGTCTCCACCTGTGAGGTGGCTGAAATGGCGAAGCTCCTGGAAAACACGTTCCGGATGATCAATATCGGTCTGGTCAACGAACTGGCGATCATGTGTGACCGGCTCAAGGTGGATGTTTGGGAAGTCATCGATGCCGCTGCGACCAAGCCCTTCGGGTTCATGAAGTTCACCCCCGGCCCGGGCCTGGGCGGTCACTGCATCCCGATCGATCCGCTCTATCTTTCCTGGAAACTCAAATCTCTGAACTATAACGCCCGGTTCATCGAACTGGCCTCGGAGATCAACACGAACATGCCGCGCTACGCTGTCGGAAGGATTCAGGATGCCCTGAACCTGGCGAAGAAAGCGATCAACGGCAGTGAGGTGTTGATTTTAGGTGTGGCTTATAAGCCGGACATCGATGACCTGCGTGAATCCCCCGCGTTGGATGTGATCCATTTGCTCAAGGAAAAAGGCGCAAAGGTGTCCTATCACGATCCTTACATTCCGCATCTGAACCACGATAACATCGTTCTCGATTGTGTACCCGATCTGATGGATGCGGTGGCTGAGGCGGACTGTGTGGTGATCATCACCAATCACAGCGACTACGATTACGATGCCATCCTCAATACCGCTCAAATGATCGTGGATACCCGCAATGCGTTGGGCAAGGCGGGCAAGGACAGCTCAAAGGTGGTCCGGCTTTAATGTCTGCTTACCTGATCACAGGTGCAGCCGGTTTCATCGGCTCACGCGTGGCGGAATTCCTGCTGGAAGACGGTCATGAAGTTTACGGCGTGGACGATATGAACCATGCCTATGACGTCCGGCTCAAGGAATACCGTCTTGGCAAATTGCTGGGTCGAGATGGATTCCATTTCCAGAAATTGGACATCTCCGAGAAACCGGTGATTGACGCATTGGATGAGTGGCTGCCCGCGGATGTTGCCGGGGTGATCAACCTGGCAGCCTGGGCCGGCACTCGTCGGAGCCTCACCAACCCCTGGATCTATGTCAGCACCAATGTGACCGGTGCGCTGAACATGATGGAGCTTTGCCGCCAACACGGGATCAAAAAATTCGTACTGGCTTCTTCATCCAGTGTTTATGGGAGTCAATCCAAGCCGCCGTACAAAGAAACGGACGACACTGACCATCCCCTGCAGCCTTATGCCGCCACGAAGAAGGGCGCGGAGGCGATGGCCTTTGCCTACCATCATCTCTATGGGCTGGACGTGACCGTGCTGCGTTATTTCACGGTATACGGCCCGGCAGGTCGTCCGCAAATGGTGATGTTCCGGTTCTGCAAATGGATCGCCGAAGGGCAGCCGGTCGTGGTGAACGGCGACGGGGAACAGTCCCGCGGGTTCACCTATCTGGACGACATTGCCCGTGGTACGATCCTGGCGCTCAAACCTGTGGGTTATGAAATTTTCAATCTGGGTGGGCATGAGGTGGTCACCATTAACCGGATGATCGAGATGCTGGAAGAGCGGATCGGCAAACAGGCACAGATCGTCCACGCGGATTTCCACCCCGCCGATGTGGTCGCTAACCATGCGGACGTAAGCCGGGCGAAGCAAGTCCTCGGATGGGAACCGCAGGTTAGCCTGGAGGAAGGCATGACCCGACTGGTGGATTGGTATATGCAGGAACGTGACTGGGCAAGTCAGATCGAGACCCCATGAAGAAGTTCCTCTCCGGCATTAAAACCTGGGGAAAAGATGTCGTTCTCAAAAAAGTCGTCGGCAATTCAGCCTATTTATTCGGCAGCCAGGCCGTCAGCGCAGTTCTGAGCATCCTCACCGCCAACCTGCTGGGCGTGACCAGCTTTGGCGCGCTGGGCGTGGTGATTGGGTTTGTGACGAATATCAACCGGCTGCTGTCCTTCCGCATGTCGGATTTCGTTGTGCGCTATATGGGCGGCTTCCTGGCCGAAGAGAAGCGCAAAGAGGCCTCCGCCGTGCTCAAAGCGGCAGCCCTGACCGAATTGGGCACGTCGCTGCTGGCATACGGTGTACTCGTCCTGCTCTCAGGCTGGGGCGCGACCACCTTTGCTAAAGACCCCACAACCCGATCGCTTTTCATCATTTATGGGATCACGATCCTGGGGAATGTGATGACCGAGACCGCCACCGGTGCGCTGCAGGTGACCGGGCATTTCCGTTCGCAGGCCTTGCTCAACCTGCTGCAGAGTCTCCTGACTGCCGGGCTGTTCTTCCTGGTGTTCATCAACAAAGGCGGGATCTTCTCGGTCATGCTGGTTTACCTGGCCGGGAAGTTGATCCTCGGGATTGGCCCGGTGCTGCTGGCATTTTACTGGCTGCCAAAGAGCCTGGGTAAGGGCTGGTGGCGTACGCCGATGCGCGGTAACCTGCCGCCCCGCAAGCCCATGATCCGGTTTGCAATCAGCTCCAACTTCAGTGGGACGATCACGATTCTTGCCCGGGACAGCGAAGTGCTTTGGGTGAGTTATTTCTTCGATACCACGGTGGGTGGTTATTTCAAGGTGGCTTTGGCGGTGATCAATCTGATGGTCATGCCGATCACGCCCTTCATCAGCACTTCCTTCCCGGAGATCACTCGCCACATCGCCAAGAAGCAATGGGCGCAGCTCAAGCAGCTGCTGAGCCGGGTGACGGCGATCGCCGGCGTGTGGACCGGTGCGGTCGCGGCCGGGCTGCTCCTTTTGGGACGCCAACTGCTGTTCTCCCCCTGGTCCCTGTTCGGACATACGATCTATATCTACAAAGCAGGCTACGGCCCGGCTTACGGTGTGCTGCTGGTGCTGTTGATCGGCTTTGGGATCGCCAACATCTTCTTCTGGGACCGCTCCTTGCTGCTCTCATTCGGCAAGGCGGAGCTACCCCTGAAGGTGAGTTTCTTTGCCATGCTAGGGAAGGTGACCCTGGCGTTCCTGATCGTGCCGACCCTGGGGTATCTTGCCGAGGCATCACTCTTCAGCGCCTATTTTGTCGTCACGGTGGGGATATTGGCGGCTCGTGGGTTGGCAGAGATCAGACAGCAGTCTCGACTGAACCTGCCGAATAATTAACTTCCAAAGTGGAAAAACAATCTCAATGACCTGTTTTCGGGTCTGGCGTTGCGTTTGAAGTTGGCATCGCCGTCATGGTCGCCTGCGCATCCTGCGTGCAAATCGCCCCAATTCAACCGCCGTTGCCAGGTCTTGCAGGCGAATCC
>CAVVHL010000026.1:0-20615 GCA_963748065.1 uncultured Chloroflexia bacterium | reverse complement strand
GTATTGCTCTGTTTCTGGAGAAGATAAATTAATGGAAAAATTCCCGTAAATATCAAATTACTTCGAGTGAACATTGCACCAGATAATGCCAAACCTGAAAAGAACCAAGCATTACCCTTCTTTAGCGATATAGCAAATAAATACGCAAGCAATACGCATGTAAATCCTACCAATGACGCTGTCATCCAAACCTTCCCAAATGAGGGTAATGTTATATGGACAGTGCCAAATGCGAAGAAAAAAACTAATATTGCCCGTTGAGCTTTGTTAATGCTAAGATTTTTTCTTTGCACCCCTGCCGAAGTAATTGTGCTATCAACCAACATTAAATGCACCTATCAATAAGGAAAAAAATACATCATTGAATTCAACTCCAAAAATAGCAACGAATGGAAGAAGGAGAAGAACTGGGAACGGTGGCCAATACAATAATACCAACCATTAAAAATAAGATAAGTCCTTCGTGAAAAGTGGAATTTCCCTTAGCCAAGTTTTTCCATGCAAAAATGAATTTGCTAAGTAATTATAATAGGGATAATTTGACTGTTGATTAAGTTGATCAAAAACAACGGATATGACCAAATAAATCACCCCTGAGGTAATTGCTCATCCCAAGGTGATTTAAATAATTTTATTGAAGCCATTCTCAAATCATCATAAAATTTATTTAATTTTCCCATTTTCTTATTTTCAAAAACTAAGTTAGTCAGAAATCAATCGAAAAAATTTTCCTATCATTAAATTACTTATTAACAAAAGAAGATAGATATAATAAAAAAATTATAATCGAATTACAATAATCCTTATTCGATTATTCTTGATGAAATTTTATTGGGTGTGTTTCATTCTTTTGTCATTAGAATTATTCTGGTTTAATTTGCGAAATTTATGATAAATTTTAAATATCATGGAATTGTTAGCGATTGGAAGGAATAACAAACGAAATCAACAAATTTGAGTAATAAGGTTTGCTATTTTATCCATAAAAAATTTGATCATCGGAAAATCATACAAAATTCCCTGTTTTTTAAATGAAACCGGCTAAAATTCCCGTATCATTATTTGCAAATTGGATAAAATCCAATTATTATAAATAAAACAAATATTCGAAGAATTCTTATGCCTGAAAAGATCAAAACCATCCTGAGCCGCTGGCGCTCACAGCCCACTATCGCTGAGAACGTCGTCGAATGGCGGATCCTCGCACAAAAACCGGCGGATCTGGTGGATTATCCTTCACGACTATCACCGGAAATTGCTGATTGGTTATCCTCCCACGGGGTCCCAAGTCTATACGCACATCAGGCATCAGCATATGCAGCCATCGCCGACGGGAAGAATGTCGCCGTCGTTTCCGGCACGGCCAGCGGAAAAACATACTGCTATAACCTGCCCGTGATCGACAGCCTGCTCAAGCAGCCTGAAGGACGCTGCGCTTTATCTCTTCCCAACCAAAGCGCTCGCCCAGGATCAGCTCGCCGGACTGCGTGAGTTGCTGACCGGGATCGGGCGGACAGACATTAATCGAGCTAATATCTACGACGGTGACACGCCTCAGCACATCCGCTCTGTTTTGCGTCAGGAATTCAACATCATCCTCACCAATCCGGACATGCTCCACACCGGGATCCTGCCCCATCATACCAGTTGGAAGGATTTCTTCACCGCGGTCAGGTTCATCGTCATTGATGAAATGCACGCTTATCGCGGCGTCTTCGGTTCGCACGTTGCTAACGTCCTCCGACGGCTCAAACGGATCAGTCGTTTCTACGGCAGCCAGCCGCAGTTCATCCTGACCTCGGCTACCATCGCCAATCCACAGGAGCTGGCGGAACGCCTGATCGAGAAACCGGTCACCGTGATTGACCAGGATGGTTCACCGCACGGCGAGCGTCATTTCCTGATCTACAACCCGCCTTTCCTTGACAAAAAGACCGGCATCCGCCGAAGTTCCCTGCTGGAAGGCTCCATGTTAGCCGGCGAACTCCTTGATGAAGATATCCAGACGATCATTTTCGGCCGGACCCGGCGCGGGATTGAATTGATCCTGACCTACCTCCGTCAACGTGACTTCCAGGGGAACCCCAATCGTGTGCGGGGTTACCGCAGCGGTTACCTGCCGCGGGAACGCCGGGCAATTGAAGAAGGTCTTCGACGCGGAGAAGTCAAGGGCGTGGTGGCGACCTCCGCGCTGGAACTGGGGATCGACATCGGCGGGATCGACGCCTCCGTGCTCATCGGTTACCCCGGCAGCATTGCCGCCACCCGCCAGCAGGCCGGGCGCGCGGGTCGTAAGCTGGCGCCTTCCCTTTCAGTCCTGGTCACCTCACCCAACGCGATGGACCAATACCTCGCCCGACATCCGGATTACTTCTTCGATCGGTCGCCCGAACGCGCCCTGATCGCACCCAATAACCTGTTGATCCTTCTGCAGCACATCCGCTGCGCCGCCTTCGAACTACCCTTCCAAGCCAGTGAAGGGTTCGGTGCGATCACAGCCGAAAGACTGCAGGCCTTCCTGGACCTGCTCGCCAAAAACGGTGAACTCCATCAACAAGCCGACCGCTATTTCTGGATGGCCGATCAATACCCTGCCGGCGATATCTCCCTGCGGAACGCGACACCCGACCAGGTGACCCTGATCCTGCGTAATGACCACCGGCAGGAGACCATCGGCCAGGTGGACTTGAACAGCGCGTATTGGATGGTACACCCCAATGCGGTCTATCTCCACGAAGGCACCTCTTACCTCGTCGAAGAACTCGACCTGGACACCGGCGTCGCTTACCTCAAACAAGTTGCCATCGATTATTACACCCAGGCTAAGAAGGAAACCAAGGTCGAAGAGAAGAGCAGATTGAAATCCGAGGCAGTGACCGGCGCAACCAAAACCCTGGGCGAAATCCTGGTAACTTCAAAGGTTGTCGGATACCGCAAAATCCGCTGGTTCACGAACGAATTCCTGGGCGGCGGCGAGGTCGATTTACCGCCCAGCTTCCTGAACACAATTGGCTATTGGATCTCCCTGAATGATACGGTCGTCCGGCAGCTCAAAGACCAGATGCTTTGGAATTCGGACGCGAATGACTATGGTCCGGAATGGGACAACATCCGCAAACGAGTGTTGAACCGCGATGGCAATCGCTGTCAGGTTTGTGGGACCACCGGGACTGGCAGGCCGCTCCAGGTGCATCACATTCAGCCCTTCCGAAGTTTCAACAGCCGTGAAACCGCCAACCAATTACAGAACCTGATCACCCTCTGCCCCACCTGCCATCAATTGGCTGAAACCCGCGTCCGTGTGCGCAGCGGGATGGCGGGCTTCAGTTATGTCCTGCAAAATCTCGCCCCGCTGCTCATCATGTGCGATGGGGAGGACATCGACGTGCATTACGACCCCAATTCCACCCTGGGAGAAGGACAACCCACGGTGGTATTATTCGATAATATCCCGGGCGGATTGGGACTGAGTGAGAACCTTTATGAGTTGCACGACGAACTCATTACCCAGGCCTACGAAACCGTTTCCCTTTGCGAATGCGAGGACGGCTGCCCCTCCTGCGTCGGACCAGTCGGAGAAGAAGGCTCCGGCGGCAAGACGGAAACCCTGGCGATATTGAAAGCGTTGATGGGCCATGCCTGATTGGAAATCACTGGAAGAACAGCTTAAAGCGTTGGGCGTTCAGGTGGGTAAGGATAAGCGCCTTTCGAAAAAACGCGGCAAGAAATTCCCCATCGAGAAAGTTGTGGACGGCGAATTCTGGGAAGTGATCTATGGCGAAGTATTCTGCCATGAAGAGCTTTACGATGCGGATTTCGTTCACGGCGCCAAGCCGCTCATGCCATCCGATCCGATCGAGGTCCTTTGCCAGTGGGCGGGTTCGCAGGGACTCACCCTGGAGGACCTGCAGGACTTCGTCTTTCTGGACACCGAAACCAGCGGACTTGCCGGCGGTACCGGGACCTACGCCTTTGAGGTCGGACTCGGACGTTTCACCGATGACGGGTTCAAACTGGCCCAATTCTTCATGCGTCACCCGGGCGAAGAACCTGCCCTATTGGCCGGATTGACCCGTTTCATGGACGGCATGAAAGCAGTTGTGACTTATAACGGTAAAGCGTTTGACATTCCGCTGCTCAACACACGCTACACTTTGATGGGGATGACCTCTCCATTCGATGATGTGGCCCATTTTGACCTGCTGCCGCTGGCGCGGCGGCTGTGGAAGATCCGCCTTGAAAGCCGCACGCTGGGCAATGTCGAGAATCAGATCCTGGGCGTTATGCGCGGCGAAGAAGAAGTTCCCGGATATCTGATTCCTGAAATGTATTTCGAATACCTCCGCACGCAAGATGCCCGTCCAATGGCAGGCATTTTCTATCACAACGCGATCGACATCCTCAGCCTGGCGGGGTTATTCAGCCATATGGCTTTCCTGTTGAACGATCCATATTCCGACCGGATTCGTCACGGTGAGGATATCGTCGCTCTGGCGCGCTTTTTCGAATCAATGGACGATATTGCACAGGCTCAGGCACTTTACGAACGAGCGCTCTCCGTTGATCTGCCGGAAGAACTCCATTGGGACACGATCCAGCGCTTCTCCTTCTTATTAAAAAGGAAAGCGGAGTGGCGGTCTGCGCTCGCACTGTGGGAGCAAGCCGCTGAAAATGAAGCGCTTTATGCTTTTGAAGAGATCGCTAAGTATTTCGAGCATCAGATCAAAGACCTGGAAGAAGCCCATCGCTGGACCGTCGGCGCGATCCGCGTGTTGAACGAGCGACACTTCCCTGCCTACGAATACCACTTCTGGCAGGAAAGCCTTTCCCACAGGCTTGAACGTTTGGAAAGGCGATTAAAACGTCTGCAGGATGATGCCTGACGCTTGCGGATCGACGCCATTTCTCGTATGATAAACGCACCTTGTAAATGGTATAATCGTCCTAGATATCGGGAAGATACATATGACACATTCCCAGGATACTTAAGGAGAATTTTTATATGTCAGGACATTCGCATTGGGCGACCATTAAACGTAAGAAAGGCGCAGCCGATGCCAAAAAAGGTAAAATTTTTACCCGTTTGGCTCGTGAGATCGTCATCGCAGCTCGTGAGGCCGGCGGCGATCCCGACATGAACGTCCGGTTGGGCCTGGCGATTGAAAAAGCAAAAGCAGCAAACATGCCGAAAGACAGCATCGAACGCGCGATCAAACGCGGCACCGGTGATGATAAAGAAGGTGAAACCTTTGAGGAAATCCTCTATGAAGGTTATGCGACCAACGGCGTGGCATTGATGATCGAATGCGTCACCGAAAATCGCAACCGCACAGTCGCTGAACTTCGACATATCCTCACTCGATCAGGCGGCAGCATGGGTGACCCCGGCTCGGTGAGTTGGCAGTTTGACCGGGTGACTTATTTCGCAGTCCCAAGTGATGAAGTTGATTTCGATACGGTCTTCGAACTGGCCGTTGAAGCCGGCGCGGATGACGTTCGTCAGGATGACGAGTTGATCGAGGTCATTGGAACGCCTTCGAGTTTCCACGAAATCGGCGATCACTTCAGCAAGGCAAACATCACACCTGAGGATTCAGGTATCCGGTATTTACCCAAACAGGAAATTTCTCTCGATGTCGACCAAACCCTTAAGGTAATGAGGACCATCGAGAACCTTGAAGAATTGGATGACGTCCAGAACATCTACTCCAATCTGGATATCTCCGATGAGGCCGTTCAAGCTATGGAGAACGAATAAGCCGGATATGCTCGTCCTTGGCATTGACCCTGGGATTGCGATCACCGGATACGGATTGGTCCGGACGGACGACCGCAGCGATTATCAATGCGTCGCCTATGGGGTTGTGACCACCAAAGCCGGGCTCCCGGACGCCGAACGACTCAAGATCTTATATGACGAATTAACCCAATTGATCCTTCTCCACCGCCCTGATACAAGTGCGGTGGAGAAGTTGTTTTTCCAAAAGAATGTTAAAACGGCTATCTCGGTCGGGCAGGCACGCGGTGTGGCGATGCTGACCTTAGCGGAAGGCAACCTGCCGATTACCGAATACACGCCTAACGAGATCAAGCAAACGGTCTGCGGCTATGGAAATGCCGGGAAGACCCAGGTGCAGCGAATGGTGCAAACTCTCCTGCGCCTGGAGGAACTACCTAAACCGGATGACGCCGCCGACGCCCTGGCCGTCGCTATTTGCCACATCAATCACCAATCCTATCAGCGTCTCACGCAACAGCAATAAAATGATCATTACCAGTTTCGCCAACCCTAAAGGTTAAATTCATCCGCAAGCTCGAACAGAAAAAGTTCCGACAGGAAACCGGACTGTTCTTCATTGAAGGTCTGCGCACGGTGGGTGAAGCGATCCAAACCAAAGCACCCATCGACTCGCTGGTGATTGCCCCCGAACTCTTGGTCAGCGACTTCGGTCAATCTCTCCTGAAAGACCCTTTCACGCAAGATACCGACCAGATTGAAGTGAGCACGGAAATCTATCAAAAGATCGCCCATAAAGATGGCCCACAGGGCATTGGCGCTATCGTCCATCAACATTGGACACCTCTTCCAGAACTGCAAGTCGGTTCGGATGACCTCTGGGTGGCATTGGATGCAGTCGCAGATCCGGGAAACCTGGGTACGATCATGCGCACGGCTGATGCGGTCGGCGCGCGAGGTGTGATCCTGTTGGGTAACTCGACCGATCCGTTCGACCCAACCGCAGTTAAAGCCAGCATGGGGGCGCTCTTCTCGCTCGCGCTATCCCAATCCAAATTGGGACAGCTTCCTTCATTGGCAGCAAACGAACGATGTCATGCTGGTCGGGACTTCCGACAGCGCCAGCACGGATTATCAGCAGATCAAATACCGTCGTCCGCTCGCCCTACTGATGGGCAGCGAACGTCACGGCCTGGCCCCGGAGATGATAGCTGCCTGCGAACAACTGGCGCGCATCCCGATGGCAGGTCGCAGCGATTCACTCAACCTGGCGGTTGCCACTGCCGTGATGCTCTATGAAATTTACAACCAATTCCGAAATATTGTTACAATAAAGTCATGATTGCGACCATTACAGGAGAGATCAGCCAGATATTGGACGACCAGGTCGTCGTGGAAGTGGGTGGTGTGGGCTTTCTTGCTCAACATCACCGAAAACACTTGCCTTGAATGTCACCTGGGCATGAAAAAAGCCTTCCACACTCATTTGGTTGTGAGGGAAGATAACCTCGCTCTATACGGCTTCGAATCGACAGAAGAACGAGACCTATTCGTCCTGTTGATCGGTGTAGCCGGTGTGGGGCCGAAGACTGCCCTCGCTTCGCTATCGACCCTGACGCCGGAAGCAGTCCGCCAGGCAATCGCAGCCGATCAGCCCGAAGTTTTCGCCAGAGTACCGGGGATCGGTAAGAAAACAGCTCAAAAGATCATCCTCGACCTGCAAGGCAAGGTGCAGCCGCTGGAGCCGATGGAGGTCGTTTCAAGAATGACTGAAGTGGATATGGAAGTATTGGAAGCCCTGACTGCTCTGGGGTATTCCATAGTGGAAGCCCAGGCCGCTTTGCAATCACTGGGAAAGAATGAAGGGGAAGACGCCGAAGAGCGCCTGCGCCAGGCGCTGCAATATTTCAGCTAACGGAACACAGGCAAAAATTTCCATCAAATTTGGTATGATTTTCATTATTTAATTTTCTCACCGCGTTCGACACTGTCCTCATAACCGGAATAAGTGTTTTAATATTTTCGTGTTCTTTATGATTAATTTAAATTTATCCAAACCTCTTATTCAGATTTTAATCTGATATAGGTAAAATTAGTCCGCTGTCTTAACTCAACTACAGGAGACCTATTGGCGCATACTTTTCAGGGGAAAAATAATAGCTGGCGGATTAGCGATAAACCCATCGGCAGCGGCGATGCCGGTGAGGTCTATGCCGTCACCTGTGCGGAACAACCCGACCTTGTCGGCGTAATGAAAAAGCCCGCGCACATCGCGACCGGCGGCACAATCCAACGTCAGGCCGGACAGATCGCCCAGGAAGGGCTTGCCCTGGCGCGTTTGGAAGGGCTGCCCAACTGTAAAGCACATCCCCCGAAATTGATAGACCAGGCGCCGGATTTCACGCAAGGCACTGCCAACTTCTTCATTGTCAGTGAAACTGCAGCCGGAACTGACCTGGCGTCCATGCTGATGCAGGCTCGCCAGGACGGGAAGCCCTTCCCGCGCCGCGTGATCATCACCGTACTGGACGCGCTTTTCGATCTCTTCGCCCGTGCCCACGACGCAGGCGTGCTGTGGAACGACGTCAAACTGGAGCACATTTACTGGTCCAACCCCACCGGGAGCGTCTCGGTGATTGACTGGGGTAACGCACAGTTCCTGAGCGAACCGAACGATCAACGCCAGATCATCGTACGATGGGAAGATTATCGCCAAATGGTGGATACCCTCGGCGGCTTCCTGCTTCAAAACGCCCCGGAACTCTATGACGATCTGGGTTGGTCGGAGTTCCAGGGGGAGAACCTGGACCTGCCAAAGGTTTCGATTCTGGCTCGCCGGATTTCCTACCAGCAAGAGGTCGTCGCTCTGCGGGTGATGGAATATCAATCGCTGATAAGAGTCGTGCTGAAATCAGATCCTTCCCTGGAAGGACTGTTGAGCATCCAAACCTATCAGCAGCACCTCATTCGGATCGGTGCGCCATGGGAATCCACTGATGTGCTTGAATACGGAAAAATCCTGATCGAACAATTCATCGATAACGGTGATACGCAATTGGCCATCCGTGCAACCACAATCGTCTGGGAGCTTTTCGACAATGATCTTGACCTTGCCTGGCACCTGCTTCGAGAATATTTCCGCAATACCGATATCCTCACGCATGCCGCCTTGGGTGACTTAACCCGAGCGACATTGAACGAAAACTGGTCACAGGCGTTGTGGATACTCGTCGTCATCGCCCGTGACCTGGGAACCGTGACCTGGTGGAACCAATTGATTCCGGTCTTACGGCAAAAATCGCTTGGTGTGACGACCCCGCCACCTATTCAGATCTGCCAATCCATTTTGGATTGGCAGGCAGCACAGCCTAAATCCGATCAGAGCAAAACGGATGAACTTAAAAACATCTTTATGGGTTGGCGACTAAAAGGGGAAAACCTGCAGGCTAGCCCCTTTGAATATGACCTGCTCGAGCTTGTCCACGACGATGAAACCTTGCCGCGAAAACTCCGGCGGGAACTGAAAACAGGTTTTGCCGCCGGTGAAGAAGCCATTCGGGAACTGCTGCAGGTTTGGGTCAATATGAATTGGGATGCGCTCCCGAAAGCATTCCGCCGGCTAATCGGTTGGGATCCGGACCGTTGGGGTGTGCTGCGTCTTGATGAAATGACAGGTGAATTCCAGTCCTGGTTGGAACGGCTATATCAGGGGCCACCTACCGGCACTGATCTACCAGTGTATTTCTCTATGTTGCTTGGCGACCGTCCACCTGTGGAACGGCTATTGGGTGCACCTCCCTGGCTGCATGCTCTGTTGGTGATGCTTGAGGAGATCGATAACGGCGCTTATCTGGTGGATTATCAGGCTGGTATCCAAACCTGGTGTCCCTGGCTGCTGGGGATGGAAACCATTAACGACATGGAAGCCAGACTGACCGCACCGGACGAGTTAGCCATCAATAAGGTGCTCAATCATTTCACCCAGCACCTCAAGAACTGGACCGATTTGGATGCGGGCTTGGAAGCCATCCGGCAGATTGCCCCATCCAGGTACGCGCCTATCAAACGCCTGATGGATGGGTTTCAATCTATCTTCCAGTTGAACGCCAATCTGGCTGAGATCGAAGCTGATTGCTCCGATGCACAACATCCAGCCCTCGAAGAATCCTGCGAAGTCCTGCAAACCTTGGTCAAGTGGCGGCGTGCAGTGGACGAAATGAACCCTGGATTGGCTCAGGAAATTCTCACCAATTACCAAAAGAAAGATTGGAAAATCCTTGACCACGTCATTGAGGAGACTAATCTCTGGATTACCCAAACTTTGCCGCTCCTGAAAACTATCTCGAACCACGGCGAAGAGAAAGAAGCGGAAGTGGTGGATGAGAAGGCGGCGATGCTTCTCTCGGTCAAAGAAGGTTATAAAGAAGTCCATCGTCGGTGGAACCTGGTGTACCAAGGTGGACTGCACCAACAGTTTCTGGAAGCTATGGAAGAGTCAACTGAAGCTGCTCGAAATGATTTCTTCGCCTGGCGAAATACCTTGGAACATTCTGATGATCCGGTGACCCGTTTGTTTTATAATAATTGGCTCCCTGACATTCGTGCACTTTCAGATAATTTCCTTCGGCTCGTCCAGCATGTTCGGCAAGCCAATATCAGCTACAGTGCCCTTTCGGATGCCGATGAAGTCCCGCTGGTGGTGCAAATCCGAGCTGGTGAGAACCTGATGGACCATCTCACCGCTATGGAGACCCTGCTTGTTGAAGATGAGAATGAACGGCGATTCCCGGTCTGGCTTACGGCATTCAAAAATATTTCCGAAACTGTGGACCTCAAAGAACGTCAGGAACTCGTCCTTTCAACGGATCACAACCACCCACTTTATACCTGGCTGGTACAATCAGTGCTGGCACAAACATAGCAAGAATAAATAAGAACTGGAAAACATCATGGAAACCATCTCTTTTGGACCCAATGAAAAAATGAAATTAACCGAACCCCTCGACACCTGGCTTTCAGCCGGGCTGCGGGACTTTGCCGTCCCGGAAGCGGTCGGTTCTTCGGCACGGGTTTTCAATCTGGAATACAAACCTTTATCTGGTGACTATGCGAATTCGCCGGCGATCAAGGTCATGCGCCCGGACAAGACGCAATATGCCCTGCCGCTATTCAACTCCGAGATCAAGATTTTAGCCAAAATGCACGACGTAATCGGCGTCACGCCGATGCTGGGCCTGGGTTACATGAAGGTCGATGAAGGCCACTGGCCGGATGAAATTGCACCGCTGAGCACCTCCCTGGAAACAGAAGCTTCCGCAGATGCTCTGACTGGCAGTTTCGAACTTTTTTCCGTAGATGAAAGTGAGGATTTTCTCGAACAGCTTGAATCGCGTACAGAAGAAGGTTTGCTGGCCGCAATCGTCCTGCCTCGTCGATGGGAAGATAACCTCTACCTGCGCTGCGATGCGGGATATACACGCGGTGAATTTCACCGCAGTTACCCGATCATCGAAGCACTCCAGGCAGCCGAGCAAATTTGCGGGATCATGCAGAACGCGCACGACCGCAATATCGTCTACCTTGACCATAAAGCGCTGCATTACTATTGGAATGAACCGCGCCAACAGGTCTATGTCCTCGACTGGAACATTGGACGACTGATCAACAACGGGAACTCCGAAGAGGTTTACACCTTTGACGTCCTGCAGTTCAGCGCACGCGCTTTACACCACCTATTGACCGGTCGCCAGGCGCCCGGCTCCGTTAAAGTGGGGCCAAACCGGCCGGAAGATATCCAAAACGCACCCCATGAGTATGAACCGGTCTGGACCTATGACGACCAGAAACGCCTCAACCAGGATGAACTTGATTTCCTCGGTGCCGCGATCCAGGGAAAGTATAAGACCTTTTCCGGGTTGGCGCAGGACCTCCAATCCCTGTATAATCAACGTCAGTCCCAAAGCTAACCCGCCTGTGAAAGGAATTGTATGCTGAAAGACCTTATCCTACGGGCTAAAACCGTCCTTGAAGAATCTCATCCACCTGAGCAGGAATTGGTGGAAGTTGAAAACGCACTCAGTGCCTATCTGGAAGCACTTGCAACTGAACGTATCGCCGAACCTGTGGATTTCGCCGAATTGGAACACGCAAACCGGCTCCTCCGTGAAGTTCGCCGGGAACGTTCGCGACGCCTGGCGGAAGTCCAGAGCCAGGAAGGGGTTGAACCCCAATCATCCAAGCCCCCGCAACAAAATCCGCAGGAACGCATGAATGTCTCGCCGCAGTTCGGTGACGATGACACATATGATCCTTTACGTAAATTCCTGAGCTCCAGTCACGACCCTGAAGCTGAAACATTGATGGACTCGGCGGAGGAAGCCTTCTACGCCGGGAATTACCAAAAAGCTATCCCGCTTTATGAAAATGTGCTGCAGATCGAACCGGGTTGGGCACGCGCCCAGGAGCACCGTGATGAAGCCGAGGAGTTCATGCGCACCGGTAACATCCCATCGGTCGCTCTCCCACCGGAGGCCGGTAAGGCTTACGGGAAAGCGCAATCCGCAGCTCGTGTTTTCCGCTATCAAACCGCGCTCGATTACCTTGAAGAGGCATTCAACAGCCTGAAAGATTCCGGCATCAACCGCTGGCGCGAAGGTGAAGAGCTGCGCCAGGACCTCGAAAACCAGATGCAAGCCCATGAGGTCTTTGAAGAAGGCCTGTCGCTGCTCAGGCAGGGAGACCTGCAGGGTGGTTTATCCAAGATCCAGACTGCAGCCAGCGCGGTCGCACTGCCGGAATATGTCGATAAAGCCAATGAAGTCCGCAGTGATATCTCTGCCTTCGACGAGATCGCCGATGTGATGAATCTCAGCGGAAATATCCCACCCGACAAACTTGCCGAAGCGCGCACCAAACTGGACCGGCTCTCGGTCAAATATGGTGAAATCCCCCAGATCTCCCGACTGCGTAACCGGATGGACATTATCCTTCCGGCTGTCACCGAAACACTTCTGGACAAAATCAAGCGTCTCAAACGCCAAGGCGACGCCGCCAACACGCTCAAAGCAGCGGATGCAGCTTACACCGAGGCGGATGAAGCCATTGCCATCCTGCAGATCCTGAATCCCGACACCAGCCAGGGACGCAGCTTACAGGCTGAGGTTCAGGAATCCCACCAGCAGATCGCAAATTTTGAGGATAGCGTCAAGCGCGCCATTCAAGCGCTGAATACGGATAACCGCTTCTTCCCACGCAACGCCTACCTGATCAGCAAAGACGTGCGCAACCGGTTCCCGCAGGACCCGGAGGTTCTGGAAGTGAAGCGACGCATCCGCTGGTATTATGTCACCCTTTACGGCGGCGGTGCTGTTGCCGGCGTCCTCCTGATCCTGATCTTCTGGCTTGCCGGACGCGGGATCGCTAACGCGGTCCACAACCGCCAGTTGGCCCTGACGCCTTCGCCAACCATGACGGCCACGATCACACAGACACCGACTATAACACCTACGCCGACGATCACGCCAACACCGACGCCGGATGCAACGGCAACCCCGGATTACACCCCTACGGCGACACCGGTGATCACCGGCACAATGCTTCGCACGGTTTGGGCACGCGAAGGATGCTATGAGAACTACCAGGCAACGGGCAGGATCCCCACCGGCGGCGTTGTGACCCTGATCGCAATTCCCGAGCGTGTGTTCGACAACCTGAACCGTGAGTGCGTCCTGGTGGAATACCGGGCTGAGAACGATAATGCCATTGGTTATGTCCTGCTGATTGACATGTCCATCCCCTGATCGGGTAGCTGACAGGTTTAACCGGAAATATCAAAGGCGAAGTTTCTCCACCTTATCTATTAGGTCATTTATCAATTCTTGAAGGTCTGGCGATAATTAAAAGTTCCTTGAATCTATCGAATAAAAGTGAAGGTTAGAAACATGAAAAACATCGTTATTACAGGAAGTTCGCGAGGGATCGGCTTTGCACTTGCAGAGCAATTCCTGCGTCGTGATTGCCGTGTTATTATCAGCGGTCATTCTCAAGCCTCAACAGACAAAGCGCTTGAAATACTGAAAACAGCGTTCCCCACCGGTGAGTTCTATGGTTTCCCTTGCGATGTGAGGGAATACGATCAGCTGCAAAACTTATGGGATGAAAGCGTCAAAGCACTTGGTACCGTTGATATCTGGATCAATAATGCCGGTATATCCAACGAGCAGAATCCACCTTGGGAAATCCCGACCGATGAGATCAAAGACGTTCTGACGACAAACATCATTGGGGAAATTTACGGCACCAAGGTCGCCATGCTAGGTTTTCTTGAACAGGGTTTTGGCGCTTTATATAATGTAGAAGGTTATGGCGCGAACGGCAAGATGAATAATGTCATGGGATTATCGATATACGGGACAAGTAAGGCTGGGTTGCATTTCTTCAACCAGTGCCTTGCCAAAGAAGCAGAATCGACCAACATCATCACCGGCGCACTTCAGCCGGGTATGGTTCTGACCGATCTGATAACACAGCGTTATGAAGGCAAACCCGAGGAATGGGAAAAAGTCAAAGGGATATTTAATGTGATTGCCGCACCGCTTGATGAAGTCACAGCTTGGCTGGCCGAAAAAATCCTGACCAATACAAAAAACGGTGCTTATCTTAAGTATGGTAATTATTTTAGAATTCTCAAAAGATTGTTATCTCCATCGAAAAACGATTGATGGCGATTTCATTTTTGTATACTGAGCTCACAAACCACGTATGGTATTGATGATCCCCATTGCCACCGGACAAAGAAGACATACCATTGCAACCAGCAGGATGATCCCCACAATTAATCCGGCGGTCATGCTTCGCATCTTTTGAACAAGAACTGTCTCTTCCGGATTATTAGGATTATAAAAAACGCTTACCTGGCTACCCGATTGATATGGCGCGAGAAAAGTTTCAGCCTTCCCGCGGGACGGGAAGCTTGGTTCACTGCCAAATGAAAACCGCTGTGCCTGATAATTTAGTCCACCCACTTCATATTCATAGTTGATTTTCGGAATATATGAAATCCTTAAACTGTCTTCATCATCATCCGAAAGAATCGCAATATCGGTAGAGATAACACGTCCGCCAACGGACGGCCATGTCTGGCTGGCCGCCGCTTTTGATTTATTCCGTAAATATAGGACAATCAACACGACGCCAATCGCTCCAAGGACTAATGCAAAACCACCTGCTGCCAATGACCCAACCATCATACCAAGATTGCTATCCATTATTATCTCCCTGATTTAAATCATAATTTCAAATCTTTATTAATTATTGAAAACAATTAATTAGAACGAGTTATCTGAACTTTATTGAGATGATAAATTCAATTATCCATTCAAGTAATATATTATACTAAATTAAAATATAAAATTATTAAATGTAAGATTCCCTATTTTCTTTTTTAAATTAATAGAATTAATCATCAATGAAGACTTATTAAACGCATAATAAACCCTTATTCTTGTAAATTATCAAGGTAAATTTAAATCTATTGGGCCAAAACCGCCAAAATCTTTCGCCATTTGTTCATATACCGGCATTCCAAGGAATGTTTGATAAATTTCGTTTGCTTTTTGCACTGGGTCAATATCTGAGAATTGTTGAGGGTATAGTAAGGTTCCCAGATAGTATGCATCTGCAATTGCAGTATCAATATTTGTACTGTAATAGTTATAGGGTAATTGGCCATAAACCTGTCCCGATTGAATTGCTGAAAGTGACTGATAGAAAATTGGATTCTTGGCGACATCCTCCAGGACATTGCTTAATCCACCTTCATCAAGAATTATGATATCCGGATCCCATTCAAGTAATTGTTCTTTGTCGAGCATGACAGAGCCTGATTCACCTGTTTCATCAACAGCATTATTCGCATGTATGACATCGAGAAGAGCATACTGGCCCTGCGTGCTCTCAATACCATGGGTTCCCTTAGAACCTAAACCCCCGATATAAACCAAAGGTTTTTCCCCTTCACCAACAATAATGGTTCGTTGAGATAGATCAGCTTCAGCTTGACGGATGTAGTCAACAGCCGCTTGGGCTTTTTCCGCTTGATTCATAATATTGCCGATTAGAGAAAGTGATTCTTGGATTGATTCTCCAAAGATCGATGTCGTGCCAAATCTTACTGAACCATAATTTAGAATAACAACTGGAACCCCAATCTTTGCTTCCAATTCATCCGCTACTGACGGATCGGCAGTATATGTACTGAAAATTACATCCGGTGAAACAGAAAGAATCTTTTCAGCGTCAGGTGCATTGTTTGGCCCACCTTGTCCTATTATCGGAAGCTCAACCAAAGTGGGATTAGCTAAAAGGTAGGGTCTGCCAATGCTGGAATTTAATTCGAATTGTTCAATACCGACAACATCGTCCAAATTACCTGCATAAACGACCAATCTAAGAGCTCCCGGGCCAATAGCAACTACTCGATTAACTTCATTCGGTATCTCAACCTCGCGCCCTAGAAGGTCATTAATCATTACCGTTTCACTGTGGTTTGCTTTTGATACACTACAAGATGTAACCACAAACATTGTTACAATCATTAAAGAGATTGTTAAGGTCTTATTAGTTTTCATGGTCTTCCTCCCATTTTTATAATTATTAATTCAAGTTTTTCAAGAGCTGTCATACCTCAAGTAGATAAAACTGATTAATAATTAATTGGCAGTTTGGTTTCCCGGTCTGGAATTAAATCAACCATAACTAATTCATCATTGGCTAATGGTATAACGATCAACCTTCCATTAAATTCCTTAATTAAAACAGGCTGGTCATAGACGGCTTCAATATTTTCAACAGTCATCACCTCTGACCCACCTGCAGCATAAATCACACCATCTTTGAGTAAAATGAATTGGTCGGCAAACTTCAGTGCCAAATTCAGTTCATGCATTGAAGCCACCACGGCAATACCACGACTTCTGCTAATCTGTTTTGTGATTTGCATCACCTCAATTTGATTTTTTAGATCAAGGCTTGTCGTTGGTTCATCCATTAACAACACATCAGGTTGTTGTGCTAATGCCCGTGCAATGATCACTTTTTGAAGTTCGCCCCCACTCAATTCATCCAAATGTCGTAATGCAAAATCAGATAATCCAAGCATTTCCATTGCCTGACTGGCTATTTCGATGTCTTTTGGTGTAATGTCCCATTTTATGTATGGTTTCCTTCCCATCAGAACCGTATTGAATACAGTTGCCCTAAAGTCATGTCTGTGTTGCTCAATATATCCAATTCTTTGGGCAAGATATTTTCGGCTGATCCCACTAATGGATTCCCCCTCAATGAATATTGAGCCTGTTTTCGGTTTTAAAATCCGATTCATGCACCTTAGCAAGGTTGTCTTCCCGGTCCCATTTGTGCCAAGAATCGCGACAACCTCACCTTTGTCAACAGAAAATGTAGTCTCTTTTATAACCTCATGACCAGGGTAAGAAAATGATAATCCTTCGACAGTTAAGATCATTTTCCCCTCCCGTCTCTTGCCAAAACGAACAAGAAAAGTGGTGCACCAAAAAATGATGTGATCGCTCCTACGGGTAAAACAATAGGTGAAATAATTGTTCTGGCTAATGTGTCTGAAAGTAATAATAAAGCTGCGCCAGTCAGAGCCGATGCTGGCAACAGGAAACGATGATCAACGCCTATCACTCGTCTCATTAAAATGTGGTGCAATCAACCCAATGAAACCAATGATTCCCAGAAAGGAAACAGACACTGCAGTTACCAGGGACGCTACTAAAAGGCTCCTGATCCTGATTTGAGTGACATTAACTCCCAAACCTATCGCGGTTTCTTCACCGCTTTCAATGACGTTATAATCCCATCGATGTATCAGGAAATAAATTAACGCAACCAATGTGACAGCCGAAAGTATACCGACCTCTTTCCACGATACTCGACCTAAATCACCAAATGTCCAAAACACCATTGATGCCACCTGAACATCATCAGCAAAATACTGTATCAAAGTTGTTCCTGCAGAAAAAAGAGAACCTAATGCAACCCCGGAAAGAATCACTGACTCTGGTGTAAATCTTCTCAACCGTGCCAACATGAGGATTGCCAGCATGGCAAACATGGCAAACAGAAAAGAGCATATTGTTATTGTGTATGGGTTAGAAATAAAAACAGCATCATGAGTATTACTCTGCAGTGTTCCTGCGTTAAAGAAAACAATTGCTAGATTTGCTCCAAATGCAGAAGCGCTTGAAATAGACAAGGTTGAAGGTGAAGCTAAAGGATTACGAAGACTTGTCTGCATCACATCACCCACGATCGACAGACCGATTCCTGCCACAACGGCAGATAGAACTCGTGGCAAACGGATTTGCCAAATTACGACCGAAGTTGTGCCCTGTGTTTGTTGGCCCAATAAGGTTTTTACTACTTGACGCAAATTGGTATTTGAAGAACCGGCGTTGATGGCAATTCCCATCATAAACAAAGTAAATAATGCTAAAGACAATATTAGTATTATTTTCCGAATTGATTGCTGTCGGAAGGCTTTTACAGATATGGCGGAATCTGAATGGTTATTTAGCAGTCCTTTTCTCATATCAGGCCCTCACTTCTCATGATGTGGGTTATGCGTTGCTTCTGGTACACAATCAATAGAAGGAGCATAGGTTTTAATATCCAGCAGAAGGCTATTGTCAAGAGCATCCAGCCCATTTACAGTCAAACGTGTCCCTTCAATCTTTAGTACTTTTGCTATACAAAATGCTATTGGATTCGGACGGTTTGGAGACCTACTGGCAAAAACACCTACAGGAACTTCACTGAAGGGCGTTTTGGATTGTAATATGGAGCGATCTGAACGATCACCCCAATATAGAACGATCAAATGGCTTGAGTTATCTAAATACTTGAGTGCAGGAAAATATTCAGGAAATATTTCGATTTCACATTCACAATTTGAATATCGTCCTTGGCGAGGCGCTTCTGATCGCTCATTATATGGACTATGGATGATTCCAATAGGGTCAAGTTTTATATTAATTTCTTTTTTATTCATCAATAACCTCCTAAGAATAAATATTTTTTCTTATGTAGAACTAAGTCGAATTAAAAAATTTAAATTGTAAAAAATAATTTACTAGGAAACTAATAAGAAAGTTGGTAGTTCTCTCTTGAAAATTCCTATTCACTTGATAAACTCAAGTAATTTGATACAATCAAAAATGAACTACGATATAGTTATTGTATTGCAAGTTTTTGCAAATGCAAATATTTGCGTTATAAAGATTGGTAATTTCTAATGAGAACCAGTACTGTTCAGGAATTAATCTTTAAGACTTTTGGAAGAAGAATCGGCGCATCTTTCCGCTCAGGAAATCTTTTCACAGATCAAATCTGAACTACCTGGATTAAATCAGTCAACCGTATATCGCGCTTTAGAAAGGATGAACTCTATCGGAAGTATTTCTGTTTCGGATATGGATACAGGGGCTTTAGTCTATGAAATCGTCGGCCAAACTCTTCATCATCACCTAATTTGTCAAAACTGCCATAAAGTATTGCCCCTGGACGCAAGTATGATCCAATCCTTATTTGATCAAGTTGAAGCCACATCAGGCTTTGAAATAACGACAAACCATTTGATACTATTTGGCTTTTGTCCAGATTGTAAAACCGAATTTTCAGGTAAGGATTGAAAACAAAGTCAATTCTTCGTTTTGAATTTTAGAAAATTCTATAGCAAAGAAAAAGGTTGTATCTGAAGGTACAACCTTTTTACATATTTTGATTATTGTCATTATCAGACTAGTCTCTACGAGTAAGATCCAATCGATAAAAATTCTCCAAAACAACCGATTCTCGCCAGTCCATTGCTGAATCCGGCGTACCGAGAATATCACCTGCGGTATGGACCCGGCCGCGCCCGATGCTGACCACGCCAAGATTGACAAATTCGGGCGATCCCAGGAATTCCAGTGGGGTCTGCAGTTCGACCGTGGTCGTTGTATCGAAATTGATCGTCGCCCCTTCCGTCATTGCCAGTGTCTGCCACGCTTCACCATCCCAACCATAAAACGCGTAACTCCCGGACACCGTTCCCTTGCGGTCTTCGACGGTCACATCCAGCCTGTATTCGGGGAAATACGGTGCTGCAGCGGTGATCGGGTGCTTTTCCATATCGATCCGTGCGCCATGGTCGTCCTCGGTGGTATCCAGATAGATGGCGTACATCCCCCAGGGATCAATCGATCGGTCACCGGCAATTGTCAGGCCGATATACAGCGAGTTGCCTTCCTGGACAAAATCAGGCATCAGGTCTTTATTCGGAAAGGGTCATCAACACCTCGTAGGTATAGTCGTAAACCACCTGTGGGAGATCTTCTTCCAAGATATCCTTCCAAATCTCAGAAATATTCTGGTTGCCCAGATCGGCCCAGTTGTCGGAGTGGTGGAAATCGAGTGGCGTTGCCATGCCGGCCGTCTTTGCGGGATAAAGGTTCGCTCAACATCCGGGATAGTGCTGTGGGCTGTCCAATCCGGCTCCACCCATAGCCGGGCTCATACCAGGTTAGCACCGTGTTCGGCAAACAGATCATAAGCGTCCACCAATTCCCCGTTTTCACGATACGCTGCGCCGCAACCATCCATCTCATTAACATACGAAAGATCGATGCCAAAATTGAAATCTGCTTCAGGAATGATGGGATATGGGGATTCGGTCGGGGTTGGTAAAGCAGTTGGTGTTTCCTACGATGATTCAATTCCGGTTACTACCTCGGTGCTTTGTTTGTAACCTTCCTGATACTCTCAGCCGCAGTATCTACACTGGCGGCGTAATTGGTTTCGTCCAAATATAGCCGTG
>CAVVHL010000025.1:0-71395 GCA_963748065.1 uncultured Chloroflexia bacterium | reverse complement strand
GAAATTTTTACCAAGGAAGTTATCTACTCAAAGGGGAATAAATGATAAACCTGAATGAATTCTTAAGTGATTTTCCGCCATATTCAGAAGCTCAATTTAAAGATTGTAAAATAAAAAATGGTTTCCGCCCAATTTTATTTAACTCATATAAGTTTATTGGAGAGCTATGTGTTTACATAGCAAGTATTGAGTTAATCTCTCCAGAGGTTCGAAAAATAAAAAGGATTCACTTTGCTGTGCTAACTGGATTACTGATTCGATGTGCAAGGTTGATGTTAGCAGTAGTAAGGCTTTCATGCACAAGAAAATATGGCGAAACTGTACAAATAATTAATCGTTGTATTTTAGAAAGTGCAATTAAAATCCAATGGTTATGTCCAACAACTGAAGAGAATCGTTTTTCACAATTCTTAGCGGATGGATTAAAAATGATATTCTCTTAAAAAAGGAAATTGCTGAGAATATCGATTCCCGAAATGGAGAAATTCTTATTATTGAAGATCGAATGATTAAATCAATAAATAGATGTATTACTCTCAGTGGACTTTCGGAAACTGAAATAGAAGAAACAAAGAATTTACCAAATTTATTTCAATTATACGAGGCTCTTGGTATTAATCCGCAAGTATATACAGCAATTCAACGTATGGGGTCGCATGCAGTTCATGGAACCTGGAGCGAACTTCTTTTTAATTACCTACATGTTGATGAAGAATCAGGATTTTCAATACGCGACCATGATGTTGATACACGAGATGCTCATTTTATAGTTGTACTACGGTTAGTTTCACATTCAATGATCAGCTTTCTCTCTTATATAAAAAAAGGGAAAGCAGAAATAATTAATTCAATAATAAGTGAAATTGAGAGAATTGATTCTGAAATAGTAAAAATACAAGATCTCGCTTGGATGACAGGCTTTGATAAAGTTGATTAACTAAAAATATTTAAATATGAAGAATAAAAGTTATGATATTGTTGTTAACAATTGTCTTTGAGAAACACATTTTCTTTAAACTGAAATTAAGAGTAGTATAAATCAGAAATTTAAAATTATATATTGATCACAACTACAACTTTTTTCACTTCGATAATTCAGAAATAATTTTCAAGGTAATCATTACTTCTAAAATTATTTAGTAAAAGGCGTATGACTTATAACGCTGAAGATTTCATATCCACCTACAACCAAGCCCTGAACGCGCACGATCTGGCGAAGGTTAGTACGATGATGAACACCCACGACCTCGCGGCCGCCAGCGCGATGATCGCCGAGGACGCGGTCTTCCTGTTCAGCAATGAAACCACCCACATCGGCAAAGCGGCGATCCTTAAAGCCATCGAATACAACTTCGGCGCGATTGAAGACGAAACATTCCAAATCAGCAACCTGACCTGGCTGGTCGAGACGGACGATGTCGCCGCCTGCATCTACGATTTCAACTGGACCGGGAAATTCGACGGTGAACCCGCCTCAGGTTCCGGCCGCGGGACCGCAATATTCAAACGCGATTAATGGGGAATGGCAGATCGTGAACGAACATCTCAGCAAGGGTCAATATCGAGGTTGATCGAACCAGGTTTATAAATAACCCCGATTTTTCTCCTGGGGGATGTTCGGCGTTTCTTTTATCAGCGTGTAATTCCCGCTCAGGGCCTTTTTCGCCAACCAGGCGCACCAGGTGAGGGCGGCATTTCCAAGCGCATCCAATTCATCCAACTCCAGATAGCGCGCATCATCCGTCTCCACCCCATCCGCCTGAGGTTCTCCGTTTTCGTGCCGGCAGAGGAAAATCATCCCAATCCAGCCGGTCTGGTTCAGGTTCTGAAACCCCAGGAATCCCACAATCGACGCACTCACCCCGCTCTCCTCCAGTGTCTCGCGCAGGGCGGCGTCTTCCGGCGCTTCATCCGCTTCCACGAACCCCCAGGGGATACTCCATTTCCCTGCCAGTGACTGCCCCTCCGCCTGCCGGATGAAGAGCACCTTATCCTCCCGCAGCACCACCGCACCCACGCAGACCACCTTGCGCGGTGGAAAGTCACTTTGTTGAGATTGCAAATCCGGGTTTTTATTCGGATCGGTCATTATTCCCTCCCAAACGGTCAGCTTGCCTCATCAAAATTATGCCTTCATGATGGTATGGAACTTGCAAACCTTACTGCAGACAGGATAAACCATGATGAAACCTAAATTCGTATTTCCCCTGATGATGATCATCGTCTTCTTACTGGCCGGGTGCCAGGTCTTTCCGTATGTCTCGCCTCCCGGCGAGTCCGAAACGGACCTCCCAGCGTTCACGCCGACCGGTGGAACCGTCCCGACGGAAGAGGTTGTCATCACCGCAGAGGTGACCGAGACAACCGAAGCCACCGAATCCCTCGAGGCGACAGCGACGCCGGAACCGACTCCGACCGCAACGCCTTCCGGCCCGATATATGTGCTGCAGCCCGGCAGCCCGCTCTACCTGACGAATTTCGTCCACCCCGCCGCGGCCTGCGCCTGGACGGGCGTCGCCGGGCAGGTGTTTGACGCCAACGGTACGCCCCTGCCAAGCCTGTTGGTGATCGCCGGCCAGGGTGGGCTCGAAAGTGGGAATCAGTGGGCGGCTCAAACCGGATTAGCGACGGATTACGGTCCCGGTGGATATGAGATCCAGGTCATGGACCATGTGGAAGACACCACGCAGTCCTTCTGGGTTCAGGTTGTCGGCCCGGCAGGCCAGGCCCTCTCCGATCGAGTCTATTTCGACACTTTCGAAGATTGCGCCCGCAACCTGGTGCTGGTCAATTTTGTCGCCGCGGATGCCGCACAGAAAGTCATGCCGGAACAGACAGAGACTCTGCCGGCCTATCCTTAGCAGCCATCCGTTTCCTGGCAAGCAGCCCGCCTGCGGAGATCAGCCCCGCCATCAGCCATTGATAAGGCATGGCAAACGAATCCATGCTGAACCCCTCCACCAGATAGGCCAGCAGGAATAACTGCCCCGCCAACCCCACAATCTTCAAAATCTTTGAATCGCTCTTCCGGATCAAGACGGTGCTGCGCCATAGGACGATCAGCCAGACGGCGAAGACCGTGAAACCCAGGAAGCCCGTTTCCGACAATAACCGAACCCATAAATTCTTCATATTGGGCAGAGTGTTAGCCCGATAGAGAAGGTTGCGAATCTCCAGCGAAATATATCCTTGCCCATTCATTCGCTCAGCATAATAAAAACCGGCATTCCCCAATCCCACCCCAAAGGGGTAATCGCTGAAAATGTGCCAGCCGCCATACCAATAAATCATCCGCTCAAGAAAGGACAGCTGCTCTGAGAAACGAATCAGACTGTTTTCCGTCAGTGGGAATAAATTCAGGTCCGCGAAGGCGCTCCCATCCAACATCCTTTGGTAGCGATAATCCCAACGACTGGCAATGACAATGTAACCCATCAATGCCGAACCCGCCAAAACAACCATGATCGTGACCATTAAAAATGCAAGGATGACCTTCACCCAAAATGTTTTCCCGGATTGCTTCCTTCGTTTCCTGAGATACCACGCAGTGATCCTGCCATGAAGGCGGCTGATGAGCATGAACCCGATATAGGCTAAAGATGCGATGAATGCCAACAGCCCTATCCGGGGAGAACTGAATCCGAATGCCGCCAGTCCCGCCAATATGAGCAAATCTTCTATCTGGAAAATCCAAAGTTTGAATTTGAACAAGGATTTACGTTGATAACTTGCCGACAGCCAAATGGGGAATAGCACAAGGTTAAATTCTCGAACGAACCAGGAAGGTTCGTAGGCAAAACCACTCACGCGATTCATAATAAAAACGCTTTGGGATTGGACCGCTAATGCTCGTCGGAATTTGATGATCCAGGATGGCATCGAAATCGCATTACCATAAATCCGTAACAAAACAACTTCCACGAAAGTCCACCCAATCAGAATGATGCCCCCAATATAAACAAACAGCAAAACCTGCCGCAGGGTTTTTTCGTCGCGAGGATAAACGGCAAACACGAGGTAAAAGCACAGCCCGATCGCCACAGTCGCAAAAGCGCGGATGCTCTGGTCGAAGAAATCTTTTCCGCGAGCATAATATCCGTTCAGGAAGAAAGCCAGGCAGGAGACGGCAATCGCCACCAGCACAAAATAGAGATATGGCACTACTTCAGCCGGAAAAGAACCCTTCTCCAGCAGGTAGGGTATCAACCAGATGATAATCAATAGAACCAGAGGGATGAATGAGAACGGTGCGACAATGGCCCCGGTCAGGTGGCTGAGGATCGGAAAACTGGTCAACGGCAGCCCAACCAGCACCAGAAACAATAAAGATGTACGGGCGATTCGGTAGGCTGTATTTTTTGTCAATGCGGTCAACATGCTCAGGCCTCCTGCGTGCGGCGCGTGTCAAACCGCAGCCGGCCATCCACCACGAGGACCCCGAGGATCATCCCGATCAAGGTGCCTGCCAACACCAGCGTGCCCCGGCTTTGATAAATCGGCTTTTCCGGCAGCGAGGCTTCCTTCACCAGGTCAACGATCACAAAACTCTCCGCATCCCCATCCGCCTGAGCTTGCTTCAATAAATCAAAAGCCAGGTTTGCCCAGTAGTTAACAACTTTTTGCGCAACTTCGGGGTTGGGGGATCGATAGCGCAGGTACCAAAATGCGTTTGCCCGTTGGATTTGCATATCCTTTTCAAACGCTGTCTGGGTAAGAGAAGGGTCCAAAGTGAGTGCGTATGTGTATGCGCTGTCCATATCCTGAACCAAATAACGATTAACCACCTGAAGAGCCAGGTCTTCATCATATTGCGAAAAATTAAGCGGTCTCTGCTCTTCCCCGGTGACCAGGTTTTCAAAATTAATTTGAGTAAAATCAATGCTTGCGCTGAAGACTGCTTCCGCCTGGTACTTTGCCGGAAGCAAATAAGATGCAACCAAACCGATCAGGGCGAACAGGTAGGCGATCAACACAATTTTCCACCAGTTGCGAAACAGGTTCTTGATGGTCGGTAAGGGTTTCAAATCTTCGCTCATCTATTCTTCCTTCCAAACGGGGAGATTAACGGATGAAGAATATTATATCGTATCTGCTCATTTAGGCATATTTCCGTAATTTTCCGCTGAGGCTGATTATTTGGATAATTAAAGGTATAAATAACGCTAGATTTTCAATAATGTACTTAAAAGAGCACACAAAGGTTTGGGTCGGGTTGGCATTTCTATTCAACGGAGCTTTAGGGTATTTTAATCCCCAGGTTCAAAGAAATATCCCTCACCCGAACCACTATTGGGTATCCTATCAAATTGTATTGGAGAAAGAATGACAGAACAAAACCCCTCCCCACGTAAAAAGATCAAAACGGTATGGTTGATCGTGATCCTGGTTGTGCTGATTGGCTGCCTCATCGTCGCCGCGACCGGCCTGGCAGTCCTGATCTTCGGTGTAACTCCTTTCTGGAGGACGATCCGCAACTCTGCGACCGATATTCCTGCCACGTCCGAAGTGATCGAGACGCAGGTGGTGCCGCCGACCGAAACCCAACAGGTCACGGAGGAACCAACGGCCGAACCGACCACACCAGTTTCATTGGCCGGCGCACAGCAGACGTTCCAAACACTGGCTGATGAAATCGTGCCAATCAACAACCCGATTGACCTGGGTGAACGCCTGGGCGGCAAAACGGATATCCCCGTGACCGTACCGGACCCCAACGCGCCATACGCACTCGGCGCGGTCAAGGATTTCTGGGTAACCAATGTAGATTCCAATGAGAACTTCAAGATCACAGCGACGCTGCGCTATCTGGGTAATAACCTATATATCTGGATCCAAAACGGTGTTGACTATGATGAAGAAGACCTCAAGACGCTTGGCGATACCTTTGACAAAGAGATCTACCCGATTGACCGGGAATTCTTCGGCAGCGAATGGAAACCCGGCATTGATGATGACCCGCACATTTATATGGTTTACGCTGGTGATCTGGGCTTCTCTCTTGCCGGATATTTCTCTTCGGCGGATGAACTGAGCCCTGAAGCACATGAATTTTCCAATGCGCACGAGATGTTCCTGATCAATTCGGACAACGTCCAATTGTGGGAATCCTATATTTATGGCACCCTGGCACATGAGTTCCAGCACATGATCCATTGGTATACGGATAAGAATGAAGAGACCTGGTTGAATGAAGGTTTCTCCATGCTGGCTGAATTGATCAATGATTATGACCCGGGCGGCTTCGATTACAGCTACGTCGCCAATCCCGACCTGCAGTTGACCGATTGGGGCGCATCCGTTGGCAGCAACGGCCCGCATTACGGCGCCGCCTTCCTCTTCACCACCTACCTTTTGGACCGTTTCGGTGAAGATGTGACTAAAGCCATCGTCGCCAACCCTGCGAACGGCATGGAATCGATTGACCTGGTCATGCAGGAACTCAATATCACTGACCCAGAGACCGGTAAACTGGTCACAGCAAAAGACATTTTCGCCGATTGGGTCATTGCCAACCTGTTGGGCGACGCCAGCGTTGGTGACGGTCGCTATGCTTACGGGATTTACCCCAACGCCCCCACAGCCGAACCTGATCCCGTGATATCGAACTGTCCGACCCTCCCACTCGATTACGGCGTCACCCAGTTCGGTGTGGACTACCTGCAAATCTCCTGCGAAGGCGACTGGACGCTCGACTTCACCGGCAAAATGGAAGTACCGATCATTCCGACGGATGCCTATTCCGGGAAATACTTCTTCTGGTCCAATATGGGCGATGAATCGGATATGTCCCTGGAGCGCAGCTTCGACCTGACCGGCGTGGACGGCCCTGTCGAGATGACCTACCAGACCTGGTATGACCTGGAAGAGGACTACGATTACGTGTTCGTCTCGGCCTCAACTGACGGCGAGACCTGGCAAATCCTCAATTCCACATCCTGCACGACCGAAGACCCCTCGGGCAACAGTTATGGCTGCGGCTTGAACGGGACCACCGACGGTTGGCAGATGGAAACGGTCGACCTGAGCGAATATGCCGGCCAGGAAGTGACCGTCCGCTTCGATTATGTGACCGATGCGGCAGTGAACGGCGTCGGTATGGCGATCGATGATATCCGGGTGGATGCGATCGATTACTTCTCGGATTTGGAGACGGATGAAGGCGGATGGCAGGCGGATGGCTTTGTACGGATCGAAAACTTCTTCCGCAGACCTATCGGCTGACCCTGGTGACCTATGGTGACGAGATCACGGTTACCCCGCTCACCCTCGATGCCAATAACCATATTAGCGTGAACATCAGTGTTGGCGGTAATGTGGATAAAGTGGTCCTAGCTATCAGCGGTACCACCGATTTCACCCGTCAACGGGCGAAATATCACATTGAGGTGAACGAGCAGTAAACGAAAACGAAAATAGTACCACTCAAAGCACCCCTTATGGGGTGCTTTTTTCATCGTTTGTCATTGCTTTATCGTTGACTTTCTTCAAAAAAACAAATCGACTCATTGATTGCGCTCTACACTCGAGCGCAACTTTCTTGTCGTTGCGAGGAGGCCGAAAGCCGACGTGGCAATCTTCTAATTTCGGATGGCGTGACATCGCCTTCATCAGATTTGATTTCATCATTCCAATTCTTAAAAGTCTGGCTGCATTGAAGTTCTGTTGCGTTCTTTGAATTTAGAAGATTGCTTCGTCGCTGTCGCTCTTCGCAATGACAAGAGAGGTAAGATATATAAAATTATTCCGAGCCAAAAACCTAAAGGAATCCCATTATGCGTCCCTCATCCGTCATCCCGCCCAACCCCGAAATCACCAAGACACCCTGGACAGATCGGGTTGACCAGGACCACCCCTGGCCGGAATATCCGCGGCCGCAGATGACGCGGGAGCGCTGGGCGAACCTCAACGGGCGATGGGATTACGTGGTTAAGCCGCGGGATGCTGCGCCGCCCACCGAATATAATGGCAAGATCCTGGTGCCCTTCCCGATCGAGAGCGCCTTATCCGGCGTCCAGCGCCAACTCCGGCCGGATGAGCGGCTGTGGTACCATCGCACATTCCAAATACCCGAGTCATGGGAAAAACGGCGAATCTTGCTGCATTTCGGCGCCGTCGACTGGGAATGCACGGTTTTCATCAACGGCATCGAGGTTGGTAAACATCAAGGTGGCTATGACCCTTTCACCTTCGATATCACCGAAGCGCTCAACGACGGTGAAAACGACATCCTGGTCTCGGTCTGGGACCCCAGCGATTCACAACCCATCCAGCGCGGTAAGCAGGTGCTGAAGCCGAGTTTCATCTGGTATACGACCGTCTCCGGCATCTGGCAGACCGTCTGGCTGGAACCTGTGCCCGAATCATACATCGCAGCCATTAAGCTGACCCCTGATCTGGACAAGCGCACCCTCACCGTATCCGCAAATATCGAGAACTTTCAGACCGATTTGATTCTTTCGGCCAGTGTTTTTGCGAATGGCAATATCGTCACCGAAGGTAAAGGCGAGGCTGATCAACCCCTCATCCTGACCGTTGAGGATCCTATCCCCTGGTCGCCGGAACAACCTTTTCTCTACGATCTGAAAATTCAGCTCCTCAAAGATGGACAGGTCATTGACCGGGTAGGTAGTTATTTCGGGATGCGCCAGTTCAGCCTGGAAAAGGACAGTCATGGCATTCCGCGTTTCTGTCTCAACCATAAGCCGCTGTTCCTTTATGGCCCACTTGACCAGGGGTATTGGCCCGATGGGCTCTACACACCGCCCACAGATGAAGCCATGCGCTGGGAGATCGACTTCCTCAAAGACGCGGGGTTCAACATGCTCCGGAAACACATTAAAGTGGAACCCGCCCGGTATTACACGCACTGCGACCGGGCCGGCATCATCGTCTGGCAGGATATGATCAGCGGCGGGATCAGTCCCAAACCGATCTGGTTTATTTTCGCGGGTTTGATGAAGAACATGCGGGATAACCATCTTTACTGGCGGCTCGGGCGGGGTAAGGCGGGAAACCGGGCGCAATTCAAAGACGAATACCAGCGGATGATCGATGCACTTTATAACGTGGTCTCCATTGCGATCTGGGGACCCTTCAATGAAGGTTGGGGACAGTTCGATGCCGCGGAGATTGCTGCCTGGACCAAAGCCTACGACCCCACCCGTCTTGTCGACCACGCCAGCGGCTGGTTTGACCAGGGGGCCGGGGATTTCAAAAGCGAACATATCTACTTCAAACCACTGCCAAAGCCGCCGCTTGAAACCGGCCGCGGCCTGGTGCTTTCCGAATTCGGCGGTTACAGTCTGAACCTGCCGGATCATGCCTGGAATCCGGATAAGGACTTCGGATATAAGAAATTCAAGAATATGCAGGCCCTGACCGAAGGTTATCTGCATCTCCTGGAAACGGAGTTGATCCCCTGGATCCGGTCCGGTTGTTCCGCTGCCGTTTATACACAAACCACCGATGTGGAAACCGAAGTCAACGGTTTCCTGACTTATGACCGCAAAGTGGTGAAGATGGACCTCGACCAGATACGCGAAGCACATCAACGGCTATACGAAGAAAGTTTATCCTGAAACTAACACTTATAGAATCATTGGGATAGAAACGACCAGGAATCTAAAAAGGCTGCCCGAATTGGCAGCCTTTCTATTTTTTATAGAATGAATTAGAAACTACCGACAGCTTCCGTCATGTCATCGAATACCTTGAAGTAAGGTCCGATCCCGACCAGGTCCATCGATTCTTTGATCCGCTCATCAAGTTTCACCAGGACAAGCTCACCCCGGTTCATCTTTTTGACTTCCTTTTGGATCCGGATCAACGCCCACCAGCCTGCACTTGATACGAAAGTCACGTCTCGCATATCGAAGATGATGTTGTATTGGCCCTTTTCAATCAATTGGTTCAGGGCTTCTTCAACTTCAGGGGCGGTGTAGCTGTCGATACGACCGCTGGTGTAAATCACTGTGCTTCGTTTATATTCAGTTACTTCAAAGTCCATTGCACATTCTCCATAAGAAACAACGAGTCCAACATGGTTTACCAATTATAACTTAAAACGACCCAAACACGACATACCAGGGGGTGGATTCGGGTGGTCTTGAAGGTCCCTTTGGGAACCCGACGACAAAGAATAGCCTTCTATTATATATTAAAACTACGAATCAGTTGGCGTTACGATCGCTCTTGACCCGGTCGAGTATAATAATCGCCTATGAAATACCATATATGGACTGAAGGCTGCCAGATGAATGTGGCGGATTCCCGCCGTCTGGCGTCCTCGCTTGAAAAAATGGGTTATGAACCTACGACCAAACCCGACGATGCGGATGTGATCGTGCTTAATACCTGCGTAGTGCGGCAAAGCGCTGAAAACAAGGCCATCGGACGACTCAGCTCGCTAAAACCGCTGAAGACACGCAACCCTGACCTGGTTATCAACCTGATGGGATGCCTGATCGGTGTGCACGGTAACAGCAAGATTCAGGAAAAATTTCCCTGGGTGGATGTTGTTTCACCACCCTCCGACCCGGAACCCCTGCTGCACCTGCTCAGCGAGCGGACGGCTAAAGCCACTGCGCAGGAACGTACCGCTGAACACAATGCACTGCTCGATGGAGAGCTGCTGCTGCCAAAGGAAGAACAAGGCAAATTAGTCTCCGCCTATATCCCTATCGTTTACGGTTGTTCCCACGCCTGCACCTACTGCATCATCCCCTCCAAACGAGGTCGGGAACACTCCCGTCCCTATCAGGAGGTCCTCACCGAAGCGCGCAGTCTGGCACGTCAGGGCGTCCGGGAGATCACACTCCTTGGACAGATCGTCGATCGTTACGGCCTGGACCTTCCTGAAAAGCCCACCCTGGCAAATCTCCTGCGTGACCTGCATGAGATCGAAGGTTTCAAACGAATCCGTTTCCTCACCTCCCATCCAAACTGGATGACAGATGAACTATTGGATGCGGTCGCAGAACTACCCAAGGTCTGCCCGCATATTGAAGTGCCGATCCAGGCCGGCGATGATGAGATCCTGCGCGCCATGCGCCGCGGCTACACCGCCCAGGCCTATCGCGATCTGGTCGGGAAGATTCGTGACCGAATCCCGGACGTATCCATCGCCACAGACGTGATCGTCGGCTTCCCCGGTGAAACGGAAGCCCAATTCCAGGAAACCTATCAGCTGTTGGAAGATTTACGCATGGATGTCGCCCACCTGGCGCGCTACTCTCCCCGAGAAGGGACTTATTCAGCCCGGAAACTCGAAGATAATGTCCCGGCGGAGGAAAAGCTGCGGCGGTTCAGACTGCTGGAAGAATTACAGGAAGAAATTTCAACGGAGATCAACGCCCGTTATCAGGATCAGACTGTGGCTGTGTTATTTGAAGAGAAAGCCCGCGGGCGCTGGCGTGGACGGACGCCAAACAACAAACTGGTATTCGTGGAAACAGACGAAGACCTACTCGGTCAGGAATTGGAAGTCAAGATTCAAATGGACCGGCCCCTGGTCGATGATTGGGGAATTGACGGAAAAAACCTAAATAATTGATTCTTATTTCAAATTCAACAAATCAACCCCATCCTGGATGTTAATGTATCCGTCCCTCACCCTACTAAGTGGAAGGACGCCGAAGGCAGGAAGGGGTTGATGATTAATTTACGCCTTAATTAACTCAATCCTAAAAATTACGAACTCAAATAAATTCCTGATTATTTACTTCGGATCCGGATTCAGGTTCTTCTCCGTGAACGGGCATAAGTCTTCCACCGGACAGCGCCAGCAAAACCACTTCCTTGCTCCGCAAACCTCCCGGCCCAGCCGGATCAGGTTTAAATGCAGATCATAGAAGTACGCTTCCGGGATCCGCTCCTCGAGATAGGTATGCGCTTTCTCAACGGAGAGCTTCATCGGCCGCAAGCCCAGCCGCCCGGTCACGCGGTAAATATGGGTGTCCACCGGGAACGCGGGAATACCCAGCGAGAACAATAGTACGATAGCGGCCGTCTTTGGCCCCACACCCTTGATGTCCATTAACCACTGCCGTGCGTCTTCGATTGGCAGGTCCTTCAGGAATTGCAGATCAAGTTTTCCCCCGTTGTGGTCGGCGATATCCTTCAAGGCCTGCTGGATGCGCGGGCCCTTCTGGTTGGCCAACCCGGCGATGCGGATTGCATCGATCACCTCTTTCGTATCGGCATTCATCACCGCTTCCCAATTTGGGAATTTCGCTTTTAACCGGTCAAAACGCGGCATCCCGGTTCACGTCGTTCGTGTTCTGGGAGAGGATCGTCGAGACCAACTCATCCACCGGCGGCAGCGGCGTCCGCCAGACGGGATCGCCAAACGCGTCGATCAACCGCTGACGGATGAGCGTGATTCGCGTCTGAAAATTTTCCTTTTTCTCAGTCATTACATATGTCGGTTATTCTTCAAATTGAAAAGGCCGGGCGGATTTCGCCCACAATAAACTGCCGCCAATTCTTCACGGGGATGTTACCATATCCCGATAAGGCTGCTGACATCATCTTCACTGAAAACACCCAATCCTTGCAATATGGTCAGGCTGACGCTCTGCCGGGCGCGACCCGTCGGATCACCATCCGATATCTTGATTGCAATGCCAATGCCGGGTGAATCTTCACTCAGCACGCCAGGCATGACGCCAATGATCTGATATCCTTCCGCACCACCCTTGCAGAAAAGCCTGCCGTTACCCGTGACCATCAAATCCGTGTCAAATTTGCCAGGTCCGGCAATCATTTCAGGATATGCCATCATGGCGCTGGTGATCTCACGGCATGCTTTTGCTCTTTTTTCTTCTAAGCTAACAGGATCGGCCAACCTGGCAACACCCTGTGCCATATTTATCAACGGAATCCCATACACCGGTGCCGAACAGCCATCCCGACCCAGCGGCATCGCATCAGGCGCCATGCCCACCATTTCTGCCAGCGTCTCGCGGATGGTCACCTGGACGGGATGGTTCGGGTCAAGATAGTCTCCCTTGTCCAAACCGCGCAACACGGTATGCGCCAGCATACCGGTGTGTTTACCCGAACAATTATGACGGAAGGGAGTCGGTTCTTCACCGGCGGCTTTCATCGCATCCCGGGTTTCGGCATCGCCCGGCCAATGTACCCCGCACTGCAGGTCAGCTTCGCTGATCCCGATCTTTTTATGCATCCCTTGCAGGACCGTTTTATGCATATCGGTACCGGAATGGGAGGCGCACATGATCGCCACTTCCTTTTCGGTCAGATTGAATGCATCCGCGCCGCCGCGTTCAATGAACGGCAGCGCCTGGAACGGTTTCATTGAGCTTCGCGGATAGGTCATCAGTTCCGGGTTCCCGGCGGACGCCAGGACATTACCTTGTAAATCTATGGCAATAAAGCCGCCGAAGTGGATCGATTCGACGATCTCGCCGCGTGTGACCTCAACTAGAGGAACACAATCCATAGCCTGCATTAAGACTTCTCCTTTTTGTTCACCTTCAAGATGTAGGTAATGACGTTTGTAATATTGTTCGAGACCCCAGGCAAGCCGGTTGTGATAGAGTTGGGTCAGGCTTTTATTAAAGCTTAATGCCTTCAATAATCCGGGCACCTCCACCAGGAGGTCTTCAACCGGTGCCTTGTCCGCAGCAACCTTTTCGACCACGGTTTTCACCTTGCTAAGGAAATCCCGCATCTTTTCAATCGACCGGGTACGAATGATACCGTTGCGACCACTGACGATTTTATAGCCTTTGAATTCATCTGAGCGCAGCAAATCCAAATCCACCAGCCAGGCATCCAGGTCGGCATAGGCCAGGAATGGCGGCTGATGGGTCACGACGCTGTCTCCGATAAAGATCACCGAGTCATTTTCCACCTTCAACCATGTTCCGGCGTTATGGGAACCTGGATGGGATTCCAGGATGAGCGGCAATATCATCCCAAAAAATCGAGAGTGAATCGGAATAGGTCATATCGGGCATCACCCAGCGGATGTTGGGCGGAAGGTCGAAAGGTTCCCAATCTGCGCCGGCGTCAATATCCTGGCTGCGTGCTGCCGTCGGTCGGTTTTGGAGGATAGCAACGCTGTTTTCCTGGCCGACGACGTCCGCTTCCATCGCCCGAATCCCCAGGGTGCGGTCGATATGCGTATCCAGCATCACCAATAACCGTTCCCTCCCTGCATCCAAACCAGTGAGTGTCGAACGCCAGTTGAGCTGGTCATCAATCCTGAAAGGCGCATCAACCAACAATAATCCCCGCTTGGATCGTATAACTCCCAGGACGACTCCGGGGAAACCGTTTTCTAAATAAGTATGGCCTGCAATTTCCTCCATGTGATACTCCAAATCCTGTTTTCGTGGTTGCCCGGAACATTAAATATTATACGATTAAACCCTATGCAAGCCCTGGGCTAAGGCATCTCGCAGGTCGGGATCCTATCCTTATTCTGTTTGCCGTTCAGTGCCAGGCCGAGATATGGTGAGGGGTCCAGAGTATTGTGGATGTTCAATTCATTCAGAAATATCCCCTGTCCATCATCTTTAACGATTGAAAAATGAAGGTGGACACCGGTTGGGTTATCGGGTGTACCGGAATAATTCCCCTGGTAACCTAGAAGAGTCCCCGCAGGAACCCAGACTTCCTCGGTTCCGGGTGGAAATGCCTCATCTATAAATGAATTTCCGGCGGAATCCGCCATATGGGTGTAATAAATCCAGATCTGGCGATCAGGCTGGAGAGGGTCTTCCGGAATCCGGATGATCATACTCGCTTTCCAGTCAGAAAGACGGGTCAGATAACCGTCATAAGCCGAATAAACCGGGGTCACATTGACCGCTGTCCCACCGAAAATATCAATTCCCTGATGATGATGACCAATCCTGAAGGAATCCCCCCATAAAAAGCCAATCAACCCGTTTGTCGGCATCAGGAATGGTGCATCCCCACAGCGAGATAGCGCTGACACACGGTCGTCCTGATGTGTTTCAGGATCATGCAGGAATTCAAACACTTGCCGTGTTCGGTCATTTGTTGTGAAAAATACCCGATAGAGAAGGAATAAAGTTCCTGAGATCAGCACTGCAATAACGGTAATCCACAGAATAATTTTCAGCTTCATATTAACCAGTTAATCAAAGCATTTCATCTTTATTAAAATCAGAATGTTCTAAGCATACCACCTCTGTTAAGAATTCTTATAATCCTCAGATTTTGCTCCGATATCGTGTTAACAAAAATTCAATATCATGAGCATGAACCGAAAAACCATATTTTATGGAGGAAAAAATGACTCTTTATATAAACCCTGTCCGACATGCCCGCCGACGCAGAATGCTGGATGAAATGATGCGCGATTGGGATGAGGATTACAGCTCGGAATTGAATTTCCCGATCGATGTTGTTGCCGACAACGATAGCTTTACCATTAAAGCCTTGTTGCCCGGCATCAATCCTGACAATCTGGACATTCAAATCGTGAATGAAATCGTCACCATCGCAGGCGAACTTAATATTGAACGCGAAGAGGACGCTAACTATCTTCTGGCTGAAATTCCCAGCGGCAAGTTCCATCGAGTGATCACACTCCCCACGCCGTTGAATTCGGCCAATGTGGACGCCTCACTCGAAAATGGCATCCTGACCCTGGTCGTCCCGAAAGTGGAAGAAGCGAAACCCCGCACGATCAAAGTCACTGCCAAATAAGACTATCAATATAAAACCACCTCTTCACAGAGGTGGTTTTATATTTAATGAAGCGCTCATCATCAAAAGAGAATTTTACAACCTCGATTGAAGTAGAGGGTGTATTCTTGTATAATTTTAATATTCCATTACCGATGGGAGTTATTTGATGGTCCCGGAAAATGATCTCCAGGCGGCACTCGCACCTTTCGTCATCGCCCTCTGCCAGCAAAAGGGCGGCGTTGGCAAAACGACCATTGCTGCCTGCCTGGGTGCGGGTTTGGCTCAGAGCGGGAAGAGGGTCCTGATGATGGACCTTGCGCCTTCCGGTAACCTGACCTCCGCTTTCGGGATCAATCTGAACAGGGTCAAGCGTTCGACCACCGACCTTTTCCACAATACCTATCCGCCAACAAGTCTGATCAAACCGACTTCGATCAAACACCTGAACCTGATCCCCGCCCACCCTTCATTGTTTCCGATCCCGCAAGAACTCTACCGGAAGAAAGATTACGAACTGACCCTGCGCAAGATCCTGATCAACGGCGACTTCCCGGATTATGATGTGATCGTCCTGGATTGCCCACCGGGAATGGATTCGCTTTCGATCAATGCAATCGCCTGCGCACATCTGTCTATCCTGCCCGTCGTTTGTGAATATTTCTCACTGCAGACACTTGAGAATATGTTCCGGCTGATCAAGCTCTCCCGCCAAAGAGCCAATCCGAATATGGCCTTCCGGCTTCTGATCAACAAATTGGATAAGCGTGCCTCGCTGCACGAGCGAATCTACGCTCAAATTGAAGAACACAATAAATCTGCCCTGCTGGAAACCGTGATCGGGATCGACATCAAGCTCCCTGAAAGCCAACTGGCCGGAATCCCGGTCATGACCTACGCGCCAAAATCACGTGCGACCAAACAATTCAGGAAACTTACCAAAGAGATCAATGGCATTATCAACCAATTAATCGACTCTGAACCTAAACAAAAGGATGAAAAATGAAAAAGTTAACAGTAGTCAGTTTAATCGTTGTCGTCCTGGCGCTGTTCCTCGTGAATGGCCAGGTACAGGCATGGACGATCCCGACCATAACCATTCTGGGCGTCACCCAAAACGATAAGGTCACCATCCAGACCAATAATTTCCCCGCCAATTATGATTTTGAAGTCCGAATGGGCATTTTCGGGACCAAAGGCGTGAATGGGGTCCTGATCGGCACGGTCAATTCCGGTGCCGGTGGCACCCTGAAGTTCACCTTTCCCATCCCGACTGCACTGCAGAGCGAATCAATGATCGCGATCCGGCTCGAAAGCACCTTCGGCGGATATTACTCGTATAACTGGTTCTATAATACCGACTTTGGTTCCCATGATGGCGGCGTTCCGATCGGCGATGTCACAATCGGCGCCTCGATCAGCGTTACATCCGTCAAAGAAGGTGAATATGCCGTGGTTAAAGGCAACCAATTTACCCGTCAGCGAAGATTTTAAAGTGTTGATGGGGGTCTACGGCACGGACGCTATCGGCGGGAGTGTGGTCGCTACAGTCAGCTCCGGATTGACCGGCGCTTTCACCGAAACTTTCGACATCCCGACCACCCTGAAAGACGAAGCAAAGATCGCACTCCGATTTGAATCTCAGGACAGCAGCCTGGTACTCACCACCTGGTTCCAGAACGTGACCGGTGCCAGCGGCGGCTCAGGCGGAGGTTATCCCTCATATTACGGAATCCCGACAATCTCCATAACGAGCGTCAATGAAGATGCCGATGTAACCATCCTGACCAACAACTTCCCGGCGAATAAAGATTTCCAGGTTTACATGGGCAAGTTCGGCACACGTGGGGTCGGCGGCATCCTCGTCACCACGATCGATTCGGGTAACGGCGGCGCCTTCTCGAAGACCTTTGACATTCCCGCCGCCCTAAAAGGTGATTACCAGATCGCCATCCGCCTGCAGACCTCAGACAACTACTTCTACGCCTATAACTGGTTCTACAACAACACCTCAACCGGCACGCCTTCCGGTAGTCTGCCTTCGGGTTACACGGGCATCCCCACATTCTCGATCACAGCGGTTGTCGCGGACGATAAAGTCACCATCCAAACCAACAATTTCCCGGCCAATGACGATTTCGAAGTGCTGATGGGCAAGATGTGGACTCAGGGCATCGGTGGTATTTCGGTGACGACGATCAACTCCGGTTCGGGCGGAACCTTTACCAAGACTTTCAATATCCCGGCAGCACTGGCTGGAGAATCCCAAATCTCGATTCGGCTGCAATCTCCCACCAGCGGCTTCTACGCTTATAACTGGTTCTACAACAACACTTATCCTTGATCTGAGCTTGATCTAAGCTCGGTTTAAGGCCGGATAAAACCGGCCGGAAGTATCTAGCCTCGAGTTGATTTTGTGGTAATATCCTCTCGAGGAAAAGACTTATGGACAACAAAATTACGATCATTGAAGGCCCTACGCCAAATTTCGATTCTGTAGAAACAGATTTCATCATGGGCATCAACGGCTGGACTGCTGGTCTGAGTGAAGGTCCATACCTTTACGATACCGCGCGGACAACCGTGCGAACGATGAACGGTAAAGCACTTATCGAACGTTGCCACAATGCCTGGATAAATAACACCACCATGTTCCTGGAATACCGGGACACAATCGGATTGACCAAAGAAGTGCCGATCGTGGCCGCTCGGACGGTCGAATCCGACAGCGGCGAGATGCTGATCCTCTGGGTCCGTCGAGATCCTGAAGACGATGAAGCCGAAGGATATGACCTGGATTTCGATGATAACGACGATATCGATTGGTAATATCAATAAATTTCAAAAAGTAAAAGCGCTCAAAATTGAGCGCTTTTTGATTCCTATGAATGCTCCAGGAGGGACTCGAACCCCCAACCTAGGCGTTAGGAGTGCCTTGCTCTATCCATTTGAGCCACTGGAGCAATTTGGATATGCGATTATATCATACCTCAAGGCAGCACGGTCCAGGGGTTGATGAAGCCGCCGAGGTAGCGCACCTCAAAGTGCAGGTGGGGACCGGTGGAATTACCGGTCGAACCGGCATTACCGAGCAACTGACCCTGGTAGACACTCGTACCGCACGAGACGCCGATAACACTCAGGTGGGCGTAAAGCGTGGTGTAGCCGTTCAAATGGTCGATCATCACCACATTCCCATAACCGTTGCTGTTCCAGCCTGCATACACCACCACACCGGAATCTGAGGCGTAGATTGGCATGCCCGTACCTGCGGCGATATCGATCGCCAGGTGGGCGGGCCAATAATCGTTACCCGAAAGGTAGTGGTTGGCTGCCGGCCAGATGAAGAAGCCGCTGCCGCCGTAGTAGTAATCAGCATCCACGGTACAACCGTTGGGCAGGTTGGAGATCACGCCAGCGCGTCCCACGGCATAGGTCGGGACGACCCACTGCTGGAACTCGCGCTGCCCACCCGGGATCATGACCATATCGCCCGGATTGATCTCCGGAGCAGTCAAATCCAGATGGTTGCCTGACCAATTGAGGATGTCATCCGTGTTGGCTTTGAAAGCCGCCGCAACGCTATCCACAGTATCGCCATCCTGCCATTCATATAAAATACCGTTGGTCGGCGGGATGATCAGGATCTGTCCAGGTCGGATCGAGTGGGGATCGTCTTTGAGCGTATCGTAATTCGACCAAAGCAGTGATTCCGGTGAAATATTATATTTCTGTGCAATGCTGAAAACCGCATCACCGGATTCCACCGTGTATTCGATCGGTTCACTGCGCGGACGGGTCGGCGCAATGGTCTGGGTTTCAGGGCTGCGGACCAGATAAGGTTCTTCTTCCCCAGTCACAAAATACGGCATGCTGGCCAGTGCTTCGGATGATGCATCCGCAACCGGGCCAACATTCACCGCGGTGTTGCCGGAATCAAATTCATCCATCTCACGCGCCAGGATTGGCTGCCAATATAAGGCGGAGACCAGAACTGCGACTAACACACCCGTCACAGCCCAGGACACCCAAAATTGCCAGCCTTTGCTGTTCTTTTCAGGTTTTTGATTTTCTTCGGATTGTTTTTCCAAGGGTATCACCTCGAAATTTCAGTTTCAGACCTCACCAGTAAGTGTCTCAAGAAATTCAAGGTTGGTCTTTGCACGCGCCACCTGCTGAACAACAGCTTCGGTCGCCACGGCAATGTCCATTCCGGCGCCCTGCGGAGGTGCGCTGATCATTTGCAAATACATCCGGCGCATCAGCCAGGCTCGTTTCAAAATATCCGGTCCGAGCAAGAGGTCTTCTCGCCTGGTGGACGAACGTTCAATATCGATTGCCGGGAAGGTGCGGCGTTCCTGCAGACGACGTGAGAGGTGCAGCTCCATGTTACCGGTGCCTTTGAACTCCTCGTAAACCACATCGTCGAGGCGGGAACCGGTGTCGATCAGTGAGGTCGCAATGATCGAAAGTGAACCGCCTTCTTCCAGGTTCCGGGCGGCGCCGAAAAAGCGTTTCGGCGGATACAACGCGGAGGGGTCCAAACCGCCGGAAAGCGTCCGGCCGGAGGGATTGACCACCAGGTTATAGGCCCGAGCCAACCTTGTTAATGAGTCCATCAAGATTACCACATCGTGTCCTGATTCGACAAGACGTTTCGCGCGAAAAAGAGCGATCTCTGCCATGCGTACATGGGCGGTAACCGGTTCGTCAAAGGTCGAGGCGACCACTTCCGCTTCCACGGAGCGATCCATATCTGTCACTTCTTCCGGGCGCTCACCGATCAGGGACATGATCTGGCGGACATCCGGGTGGTTCGCAGAAATAGCATTCGCAATATCTTTTAGGATAGTGGTCTTGCCAGCCTTGGGCGGTGAGACGATCATCCCGCGTTGGCCGCGGCCAATGGGTGCAATCAGATTGATGATTCGGGTGGAGAGCACCGTTGAATCGTATTCCAAATTGAAACGTTGATCGGGGAAAATTGGGGTCAATTTTTCAAAGCGAGGGCGACGACGGGCGTCATCAGGCGTCATTCCATTGATATATACGACCTTCAACAATCCGTAATGGCGTTCGGATTCACGCGGTGGACGGACATGGCCGATGACCATATCTCCGGATCGCAGCTCGTAGCGGCGTAGTTGGGCCTGGGATACGTATACGTCCTCCGGCCCGACACGATAATCGGATCGCAGGAAGCCGATCCCTTCATTCATGATCTCAAGCACCCCACCCCGGATCTCCAGGCCTTCGGCTTCACCGATGGCACGGGCCAGCTTGAGGATCAGATCTTCCTTTTTACTGTATCGAGAGTGAGTGATTCCCATTTCTTTTGCGATGGTTCGCAGTTCAGGCAATGTCTTTTTTTCTAGTTCTAATATATCCATATTTCTACTTTTCTCTGAATTAATTACTCCTGAAAGGTGTAACAATTGGGATTGAATGTTCCCACAAAAATAAACTGGGGAAAAATTACAATACGGCAAATATAATGACGCGAAGGTATTATTTGATCAAATTGGGATCATTCCGCGCGCTGCCCCAGGTACGCTTTCTTCCAGTTTGGCAAATTCTGCCATTCTTCTTTTAAGGAAATAAGGGAAACGGACTCTCACGAAGCGACCGAAATAGGCTTGTTTTGGTGAATTACGGTCGGTTTATATAAAATCTGGGTAGCGCAAATATTATATCAGACTTTAAATTGCCTCGCAAGAGAAATAAACAAGTAGAAATTCACTATTTATCTTGATTTTCATCATACCCCAATCCGGCAAAATAAAATAGTCTATCGCTTACGGACTGCCAGACTGCTGGCAGGGTTGAAAGAGTCGCTTATGCTATAATCCATCCAGAACGATTATCGCATTTCAGGAGCTGTGCATGGCACGCCGGACTTCAAAAAAATCCAAGGCAAGCAAGCGCAAAAAGATTTCCTCGAGTAAGCAGACCTCGAAACCAATCCTGGCCGGAATTCCCCCACAACGCCGGATTGATATATTTGGGATCCTCTTGCTGGTGATCGGCTTGCTGACCCTGCTCAGCCTTTTCACCCAGACGACAGGCAGCATCACGGGCTGGTGGGTCCGGAGCCTAAGCATCGCCTTCGGGTGGGACGTCTATCTGCTGCCAATTGCCCTGATCGGCCTGGGTGCCTGGATGCTGCTGCGTAATATGGAAAAACTCCCCAAACTATCCGCAGAGCGGCTGGTTGGGATCCTGTTATTCTTCTTCAATTTAACAGCCTGGTTCCATCTTTTTATCGACGGTGGTTATCAGGAGGCTCAGCTTGGGGTTGGCGGCGGTTATCTGGGTGCCTTTTTCAAGATCAGCCTCGTCGGCATGCTGGGCAAACCCGGTGCCGTGATCGCATTGATCGCCTGGCTGCTGATCAGCCTGATCCTGACGCTTGACCTGGCCATGGCCAATATCCTTAAAAGCTTGGGGGATCTGATTGAGAAACTCTATAACCTGATTGCCAATGCGATTAAGGAAAGACAGGCTAAAAAACGCCCTACACCTGCAGTAGCACCGGTCGATAGGGATCAAGCTTCCGCACCAGGAAAGACAACACGCTGTACAACCTCAATCCCCGCCAACACAATCCGGCATACCGTCGGGTGAGAAACCCACCGCTGCCATCGATCAGACCGATCTGTATTACAACACCATGCCCACTGAACCAGTCTGGGTGCTCCCGAATATTAACGAGATACTCGAACCTGGCGTTGAACCGCCTGACGATGGTGAGAATGACCGCCAGCGTGCTCGCGTCATTGAAGAAACTTTGCGCTCATTCGGTGCGCCAGCCCATGTGGTGGATATCCGCCGGGGACCCACCATCACCCTCTTTGGGGTGGAACCGGACTTCATTGAAAGCCGTAACGGCCGTACCCGTGTCCGCGTCTCCAAGATCACCTCTCTGGCTGATGACCTTGCGCTGGCCCTGGCAGCCGCCCGGATCCGCATCCAGGCGCCTGTACCCGGTAAGGGCTATATCGGGATCGAAGTTCCCAACCGGCAGATCTCTCGGGTTGCCCTGCGGGATATCATCAACAGTTCAGCTTATCAAAATCTGAAATCGCCGTTAAAGATCGCTTTGGGTAAGGACGTGGCCGGCAACCCGGTCGCAGCCGACCTGACGGCGATGCCCCATCTCCTGATCGCCGGTACAACCGGCGCCGGTAAATCCGTCTGCATCAACGATATCCTGACCTGCTTCCTGCTGAACATGACTCCCGACCAACTCCGTCTGGTGCTGGTTGACCCCAAACGGGTGGAATTGACCGGGTATAACGGTATCCCGCACCTGCTTTCTCCCGTGATCGTGGATGCTGAACATGTGGTCGGCGCATTGCAGTGGATGATGCGGGAAATGGATAACCGTTATCGTAAATTCTCCGAGACCGGCACCCGCAATATCGCCGATTTCAACAAGATGTGCGAAGAGACCAATGAGAAGAAGCTGCCCTATCTGTTGATCGTAATCGATGAGTTGGCGGATTTGATGATGCTCGCGCCGGATGAAACCGAGCGCTCGATCACTCGCCTGGCGCAGCTTGCCCGAGCAACCGGCATTCACTTGATCATCGCCACTCAGCGCCCTTCTACAGATATCCTCACCGGCCTGATCAAGGCTAACTTCCCTGCCCGGATCGCCTTCGCTGTGGCATCAGGGGTGGACAGCCGGGTGATCCTCGACCAGCCCGGAGCTGAGCGATTGCTCGGACGGGGTGACATGCTCTTCCAGGCGCCGGATGCCGCTGCACCGGTCCGCATCCAGGGCGCGTTTGTCTCCGATGCTGAAATCAACCGTCTGGCAACCTACTGGCGAGGGTTCACGGTCAGCGGTCATGCCCCTGAAAGGCCTGACCAGTCTGCCGCATTCCAAACCACGAAAGGCGTGCCCCTCAAACAAGCCCCGCTATGGGAGGAGATGGAGGAGGAAAAAGACCTCGACCCGAAATTCAACGAGGCAGTGGCGGTCGTCCGGGAGGAAGGACAGGCGTCAGTTTCCATGCTCCAGCGCAAAATGCGGATCGGTTACACCCGCGCCGCTCGGATCATCGATAAAATGGAAGAGAAAGGCATCGTCAGTGCACCCGACCCCAGGACCCAAATCAGAGGCGTTCTTGAAGCGGATGGCGAGTAAGTCTAAATCGGTTAAATAATTCAAATTGACAACCCGCCCCACTACGGTACAATAGTGGAAGCTGATTATCCTCTTCCGGATGCAAGCCACCCGGGATTGAGGGTTGTCAAGTTATGACTTAACCCTTATAATCAGTGAGAAATTCACCTTTGGAGTTATATACTTTATGGATCAAAACGATGTAATGAACAATGGGGGGGAAGAAGAAAGCCAGGAACAGCCAACCAATAAAATGGAAGCCTTGCTGGAAGCGGAAGGTCTGATAATCGACTTTCCTAAACGCGGTGAAATCCGAAAGGGTACGATCGCGAGTAAAAGCTCCGGACAGATTCTTGTAAGCGTTGGTGCCAAGTCTGAAGGAATCATTGCTGGTAAAGAACTCGAATCAATTGATGAGGAAATCGTCAAATCATTTGAAGAGGGTGATGAGATTACCGTCTATGTTGTGAACCCTGAAGATTCAAACGGTAACCTGATCCTTTCTTATAATCGAGCCATGGAAGAAGAGAACTGGCAAACAGCCGAAGAATTGATGGAATCGGAAGAACCTTTCGAATCCAAAGTCGAAGGCTACAACAAAGGCGGTCTCCTGGTTCCCCTGGGAACCATCCGCGGGTTTGTCCCTGCTTCTCAAATCGGCCTTGGCCGCCGTCTGACGATCACCGGCAATTCACCCGAGGAACGCTACAGCGAAATGGTTGGCGAAGCAATTGAGGTCTGCGTAATCGAAGTTGACCGTGACCGCCGCCGCCTGATCCTTTCCGAGCGCGCTGCCAGCAGCGAAACCCGTGAATCGATCAAGGAACGTGTGATCGAAGAATTGGAAGAAGGCGAAATCCGGACCGGTCGTGTGACCAGCCTGGCAGATTTTGGCGCTTTCGTCAATATCAACGGCGCGGACGGCCTGGTGCACCTCTCAGAGCTTTCATGGGACCATATCAATCATCCCAGTGAGGTCCTTGAGGTCGGACAGGAAGTCAATGTTAAAGTGATCAGCATCGATACCGAGCGGAAACGCATCGGTCTTTCCATCCGTCGTCTCAAGGACGATCCCTGGGAAGATCAAGTCGCTGCACTGACCGAAGGTCAGCTCGTTGAAGGCAAGATCACCCGTTTAACCAATTTCGGTGCTTTTGCCCGTCTCCTCCTCGAGGATTCGGAAGGCGACCTCGAAGGTCTGATCCATATTTCCGAGATCAGCGAACGCCGGATCGAGCACCCCAAAGAGGTGTTGAATGAGGGCGATGTCGTCACGCTGCGGATCATCAAGATTGAAGACGACACACATCGGATCGGTTTGAGTATGCGCCGGGTGGATTCCCCCGCCTACACCGATCTCGACTGGAAAACCCTTACTGAAGAATTCGACGTCGACAATATGACTGAAGCAGCCGTCGAACCAGAGGCGGAAGCTGAGGAAGAAGCGGAAGCAGAAGTTGAAGCCGAAGCAGAAGCTGAAGAAGAAGTCGATGCTGAGGAAAAAGCAGAAGCCGAAGAAGAATCTGAAGCAGTTGCTGATGAAGAAATTGAAGCGGAAGTTGAAGTAGAGGCCGAAGCGGAAGCTGAAGAAGAAGCAGTTGCTGAAGATGAAGTTGAAGCCGAAACCGCAGAAGAACCCGAAGCAGCTATTGAGGAAGAAGCTGAAGCAGAAGCCGAAGAAGAACCTGAAGCGGTTGCTGATGAAGAAATTGAAGCGGAAGCTGAAGTAGAAGCGGAAGCGGAAGAAGAGCTTGCTGAAGAAGAAAGCGAAGCTGAGGAAGAAGCTGAAGCAGAAGCCGAAGAGGCTGCTGAAGACAAAGAAGAATAATTTTACGTATACAGAGGCGCACCGGGCACCCGGTGCGCCATGCATTTAAGCTTATGACACTTATCATCGATTCACATGAAGACCTGTCCTGGAATATGGTCAATCTGGACCGTGACTATACCCGGTCCGCCTACGAAACTCGCAAGCAGGAAGTAAACACCCCCATCCCCGCATTCAATGGCAACACGCTCCTGGGACGACCGCAATATATCCAGGGGAAAGTTGCCCTGGTCTTCGGCACACTGTTCTGTGACGCGAGGCGCCTGGACCAAGGCAAATATCCCGTCCTGAATTATGAAACCCCACAGGAAGCCCATGACTGCTATCGCAGGAATCTGGATGCCTATCTGCGATTAACGGATGAGCATCCCGATGATTTCCGCCTAATCCTTTCACAGCCCGCGTTGGCTGCACATTGGCAGGCCTGGCAGGCTTTCGACGAGGATGAAACTCTGCCTGCCCCACCTACCGGGATCGTGATCCTGATGGAAGGTGCGGAAGGCGTTCGGGAACCGGCGGAAGTCGAGCAATGGTATGAATGGGGTGTGCGATTGATTGGCCCGGCCTGGGCTGGTAATCGCTACTGCGGCGGCACTCGCGAACCCGGTCCGCTGACCAAGTTGGGGTTTGAACTGCTTGAACGCATGGCTGAAGTCGGCATGGTTTTGGATATCAGCCACATGGACCACGAATCCGCCCGGCAATCCCTCGACATTTATCCCGGTCAGGTGATCGCCTCACATGCAAACGCTGAAGCCCTGATACGAGATATCCCTATCAACCGCCACCTGAAGGACGAGACTATCCAGCAGTTGGTGGCGCGGGACGGCGTCATGGGCATTGTTCCTCTGAATGCTTTTCTGGATTGGGACTGGCGTCATCGCGGCGGTCGGGAAGGCATGAGTCTGGACCACATTGTGGCACAGATTGATCATGTCTGCCAGATCGCAGGGGATACTCGGCACGTGGCGCTTGGCACTGATTTTGATGGTGGTTTTGGTGTGGAATCCGTTCCACCTGAACTGGATACGATCGCTGACCTGCCCAAACTGACTCCACTTTTAAAGAAAAAAGGTTACAATCAAGAAGATATTGCCCGGATCTTCAGTGGTAATTGGCACCGGATTCTGGTGAATAATCTACCCATATCATGAAAAACGAACCCAAGCACTCACCAACCGAAACACAGGAAACCGATCAACCCGTCCAACCCGACGACCAGGTCGCGGACCTGAATACCTATTCTCATCCCAAAGGCCGCATTCGTTTTGGGCTTGCGCTGACGATGGCCGGTTATCTGATGTTCCTGCTGGGTGCGCGCCCCAGTCTGTTCGGTCTGGATCGCAGCCGGGTGATCGGTTTCGTGCAAATCTCGGTTTTCCTGGTTGGCCTGGGGATCATCGTCCTGGGCAGCTACCTGACATTGAACGCATTCTGGGCGCCAGGCACCAAGACCATTGCCGCGGATGTCGGCAGCCGGGTGATCAGCACGGGATATGTAATTTGTGTTTTTACGGCTATGGCGGATATTTTCGGCCTGGGTAGTCACCGCTTACCGAACGTCTTTTTTGGCCCTTTGCAGGCACGCGGCGTCGACATTGGCATGGCGACCATTGCCCTCGGTTTCCTGTTGCTCATTCGATACAAACGGTCTGATGGAACGAAACAGGTAGTTTCCAAAGATAAAGATCAGGATAAAGAGCAGAAGCTTTCAGCTCGCAAAGGTCTGGATACCGTACAGGCAGGTTAGTTTCCCTCAATTATTTTCAACATCTCTTCCCGGGAATCAAATTTATAGGATGGCAGCCCCTTTTCGGCTGCTTTTTTTTGTTCTACGGCCGCCAGGCGCTCAAGTCCTTCCAGTCTTACAAGCGGTTTCTCCAAAGAGGGTAATTTTGCGATGGCGTTATCCGCTGTGAAGGCTGCATTTTCCGGTAATGTCGCCAGATATTGGGAGATCGCCCTCGCACCGCGTTCGGCGTCCTTCCTGGCCAGCCCCACGATCCCCTCGCTTGCAACACGCGCCCAACCACTGACGAAGATATCCTCGCATTGCGCGCAAAGGTCGGGATTATACACTTCGTAAGAGATCCCATCAATGGGATAACGCGGCTCGGGTGTGGTGACAAAATTCCCGTGGGCGACGGGTAAACCGAAACCTTCATCCACCCGCGAACCGATCGAGAAGATCACGGTATCCATCGGGATAGTTTCCATCTCACCGGTGCCTTTTGAAATCACCCGGTCGCCATCTCGCTCAAGGCGATTTTTCTCAAACACCACCGCCTTGACTCGCCCGTTCTGATCCCCCAGGAGACGGCGAGGAGACCGTAGAAAAGAAAGCTTGAAATCAAGCCCGGAATCGCAATCCTCAGCGTGTGCCTGCGCATCAGCTAAAAGTTTATAGAAATCCTCAACGTCTTTACCTATCGTATCAACCTGGGGTACTGCCTCGTCGACCGCCCGGCGAATCGCCGGCAGGTCCAGGCAGCTTGCGACGGGTTCCAGGGTTTGCTTATCAAATTTGACCTCCGTCGGACCGCGCCGGGCATAAGCGGTGACCGTTCTGGCGCGTTCTTCCAGTTTAAGGTAATGGACGATGTCAAGCATCACATTTCCCATCCCGATCACGCCCACAGTCGTTCCGAAATCCGGCGACATGGCTGCATGCTGCGGGAGCCGGTTGTAGTGAAAGACGATGTCATTCGCCTGATAAACGCCTTCCAGATCCTCACCGGGCAGCCCCAGCCAGTTATTTTGCTGCGCGCCGGTGGTTACCATGAATGCCTGGAAGCCCGCTTGGCGCAGTTGATCCAGCTTCAAATCCCCGTGCTGCCCAATTTCGACATTTCCCAAATAACGAATTTCAGGCATCGCCAGGATTCGGTCGAATTGATGCATCAACCCACTGCGCATCTTATGTTTATCCGGGAAGATTCCATATTCCGCCAGGCCGCCCGGTTTGATATCCTGATTGAAAAGGACGACCTGCGCCCCTTCTCGGGCGAGATATTGGGCGGCATAAAGACCGGCAGGTCCCGCACCTATCACAGCGACCAGGTGGTTATGCAAATCCAATTTTGGCAAGCAGCACCTCACTTATAAAAACAAGCCAACCCGGCTTGAATTATGGAATATAATAAATTTCATATTAATCATCTGCATTATACTGGATTGGGATTGAAAGAGAATGATTCAACCCCAACCACACTCAAATTCAAGGCAGCCTTATGACCGATCAAACACACTTTTACACCCTCCCTAACGGATTGACCGTCCACCTGAAAGAAATCCATACCGCCCCGCTGATCAGCAACTGGGCCTGGTACAAGGTCGGCTCCCGCAACGAACACCGCGGCATCACCGGCATCTCGCATTGGGTTGAGCACATGCAGTTTAAAGGGACGGTCAAATACCCCGCCGGTTATCTTGACCGCGAAATTTCCAGGGTGGGCGGCATATGGAACGCTATGACCTATCTGGATTGGACGACTTATTTCGAGACCCTCCCGGCATTCAAAGCCGATTTAGGCCTTTCACTCGAAGCCGACCGGATGGTTAACAGTCGATACATCCCAGAAGAAGTCGCACTGGAAAGGACCGTCGTCATTTCCGAACGCGAAGGTAATGAGAACCAACCTCAATTCCTGCTGGGTGAAGCCATCCAGGCCGCCGCATTCGACCGGCACCCCTATCAATATGAAGTGATCGGGCTGACAGAAGACCTGGAGAAGATCACGCGCGATGAACTTTACCAGTATTATCAGCGCAATTACGATCCGGTTAATGCCGTCCTGGCGATCGCCGGTGACTTCCAGATGGATGAGATGATCGACAAAGTTTTCGAAGCCTTTGGTGGGATTCCCACGGGTGAACTCCTCCCCCACAATGTTCCGGAAGAGCTACCTTTGGGAGGAGAAAAACGGGTCAGTGTCAACGGACCTGGCCAAACCAGCTATGTCCAGATTTCATACCGCGCACCTGAAGCCAATAACATGGACTTCTTCGGCCTGACCGTGCTGGACAGCCTGCTCACCGGACCCAGCAGCCTCAACATGTTTGGCTCCGGCGGTACCACCAACAAAACCAGCCGGCTCTACCGGGCGCTGGTTGAAGGCGAGATTTCGGTCTCCTGTTACGGCGCACTCCAGGCGACACATGACCCGTTCCTTTATTCGATCAATTTGACGGTACATCCGGACCACTCACCGGAGGAAGTCCTCCAGGCTGTTGACGGCGAATTGAAGAAAGTTCTCGATTCACCAGTAACGTCGGATGAAATTGCACGTGCAATCAAACAAGCCAAAGCCCTATTCGCCTACAGCAGCGAGAATATCTCCAACCAGGCGTTCTGGTTGGGCTACGCGGACATGTTCGCTGATTACGACTGGTTTGAGAACTACATCAATCACCTCGCAAAAATATCACCGGACGATGTCCTGCGGATCGCTCGTGAATATCTCATCCCCGACAACCGGGTTGTAGGGTTCTACACACCTGAAGAAAGCCAGACCTGATCATGAAACCAGTTTTTGAGGAACATCGCAACGCGCTGCCCGGCCCCGACAATATCACCCGGGAGGTCCTGCCGAACGGGATCACAATCCTGACGCGGTCGAATTTCAACAGCCCGACCCTCTCCATACGGGGGTACCTGCCCAGCGGCAGCCTGCTCGACCCGGATGAGAAATTAGGCCTCAGTTACCTGATGGCGAATGGTTTGATGGCCGGGACGGCTCAGCATGATTTCCAGAGTCTCTATAATGAGATTGAATCGGTCGGCGCTCGGCTGGGTTTCTCCGCGGGCACTCTCACAACGTCCTTCAGCGCACACTCCTTGAGCGAGGACCTTAACCTGATCCTCGGCCTGATCTCTGATTCGCTGCGCAGCCCGACCTTCCCGCTCAAAGAATTCAACCGCCAGAAGATCCAAATGATGACCGGCCTGGCTATCCGCGCCCAGGACACAGCTGCGATGGCAGCGATGGCTTTCGACAAGATCGTTTACGCCGGTCATCCTTACGAACGTCCGGATGAGGGCTATATCGAAACCGTCCAGTCGATTGAGCGCGATGATCTGGTCGATTTTTATAACCGAACGATTGGACCGAAAGGGCTGACCATTGCCATTGTCGGTGCGGTGGATCCGTGTAAAAGCTGTGGATGCCGTCAAAGCGGCCCTCGGTGATTGGAAGAACCCCAATCTTGAAGCTTTTCCTGATTTACCGCCCGTTGCACCGATGCGGGAAACCATACGGGAGAATGTAACCATCGCCGGCAAATCTCAGGCGGATCTCGTAATGGGCGCTCAGGCGCCCGATCGACTCTCACCGGATTACTTCCCCCTGCGGATCGGTAATAACATCCTGGGTGAATTTGGCATGATGGGTCGGCTTGGCAACAGCGTACGTGAAGAAGCGGGATTAGCTTATTATGCCTACTCTTCCCTGAGCTCCAGCATCGGCCCCGGCGCCTGGGAAATGATTGCGGGGGTCAACCCGCGCAACATCGAACAAACCATCGACCTGATCATGCAGGAAATCCGGAAATTTGTCGCCGATCCGGTCACCAAAGATGAACTAGCTGACAGTAAATCCAATTTCCTGGGCCGGATGCCGCTGCTGTTGGAATCCAATGGTGGTGTTGCGGTCTCACTATTAAATATTGAGCGTTTTGATCTCGGGTTGGATTATTTCATCAAATATCCCCAGAAGATCCAGGCCGTGACTGCTGAAGGGATTCTGGAAGCAAGCCGGAAATATCTGGATCCGGACCGGTTAGCGATCGCCGTCGCAGGCCCCTGACGATGATCCTCCGCAGCGGTATTGACACGATTGAAATCTCCCGACTGGACGAGATCCGTCCCGCCATTCGGGCGCGTTTCATCAAACGGGTTTTTACCGAGATGGAGATCGTGCAGTCCAAAGACCGGACTGAAGCCCTGGCTGGTGTTTTCGCCGCCAAAGAAGCTGTTTCGAAAGCGCTTGGAACCGGGATCGGGTTTGTGCATTGGCGGGATATCGAGATCATTCACCTCCCCAGCGGCCGCCCCACCGTTCATCTCCACGACCATGCCAAACTGGTAGCTGAAGAGCTGGGTCTGACCGAGTTTTCCGTCAGCATCAGTCATGACCGGGATAAGGCCGTCGCTATGGCCGTGGCGATTGGCGACGGATCGGACAGCCCTCAAAACTAACAAATTCAATCGACATGTTCTACAATTAGTTTTATGAAATTGTTAACGGTCAGCGATAAAGAAATTTCCCTTATTTACAGCGCCCAAATCAGGGAAAGATTCAATGATGTTGACCTGGCGATCAGCGCGGGGGACCTTTCTTATTACTATCTCGAATACATCATCAGTTCGCTGGACATCCCCCTCTACTTTGTGCGCGGCAATCACGCCAAGGACGTTGAATTTGGCGTTGCCGGCCCGCGTAAAGCGCCCTGGGGCGCGGTGGACCTGCACCGTAAGGTTGTTCGGGATCCGAAAACTGGACTCCTGCTGGCCGGGATCGAAGGATCGCTGCGCTACAATAAAGGAGATTATCAATACACACAGTCAGAAATGTGGTCGATGGTTTTATCACTTGTTCCGAAACTAATTTGGAATAAGATCCGCTATGGCCGTTTTCTCGACGTCTTCGTCACCCATGCGCCACCCTGGGGGATCCATGATGAGGAAGACCGCGCGCATCAGGGCGTGAAAGCTTTCAACTGGCTGATCAAAACCTTCCAGCCCACCTTACACATCCACGGCCACGTCCACATCTACCACCCGGGCGTGATCACCGAAACATTGGTCGGCCGCACGCTGGTGTTAAACACCTATGGTTATCGGAAACTAACCTTGCCCGGTCAGACTAAACTCCAAACCGCCCCCTGATACGCCTTATTTGATGACAAAATCCCGCTGTCAATAGACAAGCGGGATGCTTTTTTCACCGACCGTGCCCCCGGTGACGGCTTCATTCCTACGCAGGAGTTGAAAGACGACAGGCCCGGCGACACGGTCGCTTGAAAAGGTGCCCACCGAACGGGTCAGGGACTTATCAATTGTTGTTGGACACCTATCCAAAGATGATGCGGAAGAACAGTCGTGTTCGAACGGATGGCAACTGCGCCGGCCTTGGCTTTGTTCTCCGGCAGCATGCTGGGGTGCACAAAACACAGATTGGGTTCCTCGCCGTATTTCCCGCGATAATACGCCGCTGCTCGGGTCACCTTGCTGACCAGATCGGATTTAGGATCGTTATCGAACCAAAGCAATCCAATATCCATCTCAATCCTCCAGAATTTTCAGATCTCCCAGGAGCGGGAGCGTATATTTAAGCCAGGCATCACCGGTCCAGACTTTGAATTCAGCCGGTGAGAGGTCTGACGTGAACACATCTTTACGGGCAGCCAGGATGCCGGTTTGTTCGGGTTCCTGCACCCTGCCGAGGATCCGTGTCCGAAATGGATCAATCCAATACCGGAGCGATTCGGACTGGCGAGAATTGATCGTCGCAATCACCCAGATGCCGGACTGGGCACCATATTCCAGCAGCCAGCGCAGGTTCACCTGTGCTTCACAGCTCAGGTCTTTCACTGCCGTCAAGTCATCCAGGATGAACAAGACATCGGCACCAACCCGTTCACCCTCCCGGCGGCTTTCAGCGAGTTCGGTCAAGGAAGCGATCAAATTCTCGGCTTGCGGGTCATACCAGGCATATAAACCTTGGAGATACTTCTCTTCCGATGCAGGTTCAGTGAAACGAGGCCATTCTTCGGTGTTCAAGGTCAGGATGGCGACCTGCAGTTTATAAGCGGGATGGGTGCGGATGGCCGAATCGACCATCACCTGAAGTTGGTGCGTCTTGCCATGCCCCATCTCGCTGCCGATCAGGATCGCGCCCAGGTTTGGATCGCCGATTTCCATCAGGAACGGTAATTCGTCCGCACAGCGGCCCAACAGGATGGACCGGTCCGGTACCGGTTTGATTGCATCAAGCAGGCTGCTGACGGTAATTGCCCGCCCAAGCCGCTTTGATGATTGAGAATCCCTGAATTTAATCCTGCGCTGCCAAACCGGCAGTATTCGGGGACTGGTTTTGATCGTTCCGGCTGAAAGATGTGAAACACCCATGATTTGCTCTCTTTCGTTTGTTCGAACTTATGTTCTAATTATACAGAACTTCTGTTCTATGTCAAGAGGGAAATTTTTTACGAATTATTAACCTAAAGCGTGTGTGGATTCCTGGAAATAATGATATAAATAACAAAATTAAGGCGCGGTATAGACAAATGGTCCGGGCTTTAATCTTGGCGTTTTTAAAAGCGCTGACAATTGAATAAAAAGGAACAAGCGGCTGAGTCTCTTTCGAAATATGATGAGATAACGAGGTGAAGGTTCCTCCCTGCGAAGGGAGTGTTAACCCGGGATTCCCGGGGAAAATCGATCGATCAGCGGATGCCTTCTGGACCTTAACACGGGTCTAAGTTCTCCTTACCCAAATGGATGTACAAAACTGTATGGTGACATGCAGGCCAAAGCAGCCATAGTGAGCAAGCCTTAGAATTATTTCTCTGGCGATAAGTTTGAGTACCTTATCTTAAATATGCGCACTCGGATGAACCTAATTGATTCGTGTTTAGTTTATGGAGGTTGTGATGGACAGCAAAGATATTCTAGAAAAAATGAAGCAAGACGGGATCAAGTTCGTCTCGTTCCAGTTCACCGATGTGAACGGCGTCGTTAAAAGCGTCGATCTCCCGGCTGATCAGGTCGAGTCCGCCTTGAAAGACGGCATCTGGTTCGATGGCTCGTCCGTGGAAGGCTTTGCCCGCATCCAGGAAAGCGACATGCAGTTGGTCATTGACCCGGACACCTATGCCATCCTGCCCTGGTCACCGGATGAAATGAAACGCGCCCGGGTGCTCTGCGATATTTACCACCCCAACGGTGAACCCTTCAAAGGCGATCCGCGCGGTGAGCTCAAGCGAAAACTCGCCAGCCTGAAAGAAGATCATAATTGGATCATGAACATCGGTCCGGAACCGGAGTTCTTCCTGTTCAAAGGCAACGGCGGCGAGAACGTCCACCCTGTGCCTCATGATGTCGGCGGCTATTTCGACTTCTCAGCCAACGACGAAGCCGTCCGGGTCCGCACCGAACTGATGGATGCGCTGAGCCGGATGGGCCTTGAAATTGAAATGGGTCACCACGAGGTTGCCCTCGGCCAGCATGAGATCGACTTCCGCTTTGCCGACGCGCTCAAAACGGCCGATAATGTCTTGACGCTTAAGTACACCGTGAAAGCGATCGCCGCACAGCACGGTCTGATCGCATCCTTCATGCCCAAACCCGTCTTCGGGATCAACGGCTCCGGGATGCATTGCCACCAATCGATCTTCGACCTGGATGGCAACAATCTCTTCTTTGACGATAACGATCCATTCAAACTTTCCGCACTGGCTTATAAATACATCGCCGGTGTGCTCAAACACGCCCGCGCATTGACCGCTGTGGTGGCCCCTTCCGTCAACTCCTACAAGCGGCTGGTGCCGGGCTATGAAGCACCGGTTTACATCGGCTGGGCGCAGGTCAATCGCTCCGCACTGATCCGCATTCCGCAGCCGATGGCCAACAAGCCCAAATCCGTCCGGCTGGAACTCCGCTTCCCCGATCCTTCCACGAATCCCTACCTGGCTTTCAACGCCATGCTTGCGGCTGGCCTGGATGGGATCGATAAGGATATGGATTGCCCGGACCCTCTCAATCAGATGAATGTGTACGAACTTTCCGCTGAGGAGCGCAAAGAGATGGGGATCGAGATGCTGCCCGGCTCGCTGCTTGAAGCCATGAAAGCTTTCGAATCTGACGACCTGCTGAAATCAGCATTGGGCAACAGCCTCACAGACGCCTTCGAGAAGGCGCGGATGTCTGAATGGGAAGATTTCCGGATGCATGTCACCGACTGGGAAATCGAACGATATTTGACCACCGCCTAAAACAGTTCAACCGATAAAGAAACCTACCGCCTGCTCTCAATCACCCCAAGGGCGCAGCCAGGAAAGGCACCAGCATTTCTTCCCGGCTCAAGCCGCCGTGCCGTCCGGACATGTGATTGGGAGTAGGCGCCCACCAGAAATAAGCACCTCCCCTCGCCACAGCAATCAAATCACCGACCCGGTCACGAGCCTGGACTTTAAACGGCCCTGTGCCGAACAATCCGGCTTCCAGCGCCTGCGCCGATTCGAGCAGCAGGAATTCCCCCGGCCAGGTACGTTCGATATACTCCCGGACGGCAGTGATTTGCCCGGGTTTGATATAGAAGAATGCCAACCGGTGTTCGCAGGTGGGCGACATCACCAGCATCTCTTTCAATTCAGGAAAATTAGCCAGATCATATCGCGCATTGATTGGTGTTGCTTTTGAGCCGTGGTCTGCTGCGAGGATGAAGACCGTCTCTTTCGCTGCCTCCGGTGAAAGCCGATCCATGAAAGCCTCTTTGAACAGGCGAGAAAATGCTGTAAACTGGAGCGCTACCCGCTCATCAGCGGCGCTGTACCGGTGCATCAGGGTATCCACGTCGCTGTAATAAACGTATACATAATCCTTTTGTCCCGCCCTGCCGTTCAGGAAATCAGCCAGACTGATCCCAAGATCAGCTTCATCGACGTAAGGATGCAGGTCCACATCCTCCATCTGCATGGTCGAAAGCCCGGAATGGGCGATCGAATAGTGGATGAAAGCGCTGGATTCAATCCCATTGTCCAAAAGGTGCTTCCCTAGCAGCGGCGTATCGAGGAACTCGTGGGGTGAAAATCCCGCCCGTGTCAACCCACCCACGTCTCCTCCGCGGAGGCCGGCGAGTGCAGGATGTTATTGATGATGATGCCGAATTCCTTCGCCCACATTTCATAGCCGATGATCCCGTGTGACGCCGGTGCAACGCCGGTCCAGAGCGTCGTCAGAGCGGAAGCCGTCGTGCTGGGGCAGATGCTCGTAATAGGGCTGAAGACGCCTCTCCCCGCGAGATCGGACCAGACCAAATTGGGATCTGCTGCGATTAAATCCTTTAGATAGAAATAGCCAAGGGCATCGACCAGTAAAAAGACCACCTTTTTATATGGCCCACCCAATTCAGATGTGATCGAATTATCCAACGGAGGCGAGCCGAATGCTGGTGCCCCGAGTAACCTGGTGATCGTCCCGGGGATATTGACCAGCGATAACCCGTCGTAAAACGGAAGGGTCAGATCGCCATCCAGCGGGAGGTCCGGGTTCCGATGTTGTTCGATACGGGGCAGGTTTTGTTTTTCAAGGTCGGTCATTTGATCTCCTCAGGTTTTCCACCTATGATACTCGATTTATATTCATAGGGTTACTGATCAATAAACACCTTGTAGAAATAAGCATACGTGCGAAAGGCAAATTGACGGTTTGTTTGCTTGGTTTAGCATTCGCAATTCACCAATTTTCTGACTTTCAGATGCTTTGAACCAGATCTCAGAGTTCAAAAGCGGCTTCCGCAGCCAGCCAGAACAGGTTGCGACGAATTTCATCACGGGAGGACCAGGATCGATCATCCCAGGCATCCTGTAGGACTGCGTCACCACCGTAAAGGATCTGCCCGAGTTGCACATCTCGGAACTTTGCGACCGCGAAGAAAGCGGAAGCTTCCATCTCCACCGCCAGGCAGCCCTGCTCGCGGTAAACCGCGGTTTTTCGCTGGGTTTCACGGTAAATCGCATCGGTCGTCCAGGTTTTAGTTTTGACATATTCCAGGCCGTGCCGCTGCAAGACCGTTTCGATAGCAACCACTGCACGTGGATCCATCTCGATCTCTCGAGAGGGTGGCAGGTAATGGTATGAAGTGCCTTCGTCTCGTAACGCGCTCACCGGCACGAGCAGATGCCCCACAGCGACCTGCTTATCGAGCACGCCGCAGCCGCCGCAGACCATGAACTTCCGGCAGCCGCGTGCGATGGTCTCCTCCAATAAACCAACCGCCAAAGGCGCACCGATGCCGGGATGGAAGAAAGCCAAACGTTGCCCGTCATAATCGATTTCATAGAGCGGGTGTTTGCCAATTTGTGTAATGGAATGTGCCAGGATTTTCGCATCATGGTTTTCAACCAGGCTTTCGATCACCTCGGCAAAGAAACAAATCACGCAGTGTTCCGGCGCGTCGATCGGTTCGATCACTTTGGCAGGTTCAAGGATTGCTTCGGCCGCATCGTCGTATTCAAGGATCGGGAATTCATTTTGTTCCATTGCTTTCTCCTGGATATCTCAATGTTGATTTATGGCAATTGTTCCAATTTTTTCGATCTTTCCTAGTATAAATGAAAAATCCCCAGCTTAACTGCCTGACCTGTTTCTGGAGTAAAATCAGACCAGAAACATCATCTAACCCTATTGGATTGGATTTTATGTCCGAAATACCAGAACAGACCGAACCGGAAGAAAACGAAAACAAACCCAGCGAACTTGGTTTCGGCGCGGAAGTTGAAGTCGAAGAAGCCGGTTTTTCCTTCAGCCCCATCCTTGGCTTCGAACTTGAGGTTGATGGGTCCGTTTACATGTATTCGGAAGATGGTAACGTCGAGATCAGCCTGGTGGGTGGTGAACTGAAGGAAAACGTCTCGATCGCAGAGCTTATTGATGAATTGGCTTCGGAATTTATGGAAAACTTCGATGAATTCCAACTTCATGAAGCTGGGACGGAAACCATTCAGGATATCACCGGTTTTCTCAATGAAATCCATTTCGTGAATACAGAGGAAGAAGGTCAGGGTTATGCACTGATCTGTTCCCCTTACATCAACCAGTATTTCTTCATCCTGATCATCTCATCCGCTGAACATTGGGAGAATCAGGGGAAGGTTATTTTTGAGGAACTCAAGTCACAGATCCACTTTTATCCCCAATTCAAACCGGATGAGGAAGACGTCAAATCCGACGACCATCCCGATCTGACCATTGAAACCTTCCAGGATATTCACACTGACGATGAATTCGTCCTGCATGTGGAAAAAGGCGACGTCTCACTCCTGCTGGCTGCACGGTCGATGGACCCCAACAGCAATGTGACGCTGACCGAAGTGAATGCCCCGGGTGATAGTTCGCTTTATCATTATGACCTCCAAACCGGCACACTGGACAGCGCGATTTGCTCCAAACCGATCGTCGGTGACCACGGCGAACTCTGTTTCTCCTTCCCGCGGGACAATCAGCAAACACTGCAGCCGGGAGATTACCGGTTCATGTTCGCAACCGAAGGTGACAAACGATTGGAAGAAATCCAGGCCATCATCCGCGCCGGCCGGGCGCTGGATTCTCAGGCTGTGGATATGAATTTTTGGATTGCTGCGGAAGATGAACTTTTCTCAGATGCTGAAGCAACCACCGCTTTTTTCAATGACTTGCGAACAGCATTAAAGAAAATCCTTTTGCCATTGAGCCTTGAACCGGGAAAATTCGAGTGTTTCCAGGCTGCGCCGGAAGAGATCGCTGCGTTTTTGACCGTTCGGGCAGAGCATGACCTGGCCGATTGCAGCTATATGATCTCGGAAACGGTGACCAATGACCGCGCCCTCAATGTTGGTGTCGTTCAGAGGATCACAAAACAAACAGGAGAACAGGTGGAAGAAGTCGACGCGATCAGCGCCGGCGCTCCTGGCATGATCCTTTCGCCAACCTCCCCCCATGCCTGTGTCCTGTTATCCTGGTCAATGTTCGAAGGGGATGTCAGCCGGATCGCCAAAGCGTTGATCGAGCAGCTGGTGATCTTCAGCGGGATTGACAACCCGCTCGAAAAGAACCAACCGCTAACGCTCAACCGTGAGATCGCCTGGCGGCTGCGCCGTCACCCCTTGTTCTACGACGCGGAATGAGGATCTACCCCTAGCCATTCAATTGATTCTTCTCCGCTAAACCGTTTCTGCATCACGGTGATAGCCTGGGGATTATTATCCACCAGGATGAACCGTCGATCCAAATCCAGACAGACATCTCCGATCGTTCCGCTGCCTGCGAAGAAATCCAGCACCAGATCGCCTGGATTGGAGGAAACTGCGACGATGCGGCGTAGAACCCCAACCGGCTTCTGTGTCGGATAACCCGTTTTTTCCTTGCTGTTCGTCCCCACAATCGTGTGCCACCAGGTGTCAGTCGGGAACTTCCCCGCTTCCGCCTTCTTCTTCCCAACCAGACCCGGCGCCATATACGGGATTCGGTCAACCTCATCCCGATTGAATGTATAGTGCTCAGGGTCCTTGACATAATAAAGGATGTTGTCGTGCTTGGCCGGCCAGCGGGTTTTTGACCGTCCGCCGAAGTCATACGCCCAGATGATCTCGTTCAGGAACGACTCCCGCCCGAAGATCTCATCCAATAGAACCTTACAGTAGTGGACTTCTCGATAGTCAATATGGAAGTACAGGCTGCCGTTCGGCTTGAGGATGCGATAGGCTTCCTGAAGCCGCGGCTCTAAAAATCCAAGGTAATCATCAAAATAATCCCGGTAAGCCCGTTCTCCGATCACTTCGGTTTGGTAACGTTTCCCGCCAAACCCCACCCGGTCACCATTATCATCTTTTTCCACTCTGATCTGCTTGCGGGATTGCTGCTTCCCGGTATTAAAGGGTGGATCAATGTAGATCAGGTCAACTGATTCCCCTTCCAGGGTTTTGAGAACTTGCAGGTTATCATCGAAGAATATCTTGTTTGTCATAGTTTCCATTTTAACATCATATTCCTGGACGGAATTTCGCAAGGATATTTAGAATCTTAAAAACTCTTGACATACTATGTATTACACACTATAATGTTTTCAATGATAGACGATATTACATTATGAAAGGCTAAACAGTATGGCAGATAATGCATTACAAGAACAAACCCAAAACCTGGTCCAGAGCTGCGTCGGGGCGTCATTGTCCTGTCCGTGCTCAGCCAGCTTCACGAAGAACAATACGGCTACTCGTTGATGAAGCGTCTTGAAGATCAGGGCATGCTGGTGGACCAGGGCACCCTCTACCCGCTTCTGCGCAGGATGGAAGAGCAGGGCCTGCTCGAAAGCAGTTGGCGGGTCGAAACGTCCCGGCCACGCCGCTACTATAAGCTGAGCGAATTCGGTGGCAAAGTCCTCAACGAAATGACGGTCGAATGGTTCCGAATCAAAACAACAGTTGATCAATTGCTTGAAAATAAAAAGGAGAACGAAAAATGAAACTACTTGAATCATATTTGGATGAAATCCGGCATAACCTGCCGCCCCGCAACCGGGAAGATATCATCAAAGAGATCCGGTCCACCCTGATGGACATGATCGAAGACCGCAATCCCAACTCTGGGACGCCGGCGGACGAAGATGTTGTTAAAGATGTCCTGATTGAATTTGGTTCCCCGCGCAAGGTCGCCCGTCAATACGGAGCACAAAACTACCTGATCGGGCCGCGGATGTACCCGGTCTATGTCCAGGTGCTGCGGATCGTGTTGATCGTTGTGGCAGCGCTCAACGTCCTGGGCGTGATCGTGTCCATCGTCAGCCAGTCCGGGTTTGAAGGAAACGCCTTTGAAGCGATATTCCAGGTCATTGGAAGCTTGATGAGCAGCCTGTTCTCCGGCTTCAGTATCGTCACATTGGTTTTCGCTATCGTCGAACGGACCTCACCAGACGAATGGCGTGTCAAGATCAATGAAAAATGGGATCCGGAAGATTTGCGGAAACACGAGAACAACACCAGAGTAAAAGTGGTCGAAGTTGCCCTTGATATCACCTTTTCCCTGATCTTTGTCGTATTGATCAATTTCTTCCTGAATAAGATTGGGATCTATTATCTTGGCTCTGAAGGCTGGGTCTCAACTCCCATCTTCAACGAAAGCTTCCTGCGCTATATCCCCTGGATCTCAGCCTACATAATCCTGGATATCATCCTTGATCTATATCTGATCCGTCAGGCTTATTGGGACAAACTGGCAAGCGGCGCAAAGGTGCTGATCAATATGTTCAAGATCGCGGTCAACTTCGCCATCATCACCGGTCCGGCCGTCCTCACGATCAATGCCGCTTCACTCGATTGGATCCATTTCAGCACCAGAGTCACCACGGAATCACTCAACCACAGCGCAAACCTGGGTTTGGATGTCGTCCTGGGGCTGGCAATCTTCGGCCTGGTGGTCGATTCGATAAAACGACTCTACGACGGTTTCATCCGGGTCAACCCGGAAAACATTGAAGTCATAGAATAATTTTCACAACCTTTATGATCAGAGCCACCGAATTCGGTGGCTCTTTTTTTGATTCACAATGGAGTTATTTTCCGGTTGTCCAGGGTTAGGGTCGCACGAGATTAGAGCGTACAAAATCTACAGGTTTTAATTTCCATCACTTCTCCAGATATTAATCCAACGCACATCAAACCCAAACAGCCCGAGTTGGAAATAAAGTTAATACAAAGTTGAGAGGAAATCTATTAGTTTACAAAGGATTAACTAAAGCAAATGAAAAGAATACAAAGAACCATCCCTATATTTAGCGCGTTGTTTTTGGTAATGTTCCTGGTTTCCGCATGTTCCGCATTCGGGTCCGGAGAGCAAAATGCCGCAAGCACGGCCGCAGCCCAGACCGTGGCGGCGGTGGAAACTCAAACGGCTGTTGCACAGCTTGAATCTGATGCGACTCAGCTCGCCCAAACCCAAACCGCCCAGGCGATGCCGACCAATACACCAATGCCAACGCCAACACCAACCAGCACACCAAACCCAACCGAATCGGGAGAAAGCGGCGTCTGTAACTTTGCCGGATTTGTGGAGGATGTCACCATCCCGGACAACACCGTCCTGGAACCAAATGCCACGTTTACGAAAGTCTGGCGTTTGAAGAACCTGGGTGAATGCGAGTGGACGACCAACTATCAGATCGTATTCGCGTCCGGTTATCAGATGGATACATTAACGTCCTCTCCCCTGCCTGAGAACGTTGCCCCTGGGCAAACTGTTGATATCAGTCTGAATATGGTTGCGCCCGGATCACCTGGCTCTTATACCGGTTATTGGGAACTTAAATCGGATACGGGTGAAACCTTTGGCGTCGGGCAGGACGGTAAAGTACCCTTCTGGGTCCGGATCAAAGTGACCGAGAACGAAAAAGGCGTGGTCTACAATTTTGCCGAAAATGCCTGCCAGGCAGGCTGGGAATCGAGCGTTGTCTCAGACATCGCCTGCCCCAGCAATGAAGACACCACCAACGGCTACATGCAGCCGCTTGACAAGGTCAAACTCGAGAACGGCGTGACCTATAACGAACCCAGCATCCTCACCTATCCGGATGTCGGGAGAAGCGGTTATATGGTCGGACGATATCCGAGCATAAAGATCCAGGATGGTGACCATTTCCAGGCGACCATCGGATGCCAATTTGGCGCAACGGACTGCAATGTCAGCTACACCTTAAGGGTCATCATCTCCGGTGATAAATATGATCTTTTAGGCCAATGGCATGAGGTCTACGAAGGGCTGTACTATCCGGTCGACGTTGATCTATCGAATTACGCCGGTCAGGAAGTGCAGGTTGTCTTATCCGTCATTGCAGAGGATAACACCACTCAAAATTTCGCGATTTGGCTGAACCCGCAGATTGTACGCGAAGCGAACTAATCATCAATCAACCAACAACAGGTCGAGAGATCCTCGACCTGTTTTTAATTTAATGAATTTACCGGGCTTCACATCGAAACACTTCATAAAGTATAATTTAGATAAAGATGGTAATCTAAATCAAATATGAAGGAGTAAACCCATGAAAAGCAAATGGATCCCGGTCTTACTGATTCTGAGCGCGTTCCTGCTCTTTGCATGCAGTCTGACCAATACCCTTTTTGGCGGCGGATCGACCGAGCCTACGCCAACAGAAGAGGCTACCCCTGCGGAAGCATCGATGGCCACTGAGGTTACCGAAGCGCCCATGATGACCGAAACGGAAGCCGTATCCACCAGCGGCAGCGGCCTGCAGCCGGATGCTTCGTCGAATTGTTACAACCCCTTCTTCCCGATCGTGGAAGGCGCAAGCTGGACCTATCAATTTACAGATACGAAACAAACCTATTCAAACCAAGTTTCCAATGTCGCCCAGGATTCTTTCACTCTGACCCAGACCTTCTATAACAATGATGGCACGGAGGACCTGGTCCTGACGGCGGATTGGTACTGCTCGAGCGATGGTCTGCTTCAGGGAAATTTCGGCCAGTTGGACCTGCTCAATCAGTCTGGTTCGGACGGTGGCCCTGAGATGACCTTCGAGACTGTCAAATGGGAAGGCGAAACCCTCCCCTCACCTGACCTGATGCAGGTTGGGTATGAGTGGGAAGCCACCTATTCCCTCACAGGCGATATCAACATGCAGGGAATTGACACCACCGCCGACGCCACGGTCACGATCAAATACAAAGTTGGCGCGATCGAAGAAGTTACCACGCCAGCCGGAACATTTGCCAATGCCTACCGCGTGGACAGTGACGGTAACATAGATATCCAAATGTCAATGAGCGGCGCGAGCGTCCCAATCAATGCCATCGGCTTCACATCGAGCAGTTGGTATGTTGAAAATGTTGGCTTGATCCAGACAGCGGATACGTTCAGTGGAATGAGCACAGGCATGGAACTGATCGAATCCAACATGATCAACTGATAAAGATATAAAATGACCGGGTTACCCTTAGGATAACCCGGTCATTTTATTTATCAAACAAATTCAATTGTTTGGTCTTTGTTTTTGGGGGATAAGGAGACACCCTGGTCTTGATCCCATACTGCGCGCACAAATCATAGAATAAATTCGCAAGCGCTTCCTGATTGCGCGCCGGGCATTGATATTGATCGCCAAAAGTACTTTCATATTTCTCGCGTACACCAGGGAAGTGTTCATCTAACTGCTGGTAGAAATGCTCCCGCTGTCCCTGACGAACGGTGACACCGAAGGCCGGGATGATGTAATGGGCTTTATGCTCCACTGAAGCCAACACAACTTGACGGACATTTACAGGATTATCTTCAATGAACGGCAGGATCGGCATCATCACCACGCCGGTTTCGATCCCGGCTTCGGCTATTTTCTGCATTGCCGCAAGCCGACGGCTTGAAGATGGCGCACCCGGTTCCAGGACCTTTGCCAGCTCATCGTAAGCAGTCGTGACTGTGAAGCTGACCCTGGCTTTCACCTTGTTAATCTGCTGCAGGATATCCAGGTCTTTGAGAACCATATCCGACTTGGTGATGATGTGGACCGGGAAGCGGTATTTCGCCACAACCTCCAGGGCTTTTCGGGTCAGCCCATATTCCGCTTCAGCATAAGTATAGGGATCGTTCATCGATCCAAAGCCGATCAATCCCTTTTTTCGTTTCCGCCTCAGGGAGTCTTCTAATAGATCAATGGCATTGATCTTGATCAGGACTTCTTCGTTGAAATTTTCGATCTGGTAGCAAGCGCTGCGGGTATCGCAGTAGACACATTGGTGTTCGCAGCCCCGATAAAGGTTCATATTATAGGTCAGGCCGAACCAATCATCCTCCCCCTTGACGGAATTCAGGATGCCTTTTACCTCAATTTCACGATATTTCATCGGTGACATGTTTCCATTGTAGCGTTAAATCCTTCCGATTGAAAATAAAACACATCAAAAAGACCCTGCTGATATTAGTTTGTAATAAATATAGCTTGCTTAATAGATTAAGATAAGTTAAGATGGTCAAAATAGGATTTAGTTGTTTTTCACACGAGTTGGCGGGTAGCAAAAGCAATGCAAATGAAGTCTGGTCATTTTCTAAAGGGAAAAAACACATCAAAGGTCATGAAGGGTTTCTTTAACTTGTTGATTGGTCTTTTCTTGATCCTATCTCTCTTCCCATCCACCTCTTCAAATGCACAAAGTCTCGACACGGTTCATGTGGATGATTCCGGCGAAATGTTGATCTATAAGACTTTCGGTGAGTCCGAAACGGATCTTCAGCCGATGCCCGCGCCTTGTGATGGTGAGAACTGCGATGCGGATTCAACACCTTATTACAAGCCGGATTTCGTGACAACAACTTCTGCAGCGGGTCGATCCAATCTGGTTGAAGTGACCAATCCGGATATGTGGCCCTTCTCCCCAACCGTTAAGATTTTCTCACATTGGCCTTCGGGCGATACCACGACCTGCACCGGAATGATGGTGGGCGAAAAGTTCGTGCTTACGGCCGCCCACTGCGTCTATACCCACCAGCCGGCGTATTGCCTAACCGGTGAAACAGCCTGCTGGGTGGACGATATTGAAGCCGTTCCCGCCTATCAGGATGGCGATCAACCTTTTGGAGAAAGCGGCTACCAGACCATCCTGACCTGGACCGAATGGACCGCGTCCCAAAACTCCGATTTCGACCTGGCTGCTGTCCAATTACGTTACCCTATTGGCGCTTCGATCGGCTGGCTTGGTGTAGGCTTTAACAACGACAACGCTATTTCACCAGCAATCTCTTCAGCAGTACCGCTTACCCTCAAGAATCGCCTTACGACGGCGAGCGCATGTATGACTGGAGCGGGCCCGTGGATGACGCCGTGACCTCTGATGAGGTATTTTACATCAACCATGAATGTGACACCGGCCAGTTGGGCGCGACGTTGAACGGTGAAAACGGCGTGTTATACGGTGTTTATGCGTTTGACGATGCAGGAACCAGGACCGGCATCACGCGCATCACATACGCCAAATTCGACTCGATCCGCACCTTCATCCAGGCAGGACAGCCGAAAAGCGACCTTGATTTAACGGCGTTTGATGTTCATGCCGACCCAAAATGGAACTTCCCGGGTCATAAATTGAACGGCTTGGATTTCTACCTTCATAATTATTCCATTGATTCCCTACCGTATGCCAGTTACCAGATTGACGTCTATCTTTCACCCGATAACATCATCGATGACGGCGATACCCTGCTGAATTCGTTTACTTATGAAGGGGCTTTCGATCCCAACCAGGGCGTCCGGGTGAGCGTTCCTCCCGAGGTTGAACTTTGGCTGCCCTCGGTGATCCATGGCTCCGAACCCAACGGCGGCACTTTTTACATCGGCGTGGTTGTGGGCAGCCTGGATGGCGAGGTCAACGTAGCCAACAATCGCTCCGACTATTACCAACCTGAAGCGGTCTGGATCAATGATTCCGACAACAGCAATTATCTCTTCCCATTATGGATTAGGTGATCGTGTATAATGCAGCTATCCAAATAATTTAATGTTAAGAAGGAGAATGCGATGGCTCAAGTGCCCGATGACAAAGACTATGATGAATTCATGAACGCCTCCGCAGAGGAATGGAGTAAACCTCAAACCCCATCCGAACCAAGCACGCCAGGCGCTGGGGTGACATCAACCAGCAAAGCCAACCGTTGGGGATCCGAACCGATTGAGCCAACGCTTAACGAGCAGGAAAAGCAGGTGCTGAAGGATAAAAGCAGGAAATGGATCACGATCGCGATCATTGTTGTGGCTGTGGTTTGTCTATGCGCCCTGGTGACTCTGGTAGTCTTGCCATTACTAGGTATCGGCTTATTTTCAAATTTATTCCAATTCTAAGATCCTTCCCCATCGAAACAAAACCGCATCCGATAATTGGATGCGGTTCTTTATTTAAAGATTAATTAACCTTGAAGAAACCTTTCGTGAACATCGATACTTTATAATAAAGACCGTGAAACGAAATGAACTGATCGGCCGGCTCGCTACCCAGATCCTCACACTCAATCCGGGACATCCACTGCGGGTTGCGGTGGATGGTGTGGATGCAGCCGGGAAGACTTCCCTGGCTGACGAGCTCGCTGAAACGATGACGGGGCAACCTCGCATGGTCATCCGGGCAAGCGTTGATGACTTCCTCAACCTGAAACGCATCCGCAGGCAGCAGGGGCAATACTCGCCCCAGGGTTTTTATGAGGATTCCTATAACTACCCTGCTCTATTTCATGACCTGCTCATGCCGCTTGGCCCTGGGGGTAACCGGCAGTATCGCACGGCAGCTTATGATGCTGAAAATGACAGCACCCTCGACCTGCCATATATAACCGCACCCGAAAATGCCATTCTGATCCTGGATGGGATCTTCCTCCTGCGCCCGGAATTAGTTCCACTATTGGGACCTGTCCATCTTTGTGGCTTGTGACTTTAAAGTCACCCGCGCCAGAGGTGTACATCGTGACGCCGAACTCTTCGGCTCCCACGCCGAGGCTGAGAACCGCTACCACAGGCGTTATATCCCCGGCCAGCAGCGCTATTTTGTTGAAGCGCATCCACTTGACAAGGCAGATATCGTCATTGACAATAATATTCTAGAGGAGCCGTTGTTTATACGATTTCCCGGCATCCTCTGAAGAATCGTTTTTTCTGATCTTCGAAAGGAAGAGAAATATGGAAAAATCATCCCGTTTTCCGGCGCCCTTCTATCGTTGGCGGCCGCACCCCTGGCACGGCCTTGAGACCGGGCCGGAACCACCTGAACGGGTCTATGCTTTCATTGAAATCACGCCCTTTGACTTCATTAAATATGAGGTCGATAAGGCGACCGGCTATCTCTTTGTGGACCGTCCGCAGCGGACCTCCTCCTTGCCGCCGGCCCTGTATGGCTTCATCCCGCGCACCTATTGCGGCGACCGGGTCAAAGCGCTTTCAAATCATGCCAAACGGGGCGACGGTGACCCTCTCGACATTTGCGTGATCAGCGAACGCCCCATCAACCGGGCTGAAATCTTTCTCAACGCCATTGTGGTTGGTGTGATCCAACTGCTTGACCATGAAGAAGCGGATGATAAGATCATCGCTGTACTGAGCAACGATAATATTTACGGACATATCCGCGATATCAAAGAATTGCCCACGGCAATCGTCGAGCGTCTGGAACACTACTTCCATACCTACAAGACGCTTCCCGGCCACGAGCAAATGGTCAAGATTCTCAATGTTGACGGCCGCGAAAAAGCCTTGAGGATCGTTGATGCAGCCATGGCCGACTATGATGAGATGTACGGCCGCGACTAAAAACAACAGAAATCCCAGCAGTTCATTAAAAACGCTTGTCAGGATTCTCGCTTCACGCTAGAATCCAGACATGCGTTTTGATATTTTTTCCCTGTTCCCTGAAGTTTTTCCTCCCTACATAAATACCAGCATTCTCAAACGCGCCCAGGAGTCCGGTTTACTGGAAGTCCAGGTCCACAACATTCGCGATTGGGCGACGGATAAGCACCACACCACCGACGATACACCCTACGGCGGCGGCGGCGGGATGGTGATGAAGCCGGAACCAATTTTCACGGCTGTCGAATCCGTGTTGGGTGCACCACCCGAATGTCCCGTGATCCTGCTTTCTCCGCAGGGCCGTCCCTTCAACCAACGTCTCGCTTTCGAACTGGCCGAACAAGACCATTTAGCTTTACTTTGCGGTCGTTATGAAAGTTTTGACGAACGCATCCGCGAGCATCTTGGTAACCGATTCAATCTCGATCGGCGATTATGTACTCACCGGCGGAGAACTACCCGCGCTTGTTCTGGTCGATGCAATCACCCGGTTGCTGCCCGGCGTCCTCGGGGACCCGGAAGCGTCCACCGATGACTCGCACGCCACCGGTTTATTGGAATATCCGCACTACACCCGTCCACCCGAGTTCCGCGGTTGGGACATCCCGGATGTGTTGCTATCCGGTAACCACGCCGAGATCAACCGGTGGCGCCGGGAACAATCCCTCAGGCGAACTCTGGAACACCGCCCCGACCTGCTTGAAAAAGCCGAATTGAGCCAGACCGATTTGAATTATCTGCAGTCTCTGGGTTATATTCCCAAATCATCCACTCATCCTGATCATTCATAAAGGGAGAATCAATGGAAGTAAAACGTCTGAACTATTTGAAAACATTTTTATTGGGGTTTGGCTTTTTTGGCGTTAGCGTGATCTGGGGCACCTACAACGCATTCGTGCCTTTGTTCCTGGCGAACAAGTTTGGCATCCGGCCGGGTGTGATCGGGTTCTTTATGACCATCGACAATATCGCCGCACTTTTCATTCAGCCGGCTATCGGCGCCTGGTCTGACCGGTTGCATACAAAGATCGGCCGTCGGATGCCCTTTATTCTGGTCGGTGCGCCAGTTGCAGCGGTCGCCTTCGGCGTGATCCCTGTTGCCAGTGTACTGCCAGTGTTTGTCGCTTCAACTGTTACACTGATCCTCTCGATGGCGATTTGGCGGACCCCCGTTGTAGCCCTAATGCCTGACATCACCCCCTCCAGGTTCCGCTCGCAGGCTAACGGCGTGATCAACTTCATGGGTGGCGTGGGCGCGATCATTTCTTTCCTTGTTGGCGCCAAGCTCTACGACATCAACCACGCTTATCCCTTCTGGCTGGGATCAATCCTGGTCATCGTGGCGGCGCTGCTGGTCTTCCTTTTCATCAAAGAACCCAAGGTCTATGAGGAAGAACCAAATGCGGAGCGTCCCAATTTGTGGAAAAGCCTTAAAGGCATCCTGCAAGAAAAGGAGAAGAGTGCTCTCCGCATTTTCCTGGCGATCATGTTCTGGTTCATTGCCTATAACGCGATTGAGGCCTTCTTCACGCTTTATGCCAATAAACACCTCGGTATGGCTGAATCAGACGGTGTGCGGCTGCTTTCTCAATTATCGCTGCTGTTTGTGATCTTCGCATTGCCGGCTGGTTACATCGGTGGGAAGATCGGACGCCGGGTGACGATTTCAACCGGCATCATCCTGATGTCCGTCTGTATGCTTCTGATGGCGATCCTGCCCGTGCCGCTCCTCACCAACGTGCTTTTCACGGCACCAATACTCGGCACCGTGCCCGTCGTGGGGGTCGTTCTGATGGTCGCTGGGATTGCATGGGCGCTGATCAACATTAACTCGCTCCCCATGGTGGTCGACCTGACGGACGCGGTTCACATCGGTACGTATACCGGGTTATATTATCTCTTCTCCACCCTGGCTGCTATTCTCGGCCCGAACATCAACGGTTGGCTAATTGAACTGGCGGGGCAGCAATATGATGTGGTTATGTTCATCGGCCCTCTCTTCATGCTGCTGGCTTTTGGTATGATCATCGGTGTTCGCAAGGGAGAAGCAAAAAGTATTGATGCTTAATAAAATAAGTGAATGTTAAGAAACTGATTTGAATCTTGAATGGAGTCAGAATCAACATTATACTTATGCTTGTTGACCTATCGAGGTCAAATCAAATCACCCTATCTCTTATGGAGGAGATTACATGTCAAAAAAACTATTAGCACTTGTGACTCTACTGGTGCTCGGCAGCATGTTGTTCACTGCCTGCACCCCCAAAACTCCCGAGCCAACCATGGCTCCCACGGAGGCAAAAACAGAGGCAGCAACAGAGGCAATGACCGAAGCAGCCACTGAGGCAATGACCGAAGCAGCCGCTGAACCAATCATCAAAAAGGTAGCCCTCGTCACCGATGTTGGCACAATTGACGATGAGTCCTTTAACCAGGCCACCTGGCAAGGTGTTGAAACCTGGTGCACTGAGAACGGGATCGAATATACCTACTATCAGCCCACCGAGGACAGCACCGATGCCCGTGTGATCTCCATCACCCAGGCGATCACGGAAGGCGCCAACGTTATCGTCATGCCCGGTTACCTCTTCGGCACCACCCTGCTCGAAGTTATGGATCTGTATCCTGACGTATACTTCATCGCCATCGACGTCGCTGAAGGCGACCTCACCTACGATTATGTGACCTATTATGAGCCCGCAGCGAACACCACTGCTATTTCCTTTGCTGAGGAACAGGCCGGATATCTTGCCGGATACGCCGCTGTTATGGACGGTTATACCAAACTTGGTTTCCTGGGCGGTATGGCAGTTCCCGCTGTCGTACGCTACGGCTACGGCTTCATTCAGGGTGCTGACGATGCTGCTGCTGAAATGGGCGTTGACATTGAGATCAACTACACCTATGGCGGTCAGTTCTTCGGCGATGCCAACATCACCGCAAAGATGGACGGCTGGTATTCTTCTGGAACCCAGATCGTTTTCGCAGCCGGTGGCGGCATTTATACCTCAGCTATCGAAGCCGCTCTCAACTATGATGGCAAGGTCATTGGCGTTGATGTCGACCAGAACTACCTCGGTGTTGATGGCGTTGCAAACGGCACCTATGCCTACAATCCATTTGTCACCTCCGCTATGAAAGGTCTGCAGAACGTGACCGAGACCGCGCTAGCTGACCTGCAAGCAGGTAATTGGGACAAATACGGCGGCAAGTTCCTGAAATTCTCCCTCGCGGAAGGCGATTATGTTGGTCTTCCCACCGACCCAGAATCCTGGAATTTCAGCACTTTCACTGTAGACGAGTATGATGCTGTCAAAGCTGCCATCAAAGATGGCACCATCCAGATCGACAACAGCTCCGATACCTCCGTTCTGCCCGAGGTCTCCCAGTACACAACCGTGAACGTTGTTGAGTAAAAGTACCTAATAAAAAAACATCCGGCTGTTACCAGCCGGATGTTTTTTATTTAATCTGATTCAAGACGATGTAAAACATGTCCTATTAGACTCACCTGATTAACAAATGAAGATTTTTTAAAATGTGAAAATTTATAAACACACAACAAAAAAGGCGGAAGTGCTCAAAACACTTCCGCCTTTCGTATTTTTATCTTCCGGTTTTATCGTAAGGGATACCCTCAGCCTTGGGAGCGCGAGACTTTTTGGAGGTAAATGCGAGGATGACCATCGAGGCGATAAAGGGCATCATATTGTAAACTTCTTTTGGCCATCCCAATGCGGAGAGGAAGGTAGAATCCGCTATATTCGCCAGTGATTTGAAGATCGCGAAAAACATGGCAGCAAAGAATATCCTGCCTGGTTTCCACTGACCAAATATCATAACGGCGAGTGCGAGAAAGCCCATACCGGCCACGCCGACCTCAAAGTTCCAGGTTTGCACGGCGGGCACGATGTAAGCAAAACCGCCGATGCCACCAAGGAAACCCGAGATGAGCACACCCCACCAGCGCATTCGGTAAACATTAATACCAACCGAATCCGCCGCTTGGGGGTGCTCGCCGCATGAACGCAGGCGGAGGCCGAAGCGGGTCTTATACATAACAATGATTGCGATGATGAGAAGGGCAAGACCGATAAAGAGGAATATATTGACTGTCAGGCCGCCAATATTGAATAGGAAAGGCTCGTTGTTGTAGGTAAGCTTGGCGGACTGCGTACCGCTGTTGAACCGTCTGACGATGACAACTGCGAGGGCGGTGGCGAGAAGGTTCAGCGCCGTACCACCTATCGTCTGGTCCGCCTTAAGGTTCACGGAGGCGAAAGCCAGCAGTGCGGTATAAATGATGCCTGCCAGACCCGATGCCAGCACTGACACAAGGACGATCGTAAAGGCTGGGGTTTCCGGGGGCAGAATAACAAGGGCGATGACACCTACGAGGCCGCCAATGGTCATGGTGCCCTCGAGCGCGATGTTGATCACCCCACTATGTTCCGTAAATGCGCCGCCGAGTGCAACCAACATAAGGACGATCGAATAGAGCAGGGTGTATTTTGCAAGAAGCATCAGATTTCACCCCTTTCTTCCGGAGTTTCATCCTGTTCCGGGAATTCGGTTTCCGGAAGTTCCCCCTGCGGGTATGAGCTGTCATTCAGTGGTGACGCTACCCCGGTTCCAACCATTAATTCGGCGGATTGCCTTTGGGAACTGCGCTTCAAAAGCAGCTGCTTGAAAAGAAGTGAGAATGCACAGAGATAGATGATGATTCCTGAAATAATATCCGCGATTTCGGGAGGGAAATATTGGGAATTCATCAGGCTTCCGCCAATGGTGATATGCGAAATGAATAAAGCGGAGAAGATGGTGCCTATAGGATTGGATAAAGCCAAAAGAGCTACGGCAATACCATTGAAACCGATAGCCGGAAGTGCAGTGGAATCCAATGGCTTCCACTCAGCAATTCCTGAAAGATAATAAAGTCCCGCACCGAAACCCGCAAGCGCACCTGCAATGACCATTGAGAGAACGATGTTCTTTTTCTCACTGATACCAGCATACCGGGCCGCACTCTTATTGAAACCGCAAGCCTTCAGCTCGTAACCGAAAGTTGTCTTGTCAAGAATAATATAAATGATGATGGCGACGATGATGGCAAGAAATATCGCAATCGTTGTCGATTTGGTTTTAAAGAGTCTTGTTAATCCCAGATTGGGAATGATGGCTGCGGGGAATAATGAACGGAGATCCCAGACTTTGGTCTTGGATGAGTCATACATGACCCCTGATCCACCACCGTACATAATGGTGTTTACGGCATAGAGGCCAATCCAGTTGAACATGATGGATGTTATGACCTCATGTATATTGAGATATGCCTTGAAAATGCCCGGGATAGCACCCCAGAGAGCGCCAAAGAGGGTTGCGCCTATCAGACAGGCCCACCAAGGCAAGCCGAGGACGATAGCGCACCAAAGTGCTCCGAAGGCTCCCAGTGTATATTGCCCTGCCGCTCCGATATTAAAAAGGCCGGTCTTGAAAGCAAAGCCGACGGAAAGGCCTGTCAAGATGAGCGGCGCTGCGGCGGCTATCTCCTGGCCAATGCTGATCGGTGGAAGGAAAAAACCACCCATTAAAATCTGTTTGAAGCCGTATTTCCAGGTATTGGTGAGGATGTCACGAAATGGGCCACCGCCGCTATTGATAAGGCTCAATACGAAGAGGAACAAAAAGCCGAAAAGAAGGCCGATTAGGATAGAGATGAAAGATGCGCCGATCGACGCCAGCCCATCTCTTTTAAATAACAGGGAGCCATTCTTCTTTTTCACGTTTAGTCAGTTCCCTTCTTCCCATTATCGCGTTTAGCCCCGGCCATGTAGAGTCCGAGTTCCTCAACGGTCGTTAACTTAGGATCGAATTCGCCAACGACCTCGCCTTCATACATGACGAGTATACGATCGGAAACATTCATGACCTCGTCCAGTTCCAGAGAAACAAGCAATACAGCTTTACCATCGTCGCGCTGAGCCACGAGCTGCTTGTGTATGTATTCAATAGCGCCCACATCAAGGCCGCGGGTGGGCTGCACAGCGACCAAAAGCTCGGGATTCTTGTCTATTTCGCGGGCCAGGATCGCTTTTTGCTGGTTGCCGCCGGACATGGAACGGACAATTGTGGTGCTTCCCTGGCCTGAACGAACGTCGTATTGCTCAATGAGTCTGTCCGAATATTCGCGGACAGCATCGAATTTGATGAAACCTTTATTTTGGAACCGCGGTTCCCAGTAACGCTCGAGCACCATGTTCTGCTCCAGTGTGTAGTCCAGGATAAGACCGAATTTGTGCCTATCCGCAGGGATATAACTCATGCCGTCAATCGAGCGCTCGCGTATGGAGACCTTTGATATATCCTGCCCGCAGAGGGTAATGCTCCCGGCCGACTGCTTTTCGAGGCCTGTAAGTGCATAGATAAGCTCATCCTGGCCGTTGCCTTCAATACCAGCAAGACATACGATCTCACCCCTGCGGACGTTGAACGAGACGTTTTAACAGCGTTGTTCTTATGGAGTCGTGAAGGAACGGTTAGGTTTTCAATATCGAGGGTTACCTCGCCTGGCTTTATGTCCGCCTTATCCACCATAAAGCTTACCGGACGGCCGACCATCATGGAGGAAAGCTCCTCGACTGTGGTCTCTGCTGTATTAACCGTACCGATACACTTTCCGCGCCTGAGAACGGTTACGCGGTCGGAGACTTCCATTATTTCCTGCAGCTTGTGGGTGATGAAGAGGATGCTCTTTCCTTCGCGGGTGAAACCGCGCATGATCTCCATGAGCTCCTCTATCTCCTGCGGTGTCAACACCGCGGTGGGTTCGTCAAAGATCAGGATCTCGTTGTCACGGTATAGCATCTTTACGATTTCAACACGCTGCTGCATACCGACAGAGATATCTTCAATCAGCGCATCCGGTTCGACATGGAGTCCATATTTTTCGGAAAGTTCAACAACCTTCTTACGCCCCTCATTTTCCTGAAGCAATCCGAGTTTTGTCGGTTCGACGCCGAGGATGATGTTGTCCAGGACGGAGAAACACTCGACCAGCATGAAATGCTGGTGCACCATACCAATATTCAACGCGTTGGCGTCGTTAGGGTTCGAGATTTTCACAACTTCGCCGTTCTTCTTGATGATCCCTTCGTCTGCCTGGTAAAGGCCGAAGAGTATGCTCATCAATGTGCTTTTACCGGCGCCGTTTTCACCCAGTAGAGCGTGTATCTCTCCTTTTTTAAGCTGTAGCGTGATATTATCGTTGGCTTTAACACCAGGGAATTCCTTTGTGATATTAAGCATTTCGATAATATATTCCGCGTCTGCCAACCTGACACTCCTTACTCGTTTGCCAACGGGACACAAGTTGATAAGCAATTATAAACGATAAACCAGAGATAAAAGCGGGGTTGACAAAAATTATTTCTGAGAAAAATGATGATGTCTTGATCCAGCACTGTAAGCAATGGTCTATTGACGGTGAAATAGACACCATCCCCCGGGCAACGGCCCTGATGGTTATCTTCCTGGGTGAGTATAATAATCCTATATTCTTCATGACCCATGGAGTGAAGCGCATATGACATCGTCCCCCCCCATTTATCTGGATTACAACGCCACCACGCCTATCCTCAAAGAGGTTGCGGATGAAATGGCGCCGTACCTCTACGATTTTTTCGGTAATCCCTCCAGTACACATGCTTTCGGAGTCAAAGCCAAGCTGGCGGTCCAAAAAGCGCGGGTTCAGGTTGCAAAGGCCATCAACGCCGACATTGAAGAAGTGATCTTCACCAGCGGCGGTACGGAAGCCAACAACATGGCCATTATGGGTTACGCCCTGGCGAACAAAGCGAAAGGCCAGCACATCATCACCAGCGCCATCGAGCATCCGGCCGTTTTGGAAGTCTGTCACTACTTGGAATCCCAAGGGTTCACCCTTACCGTCCTGCCGGTGGACCGGACCGGCCTGGTCAGCGTGGCCGACCTGGAAGCAGCGCTGACACCGAGCACGATCCTGGTGAGCATCATGCACGCCAACAACGAGGTCGGGACGATCCAGCCGATCCGTGAACTGGCTGAAGCAGCCCACAAGGTTGGCGCAGTCTTCCATACCGATGCCGCGCAGACGATGGGTAAACTTTCCGTGGACGTACACGATCTGGGCGTGGACATGCTCTCCATCGCCGGACATAAACTCTATGCACCAAAAGGTGTAGGTGCGCTCTTTCTCCGGACGGGGATCGAACTGGAAAAGATCACCTTCGGCGCGGGCCATGAATCAGACCGCCGTCCCGGCACGGAAAACGTCCTGGAGATCGTTGGCCTGGGGAAAGCAGCCGAAGTCGCCCAACGCGATCTGGAAGCCAACCTGATCCATTTCACTGCAATGCGAGATCATCTCCACCAATCGCTGCAATCAGCACTGCCGGAAGGTAGTTTCCTGCTTAATGGGCACCCCGAACTGCGCTTGGCAAACACACTCAGCCTGGCCTTCCACCGGATCGAGGCCAATACTTTCCTGGCCGAAATCGGCGACCGAGTGGCAGCATCCGCCGGCGCAGCCTGCCACAGCGACGAGATCGACCTCTCGCACGTCCTAGAGGCCATGCATGTCCCGCTCGATTACGCCATGGGGACAGTGCGGTTCTCAGTCGGCCGCCACACCACCCGTGAAGAGATCGATCGCGCGGTGAAGATCATGGTCAAATCACTCAAACCGCTCCTGCCGGAAGTGGATTCCAACCCCGTGGTCATCAAAGACGATGTCAGCGAGATCAAGCTGACTCAATTCACCGCCGGGTTGGGCTGCGCCTGTAAACTGCGCCCCCAAGCGCTTGAAAAGGTCCTGGCGAACCTCCCGCCCAGCATCGATCCAAACGCGCTGGTGGACGCGGCTACGAACGATGACGCCGCAGTCTACCGGGTTAGCGCGGACCTGGCCGTCGTCCAGACGGTCGATTTCTTCACCCCGATCGTCGATAACGCCTACGATTTCGGCGCCATCTCGGCCGCCAATTCCCTTTCCGACATTTACGCCATGGGTGCCCGCCCGGTGTTCGCATTGAACATCGTTGGCTTCCCGTCCAACAGATTACCGCTATCCGTGCTGGAGGAGATCCTGCGCGGCGCGCAGGACAAGGCAGCAGAAGCCGGGATCAGCATCCTCGGCGGGCACACGGTGGATGATAACGAACCCAAATTCGGCATGGCCGTCACCGGTCTGGTCGCCCCGGACAAGATCCTGCGCAACAGCACCGCTAAGCCGGGTGATGCCCTGATCCTCACCAAACCGCTCGGGATGGGCATCCTCACGACCGCCCTGAAGCGAGGTATGGTCGATAAAGAGCTTGAATCCGAGATCATCCGGATCATGGCGACGTTGAACAAGACTGCGGCGGAAACCATGCTGCAATTTCCGGTCAATGCCTGCACGGATGTGACCGGTTTCGGCTTGTTAGGCCACCTCCACGAGATGACCCAGAGCTCCGGTGTGGATGCCAACATCAGCTTCAGCAGTGTGCCCATCATCGAACAAGCCCGTGAATTGGTCTCGATGGATGTCGTGCCGGGCGGCACACTCAACAACCTTTCCTTTGTTGAGCCCTACGTCGAATTCGACCCGGAGCTTTCAAAGACGGACCAAATCCTCCTTGCTGATGCGCAAACATCTGGCGGCTTACTGATTAGTCTGCCTGAAAAAGAAGCGGAAAAGTTACTGAAATCATTAAGATCCCAAGATATCCCTGCTTCAAAAATTGGCAGGATAACCCGTTTTGGAAATGGCGGAATAGATCTATCCAGATGAAATTGAATATAATAGTTAATGGAGGAATTTTATGACGAATGAATTTAAAGCCCTGCCGCCTCGCCCTTTCCCTTACCCGAGCAACCCGCTGCTTCGAAAACTCCTGAAGACGCCTATCTTGCTTTTCAGACTGGGTCTAGGAAAATTGATCGGCAAGTACATCATGCTGATAACTACCTTCGGCCGGAAATCGGGCAAGGTCCGCCGAACGCCTATCGAATATTATCGATCTGGTAATAATATTTATGCCATCAGTGGATTCGAACATGATCCGGACTGGTATTTGAACCTGCAAGCAAACCCTTATGTGACCTTGCAGACCAACCAGGGAGTCCATCATATGATAGCTCGCCGCCCGGAAACTGATGAGGAATGGGAAGGAATATACGAATATATCAGGAAGAGTCCAATTCCAGCCCTGTTCGTACCGGAAGTCGTGTTACATGTCGATGATCCTGCAGTCCGCAAACAAATCCACGATTGGCCCGTGGTCTTCTTTACTATGACGGACAAGCCCTGTCCTCCCGCTCAGAAGATTGATCTTTTATGGACCTGGCCGCTGATCCTACTTATCCTTGCTTTTAAGATCATGCTGTGGTGGCTTATACGCCGAAAGCGATAACATTTTCTCGGCAAGTGGAAAAACCGATTTACTAATTGATACCTCTCCAAATGACCAGGTATGATTTGGCTTTCCGTCCCATCCCCCCTTTCCTAACCAGATATAAAATAAATAAGACCTGAGAAAATCTAGGTTATGACCTTATGAAAATGAATAAAATGAAATTATGGCTGTCTTTTAATGTACACGAAAGGAATTTAATCAATGTCGACAATTGAGGTTAGTCATATTTCCAAACGCTTTGGCAAAACTCAGGCAGTAAAAGACCTGAGTTTTGACGTACGTCCCGGAGAGATCTTTGGCCTGCTGGGGCCGAACGGCGCCGGTAAGACCACTTCCATTCGGATGATCCTGGATATCTTCAAGCCGGACACCGGAGAGATCAGTGTCCTTGGCGGTCCAATGACGGAAGAAAAGAAAAACCGGATCGGCTACTTGCCCGAAGAACGCGGCCTATATCAGGACATCCCCCTCGAACGCTGCCTGATTTTCCTTGCGGAACTCAAAGGCATGGATGAAACCACCGCCGCAGCGAAGATCGAAGACTATCTGCGCCATTTTGATCTTTACGAGTTCGTGAGAAGAAGGTCAAGGAACTCAGCAAAGGGATGCAGCAAAAAGCGCAGCTCATCGCCACGCTAGTCCATGATCCCGAGCTGGTGATCATCGATGAACCGTTCACATCCCTGGACCCGGTGAACACCGAGATGGTCAAGGATATGCTCGAGCAGAAACGGGATGAAGGCAAAGCCATCATCATGTCCACCCATCAGATGAACCAGGTGGAAGAACTCTGTGACCGAATCCTCCTGATTGATCAGGGTCAGCGTCTGCTCTACGGCACCCTGAAAGAAATCCAGAGCCACTTCGCCTCACGCGATATCCTTGTTACACCCCTGACGACAATGCCGGATTCGATTAAAGATGTCAAAGAAATTCACAAGTTGAACGGCCGATACCGCCTGGTCCTGGAACCGGAAGCTGAACCAAACCAGATCCTCAAGAGCCTGATCAACCAAGGTGTGGAGTTGAACGAGTTTGAAATTGCCGTTCCGCCGCTCAACCAGATATTCATCAAGGTCGTAAAGGAACAAGAGGGCAGCGACAATGAATAAGGTCTGGCAAATTATAAAATACGAATACACCCGGCATGTTTTTCGCCGGCGTTTCCTCGTCAGCTTGCTCAGCCTGCCGGTTGCTGTGATCGTGATGATCGGCGTGGCAGTGATCATCGGCAGGTTCTCAACGGATACGACGCCGATTGGCTATATTGATCCCTCTGGAACACTGGCGAACCCTGCACCCAGACAGGAAAGCAGCGATATTTTCAGTCCAACCGTCGAATTTCTGCCCTACCCAAACCGTGAGCAGGCTCAGAAAGACCTCGAAGCTGGTACGATTCAGGCTTACTACGTTTTTCCGACAGATTATCCCCAGGATCTGAATGTTGATTTGGTTTATTTACAGGTTCCTGATTCAAGTGTTCAGAGACAATTTGCAGATTTCGTTCGCAGCACCTTGATGGAAACGAATAATATCGATCCACAGGTGATCAGCCGGCTCTCCGAAGGCAGCCTAATCACGATGACTTCTGTGGACGGCAGCCGTCAGATGCGCTCGGACCAATGGTTCCAGATCTTTACGCCATTCATCGCCGGGATCATGTTCATCGTCGTGGTGATGACCAGCGGCGGTTACCTGCTCCAGGCTGTCGTCGAAGAAAAAGAAAACCGCACCATGGAGATCGTGATCACCTCCGTCTCGCCTTCACGATTGATGCTCGGAAAGATCGTTGGAAATATCGGTGTCGGCCTGACTCAATTGGTGATCTGGCTGATCTTTGGGTGGATCGGCCTGAAGATCGGCGGTATGTTTTGGCCGATGCTTCAGGACATCTCAATCCCATCAGGGTACGCCCTGGTGCTGTTCCTGGTCCTGCTGCCTTCATTTGTGATGGTGGCGGCCATCATGGCTGCGATCGGGTCAACCATGACCGAGATGCGCGAAGCACAACAAATCTCCGGGATGATCTCCCTGCCGATGACGATCCCGTTCTATCTTTCATCCGCAATCATGATGAATCCCAACAGCGCTTTAGCGATCGCACTGAGTTATTTCCCGTTGACAGCGCCGCTCGTTTTGCTGATGCGGATGGCATTTACGGTCGTTCCGGTCTGGCAGATCGCGCTGAGTATCGCCATTCTGGTAACTTTTGCCGTCTTCGCAATCTGGTTTGCGGGCCGTGCATTCCGCCTGGGTATGCTCCAGTATGGCAAGAAGCTCTCGATCAAAGAAGTGCTTAGAAAGAGCGTTGAAAAATGAAGAAAATCTGGATTGTCTTAAAAAACGAATTTATAAATACCGTCTCCAGACGCGCATTTATTTTGACCTTGATCCTGGTTCCCCTGATTCCGGCAGTGATCCTCGGCGCCATATCACTTTTCGGCGGCAATAAGACCGGCAGCGGCGGTGGAATTGGCAGCATCCTGCAGCCCAAACCGCAGACCAATATTTCCGAAGGATACATCGACCAGGCAAATATCATCAAATCCTTACCTGAATCGATCAGTCCGGACCGGTTGATTGCTTTTAACTCCGAAGAAGCCGCCAGGCAGGCAGTTCAAGCCGGTTCGATCCAGGGATACTATGTGATCGAACCGGATTACGTGCAAACCGGCGCCGTCAAGTATGTCAACTCGGACTTCAACCCGCTTGCTGCGCTTGAAAACACCAGTATCATCGACACCGTGATCCGTTATAACCTGACAGGTGCAGACCCGCAGAAATTTGCGGAATACAACACCCCGATCATGGTGAAGTATACGGACCTCGCACCTGATCAAGTCCAGCGCGACCAGAGCAGCCCACTCGCCTTCTACATTCCTTATGGCGTGACGATGTTGATGTATATCCTGATCCTCACCTCCTCCAGTCTGATGTTAACCAGTGTAGCCAAGGAAAAAGAGAACCGGGTTATGGAGATCCTGATGAGTTCGATCAAACCCAAACAACTGCTGGCTGGAAAGATCCTCGGTCTGGGATTGGTCGGATTGCTGCAAATGGTGGTTTGGTTAGGTTCAGCGTTCATGATGCTTCGGCTTGGCGGACAGACCCTGAGCATCCCACCCAGCCTGCAGCTGCCGCCCAGCCTGCTCGCTTGGGGACTGATCTTCTTCATACTCGGATATCTGCTCTATGCCACGATCATGGCCGGGGTTGGCGCCCTGGTGCCGAATGTCCGAGAGGCGACGCAGGCGACGATCTATGTGATCTTGCCAATGATCATCCCTCTGACGATGGTAGGTATCATCATCGAACAACCCAACGCTACCTTACCGGTCATCCTGAGCCTGATCCCTTTCACTGCGCCGAATACGATCCTGACCCGGATGGCGGTCGGTACGGTACCCCTTTGGCAAATTCTTCTGGCGGTTGCCCTGCTAATCGGAACGATCGTTCTCCTAATCCGCGCCGTGGCGGGTATGTTCCGGGCCCAGGTTCTGTTGACAGGTAAGAAATTCAGCCTGGGGCTCTATATCCGGACGCTGATGGGAAAAGAAACCGAAGCAGTGGAACACGCTTCAAGTTAATCGAATTCACGATATAAAAAGCATGGGTACTTCCTCTAAGTAAGTACCCATGCTTGCCTTAATCCATTTGAATGTCACATAAAATAACAAAAAAGTATCGGAACTTACCCAGGCATTATTTCGTTAATTAAACACATTGTTATATAATTAATCCAACGGCAACCAACAGGAAGCCAGGAGGAAGCATTTATGAAAAAGTATTGGATCATTATCAGTCTGATCGTGGTTTTAAGTCTTTTACTGGCGGGCTGTAACTTGCCCGGTCAGCCGAAGCCTACCTCCCAGGTGGACGCGATGAACACGGCTGCCGCGCAGACGATCACCGCCCAACTGACCAATATCGCCAAGACCAACCAGGCCCAGGCGCAGATCACACCCACGGTGACCCTCTCGCCTTCGGATGAAAATCCGTCCGCCTCGACCGGCACGCCGACCCCCACCCCCACCAAGACCGCAGAGGGTGATTGTTTTCAGGCGTCCCTGGTCTCTGAGACCATTCCAGACGGTACGGATTTCACTCCCGAGCCAGACCTTTACCAAAACCTGGACCCTGAAGAACACCGGCACCTGTGAATGGAACAGCAATTTCGACGTGGTCTTCGTGAGTGGTGACGCAATGAACGCGCCTGCTTCCACCCAACTGACCACCGGTACCGTCGGCCCGGACCAAAACGTGAAAATCACGCTGGACCTCAAAGCGCCGAATTCCGCCGGGACGCATCGCGGCGAATTCAAGCTGCGGAATGATAAAGGTGTCCTGTTTGGCATCGGCAGCAAAGACGGCCCCTTCTGGGTTGAGATCGACATCGCCGGCACGTTATACGATTTCGTCAGCCACTACTGCGATTCCGACGTAAAATGGACGACTGGCGCGGGCACCTTACCCTGTCCGGGAAGCCCCGGTGATGCAAATGGTTGGGTGCGTAAAGCCAACGCACCGGTCCTGGAGACCGGATCCACTGAAAACGAACCCGGTCTTGTCACCCAACCGCAGATGGTCAACGATGGCTGGATCAGAGGTACCTTCCCGGCGATCTCCATCACGGGCGGCGTTTATTTCAAGTCCGTCCTGGGCTGCAACAGCTCCGAAAATTGTGACGTCATCTTCAAGCTGAACTACAAAATCGGCGGCGGGTCCGAACAAACCCTGGCGACATGGCATGAAGTGCAGGATGGGAACTTCACCCGCGCCAAGGTGGACCTGAGCGGGCTGGAAGGTGAAGAAGTCCAATTCATCCTGTTGGTCCTGGCCAACGGCAGCTCCGCCAATGACGAAGCGTTATGGCTGGCGCCGCGCATTGAACCGTAAACAATACAATTGAACAAAATCACCGGCATCAATTCTCGGTGCCGGTTTTCGCTATTTTTATAATAGTATTAGAAAATATTAGGACACCTTGACTTTTTCTACCCATCATCTAAAATTGATGGTTGACCAACTCTGAAATCCAATCGTTGGTCTGGAGGTTTGTAATTACAATGAAAAATAAAATGAAAAGGAACATCCTGGTTTTGACAGCACTGGTATTGGCCAGTTTGGTCTTCACCGCCTGCGGTTCAAAAACACCGGAAATTGATATCGAAGCGCAAAAAACGGGTTTCGCCCAGACGGCCGAAGTCCAGGCGACAATGACAGCCCAGGCGCAGCCCACACTGACGCCGACCCCGGAAGTCACATTCACCCCCACGCTGACCCAAACGCCCACCGGCGGTACACCGACGGCAACTGTTACCGTGACGCCGACGGGCGCGACCCCAACCGTTGCCACAGGTGGTGCGGATGCAGCCGCCTGGCGGGCAAACGATCCACCCGACAATACCGTGTTCGCACCCGGTGAGAAATTCACAGTGACCTGGACGATTGAAAACACCGGCACATCGACCTGGAGCACGGGCTATTACATCAAGTTCTACTCCGGCGACCAGATGAGTGCACCGGATGAGGTCTACCTGCCTTATTCCGTGCCGCCTGGAAAGAACGTGCAGGTCAGTGTGGACTTTACCGCTCCCGACAGCAAAGGCACCAAACGTTCTGACTGGATCTTCAAGAACGCCAATGATGAGACTTTCTACTCGTTCTACATCGTTGTTGACGTCGGTGAAACCAGCTCGGCGACCACGGAACCACCCGCCAATACATCGACGCCAACCGTCACAGCCACACCTTAGGAACCGGAGCTCATCATCCATTGTGATTGATCTGCTGTCTTTGAAACAAAACATCAAAACCGAGGCATTACGCCTCGGTTTTAACCATCTGGGCATCGCCGCAGCAAACCCTGTCCCCCATTTCGACCCATATAAGACGTGGATTGAACAGGAAAACCACGGGGAAATGGCTTATCTCGCTCGGCCGGATGCTGTCGCCAAGCGCGCCGATCCCGGGTTGATCCTGGAAGGCTGCACACGTGTGATCAGTCTGGCTTTGCCCTATAACCCACCTGAAACCGGGTTTGATGTCCCAACTCTGGGAAAAGGCCGGATATCGGCCTATGCCCGGACTGTGGATTACCATACCGTCATCTGGGAAAAATTAGCTCAATTAGAAGATTTCATTCGTGCACACGCGGACGTCCCAGTCGCAACACGGTCGTATGTGGACACCGGACCCGTCCTGGAACGGTCCTTCGCCGTGCAATCCGGGATCGGGATGATCGGGAAGAACGGTTGCCTGATCGTGCAGGGGACCGGTTCATACTTTTTCCTGGCCGAGATCCTGACCGATCTGGCGCTGCCCGTGGATGCGCCCAACACCCGCGACTTGTGCGGCTCGTGCACACGCTGCATCGACGCCTGCCCCACCAACTGCATTTTGCCAAACCATACCATCGACGCCCGACGCTGCATCAGCTACCTGACCATCGAATACAGAGGCGCCATCCCGGATGAGCTGAAATCCCGAATGGGCAATTGGCTGTTCGGCTGCGATGTCTGCCAGATGGTTTGCCCGCATAACGCCACAACTCCCAAACAGATGCTGCCGCTGGGCAGCCCTCGCCTGCCGGAATTTCTAACACTTGTCGATTTACTGATCCTCGATGAGGCCGCCTTTGCCCGGCAATTTGGCCATACCCCACTTTCACGCACCAAACGCCAGGGACTCCTGCGAAACGCTGCGGTTTTGCTTGGGAATCAGGGCGATCCAGCGTCACTCCCAGGTTTACGCCAGGCCCTCACCCGTGAAACCGACCCCGGACTCCTGGATGCCCTCCACTGGGCAATTCGTCAGATTGAAGCACAACAGGAAACGGCTGTGCAATGACAGACAAAACCCCGAACTTCACCATAGGGACGATCCCCATCTACGGCGACCTGATCCTCGCACCGATGGACGGGATCACCGATCTGCCTTTCCGTGAGATATGCCGGGGTTTGGGGTCCGCAATGGTGATAACGGAGTTCATCAATGCCCTGGATGTGATCGACCATAATCCTCGTTACCCCAAGCGAACGAAGTTCACACCAGAGCAGCGTCCGGTTTCACTGCAGATCCTGGGGAACGATCCGGACAGAATGCTGGTTGCTGCGGCGGAAGTGGTTCAAGCTGTCCAGCCGGATATTCTCGACATCAATATTGGCTGCAATTCCAAACGGGTGACCTCGCGAGGCGCTGGCGCTGCCTTGATGCGGACGCCGGAGGTCATCGGCAGGATCTTTTCGCTGATGACGAATGCGTTTACTATCCCAATCACCGGGAAAATCCGAATCGGATGGGATGACGAAACGCTGAACTACCTTGAAGTGGCGAAGGTCATTCAGGATAATGGCGGCGCGATGATCGCCATGCATGGACGTACTCGCCAGCAGGCTTATCACGGCCAGGCGCGCTGGAACCCTATCCGAGAGATCAAACAGGCATTGCAGATACCTGTGATCGGTAACGGTGATGTGCGGAATACAGCCGACATCGAAAAGATTAAAGCTGAGACCGGTTGTGACGGCGTGATGATCGGCCGCGCCGCAGTCGCCAACCCGTGGATCTTCAGCCGGCTCGACCGGGACCAGGTACCCAACCAACTGGTGGAAGCAACACTCCTGAATCATTTAGACGCTATGCTCGCATTTTACGGTGAAAGGGGTGTGATCACTTTCCGTAAATATCTGAAAGCCATCCTGAAACCCTACAACTCTGCCTCCGGATGAATCATTAACATTGTTAAAAAGCAAGGATCCGGCATTTGTAAAAATGGAGATTAACCGAATCCTTACTGATTAATTCGTCCCCTGAGTTTGGCGGATCTCTTCGGCCAGCAGATTGCAAATCAATTCTTCTATGGGCTGAACCAACTCCAAAATTAGTTTCTCGATCAATGATTTATCCTATAGAGACAGCTTCCCGAGTTGTTCAAGCGTAAGCTGACAATATTCCTGGATTTAATACAAACCGTAACTGAACGCACCTGACCGGACCAGGATTTCCTGCGCCTCACGCAGCAAAGCCGGGTCGTCGACCTGACTGCGAATCCGTTCGAATCGTTCCCGCTCAGGGTGAACCACAAGATGCGCGAACAGGATCGGCAAGGTGAGGTGACCATTCAACCAATCCGGGTTCGCCGGCACTTCCAGGGCATCCCGCAAGTCATCATGGATCTAAATCTTGATCCCATATATCTCCCCCAACCGTGCCGAAATCCTCACATCATCCGAGGGCGCGGAAGCAGCCGCGCCGCCCAGGCTGAACGCACCGGTGAAAAAAGCCCTGCTCTTCAACCGAGTCACACACCAATAAGCATCCTCAGTTTCCGGATTTTTCGTATCCAGCGCTTTTCCGAATGAGACGTTGACAAGCAGGTCCGCGAGGATCGTGCTGGACCGATCAGATACAACGCCATCCAGATTCATCCCCTCTGCAGCCCGGAAGGACAGCCCAGCAAGTCCTGCGCATATATTTGCCAGCTGCGATGCAGGTTGCGTGTCAGAAACGAATCGTAAATCTCCATCCAGGAGGTCATCCAGCGTAATTATTGCAGCATATACCAAAGCCAGACTGACTGAAGCGGCTATCTGTTGTTCTTGTCTTGCGCCGTACGCCTTAGCGATCAAGAATGGAATCTGAATATGCTTAGGTTTTTCGTTTATAATGCAAGTGAAAAGCCGCTGAAGTTCCACCTATTTTGAAAAGGGCTCAAATTTTTGTAAGTATATGAGGATTTGATTGTACATATCGACCCTCCTGCAGAGCTGCCGGCCGCATTACTTAACGACCAGCACCTCCCTTCTACGAATTATGCTTCCGTCCACCAGGACCAGGGCATCAAGGCTTCGCTTTTCTGGATAACATGAAAATCCGCTTCACGAACCTTTGCCAACTGTAAAAACCTGGCATCGTCCTTCTTTTCGGCTTTTTCAAGCCGGGCATAGAACTTCTTCATCTTATTCACCTCCTTTCATTATGGATTGAGTTAAGAGATGTCCCCACAAGATAAAGCCAACCTCAAAAAACAAAAGTCTGAAACGCGGAAGCAGTGGGTGGAATTGATTTTCAGCGTCCTTGTTCTGGGGCTTTTATTGTTTTTCGGCTATACGAGACTTTTCCTAAGCCCTCACCTTGGTTTTAATATCAACCTCACTTCAGGAATGATCACAAGTATAGAAGAGCCTGCAGAAGGTTATCTTCAGGTCGACGATTTAGTAGTTTCCATTAATGGTATTCCTCCGGCAAGAACCATCGATTCGATCCAATCCAACCCATTTGTCCAGGCTGAAGTTGGCGACCTCATTCATATCACTTTGATTTGGAGACGTTAGGTGATTACTTATGGCAGTTCCAAAACGAAAAAAATCAAAATCAAAGCGGAATAAACGTCGGACGCATCAAAAGATTTCAGCCCCTAATCTGACCAGTTGTCCCCAGTGCGGTGATTCCAGGCTTCCACACCATGCATGCCCCGGTTGCGGCACATACAAGGGCCGTACTGTAATTGATGTCGAATAATTTTGTTCGTTTCCAAAAAACATCCTTTTTACTCGGTGCGAGAGGATTTTTAGAATTTTTGGAAACGTGACCACTTCAAGTGTAATACTCAGGGTGATATCATGGCCGAAAATAGAACACCCATTGTCATCGGCAGCGATCATGCGGCCTATGCTTTGAAAGAAACAATCAAAGCGTTTCTAATTGAAAGATCCATTGATGTTGAGGATGTCGGCTGCTATAGCGAAGAATCGGTGGACTATCCGGATATTGGAATTAAAGTGGCGTCGATGGTGTCATCGGGGAAATTCGGGCAAGGCATACTCATGTGCGGTACAGGGATCGGTATGTCCATGGTGGCCAACAAATTTCCTCATGTCAGGGCGGCCTTGTGCGCCGATATTTTCTCCGCTATCATGAGCAGACGACACAATAATGCCAATATCCTGGTTTTGGGGGGGCGTGTTATCGGAGACATTCTTGCCACAGAGATCGTGAAAGTCTGGCTGGAAACGCCTTTTGACGGTGGAAGACATCAGCGAAGGTTGGAAAAGTTCGATCAGATAAATAGTGCCTAAACGAAAACTGTCTTTTTCGCCAATATCTGTGTCAGACTTAAATTTTAATTCTCAAAATACTACCAGTATTACTGTGGTTAAAATTTTCGTCTTCCTTGATCTTAACTAAAAATCATAGTTTTCGTTCAGGCACTAAATAAGGATTTTACCAGTAAAACCAAGTAAGGGATACGTATTTGAACTTCAAACTTATCGAAAAAGCAGATCCCGAAATCGCCCGTGCAATTTCTATGGAGATTGACCGGCAGATGCACACGCTGGAGCTTATTGCATCCGAAAATATTGCCAGTCCTGCAGTGATGGCGACTCAGGCAAGTGTTCTAACCAATAAGTATGCCGAGGGTTATCCGGATAAACGCTATTATGGGGGATGCGAATTTGTTGATGTTGCAGAAAAGCTGGCGGTAGATCGAGTAAAAAAATTATTTAATGCAGCATATGCAAATGTTCAGCCCCATTCGGGCTCCCAAGCCAACATGGCCGTGTACTTTGCTTTGTTAGAGCCCGGGGATACGGTTCTCGGGATGAGTTTATCCCATGGCGGACACCTTACCCATGGAAGCCCTGCCAGTTTTTCAGGCAAATTGTATCATTTTATTCATTATGGCGTAGATGCGGATACCGGCACCATAGACTATGAAGAACTGAAACGATTGGCAAATAAGCACCGACCAAAGCTGATTGTTGCCGGTGCAAGTGCGTATCCTCGTATTATAGATTTTGATGCTTTTGCGAAAATCGCGGCGTCGGTGAACGCTTATCTGATGGTGGACATGGCCCATATCGCAGGCCTGGTGGCAGCCGGGCTTCATCCATCTCCCATACCTTTTGCCGATGTGATCACTTCGACAACGCACAAAACCTTGAGGGGGCCCCGCGGTGGCTTGATTTTGGCAAGGACAGATTACAGCACAAAATTAAACAAAGAAATATTTCCCGGTATCCAGGGCGGACCACTCATGCATATTATTGCCGCAAAAGCGGTTGCTTTTAAGGAGGCGTTGAGTGAGTCGTTTACGACCTATCAGAAAGATACTGTAAAAAATGCGCGGGCTCTTGCCGGCCATTTGATGGACAGCGGCATTAAACTCATTTCCGACGGCACCGACAATCATTTGATGATCGTCGATTTGAGGAATCTGAAAATTACAGGCAAAGATGCTGAAGATGCCTTGGGTTGTGCCGGGATTACCGTCAACAAAAATTCCATACCATTCGATACGCTCAGCCCGACACTTACCAGCGGCATCCGCATCGGGACTCCCGCCATTACCACAAGGGGTATGAAGACACCGGAGATGGAGACCATTGCAAAACTTATCGTCCAGGTGCTTTACAACCACACGGATGATAACATTATTGCGACGACAAAGAAAAAAGTTTTTGAGCTTTGCGAAACGTTTCCGCTGTATTACAACTGGCAAAAAGAGGCGGAATAAAATGGCTTCGGGAGGCGACCGTCCATCATGGGAAGCCTATTTCATGGATATTACGTTTCTTGTGGCCAGACGTTCCACCTGTCTTCGACGTGCGGTCGGAGCGATTGTCGTCAAAGATAAAAGAATCTTATCGACAGGTTACAATGGTGCCCCCACCGGCATAAAACACTGTCTTGAAGCAGGATGCCTTCGAGAGAAACTGAATATCGCGTCGGGAAAAAATCATGAGCTCTGTCGCGGTATACATGCCGAACAGAATGCAATCATACAGGCCGCCTATCATGGTGTCTCAATAAAGGGTGCATCACTTTTCTGCACAAACCTGCCGTGCTCCATATGTGCCAAGATGATTATCAATGCAGGGATAAACAGAATCTGTTATGCCTCCGGGTATGCCGATTCCATGTCCAAAGAAATGTTGAAGGAAGCAGGGATCGACATTAAAAAGATCAATGCCGGTTCATCCGATGTAACTTTGAAAAATCCGGAATAGTACCAGGGAGGAATTCATGAAGTGTCCATTTTGCACTGAAATTGATAACAAAGTGATCGACTCTAGATTGAGTAAAGATGGGAACGTCATCCGGAGACGCAGGGAGTGCATCATATGTAGCAGACGGTTTACCACCTATGAACATATAGAAGAAATTCCTGTTATGATAGTGAAAAAAGATGGGCGTCGTGAAGTTTTCTCCCGTAAAAAGTTAC
>CAVVHL010000024.1:0-94947 GCA_963748065.1 uncultured Chloroflexia bacterium | reverse complement strand
GTCAAGGGTCAGTCGTAGGTCACGTGCCGCGCCAGTGCACGTGACACCACGCCACTCTCAATCTATACCAAACTCGCGATCATGATCGTCGCGAAACCCAGATAGAACAGGTACCCCAGCGTATCCGTTAAGGTCGTCACCAGGATCGGTGAAGCCAGGGCAGGGTCGAGCTTTAACCGGTGCATCAACATCGGCACGAGCACGCCGGCGATCCCGGCGCAGATCAGGTTCAAGAGTGTAGCCGCACCGACCACCAGCCCCAGGACAGGCGTTCCCTTCCAAACGAGGGCGATCAATGCCACGATTCCACCGATCGTCACACCATTGACCACCCCGAGCAGCAGTTCACGCCCAAGCGCCTTAAGCCCTTCCTTCGGATTGATCTCCCCCAGCGCCAGCCCACGCACGGTGACAGTCAGAGTCTGGGTCGCCGCGCTGCCGCTGACGCCTGCCACGATCGGGAAAAAAGCGGCGATCACCGCCACCTGGGCAATCGTGTTTTGAAACAAACTCAGGACCGCAGAAGAGATCAGCGCCGTCAGTAAGTTCAAGACCAGCCAGGGTAGGCGGGTTTTCATCGCTGAGGTCAAGTGCACATCGGCCGGCTGTTCTTTGGGAACACCACCCAAGCGGTAGATATCCTCGGTAGCCTCGTCTTCCAGCACGTCCAGCAAGTCATCGTAGGTGATCATCCCGACCAGCACGTGGTCCGCATCCACAACCGGCAGCGCCAACAAGTCATAACGCTGCATCAGCCGGGCTGCTTCCTCCTGGTCGGCTGTCACGTTCACTGAAAGCGGATCTTTATCCATGATGTCACGGATGATCGTGCCTGGTTTGGCGATCACCAACTGCCGTAATGACACCACCCCAACCAGGTGTCCTTGTCTATCCTGTACAAAAAGGTAATAAATTTCTTCGGAATCGGGCGAAAGGTGCCGTAAATGCCAGATGGCTTCATCAACCGTCATATCCTGGAGAATGGTCACATCCAGCGAGGTCATCAAGCCGCCGGCAGTCTCATCCGGGTGTTCCAGCAGCGAACGCACCTCGTCCGCCTCGTTGATCTGGGAGAGCACCTGCTCCGCCTGCTCCGGTGCGATGTCGCCCAGCAGGTCGGCTGCTTCGTCCGGCTCCATCTTATCCACGATCTCCACCAATTGATCGGTACCCATTTGGTTGGCGATCTTGGCGACATCCTCATCTTCCAATTCTTCCAGGATGTCGGCGGAACTGCCGGGGCCGAGTAAGGGGAGGATCTCCTGCTGCTGTTGCGGGGGCAGATCAGAAAAGACTTCAGCCTGGTCGGAACGTCTCAAAGATTCGAAAAGCGATGTCGCTTCATCCCAATGTCCCTCCGAAACTTGCAAACGGATTTGATCCATCACATCGTCGATATTGATTTGATCTTTGAGCACCATATTTGCCTCCAAACACGAACATGAATTAGTGCATGAAAAAAGACCATCACGTCGAAGATTTTGTGAAGGTCTTGGCACAGCAAATACGGACGAGTGGCAAACGCCTGAGATTACATTAACAATCCTCCCACACGTCAGTCATCGCCGCAGCCCCCTGGCTGTGAATGGCCTTCAAATATCTATCGCTGCCTAAATCGTCATCATTCATTGCAAATTAAGTATACACAAATTCTCTAAAAAAACCTAAGATTTTATAAGGGTATTTTGAAAAAACCTTTTCCAGAGGGAGTCAGAGCTTCCGATAAAGCCAATATTCGATCCTGGCCAGAACGACACCGCTCCCCACGATCGCCAACGGGAACCCCAGCATCCACCAGCGCAGCACATCGGACAAGAGCACCAGACCAGCCGACAGGATCAGGAGCGCTAACCCACCGATGATCAGGATCCGATAGGCAATACCCAACGCTCGGATCCATTTCACCAGCCTTGTCTGATTTACCGGGGAGTGTTCCTCACCCATCGCCTGCCACCTCGCCTCAACTTAAATATCGGATCTCTTAATTATAGTCTTCCCTTATCCTTATTTCATCTGCTTATACTGGGGTTTAAAGAAAAGCTTCCCCCCGGGGGGAAGCTGTCTGCATAGCAGACTGATGAGGGGGGAAACTTGTATTATCAATTCAATTGCTTAGCTTCTCATGCCATGTGCATCAGCGCGAAGGTCCACATATCGGAGAACTCCTCGATCAGCTTGGCGGTTGGTTTCCCGGCGCCGTGCCCCGCACGGGTCTCGATCCGGATCAGGACCGGGGCGTCTCCCGCCTGGGCTTTTTGCAGTTTGGCGGCGAATTTAAAGCTGTGCGCCGGGAAAACCCGGTCATCATGATCGCCCGTCATCACCATCGTCGGCGGGTAGTCCACGCCCTCTTTAATATTATGATAGGGCGAATACGCCAGCAGGGTTTTGAATTCATCCTCGTTCTCCGGCGAACCGTAATCCGACACCCAGGCCCACCCGATGGTGAACTTGTGGAAGCGGAGCATGTCCATCACACCGACGTTAGGCAGCGCCACGCCGAAAAGGTCTGGCCGCTGGGTCAGCACCGCGCCGATCAGCAAGCCGCCGTTGCTCCGGCCGCCGACCACCAGCTTCTCCTTGCGCGTGTAACCCCTGATCGATCAGGTATTCCGCTGCAGCGATGAAATCGTCGAACACATTTTGTTTGTTTTGCTTCATCCCGGCCTCGTGCCAGGCCTGTCCATATTCCCCGCCGCCGCGAAGCTGCGCCTGGGCGTAGATCCCGCCCATCTCCATCCAGACCAGGTTGGGGACACTGAAGGCGGGCGGGATAGAAATGTCAAAACCGCCGTATCCGTATAAATAGGTCGGCGTATCCCCGTTGATCTCGAGGTCAGCCCGGTGGCTGATGAAAAGCGGGATCCTGGTGCCGTCCTTGCTCTCATAAAAGACCTGTTCCGTGACGTAATCGTCCGGGTCGAAGGCCAACCTGGGCGCACGGAAGACCGTCACGTCACGGGTTTCCACATCCAGCCGGTAGACCGTGCCGGGCGTGTTGAAAGATGAGAACTTGTAGAAGGTCTCGGAGTCGTCGCTTTTACCGCTGAAACCGACCACCATCCCCACACCGGGCAGCGCCAGTTCCCCATCGGGCGTTCCGTCGGTCTTGAAGAAACGCACTTGATGTGCGGCGTCATGCAGATAGGTGCAGATGAAACGACCACCAACATAATGCACCAATTCCAGTTTGTCCGCATTTTCCGGGATCAGCTCCCGCCAATCCGCGGGTGCCGGATGCGCCAGGTCAATCGCCACCAGTCGCTGGCGTGGCGCGTTGTGGTTGGTTCTGAAATAGAACACCGTATCATCATTACCAATAAAGATATATTCTGCATCGAAATCGGGCAGCAATTCCACAACTTCGGCATCCGGGTCGGTCAGGTCCAGATAGAAGACCGCATTTTCGGAGGCGGTGCCGTGGAAGGCATAGATGATCAGGTAGCGACCGTCTTCAGTCACGTCGCCGTTGAAGATCCATTCTTTTTTATCGGGTCGTTCGTAAACCAACCGGTCCTCGGATTGGTCGGTACCGAGTTTATGGTAGTAGAGCTTATGGAAATAATTGGCCTGTTTGAGCGCTTCCCCTTCCGGGGCGTCGTAACCGCTGTAGAAGAACCCCTGGCTTTCGCCGTCCCAACTCGCGCCGGAGAACTTGACCCATTCCACCAGGTCATCGGTATCCGTGCCGTCATCCACCCGGCGGACGTGCCAGGTCTGCCAGTCGGAGCCGGCGTCAGCGATGCCATAGGCCAGGTACTTCCCATCCTTGCTGATAGACGCGCCGGAGAGCGCGACAGTGCCGTCTTCCGAAAGCGTATTGGGGTCGATCAGCACTTTCGGTTCGGCATCTAGCGCTTCCATCCAGTAAAGCACGTCCTGGTTCTGCAAGCCGTTGTTGAAAAAATAAAAATAGCGGCTGGCCTTTTTTGAAGGTGGGGAAATCCGTTCATAGTCCCAAAGCGCCGTCATCCGTTCCTGGATTTGCTTCCGCAACGGTGACTTCTCCAGATAACCGAAGGTGAGTTCGTTCTGCGCGTCGATCCACTGCCTGAGCTCCTCGCTGTCGAGGTCTTCCATCCAGCGGTAAGGGTCCGGCACCTGGACGCCGTGCAGTTCCTCAACGAAATCATCGGCTGCGGGTTTGGGGATAATTGCGGGTCATGGATAATCTCTCCTGTGCAAAAAGACGGTTATTGGTAATTGGCGATATATCGGAAAAGTTCGGCGGTCAGCAGGGCATCGTCCGCGGCGCGGTGGGAATTCGGCAGGTCGATCCCACAAGCGGCGCCGGCCGCTTCCAGCTTATGCAAGCGGTAGCCGCGCCCACGGGTGCTGAGTTCACCATAAAAAGCAGCATAAAGTTTCATCACGCAGAAAAAACGCCGGTCATCCATTGGCCAGTCCAGCCAGTAACGGTTGTGGGTTTGTTTCATCATCCGCAGGTCGAATTCGGCATTGTACATGCCGATATAGCGCCCCTTCAAGACAGCTTGCAGGTCCTCCCAGGTGTCCTTCCAGGAAGGCGCATCAGCGACCATTTCTTCCGTGATGTGGTGAATGGCGATTGAGTCCGGCGGGATCGGGATGCCGGGCTTGAACAGGGATTGGTAGAGCGTGTTGCCGTGCAGGTCTGCCACACCGATCTCGATCACCACATCGTCGGCGCTGAAACCGGTGGTCTCGGTGTCGATGAAGATGGGATCGTAGGCCAGCATCTGCCTGGCGCGCTCAATGACTTTAGGGTTTGCGATGGGAAACATGGGTTTTCCTTCATTCTGTTGACGAACTTCTGGAAGTTTACCATATTTGGTTGGTGGAAAAAATAGGGGGAGGATGACAAAGAATAATAATCCCTCTTATCAAACAATGTTTTTTACATTGGAGCATATCCATGAAGAAACACAAATTAATCTACCCCTTCCCGCCTGCTTACGCAGGCACCCTTCCCTGAAGCGAAGCGGAACACCCGACGCGAAGCTAAGGGTGCAAAGAAGGGACTAAGAAGGTAACACGTAATGTCAGATGAGGTGGTGTTTTCTCGTCATAAGGCCTTAGTAAATCGAAATTTTTACTCTCAACCCTATTTTATCTCTGGAGAAGATCTTTTCAATCAACGCTTATAGATCCACCTCATCTGTCTGCTTCGCAGACAGCTTCACCTTGAGGGGAATCCTCGACTGACAAAGTTTTTTATCAGTTGTCTCAGCAATATAGAGACGCCCAGGCGGCACATCTCAAAAAGCGATTCAATTATCAACCCCTTCCCGCCTGCTTACGCAGGCACCCTTCCCCTTCTAAGAAGGGGAAGGGACGGGGATGGGGTCGTTATCATCAATGCATTAATTATTTCTTCCTATTTAATTCAGTCAGCTTCTCCTTAATCGATTCCAAAACGGAACTTATATTATTCTCCACTTCCTTATTTTGAAATCGAAGAACCTCATACCCCATCTCCCTGAGGTCACTCGCGGATTTGATCATATTCCAGTTGGGTTTGATGAATGCCGCCATCTATCTCAATCACTAGTTTCACATCGGGACAATAAAAATCAACGATGAAAGTCCTGATAATATGCTGTCTGCGAAATTTATACCCACCCAATTGACCTTTTCGCAATTCTCGCCACATCAGCAACTCTGAATGAGTTGGCGTTTTTCGCATTGCCCTGGCGGCCCAAATCATTTCATCGCGTAATTTTCTAGGAATCTTATCTTCAATGATCATTATCACCCCTTGAATTTCGATTTTTGGCTCAGAGTAATTGAGAGCAATGTCCTCTTACTATCCCCTACCCAATCACCCCAACGCCCTGCAGGAACTGATACACCGCGAACCCGGCCAGGGCAATCGCCGCGACCAGCAGCAGCGCACGGCGCACCTTCTCCCCCATCTGGCGCATGGACGAGAACAGCAGGATCAGCACGATATTGGTCAGAATGAAGACGCCGTAGAATGACGCCAGATACCCCACACCCCACCAGGGCGATACCGCCCAGGCTTCCAACAGGTTGGGGCCGTTGATCAGGCTCCAGAACAGCCACGGCCCCGGCGCCAGCACGTTCATCAGCGTCGCTTTCAGGAGAGTCTTGAAACCGGTGGTCTCTTCCTGGGTCTCGACCTCTTTGAAGTGCCGGAAGGCGCGGTAGGAATCCCAGGCCAGGTAGAGCAGGAACAGCGCCCCGCCGATCTGCAGGACGCGGATGAAGGTGTCGGAGACGGTGTTGAGCAACAGCAGCACCAGCAGGATCACCGGCCCGTCGCTGACGAGGGGCGCGAAGGCGGCCGGCAGCGCTTTCTTCCACCCGCTCTTGATGGCATACGAGAGGAAGAGAGCCTGCAGCGGCCCGGGCGTTACCCCGGCGGAGAAACCAATGGTGGCAGCGGAAAGAAGAATTGAAAGAAGCATAAATGTAATTATATGCGAATCAATTTATGGATAGGCGATCCGCTTTTCGCGAAATTCTGAGATTGCTTCGTCGGTCTGCGACCTTCTCGCAATGACAAGAGAAGATATCAAGGTTATATAAAGCAATGATCCGCTGGTAAAAATCTCATCCATTGGGCAGAGAAAAGACAGAGAAGGAATTTTTACATAATACGCGTTGACATATTCAAATCTAGAGCGCGCACTGCGAGAATTGTCATTGCGAGTGAGCACCCAAAGGGTGCGACGAAGCAATCTCAGAAATTGAAAAGTTAGAACTTCTCACCAATGAATATGGCATATCTTCTCTATCGCAGGATTCATCACACAATGAGAGTTCTTACCCGCCCTGCTTGTCCCGTATCCCGCACTTTTGTATAATTCCCTTATCATGACCCTCACCGTGATCATCCCCGTCTATAACGAGGTCGGCACCATCGCCGAGGTGCTGGCGCGGGTGCAAGCCACCGGCCTAGCCGACGAGATCATCATTGTGGACGATGGCTCCAGCGACGGCACCTGGTCGCTGCTGCAGCCGCTGATCGGCGACCCGGCCCTGCGCGTGGTCCGGCACGGTGTCAACCGGGGCAAGGGCGCAGCCGTCAAGACCGGGATCGACCTGGCAACCCAGGACCTGATCCTGATCCAGGATGCCGACCTGGAATATGACCCGCAGGACTACGCCCGCCTGCTCGAACCGATCGAATCCGGCCAGGCGGATGTGGTCTACGGCTCCCGCTTCCTCTCCGACACCAAACAGCCCGGCATCTTCTGGAACATCCTCGCCAATCGCATGCTGACCCTGCTGACCAACCTGCTCTACGGCAACGTGCTGAGCGATATGGAAACCGGCTACAAGGTCTTCAAGCGTGAGATCGTCAAGGATATGCCCCTGCGCGCCAAAGGGTTTGAGTTCGAACCCGAATTCACTGCCCGCATTCTAAAAAAGAAAGCCCGTCTATATGAAGTACCGATCTCGTTCAACCCGCGGAATTATCGGGAAGGCAAGAAGATCCGCTTAAAGGATGCCTTTGTTGCTGCCTGGACGCTGGTTCGGTATCGGATATTCAATTGATCTTTGAATCTCAGCTGCTCATCAATAGCAAAGAAATCCTGAAAGCTGGATATCCTGGGTTTCCCATAACCATCCAACGTTATATAATATCGCATAGGATATCAGCAAACGCCTCATGGCGTTTTGCACATCGCTGATACGGCTTGATGCCGCTCAGCTCGTTGCAATAACAAGAAAACATGGAGGAATAATGAACCAACCTGAATTGACCGATCAAGCCCTGGCGATCCTGCGCTCGGGGGAAAACTTCCAGTGGTACGTGATCACCCTGCTGGCCCTGGTGATCTACGTCTATACCAACGAATACAGCAAAGGCAACTTCAAGGGGATCGCAGCCGGCCTGGCGCTTTACGGCGTGCACTGGTTCTATGAGATCGGCAACGCCCTGATCCAGCATTTCAGCGGCCATGCGCTCTGGACCGTCCCGACCGGCACCAGTTTCCTGATCCTGATCGGTGTGGGGATCGAATTGAGTTTCATGTTCTTGATTGCCGGGGTCGTGCTGAGCAAGCTTTTGCCGGAAGACCCCAAAGCCAAGATCCTCGGGATCAACAACCGGATCTTCATGGCGGTCGCCAATGCGGCACTATTCTCGGTGATCGAGATCTTCCTTGCCAAGACCCCGGCCTTCCATTGGGTCTATCCCTGGTGGGGCGCCTTACCGGTGTTCATCACCACCTACATCCCCTTCTTTGTGGTCTCCTTCCTGGCTTATGACTGGAAGCCGAAGACCCAGCGCTGGGTGATCGGATCGCTGTTCGCGGTTGATGCTCTGATGATGGTGGTTTTCGCCGGGATCCTGAAGTGGATTTAATCCTTCCCTGAGCAAGTCATTACCTGCCAATTGAATTCACCTAAACAAAGTGCGTATCTCTCGGTGCGCACTTTTTTAAATTTTAGGAAAAATGTTCCTTTTTTCGGTTTTCAACGATATCTTAATCGAGTAAGGCAATGAAGCTAGCTTCTTTCACAAATGATCAATAGATAACAACGGTACAAGGATAAAAACGCGAACATTATGACTTCTGATAAAACCCTGGCCCGGAAAGCCGCGCGGGACCCCGAAGCCTTTGGTAAACTGTTTGACCGCTATGGCTTAAAGGTCTACCGCTATACCTTCAGCCGCGTCCATCATCATGAAAGTGCTGAGGATATCACCTCACAGGTGTTCCACGACGCCTTCGAATCCATCAGCCAATATAAACCCATCGCACCTTTCGCAGCCTGGCTGTTCACGATTGCCCGTCGAAGGATCGCAGATTTCTTCAGAAAAGCAGACCCTTCGGAACCGCTGCTGGATGATGTCCCTCAAGATAAACCGGAGATCCTCACCAGTGTGATTAAAGGTGAAGAGCTCAGAGAACTTGAACAGCAACTACTGGCTTTGAACGAAGAGGAGCGCGAATTGCTCCGCCTGCGCTTTGCTGCAGGCATGCGTTATCAGGATATCGCCACCTTGTTCGACAAGAACCCTGGCGCCGTCAAGATGTCAATCTATCGACTCTTGGATCGAATGAAAGAAAATATGGAGAAAACCGATGACACAGAAGAAGAATCTTGACCCCCAAATGAATGAACAATTGCATCAATATTTCGATGTACAACCCCAGTCTGATTTCCTGCCCGCGCTGAAAAGTGAACTGATGGATACCGCCGCAACCAGGCAGCCCTTCCAGCACCCGCATAAAGCTCGGAGGACTGCACTGATCTTAGCCAGCGCGCTCACCGCCCTGGTACTGGTCTTGTTTATCACGCCCGTGAGGGATGCTATCGGCCAGATCTTTGTGGAACTATTCCATCAAACCGAGAGCAATGTTCTTCCTTATCCGCCCGCTCAAACCGCAATCGCCGGATATACAGCAACAGCCGCACTGGGTCCAACGGCTACCCCTATTGCATCTCCGACAAAGACCCCGGAAACCACCAGGACTCCAGATCCCAGAAATTACGCAGATGCCAATATGACCGTTGAGGAGGTCGAACAGGCGGCGGGCTTTGACGTCCTTGTCCCGGCCAGCGTCCCCAGCCTCTTCAAATTCCACGGTGCGTCCTATGTTCCCGATGAGAACATTACAATTTTATTTTACGATTTGGTTGGCCGGAGGACAAATCGGGTTGAGCATTGCCCAGGAGCCAATTACCAGTGAGGACGAATGCGATTTGTGCTCGGATATTGGTCCTGCTGCCAATGTCAATCCCGTCAGAATTGGTGATGCCTATGGTGAATATGTCGTTGGCGGTTGGCGATTGGAAGATGGTAACAAGATTTGGGCGAATTATGCTTGGAATGTTACAATGCGCTGGCAAACCGGCGATACAGTCTATCAAATGTTCCTTTTTGGACCGCCAATGACGCTGCGCAAGAGCGACTTTATCAACATTGCTGAAAGTATGACCAGTTCCAACGATCCGCTTGCCTGGTTCAATGTCACACCAACAGCCACGCCTCAAGATCAGGTCAAAACACCTGACCCCGCAAAAATCGAAAATGCAACAATGAGCCTTGATGAGGTCAAAACGGCAGCCGGTTATGAGATTCTCACACCATCCTACGTGGCAGGCCAGGAATTCTACGCCGCCAATTACGATGAGAAAACCAACATTGTTTATCTCTTCTACGGTGAAGATTTGCTCTTCCGCCAGGAACATTTCACCAGCGTTGTAGACTGCCAGCTTTGCACCGAAACCAGATATGGCGCGACGATCAAACAAGTCATGATTGGCGATATCAAAGCGGATTATTATTTCGGTGTCTGGGCATACATCGATCCGAATAACAAACCATTTACCGTCCCCCAGCCGAAGCAGCTCCGCTGGCAGGACAACAATACTTTCTTCGATCTCACTTATGACCATGACCCAAGTGAGATGAGATTTAGATGACCTGATCGCCATTGCTGAAAGTCTCCAGTAAGCCCTAACCAGCTAAAAACAAAACCCATCCGTCAGGTAACAAGCGGATGGGTTTTTTTATTATTCGCAATTTTCCGGATTATTCCGCTGGCTTAATATCCTTCACGTTCAACTGCAAGGTGCTGCGGCCGTTGAACTCATTGACCTCAAAGCGATAGGCCAGATCAATCTTGTCCGGCAACTCCTCTTTCCAATAGCCCTGCCGGAAGGCAATCGCATCATAGATTGTTCGGCCCGGCCTGCAGAGTCAGCTTGAGGTGTTTCCCCTCCCGTCCCACCAGCCGTGCATGCCGCACGGTCACATTCCTTGAAGCGAAGACCGGTTCGGGGTTCCCGCGCCCGGTCGGCTCCAGTTTACGCAGATCTTCCAGGATGCCGGGAATGAATTTGGGTTCCAGCATCTCCAGCTTGATCTCGCGGTCAATCACCAACTCCGGCAGCAGCTCCAGGTCACCTAACTGCTCTTGTGCGATCTCCCCCATCCGGGTCACCAGTGCATCCCAATCTTCATTGCGAACGGTGAAACCTGCCGCGGCCGTGTGGCCGCCGTGCCTGACCAGTAAATCGGCGCAGGCGTCCAGTGCATTGGTGATATGGAATTCCGGGATCGAACGACAGGACGCAACCGAAAATTCTTCCCCTCGGTGCGCCACGATCGAAGGCCGGTAATAGGCATCTGCCAACCGTGAAGCCGCCAGCCCGACCACACCTTCGCTGAAGTCAGGGTCGGACGCGAAGAATACGAAAGCGTCGGGGTCTTCTTCCAGCACTTGTTGGGCAGCCTGCTCCCGAATTGCCGTTGTCATATCCTGCCGCTCGCTGTTGTAGGTATCCAGCGCCTGCGCCAGCCGCCCGGCTTCATAGGTGTTATCCGTCGCCAGCAGTTCAAAGGATGTCAGCGCGGAGTCCAGTCGCCCTGCAGCGTTCAAGCGCGGGCCCAGGCCGAACCCCAGGTTGGCGGCATCACACTTGGCGATGTCGATCCGCGCGACCTGCGCCAGGGAATAGATCCCCTGCCGGGGGTGCCGCCGGATCTTGTCCAGTCCTTTGCGCACCAGCACCCGGTTCTCACCCTTGAGCGGCGCGATGTCTACCACCGTGCCGATCGCTACCAGGTCGATCCAGTCATCGGCTTGCAGGCCCTGCACCGGATATTGGGTCAGGTAGGCTCGTGCCAGCTTATAAGCCAGGCCGACACCTGCTAAATACTTCTCCGGGTAAAGGTCCCCTTCCTGCTTCGGGTCGATCACGGCGACCGCCGGCGGCCGTTCAGGGCCGGGGTGGTGGTGATCGCTGACGATCACATCCATACCCAATTCTTCCGCGAGAGCAATTTCGCCGACAGCCCGCACCCCGCAGTCCACGGTGATCATTAATTTGATACCTTCGCCAGCCAACAGACGCATGGCATCATCGTTCAGCCCATAGCCCTCGTCATAGCGATCGGGAATATACGGTCGCACATCCGCGCCGAGTTTGGTCAGGAATTCAACCAGCAGCGCGGTCGAGGTCACGCCGTCGGTGTCGTAATCACCGTAAACCGCAATCTTTTCTTCATTCTCGATCGCCTCATGCAGCCGGTCGACGGCGATCTGCATGTCCTTGAGCAGGAATGGGTCGGTCGAGAAATCCACGGTGCCATCGATGAAGGCCGCCGCGGACTTGGCAGTCACAAACCCCCGGTTATAGAGCAGCTGCCGGAGAAGGGGCGAGAAATCGCTGAGTTCTCGGGAAATGTCGGTTGGGATCGGGAGTTGGATACGCCAGCGTTTTGGCAGTGGGCGGCGTTCGGCGGAGTCAGACATGAATGGACTTTCTGTGGTTTTGAATCAATGAATAGGTGGATTATAACCGATGAGGACTATTTACTTTTCTTGTCATTGCGAGAGGCTGCAAGGCAGCCCGAAGCAATCTTCGAATCACAAGAACCCATTCCTTCTTTCCTGGAGATATAACATTTATTTCGCAAATAGAAGATTGCCACGTCGGCCTTCGGCCTCCTCGCAACGACAAAACTAATTCAAATCACGTTCAATGAACTTAAATTAATGGTTGCCCTTTCTGTTAACTCAATATCCTCTCAAATTCACTCCCTAAAGCTGCTAAAAGCCGTTAAAATAAGAACACTTATGTCCGAGACTGAAAACAAGACCGAGAATGTCCTGCCGCTGGACCAGGTGCTCGTCGGTGACTGCCGGCAGATCCTGGCTGACCTCCCCGAAGATTCCATTGACCTGATCTTCGCCGACCCGCCCTACAACCTTCAACTGGAAGGGGAGCTCTGGCGCCCCAACCTGACCAAGGTGGATGCGGTGGATGACGACTGGGACCAATTCGACAGCTTCAGCCAGTATGACCGGTTCACCCGCGAATGGCTGACCGCCTGCCGGCGTGTCCTCAAACCCACCGGCACCCTCTGGGTGATCGGCTCCTACCATAATATCTACCGCGTCGGGATGATCCTGCAGGACCTCAAGTTCTGGGTGCTGAATGATGTCGTCTGGGTCAAAGCCAACCCGATGCCCAATTTCCGCGGCGTGCGTTATACCAACGCCCATGAAACCCTGCTCTGGGTGCAGAAGGAAAAAGGCGCCAGGTATACCTTCAACTATCACGCCATGAAAGGCCTCAACGACGACCTGCAAATGCGCAGCGACTGGTATTTCCCGATCTGCACCGGCGGCGAACGCCTGCGCGATGAAGACGGTGAGAAGGCTCACCCGACCCAAAAGCCGGAAGCGCTGCTCTACCGGGTGATCCTGTCCAGTTCCAATCCGGAAGATGTCGTGCTGGACCCCTTCTTCGGCACCGGTACCACCGGCGCAGTTGCACGCAAATTACACCGTCATTTTATCGGGATCGAAGTCGATGAGAAATATGCCCGGCTGGCGCGAAAACGTGTGCATGAGGATACACAATTGGAGTTCGACCCGGCGATCTATGTCACGCCTAACCCGCGCCACCGTGCCCGGATCCCCTTCGGTCGCCTGGTGGAAGATGGCCTGCTCAACCCCGGTCAGGAGCTTTTCTTCGGCTCGGATGGCGAACAGACCGCCAAAGTGCTGGCGGATGGCAAGATCGCCTGCAACGGCAGCCGTGGCTCGATCCACCAGATCGCCAAAGAACTGCGTAACGGCCCGGGCAACGGATGGAAATTGTGGTTCTTCTGGAATGAAGAGACCAATCAGCGGGAACCGATCGACAACCTGCGCGAGATCGTCCGCCAGGAAGCATCAAGGAAAATCAAACCGGCCAATGCGGAGTAAGATACCGCCCACCGGAATAAACTAAAAAGGAAAATAATATGACCGAAAAAACATACACCCAGTCCCCCTGGGACCTCGGCGACCTCTTCGCCGCCGTGGATGACCCGAAGATCGATGCCACCTTTGAGGAGATCAACAAAGGCGTGGAATCCTTCCAGGCTTTCCGCGAGCAGCTAACACCCGAGATCAGCGAAGACCTCTTCCTCAACATCATCGAAAACTACGAACATTTCTTCCGCCTGGTCAGCCGGGTGAGCGGTTTTGCCGAACTCTCCTTTGCAGGCAACACCCAGGACCAGAAAGCCCAGGCTCTGGTCGCCAAGGTGGACCAGTTCCAGGCTGAGACCAACAATAAGACCCTCTTCTTCAGCCTCTGGTGGCGCGCCCTGGACGACGAGAACGCCAAACGCCTGCTGGATGCTTCCGGGGATTACCGTTATTGGCTGGTCGCCATGCGCAACTTCAAGGACTACACCCTGAGCGAGAAGGAAGAACAGGTCATCAACATCAAGGACGTGACCGGCTTCAGCGCTCTCAACATGCTGTACGATTCGATCACCAACCGCTATGTCTTCAAGGTCGAAGTGGACGGCGAAGAAAAGGAAATGACCCGCGGTGAGTTGATGGCTTTAGTACGGGAATCCGATCCCGACCTGCGCGCCAAAGCCTATCAGGAACTTTTCCGGGTCTATGAAGCGGACGCCCCGGTCCTGGGGCAGATCTACCAGGCCATCTCCCGCGACTGGCGCAATGAGAACGTGAACCTGCGCGGGTTCAAATCCCCCATCTCCGTGCGCAACCTGGTCAACGATATCCCCGACGATGTGATCGAGACCCTGCTGGATGTGACCCGCAAGAACGCCAAACACTTCCAGCGTTTCTTCAAGCTCAAAGCCAAACGCCTCGGCATGGACAAACTCACTCGTTACGACATCTATGCCCCGGTGGAGAAATCCGATAAGACCTATAACTATAAAGATGCCGCCGAGATCGTGCTGGATTCCTTCAACGAATTCCACCCGCAGTTCGCCGCAATGGCCAAACAGATCCTCGACGCCGATCACGTCGACAGCGAGATCCGCAAAGGCAAGATGAGCGGCGCATTCTGCGCCACCGTCACACCCGATTTGACCCCATGGGTGCTGCTCAACTACCAGGGTCGTCCTGATGATGTCGCCACCATGGCGCATGAACTGGGACATGGGATCCACTCCCTGATGGCGCATGACCATACCGCTTTCACCCAGCATGCCTGTCTGCCCCTGGCGGAAACGGCTTCCACATTTGGTGAGATGATGCTGGTGGACAAGCTCCTGGCACAGGAGACCGACGAAGCCGTCCGGCGGGACCTGCTCTATCGCCAGATGGATGACGCCTTCGCCACCATCCTGCGGCAGAATTACTTCTCGATGTTCGAGAAGACCGCCCACGAAATGATCGCCGAAGGTGCGCAGGTGAGTGAGATCGCCGATGCCTACCTGGCGAACCTCAAGAGTCAGTTCGGTGACGCCGTGGATGTCTCCGATGATTTCCGCTGGGAATGGGTCATGGTGCCGCACTTTTTCGCCGTCCCGTTCTATGTCTATGCCTATGCCTTCGGGCAGCTGCTGGTGCTTTCGCTCTACAAGCAGTTCCAGGCCGAGGGTGATGCCTTCAAGCCTCGCTACATGAAGATCCTGGCTGCGGGTGGTTCAATCGCCCCGGTGAAACTGTTGGCGAACGCGGGCATCGATGTGACCACAGCCGAATTCTGGCAGGGCGGCTTCGACGTGATCGACGAAATGGTCACCAAGCTCGAGAGCCTTTCGTAACAGCGTAAATAGCATTTCTTTATCCAGCGGCTGTGAAAATGGCCGCTGGATTTTCAATTTCACAACCGCAGCAGGAGCGTCCGATGTCTCTCACTTCAAAAGAACGTGTGCTTACCACTATCAATCATCAGGAACCCGACCGAGTGCCGATCGTGATCGGTGTCAGTAATGCCACCGGCATAAAGATGAAGGTCTATCGCGAGCTCAAACGCCTGATCGGCGTAGATGCGCCGGATAAATCCCTTTACGACTGGCCTGAACTGGGCACCGCCGCGGTGGACGAACAGACCCTGGAACGGCTGCATGGTGACGTGCGCGGTGTATTGGACCTGGAACCGCTGTCCATTCGTGAAGTGAATGCACGCCGCGGCCCTCAGGACCCCTACATCAATTCCTGGGGCACGAGCCAAATCCAGCTTGGTGAGGGCGATTGGACGTTTGGTCCACCGCCGTTGAAAGACGCCACGACCATTGAAGATATCGAAGCTTTCGATTGGCCCGATATGGACGACCCGACCCGGGTGGCACACTGCCGTGCGCAAGCAAAAAAGCTTTCCGAGGAAAATCAGTATGCGGTGATGGGGATTCCCTGGCTGTTGTTCCCCTTCGAGCGCGCCTTCGCGATGCAGGGCATGGATACTTTCCTGCTCAATATGGCGATGCGACCGGATTTCGCTGTGGCGCTCCTGGCGAAGATCACCGAGAAATGCAAAGAGATGATGGGGCATTTCCTGGATGAGACCGGGGAATATCTCGATATGATCAAAATCGGCGATGACCTGGGGTCGCAGGAAAGCCTGCTGATCTCGCCAAAAATGTATCGTGAAATGGTCAAACCATTCCATGCCGACCTGATCGCCTTCACCAAAGAGAGGACCGATGCGAAGGTCTTCTTCCACACGGACGGCGATGTCTTCAACCTGATCGAGGACTTCATTGAAATCGGTGTGGATATCCTCAACCCGATCCAGACTTCCGCAGGGAAGATGTCCGACCTGCAGGGCCTCAAAGACCGCTACGGTGACCGGATCACATTCTGCGGTGCGATCGACACCCATCATGTACTGCCGAACGGCACGCCGGAGGAAGTGCAGCAGGAAGTCCGCCGGGTGATCGACATCCTGGGCCCGGGAGGTGGGTATATGGTTGCTTCCGTCCACACGATCATGAACGATGTCCCGGCAGAGAACGTGCTGGCGATGGTGGACGCGGTCGAGAAATATGGACAGTATCCACTGAAGGGGTAACTTCAGCATAGGTCAGGCATGGTGGCGCGAAGGCATACTAATTTGTCATTGCGAGGCAGGCTTCGAAGAAGCCGACGAAGCAATCTTCTTTTATATTTTTGAAGGATACCCTCTCCAAGCCTGGAGCAAGGTTGCGGTTCGATGTATAAAAGAAGATTGCTTCGTCGCACCCTGCGGGTGCTCACTCGCAATGACAAGAGAGGTGTCGGTGGAATGGGATCTGTTTAGACCGTGTTTCTCCCACCCCTATCCCCACTCCGAATGCTGTGAGGGGGAACCCTGCGATTGCTGGAATCTTGCCCACTATATTACACAATCAAAATTCTCAGATCGTCACGCTGGAAGCTGACCTACATTCTTCTTAATTTCGATGACGCGTAGAGACACCCCGCTGCGGGCATTTCGCTTTATATGATCAATAAACAAAAACAAAATTTTTTTATACACGTCTTCTAACTCCTTTCCGTCCGCTATCGCGGACACCCTTCCCCTCCTTGAGGGGAAGGGCTTGGGGATGGGGTCATTCAAAGTGTGGTTAAAATTCTTTTACCTATTCCTCTGTTACTAAACGCTTACCGGCGTTGTTTCTTTCACCGATTTCCCCCGCTCGAACTTGCGTAACGCCACCCAAAGCAAAGCCAATCCGATCAATCCCAGAGCAACGCTCAAGATCCACACCGCACGGATATTGAACGTCTGATAAACGCTGCCCGCCGTATACTGCCCCAGCGCCGCGCCCACGCTGAACATCGCGGTGGCATAAATGCCCTGTCCGGTCGCCCGCCACTGCGGTGCGACCTTGCTGTCGATATATGCCGCACCGACCACGATCAGGCAAACGGTTGCGATGCTGTGCAGGATCTGTGTGGGGATCACCCAGGCTGGATTCTTGATGAAAACAAAAGCAAGCCAGCGAATAGGCAGGACGATCGCACCAACCAGCAGCAGCTTCTCCATACTGACCCGCTTCAGGACCTTCGGCGCGATCAGCATGAACGGCACCTCGAGGATCGCCTGCAAACCAATGGTCAACCCGATGAGCCAGGCGGCCGTTTCCAGTGTTTGGAGAAAGATCGTCAGATAATTGATCGAAATGCTCATCGTCGCGCCAATGAAGACGATGGCGACCAGCAACCACATCAGTGGTTTATTGTTTTCAGCCAGCCGGATGCCCTTCAACCTTGAAAAACGCACAGCTTTGACCTCACGCGGCAGCAGCAGGCTGAGCGCGGCCTGGATCAGGAACAGGACCATCAGCAGCCAGGGGAAAAGATTGAAGTGGTTTTCAAGAATAAAACTGCCCAGGATATAACTCGAGATCGCAAAGGAGATTGACCCCCAAAGACGGATCAGGCTAAAATCGTGGACGGAACTTTCTTTCTCCAGATAATCCAGAGTGATGGCATTGGTGATCACGACGATCGGCGAGCGGAAGAAGACCATCACCAGGCCGGCCAAGAACACCAACACAAAAGAGTCCGTCAAGCCCAGAACGATGAAGGACAAACCAGCCCCAATACTAGCGATCAGCAGGAGCCGTCGCCGTGTCTGCAAAATATCACTGATGTAACTCCAGACGGGTTGGAAGACCAGAATGGTCAGCGGCAGCGTCCCCAGCAGCACGCCAATCTGAACACCGCTGAAATTACGATGATACAAATAAGCCGCAATAAATGGCTCAAATATCCCGGATATCAGGTAAACGAAGAAGTTGTAGATCTTCAGTCTGGTTTTCATTCCTTTTCCCTCCGATCGATTCAAGTATACACTGCTCTCCGGTTTAATTCCTTCCCAGGGAAGTAAGTTGAATTACAATTTGGATACGCAAATTCACAGGAGGAGCAAACGGAATGACCGAACAACTGATCAAAGACCTGGGTGACGGGTTGATCCTCAGGCACGCCACGCTAGCCGACGAGGAAGCCTATGTTGAATTCAACCGCGGTATCCATGGCGAGAACGAATGGGACGAGAAAGCGCTGGCGGATTGGACCCGTGACCTGATCTGCGGCCAAGTCTCCGGTCTTCGCAACCAGCGATATTACCCTTGTTGAAGACACCCATACCGACAAAATCGTCTCCACCTGCTGCCTGATCTCTCAAACCTGGTCCTATGAAGGGATTCCCTTCAAGGTCGGACGGCCGGAACTGGTTGGCACGGACAAAGACTATCGCAGGCGTGGGCTGGTGCGGGAACAGTTCGACGTGCTCCACCAGTGGAGCGCAGCGCGCGGCGAGCTGGTACAGGTCATCACCGGCATCCCCTTTTACTATCGCCAGTTCGGTTATGAGATGGCGCTCAACCTCAGCGGCGGACACTACGGCTACGAAATGCACGTCCCCGAATTGAAAGAAGATGAGGAAGAGCCATATCATTTCCGTCCGGCCGAGGAAAAGGATGTCCCCTTCCTAATGAAGACCTATGAACGCGGCTGCCGGCGCTCGATGATCTCGTCCGTTTACGATGAAGCCCTTTGGCGTTATGAGATCAGCGGGAAACGGAAATACAATGTCAACCGTCGGGAGATCTATATCATTGAAAATCAATCCGGTAAACCGGTCGGCTTCATCGGCCTGCCTCCGGTCAAGTGGGGACACAGCAATATGCTCAACCTATACGAAATTGATGAAGGCGTCGCCTGGACAGACGTTACCCCCAGCGTGATCCGCTTCCTCTGGAAAAACGGTCTGGAAAAAGCGGAAGAACAAGGCGCGACCCAGAAGATCTTCGGTTTCTGGCTGGGCGAATCCCACCCGGCTTACGAGGTGGCGGCCACCAAGATCGCCCGTGAACGTGCACCCTACGCGTATTACATGCGCGTCCCGGACCTGGCGGCTTTCTTGAATCTGATCAAGCCGGTGCTGGAATCCCGGCTGGCGGAATCGGCCTTCGTTAACTATACAGGTGAACTGAAACTCAGTTTCTATAAAGAGGGGCTGAGTATGACGTTTGACAAAGGAAAGATCGGGTCGATTGAGAACCTTACTTTTGATGCACTTGAAAAGTGTGGTGCAGAGTTCCCAGAGCTCACATTCCTGCACCTTGTCTTCGGACATCGCAACATGAAGGAGCTGAAATACATTTATGCGGACTGCACGACCAAGGATGAGGAAACAGCCAACCTGATCGACGCGCTTTTCCCCAAGAAGGTCTCGGATGTCTGGCCAGTGTCGTAAGTAATATCTTTCTAAATTATGCTGTTTATAACCCCTTCCCGCCTGCTCTCGCAGTCACCCTTCCCCTCGAAGTGCACCCTCAGAATTCGCTCCGGGTGTTTCGCTTCGCTCCAGGGAAGGGCTCGGGGACGGGGTCTTTTAACCAATCACCTTAAGTAAAAATCTCCATTCGCATTTTTACTGCTAAATAAAACCGGAGTTCTATGCAAACTCCGGTTTCTTCGATTTACTCATCCTTTTTCTTCAACCACGGCCAGCGCTCTTCCGGTGGGATATCCTCCCGGGGCGGCTTCTCCGGTGCCACCGGCGGAGTTGGCACCTCATCCGGAACGGTCATCCGCGGCGTTTCCACCGCAGCGCCGCCGACATTCCCGTTCACCCCTGCCTGCAGCCACCGGTACTCATCGGTGCGGACATATTCCCGCAGCTTATTGATCCGGCGGATCAGCATCGGGTGGGTTTGGAACGCTTCCGCAATCCGGTTGCTGACGTCATCGTCCTGTGCGTCGATCATGGCGAAAGCCTGCTCAAATTCCCGCTGACTGCGGATATCCGGCGCAACCAGCTTGACCAGCGCAGAAACGGCCAGATTGAGGTCGCCACAGGCCAGCAGTCCCGCCCGATCCGCCGAGAATTCACACATCCGGTTCCACCAGCGGAAAGCAGCGTAAAGGATCACCGCCGCACCGAAGGGCGCGGGAATCCCCGCAAGGCCGCCTACGATGGTGTTCAGCCAGGTATGCCCAAGGGCGACGTGACCCATCTCATGTCCGAGGATGAATTCCAGTTCACCGGGACTCATCACATTCAACACAGGTGCATAAACCACCAGGGCTTTAGGTTCCGAGATCCCGAAGGTGTAGGCGTTCATCAGGTTCTTGTTGACCACATAAGCATCGATCATCCCTGGCTGCAGTTTTGCTTCACAATCCCTGATGACCGCTGCCAGGTTGGGTGTCCGGATTTCATTCACCTGCACCGCGCTATGCATCAATGCCTGATGATGGGAACGGATCGTCACCGCACTGATCACGAACATCGCCAGGATGAACATCCCACTGACGCAGAAAGTGACCGTCGATGTCAGCACGATCACAGCCAGCACCAGCAGGATCGTCAGTATCAAAACGACCTGTTCGTTATCCACCCGGTATCGGCGGGAACGGAACATCAACAAACTCCTATTTCGATCCGGTTTCTTTCAGGAACGTCCGCACTTCGGTGATTTGCTCAGCGGGCAGCCTGTTGGTCTCTTCCCAATAATCCAGCAGTTCGGTGAGGGTGAAGAGGGCGTGCATCGTGTAACCCGCTTCAGCCAGGGCTTCCTTCGCGCCGGATTCCCGGTCGATCAACACGACCACATCTTTTACTTTCAGTCCGGCTTCGGTCAGCTTATCGATCGCCTCAAATTTGGAACCACCCGTGGTCGCCAGGTCGTCGATCACGGCAATGGTCTCACCGGGGTGATAGAGGCCTTCGATCTCGGCCGTGGTGCCATAGTCCTTGACGGTCTTGCGGGGATAGATCATCGGCCAGTTCCCCTGGAGGCTGATGGCGGTTGCAATCGGCAGGGCGGCATAGGGCAGCCCGGCGATCCGGTCGAACTTGAGGGATTTCAACAAGCGGATATAAGCTGCCGCCACCTGGGTCATCCAACCCGGGAAAGACACCAACTGGCGCAAGTCGATATAGATTGGCGATTTCAGGCCGGATTTCAGCGTGAATTCACCAAAACGCACACAACCCATCGACAATAAGCCTTCTGCCAACGGTTCCACCAAATTAGCCTGCTCGGATACTTTGCGATTTAATTTCGGACGGGTGGCCTCTTGCGCGGTTCGGAACCGCTCGACCAGTTCTCTGGCCGCCTTGCCCGGGTCCTCCGCGGGGAAATGCCGCGGCTGACGTTGATCAACAATCCCAGTCCGTCCTCGCGCAAGCCGGCATGCATGGCCTCATTAAGGTCCGCACCTTGCGCGCCCAAGCCCGGCGCAAGGAACCACTGCTTCGGCGCAAGCTGCCTGACCCGAGCCAGCGCTTCCGGGAAGGTCGCGCCGACCACCAGGCCGATATTGTTCCCGGTATCCCATTCCGCCGCCAGCGCGGCGACCTTTTCATAGACCATCATCAGACGGTCATTCCCGCCCAGCGGCAGGTCCTGCAGGTCCACTGAACCGGGGTTGCTGGTCTTGCAGAGCAGGAAGATGCCCTTCTCAGGATCTTCCATGAAGGGCGTGAGGGAATCGTAGCCCAGGTAGGGACTGAGGGTGATCGCATCCGCGCCTAGTGTTTCAAATGCGGACCGGGCATAGGCGCGGGCGGTGGAAGAGATGTCGCCGCGTTTGGCATCGAGCACCACCGGGATCTCGTCCGGGACCGCTTCGATCACCTCACGCAGGCTCTCCCACCCCTCCGGTCCCAGCGCTTCAAAAAAAGCCGCGTTGGGTTTATAGGCCAGAGTAACCTTTTTGGTGGCTTCGATCAATTTAAGGCAAAACGCCTTTGCAGCCGCCCCGGTTTGTTCCGGCAGGTCTTCCGGGTGCGGATCCAGGCCGACACAAAGCAGGGAGTCGATCTCTTTGGATCGCTGGTCCAGTTTTTCAAAGAAAGATGGCATTCAAACCTCCGGTGGTGGGGTGTAAGTCTATTGTAATCACAATTCCAATCTATATAGAACAATACTAAGCAAGTACTAGCTAATAAATATGGTTTACGCTTTACCCAACACCATTGCCAGCAGCGCCATGCGGATGTAGAGACCGTATTCCATCTGGCGGAAGTAGGCTGCCCGTGGGTCATCATCGACGGCCATGTCGATCTCCCAAACACGCGGCAGGGGGTGCATCACGATCATTTTATCCTTGGCCTGCTTCATGATCTCAGGTGTGACCGCATAACTGCCCTTGAGAGATTCATGCTGGGTTGGGTCTTCAAAGCGTTCTTTCTGCACCCGGGTGACGTACAGCACGTCACTCTCACCGATCACCGGCTCCAGACTGTCGAATGATGCCTGCGGGATACCTTTTTCATTGATCTCTTCGATAATTTCATCGGGCATCCGAAGCAAATCGGGGGCGACGTAATTGAGCTTGATGTCATAAAGTGTGAGCAACCGGGAGAGGGAATGCACCGTGCGGCCGTACTTCAGATCGCCCATCATCGTAACGGTTAGACCATCCACTTTACCCAGTTCTTCCCGGATAGTGAACAGGTCGAGCAGCGCCTGGGTGGGATGCTCGCCGATCCCATCACCGGCGTTGATGACCGGCTTACGGGCATACTTGGCCGCCAGCGCCGAGGAGCCGACTTCCGGGTGGCGCAGCACGATCACGTCGGCATAGGCTTCCAGCGTGCGGACGGTGTCCGGCAGCGATTCACCCTTGGTCACCGAGGAATAGCTCACGTTGTTGATCGGGATCACGCTCCCGCCCAGGCGTTCCATGGCGGAGGTAAAAGAAGATGAAGTGCGGGTGGAAGGTTCATAGAACAGGTTCGCCAGGATCTTGCCTTTCAATAAGTCGAACGAACCGACCCGTGCGACCATCTCATACATCTCATGGGCGACGCCAAAGACGTAGTCGAGTGAATCGCGGTCAAACTGCTTTACCGAAATGATGTCCTTGCCATAATAGGCTGAATCCTGCTGATCGCCGAAGGGCAGGTGGGGGTTATTCCCGTGGATGGGGGGTGTAAAACTGGTCATGTCTTCTCCTATCTCAATAAGTGTTGTTAATATTCTTGTTCTCAGGCGCGTGAAGCCGGGGCGGTTTTCGTCCGCCCTGCGTCTATCTGATTCGCCTGCCAAATCCCTGGGGTGCGAGAACTTCGCCATCTGCAAAGGCGACCTCACCGCGCAGGACGACCTGCCGAACCCTGCCGCGCACTTGCATGCCTTCAAAGGGCGTCCAGCCCGCGCGTGAATACATATTTTGAGCCGTGATCACATTTTCCGCATCGAGGTCCACCTCCACCCAGCTTTCGGGCTGGGGTGGGAGGTTAAAAATTCGAATGACGTTGGTGTACATCCGGTCAATCAAGTCTTCCATCGTCAACCGGCCCTCGTGGACGGCCGTCAGGAACAGCGGCAAAGCAGGTTTCCAGTCCGGGGAAGCCGGGCGGTGGGTTTTCGCCATCCTTCTCCGCAGCCGTGTGGGGCGCATGGTCGCTGGCGAAGCAGTCGATCACATCCAGGTTCGCCCAGAGCGCATCCACGTCAGCCTGCGCCCCCAGCCGCGGCCGCACCTCACTGCGTCCGCCGGAAAGGTCATTCTCCGTGAGGAACAGGTGATGCGGTGTAACCTCGCAGGTGATCTTCAACCCGCGTTCCTTGGCCGCGCGAACGATCAGGATATCTTCGCGGGTGGCGACATGCGCCAGGTGCAGGGGGCGGTCCGTCAGAGCCGCCATCAGGATCGCAGCCGCCAGGGTGCGCCCCTCGGCATGTGCGACCAGAGGCCGATCCTGCGGCCAGGCCAGGAAATGTGCTTTCCAGAAGGACATCTCGTCCAACCGCAGCGGCCCATAGGTCTGGTCGAGGTAGAGCTTCAACCCGGCAGCCTGCGGTGCAGCCTGTGCCGCCAAATCCGCGTTGTCCGGTCCTGCGCCGAGAAATTGAGCGTAATCGCAATGGGCTTTTTCAGCCGCCAGCGCGTAGACCGCAGCAAGGCTTTCCCCATCGGTGACCGGGGGTTGGGTGTTAGGCATCGCCAACACCTGGGTGAAGCCCACCCGCCAGGGCAGCCGCCGTGCCACTGTCCCAGTCTTCCTTATGAGTAGCGCCGGGTTCGCGCAGATGCACGTGAGGGTCGATCAAACCGGGCAGCCGCATTATTCACCCTCCTGACACAAAAAAAGAGAGCCAATAAAGGCTCTCTCGAAAAGACAAAATGAATGCCACGGCTTCGTGGCAGATTGGCAGGGTGAGTTCGGCACGACAAGTTTTAATCGCATAGCATTGGGTCAATTTTATGTGTTTTTCGGAATCTGTCAAGATAAAACAGTGAGATGGTGGATGGGGAATAGGGATAAGGTAGTAAAAATTAGGTATCAGGTGTTAGGTACCAGGCATTAGTGCATTGATCTGAAAAACGTTGGCAGGAAACAATAGGTAATAGGGAAAATATGTAGGTCACGTGCCGTGAAACGCACGTGACAGAATTAAAAGAATTTTGATCTTCAGACCGCAGCGCACGTGGAACCATCCCTAAAATTCGAGTGATTCCTCAGGTGTGAAGGCCGCATCCCGCGCATGACAGATATCTTTGATCACATCTCGCCCGGAGGCGCAGGAAAGTTCCACGTTGCCGCCCGGTTCAACCCACTGACCGATCATGTAGAAATTCTCCAGGCCCGGCAGGGTCTTATCCATCCCCTTGCCCATCATCATGCTCATCTTATGGGTCGTCAGGGCCCAACCCGCGAAAGCGCCACGCCAGTTACCGGTATAGCGCTGGTAAGTCACCGGGGTGGCAACATCAATAACTTCAACCGCCTTGGCAAAGCCGGGATAGCGACGATCGAGTATTTCGATCACAATTTCAGCGACCTCATCTTTATGATGCCGGTAGCGTTTCTTATCCTTCCGCAGCCACTGCCAGTAATCCGGATCGGCCTCGCACCACAATGACAGGGCGGATTTCCCTTCCGGCGCCATCTGCGGATCAAAACAGTAATGCTTGAGCACCAGCCGATCATGACGCATATTGCCCAGCCAGATCGGCTCATCCAGCAGGAGGTTGGTCATCGCGGGCTGGTCTGAAAAGTCCATCGCCACACCCAGTGAGATTTGCAGGACCGACTTACTCGGGGTCATTCCGCCGTCATAATATTCTCGCAGCTTACGGCTGGTGTATTTCGCGTCCAGCAAATTGAAAATGGTCTCATGTCCATCGGCAGCGGAGATGATCAGGTCGCCGTAAACCTTATTTTTAGCATCCAGTTCCAATCCCACCGCTCGGTCTTCTTCCACCAAAATATCCGTCACCTTTGTTCGGTAAACTACCTGACCGCCCAGTTCGAGATAGCGCTTCTCAAGCGCTTTGGCGATTGGCAGTGACCCGCCCAGCGGGTAACCGGCTTCGTGGTCGTTCATCATTGCCAGCGTGGAAAGGCACAACATCATCGGGAAATCTTCGGGTGCAAACTGGAAGAACAACGGCAGGCCTTCCCGCAGGAGGGGATCCTTGAAGCGCCGGGCGTAATCCCGCAGCGCCACAGCACGCCAGCGCAAGGTCGGCATCAATACCGGGAGCAGGTCCATTCCCATTTCCGCCAGTTCGCGGGCATCCTCAGCGGTCAGGTCCACCGGGAGTTCCATTTTTGTGAAATCGCGGATGCCTTCGATGAATTCCTCGATCGTACGTTTATCCCGCGGCGCGAGCTCCAGCAGGTGCTTTTTCAGCCGGTCGATATCGGTGTAGAGGTGCAGTTTGCGACCGTCACGGCCTTCAATGCAAACGAACTCGTCATAATAATGAATGGGGGTGTCCTGCAGGATTCCCAACTCTTCCCAGAGCTGGTAGCCTTTGCTCTGTTTGTTGACCCCGGCCAGGTAGCGCACCGCACCGTCAAAAGTGTAGCCGTGGCGCTTCCAGGACGTGCAGAGTCCGCCGGGAATATTGTGCATCTCATAAATCGTCGAATCGAATCCGTTCATCTGTGCATAGATGCCGGCCGAAAGGCCAGACACACCGGCGCCGATGATCAGAATTTTTGTTTTATCAGCCATTTTTGTCCCTCAACCCAATATTTCCTTCATTATTTATATAACCAAATGTAATCAGTATAAGGAAAATGTGGCAAAATATTACCAGTTAGATAGTCAGATTCATCCTGACCGCGCGGCTAGGTTAAAACTGACCATAAGGGATTGGAAGATTAGGATATCCGACGAGGGTGAAACATTCCATTTCTTAATAAGATTGTTACAGGTCGGAGCAATAAGGAGGTACCAAATGCAATACCCACTTCCCCTCATAGAAACCCATAAACTTTCAAAGCATTTTGGTGATATTGATGCAGTAAAATCATTGGATTTGACCATCCCCGAACATTCCATTACAGGATTTCTTGGACCGAACGGGGCTGGGAAAAGTACAACCATCAAATTGCTGCTCGGTTTGATGCGTCCCAGCAATGGAATAGGAAAAATCTTTGGTTTGGATATCGTCAAGGATAGTGCTGAGATACGAAGACGGGTGGGCTATCTTGGACAAAGCCCGCAATTCTATCCCAATATGACTGCTCGAGAGATTCTGCGTTTCACAGCAAAATTTTTCTATATCGGCCCAAAACCTTTAATTGAAGATCGAATCAATGAAATGTTAAATATGGTTGGCCTTGAGGAAAAAGCTGATCGACCAGTTAAAGGATTCTCTGGAGGTGAGCGGCAACGATTGGGGATTGCCCAGGCGCAAATTAATTATCCGGACCTTTTGATTCTAGATGAACCTGCAGCCGCCCTCGATCCCATGGGTAGACAGGATGTCTTAAAGATCATGGAAAACCTGAGGGACAAAACAACACTTTTCTATTCCACCCATATCCTTGATGACGTCCAAAAAGTCAGCGACCGGGTCGTGATCCTCAATCAGGGTGAGTTGATTGCCCAGGGACCAATCGAAGACCTGCTTAAATCCGGACGAGAGATCGTTTATAACGTTCATGTGGAAGGAAATACAGATCGAGCTTATGCAAAATTAAAAGTGTTGGACTGGATTTCAGATATCGTTCAAGATTCGAAAAACGATTATTTGAGTTGGAAAATAACCATTACAGATCCAGAAACTGCCAAGAAATCATTATTACCGATTTTGGTAAGCTATTCCGATATGACCGTCTTAAGCTTCAACTTAGAAACACAAGAACTGGAAGATGTTTTTCTGAAAGTTGTTTCGGGAGGAAATGATGAAATCTAAATCCATTCTGGTTGTGGACCAAACCCAAGGTTGGCGTCTGGGCTTAAAGAATATGCTCGGCCATGAAAATACTAAGTGGTGGGGCTCGCCCCGCTGGTGGATCCAGACCTTGCTCTGGGGGCTGATCATCAATGGTCTATTGGTCCTGCTTTTATTCCTGATGCCATTCATTGCGGAAACCTTTGATGGTGTGGAACAATCTGAACTAGCTAATCTTCCTGATGGCGTCTCGGCTTTTTTCTCTTTGGCAGGCTTCGCACTACCGATCGGAGTCGTAATTCTCGTCCAGGGCAGTATCACCCAGGAAAAGGAACTTGGGACCATAGAGTGGGTCCTATCCAAACCAATTTCCAGGACAGCTTTCTTTTTGTCGAAATTGCTCTCACAAACTTTCAGGAATCCTGATTACAATGGTCATCTTCCAGTCACTTATCGCCCTTATGATCAATTGGATTCATGATTCCAGCAGCATCTTTTGGCAAGCTTATTTCAAAGGTACTGCAATTCTGGCTTTGGATCTGTTTTTCTATATCACCCTGACGTTAATGGTGGAAGTTTTGTCAAATTCACGTGGTATTGTCCTGGGGATTTCACTCGGCAGTGCATTAGGTGGCGCAATCCTGGTTAATCTTTTCCCCGGTCTGGGCCTAATCACACCATTCGCTCTTCCCAGTGTCATCGGTGCAGTGGCGACAAATACATTGCCTCCTGGTTTTCCGCTTTGGTTACCCCTCACCGGAACTGCGGTTGCAAGTGTGATTTTCCTTTTCACCTCAATCTGGCAAATAAACCACAAAGAAATATAAAATAAAATTATTTGTAAAAATTTAAAGTCGAATTATAAAGAAAAAGAAGCAATGGGGCAAACAAGAAACATTCGCGTTAACCTGGCTGCTGGGGGCAATGGTGGTTGCGGTCGGATTTTCACTCTGGCAGGGGCTCAACTTGCCGATTTTCACCTTGCTGTTCCTGCTGCTCCCGCTGATCAATTTACTGGTTCGGAGAGACGCCCAACGGATCGGGATGGGGGCGGTGGGATGGGAGCAGGTGCTCAAATGGACGGGGATTAACCTGGTCGCGCTGGCCGTGGTCTATGCGGTTTTCGAGCCGTGGTCCGGTGCCTACCGCTTCCTGCTTCGGGAAGCCACCCGCCCTGAAGCGAGCGACTCAACCTTCGCCTGGTTGACGATATTCAGCGGTCCGACCGGCTGGTTAGGCATGGTCCTTTTCTCTGGATTTGTCAGCATTTTCGCGGAAGAACTCTGCTTCCGAGGTTGGCTGCTTAGAGTTCTGGAGCCCAAAGTCGGCCCGGTCTGGGCGAACGTGATCCAGGCTGCGCTGTTCACTTTGCCGCAGCTGGTGATCGTTTTCTTGATGCCTGACCCTATGATGGGCATTGTATATGGCCTGATCTATGCCTTTGCCGCGATCGGCTTGATCAATGGGTGGGTATCCCAAAAATCTAGTGCGATCTGGCCAAACCTGATTGCAGCGACAGTGATGAATTTGATTCTGGCATTGGTTTTACTTTAGCTGGATAGGTCTGCTAATTTCACTCGATATCAAAAATGAATGCATTATTTTTGTTGGAGTAATTCACCCACCTTATCATCCTATCCGAAAGGCTAATTCAGGTTCATACGATTGAACAGTGTCATTAACCGCAGCATTCCATATAATAAATAATGTTGAGTAAAGTTCGAAAGAAAAAGTAAGAAATTGCAATCTAAAAGAACCTAGAAAATCTATCCCGATGGGCTTTCCCATTTCCTATAATTAAGAGACGAACGTCATTTTACTTTCGCACGCCATTCCAAGGAGTAAACAATGAACGAAGAGGCTATCAAAGTACAGAACCTCGATAAACATTTTGAGGATGTCCATGCTGTGAAGAACGTTAGTTTTGAGATCCACACCGGAGAGATCTTCAGCCTGCTCGGACCCAACGGCGCCGGGAAGACCACCACGATTGGCATGATCTCCGGCCTGCTCACGCCCGACGCAGGCGAAGTCTGGCTGATGGGATATTCCGTCGCCAAAGAACCGAAAGCAGCCAAAGCGGAACTGGGCGTCGTCCCTCAGGAAATCGCTTTATACGAGGATATCTCCGCTCGGGCCAACCTAAACTTCTGGGGAAAGATGTACGGCCTGCACGGCAGCGAACTGAACGAGCGGGTGGAAGCCGTCCTGAAGCTGATCGGTCTGGAAGACCGGGCAACCGGCGCGGTTTCAAAATTTTCCGGCGGGATGAAGCGCCGCCTGAATGTAGGCGTAGCGCTGCTGCATCAGCCGCGGGTCATCATCATGGATGAACCCACAGTCGGGATCGACCCACAGAGCCGGCGCGCCATCCTCGATTCGGTCAAACACTTGCGGGATTCCGGCGTCACGATCCTCTACACCACGCATTATATGGAAGAAGCCCAGGAACTCTCCGACCGGATCGCCATCATGGACCACGGCGAGATCATCGCCATGGGGACCCACCAGGAACTGATCGACATTGTCGGCGAGCTGGACCGGATCACCCTGACCATCACAGGGCGAATCCTGCAAAAGCTATAGCCGCCTGGAAGGCGCTGGATGGCGTCCATGAGGTCAACTCCGAAGACGGCACCCTGCACCTGCTCGTCAAAGACAGCAACCAGGTTCTGCCGGGTGTGTTTGAAGCAGCTGCCGCGGTTGGCGTCCGGATCAATTCCGTGGAAGTGTTGGAACCCAACCTTGAAGCGGTCTTCCTGCACCTGACCGGCCGCGCCCTGCGGGACTGAAAGGACGCACAATAATGAAAGTAATTACCATAGCACTCAAGGACCTCAGCCGGGCCTTCCGCAGCATGTTCGCCCTGGCCTTCATGTTCGGTGTCCCGATCCTGATGACGCTGTTATTCGCATTCCTGTTCGGCGGTGTGGGCGGGAGCAGCAATGCGTTCTCCGTCCCCAAAACGGATGTGATCCTGGTCAACCAGGATACGGGCAGCGAGTTCGTCCCCAGCTTTGACGTCAACGGTCAGAGTTTCGCCACAATGGGTGATATGCTCGTCAATACGCTGCAGGACAAGACATTTTCCGATCTGATGACCATCACCCTGGGTAATGAAACTGAGGCTCGGGCGGCCGTCGATTCCCGTAAGGCGGGACTAGCCATCATCATCCCGCCCGGTTTCACAAACACACTGATCGGTACCGGCGAAAAGCAGGTCTCGATTGAATTTTATAAAGACCCCGAACTGAGCCTGGGGCCGCAGGTGACCGAGGCGATCGTGATGAGCGTGGTGGACGGCTTCTCTTCCAGCACCCTTTCGATGGATACGATCATCAAGGTGCTGGCTGAACACAACGTGACCCTCAGCCAGGCCGAGCAAATGGCGCTGGTCCAATCTTTGACCGCTAAGGCTCAGTCCAACGGACAATCCGAAAGCGACTCTCAGGGCGGTAGTCTGACCATCATCCCCCCGACCGAACCCGGCAAGAATTCGCAGAAGGGCAGTATTCTGCAAACCATTATCCGCAGCATTATGGGCGGCATGATGATCTTCTACGCTTTCTTCACCGGCACCTCCGCCGCGCAGACCATCCTGCAGGAAGAGGAACGCGGCACCCTTGCTCGATTATTCATCTCACCCACCAACACCATGTCGATCCTCAACGGTAAATTCCTGGCCGGTTTCCTGATGATCATCGTTCAGGTCACCACCCTGCTGGCTTTCGGCAGCCTGGTCTTCAAGATCAATTGGGGGCCCGTGATCCCGCTGATCATCTTTTCGGTCGGTCTGGTCGCCCTGGCCTCCAGCTTTGGCATCTTCATCATGTCGCTGGTTAAGAGCACCCGGCAGGCCGGGATCATTTACGGCGCAGTGCTGACCTTCACCGGCATGCTCGGAATCTCCAGCATCTTCACCGTGGGCACCCCCGCCGAGAGCGCCTTCAAGTTCATCCCCCTGATCGTCCCGCAAGGCTGGGCGATGAAAGCGTTGGAAGCCTGCTGGAGCGGCAATTTGATCAACACCCTGCTGCTGACCGGCGGCATGCTCATCTGGGCGGTCGTCTTCTTCATGATCGGCAATGCGCGGTTCAAAAAGCGCTTCGCGTGAGAGGTTCGTTATGAAATTCTTGGATATTACCTTTAAAGACCTGTATCAACTTTTCAAAGACTGGAAGCCCATCATCTTTCTGGTTGTGGCGCCGATCCTTTTCACGCTGATGTTCGGCTTCATGTTCGGCGGCTTCAGCGGTCCGAACGCCAACACGGACAGCCGCCTGCCCATTCAAGTTCTGAGTGAGGAAGACACGGCAATCACAGCCAGCCTGATCCACTATCTGGAGAATTCATCCGTCGTCCGGCTGGAGCCGGGCAGCAAGACCGAAACCCAGGCAAGCCTTAAGCAGGCGGTCGCGGATGGCGACCTGGCTGCGGCCTTGGTCATCCCCGCGGGGTTCAGTCAGGGTATGAAAAAGGATGGGACGGTTTCGCTGGATGTTATTCTGGATGAAAACACAACTTCCGGTATCACCGTGCAGCAGGAAATCCAGGCAGCGGTCAATCGATTGGGAACGGCTGCCAGCACGGCACAGGAAACCGTGGATTTATATGAACAGAAACAGGGCTTTGTCGATCAGACGGCGCGGGACGCCCTCTATAACGAGACTTTCACGACCGCCCTCGCCGCCTGGCAAACCCCGCCGGTGACCGCCGTCGAGACGCAAACCGCACCGAACGGCAGCCAACAGACTTCTAAAGAAAACGCCTTCGCCCAATCCCTTCCGGGCATGATGGCCCAGTTCGCCATTGCCGGTTTAATGGGCGCGGCTGAGATCATCATCCAGGAACGCAAATCCGGTGCGCTGGACCGCATCCTGAGTACGGCTGTCCCCAAATTTTCAATCCTGGTGGGACACTGGTTGGCGATGTTCGTGATGATTCTGTTGCAGTTTGTCGTGCTGGTGGCTTTTGGGCAGATCTTCCTCCGGTTGGATTTCCTGGCCGCACCTCTGGCGACCCTGGCGCTGTCCCTGCTGAGCTGTGCCTTCGTGGCCAGTCTGGGGCTGTTGATCGGTATCCTGGCCAAGATGCCGGAGCAGAGCGCCATCTTCGCCCTGATCCCCATGTTTCTGTTCTCTGGTTTGGGCGGCGCCTGGGTGCCGCTGGACATCCTCGGTGAGTCAGTCCAGAAAATTTCTCGCTTCACGCCCGTCTATTGGATCATGACCGGCTTCCGGGATATCCTCCTGCCGCGGCGCCGGATTATCTGATATATGGCCATCCATCGCGATGCTGGCCGGGTTCTCAGTGGTATTCTTCATCCCGGCTGTGATCCTGTTCTATCGTAAACGGCATTAACGCTTGTTAAAATAAAAAAGACCTCGGTTGATGGCAATACCACAGACCGAGGTCTTTTTATTTAATTAAGTCTAACGGATCAGGAAATGGATTTATCGCCATTCCAGATAAAATCACTGGCTAGCTGGTTTTCCCAGGCTTTCAGCGTTGCCCGGTAGAGCGCCCGTTCGAAGAAACCGCCCTCCAGAGAGAGGTCATCGTAGCCTTTCTTAAAGAGCACCGGCATCATCGGGTTCAACTGCTGGCCGTAATGGGTCATGCAAGCTTCCGGGTGGAAACCCGGCCAGGAATAGCAGGTGACCGCGATCCGGCGGTGTTCCGTTGGGACGCCGGGGGCAATCGTGTCCTCCCAATCCTCATCCTTGGGGTGAAAGATGTATTTATCCAGGTCGCCCTTCGGGATGCCTTCAATCCCCCGTACGACCGGTGGATCGGTGGTGGGAATGTAGGGATCAACGGAGAGGTCCACCATAATGGCATGTTCGGGCAGGTATTGGACCCAATCGTTAGGGATCACAGGCTGGGCCGGGTTGCGACGCTGGGTCGCATCGATCAGGATATCGGTGCGCTTCAACAGGCTGACCATCTCTTCCTTATGGCTGCTCAGGTTGCGGCCCACCGCCCTGCAGATCGCCCCGGGGCTACCCTGCTTGATGTGTTCGTTGTTCCGCTCGATATTTCCGAGGTGGACGGCTGCATCCACCGCGTGTTTCCCAACCATACCCGTACCCAATAATAAAGAACGGATCGGCTTGCCGTCCGGGCGGATCAGACCGGGCCAATGTTTCTCCAATAAATCATAAGCCACTTCCAACCCATTCCAGGCGACAGCCCGCATGTTTTCCACCAGGCGGACATCATTGTCGTTTACGATGCTGTCCAGCGAGATCGTCTTCAGACCCAAATCCTGGAATAAGGGGATCCGGTTCGGGTGGGTCGGATAGTGCAGCATCGACATCAGGATCGTCCCCGGCTTCATCTTGTCCAGGTCGTCATCCGGCGCGCGCAGGATCAGAACGAGGTCCTGGTCGAAGGCGTCCTCACGATCACCAAATGAAATTTGGTTGCTGCCCTGGCGGAAATCGGCCTTATCGAACCCGGATCGGGAGCCATACCCCTCTTCTATCACAACCCGAAACCCCAACTCGGCGAGCATCTGGATAAAATCCGGCAGGAAGACACGTTTTTCTCCAGCTTCCTGTAACATGCGTGGAAAACCGATCGATTGCAACGGGGTCATAATTGTCCTTTCACTATGCGGTTGTATGATGTCTTGATCGGGCAGAAAATGGATAGGCGGACCAGACCTGTGAAACACCTTCCAGTCACAGCGGCGCCTTGATGCCCGTTTGGGATGCTGATGTATGCAGTTATCGGTTCAAAAGTGAAATCACATCGAACGACATAATTATACTGGATGCGGCAAAGATACGATTAGAGGACGCGCCATAAACGCGACCATCCCAACCCCTTCCCGTCTGCTTTCGCAGACTTCCTTCCCCTTTCAAGGGGAAGGATCGAGGATGGGGTCCTTTATTTTGGAATCAATATCTTAATAAACATACATTTTCTATTGAAAACTGAGAAGAAATAAGATCATATTTACCACAACCTGAAAGATGACCTTGAAAAAAATTATGCCCTTTCGCCCCGGATGAAGGACCAGTGGGTATGGATGATCTTCCAATCATCCCTCTTCCGCCGGAAAACCTCCGTACAGTTCCAGGGTGTACGCCGCGCAATGGAACCGTCTTCGTTCAACCATGTTGAGAGAAATCGATAAAACAACACCGCCATATCACCACACACCCTGGTCTGCGGATCGACGAAATCCATCACGTCATAAAATATCTTACCTTCACGCGTTTTATATTCCGCGCTCAGAGCCGACTTACCATCGATCCGCTGCGGCTGTGCCGGTGTCGAAATAAGTCACGTCCTCATCGCTGATCTCGATAAAGCCCCAAGGATCGCCTTTTCGCCAGCGTTCCATGGCACCCTTCTCCAATGCCATCAGTTCAGTCAACACACCCTGTTCGGCTGCTGGTGAATTTTCTACTGGGACAGGCACAACGACACAATCGGGTAATTTTTGATTGATAAATGACCAATGGGTGTGCACAGTTTTCCATTGACCGCCGCGCCTGAAGAAAACCTCGGTCGCATTCCAGGTTGTATGACCGTCCTCTTCACCGTTTTCCGAGACCGCAGTAGAGTGGTAGTTATAGGTCAGCAGTACGGCATCTCCAACGTGGACAATTTGAGGATGAATGAACTCGGATATTTGATATTCAACCAGCTCTTCGGATTGTTGTATATATTCCCGATAGGCATTCAACCCAATGATGGGTTCCGTTCGTGCGACATCGATGTAGATAATATCGTCGGCAGCGAGTTCAACGAAGCCCCAGGGGTCGCCTCTGTCGCCATCGTTCCATGGCTTTATATTCCAGTTGAAAAACTGGATCGTCCATCATAGTCCTCCCAGGATTAAGGCCTACAAACATTATAGCACGAATGTTCTTTATTTACATCATGTATTTGTCCTCGTTACGAAGTTTTTGCTCGCAGAATAAGTGAACGTATAGGGAACACTGTTTGCTCGATGGTTTTTCGAAGAGAATTTGTAAATTAAACTTGAAATGATTAAGATTTAATCCTGTTTTAATCATTATTTTATCTATGTTTTTATATATTACCAAAATATTATATATAAAATGAATTGATTAATTTCCGCCAAACATGTATCATTGTTACAATACACATCCGGTTCATTGAGGAGGAACAATGGCCCTACCCCCTTCGCTCTATCGCTATCGATTAAGTGTTGAAGAATTAGTCCTGATCCTTTACACGATCAATTGTGGGAAAACTGCGGAGGCGATGCTCAAACGAGCTTACGATGATACCCCCGACGACCAACGTTCGACATTGCTGACCGCCGCCCGAAACTCCCTCTTAGCCCGTAACTACGCCCACCTCGTCGAACATGACTTTCCCCAGATCGCGCCAGAAATCCAAAAAACCGTCTTCCCCCTGAGCAGCTTTTCCACGCTGATCGAGCTTTATGACGAGCGCCCTGAAGGGGGCTTCTATCTGCAGCTTTTCTACCATCCGGATTACGGATTCACGCTCCAGCAAAATGACAGTAATATCGTCTTCGGCCTGACCTACGCCACAAAGTCCAACCTTCTTGGCAGCGTCCTGGCGGAACTCTTCGACCACGTCAGTGGCGGCGAAAGCGCCGATCCTGTTGCCAAAGAGCATCTCAATTTTAGCCTGCAAGACCTCGAACGTTGGCTCTCCACAGAAGAAGCGGTGATCGTAAAAGAACTGGAAGCGAAATCCATGCCCGGGCCGGAAGCCGAAAGCTTCTCCTTTGATTTGGCAAATCTGCTCGGATTTGGCACCATTTCCTTCTCAGCGCTTGATTTTAATTCTTACATCGCAAATGAGATCTACCCGATTGACCAGACGTTCGTCTATGTGGAAGGTGCAAAAAACACCTGGGTCGTCGTATTTTCCGGAGATATGGATAAACCTGTATTACTCAAACAGGTTTCCGCACCTGAATTTCAGAAGATGCTCGCAGAAATAAAACGATAAGTTTTACTGCCCTGCTGGTATTTGGAGGAGCATTATGGCAAATAAAACCATACATCTCGATGTTGATGTCGCCTTTGATATGGTCAACACGCTGCAGGTCGTCTATAGGGACCTCTTTGCAAAACTCGACGCCATGAACAAGATCAATGTCGCCATGCAGGATGTTTATCAAGGCGATAGCGCTCGAGACCTTCAGCAGAAATTCCTGGACAGCATGCGGAACATCGGCGCGCTCATCGAAGACTTTGAAACCCTGATGTACCGTGTGGGCAGGGAGTTTGATGAGTGGCAGAAAGTGGACACCACCGGGAACTTTACACCTGCCCAAGGATATTTGTTATATGATTTCTCGTCCTTTGAATGGACCGGATCAGCAGCTTTCCTCAACAGCCTGAAACCCCTCAAACCCGCTCCGAAGAAATCATCGTTCTGGGGAGGTTTATGGGATAAAACCGGAGGAAAGGTTGTCGATGGCACTAAAGCATCGTACAACTTCTTAAAGGGAGGCGCTTCCTCTCTGGTCGATGGCGCAGTTGGGCTTGGCAAAGGCACATGGAATTTGACCCTTAAAACCGGCAAAGTCATCGCCAAAGGCGGCGCAATCGCAGGTGTCGGGATCTACGCTGGGGCAAAGGCCGCCGGCGGCGGGATCAAGGATTTCTTCTTCCCACCCGACCATGTACCCGAAGGAAAGATCGCCGTAGAAGTCGACGGCCAGACGGTTTACTATGATTCCGGCAAAGCCATCCCTGCCAGTGGTATTCCGGATAATAAACTGCCGGAAGGATATGTGAAAATTGCGGACGGCGATTTGGCGATCCCCGCCAGCGCGATCCCGGCAAGTGCCATCCCAGCCAGTGCGATCCCGGCCAGTGTCATTGCCGATAAAGCCATTCCGGCCAGTAATATTCCCGAAGGCTACGTGATGATCGACAACGGCAGCTACGCTATCCCAGCCAGCGCCATTCCGGCGAGCGCCATCCCGGCCAGTGCGATCCCGGCCAGCGCCATTCCCGCCAGTATATTGGCCGATCAAGCGATCCCCGCCAGTGCAATCCCGGCGAGCGGCGTTCCTGATGGATTTGTGATGATCGACAACGGCAATTACGCTATTCCCGCCAGCGCGATCCCGGCCAGCGCCATCCCAGCCAGTGCCATCCCCGCCAGCGCCATACCCGCCAGCATCATGGCAAACGAAGCCATCCCTGCAAGTGCGATCCCGGCCAGTAACATCCCGGATGGTTACGTGATGGTGGATAATGGCAGTTACGCCATCCCGGCCTCCGCAATCCCATCCAACTTGCTTAACGCCATCCCGGCCAGCGCAATTCCTTTCAGTGCGCTCCCCTCCAGTCTGCTCAATGTCAATGCCATCCCCGCCAGCGCAATTCCTTCCAATATTTTAAAGTCGGAAGCCATTCCTGCCAGTGCAATCCCGGCGAGCGGTGTCCCCGAGGGATATGTCATGATCGATAACGGGAATTACGCGATCCCCGCCAGCGCCATCCCAGCCAGTGCCATCCCCGCCAGCGCCATCCCATCCAACCTGAGGTCAGAATTACAAATTGACGGCAATCTCAACGATCATTATTTTGTTGGCCCGAACGGTGATTTGATCGCGAAAGAACCATCGATATTTAAAATTATTAATCGGGATGACATTATCAACCGGGACGACATCATCAATCGCGATGACATCATCAATCGCGACGACATTATCAATCGAGATGACATCATCAACCGGGATGACATCATCAATCGGGATGACATCATCAATCGGGATGACATCATCAATCGAGATGACATCATCAATCGAGATGACATCATCAACCGGGACGATATCGTAAAAGTCAATGCTGCACTCGATCCGGCAAAAATACCTACGATCGATCCGACCCAGCTATAACCACCCGAAAAATAAGGAGAAAACGCTGGCATTCGCCAGCGCAATCCAGAATACCTATCCAGTTGTCAAGAAAAGGAGTAAGTTATGTCCAGTCAGACCCTACACCTCGAACCTGATGTCGCCCGTCAGACCGCTGCTGCATTGAAGACCAACGCCCAGGACATTGAAAGCCTGGTCAAAAAACTGCAAACTCAGATCAATGATTTTGTCGGGACGAATTGGCAGGGCAACGCCGCCGTTCAATTCCAAACCGAATTTGATACCTGGTTCACCAAGATTTCCCAGGAAACCACCGATCTCTCCACCCTTTCTGATACGCTTGAAAAAGAGATCCAGAACTGGGAGGCCGCGGCTTCCTCTCTGGGTGGGTAGCCCAACAGGAAAGCAATAAGCAGGGGTGAAGGTCTCTTCACCCCTTTTTAGTACAACTAAAATTCAAATAATCCCTTCAGGGAGTGTAATCGCGTGGCGAAACCTTTACAAACCACAGCCAGACGCAGCCCAAAGAAACTCTATGTCCCCGGAGTCCGTGAACCGGTTAACTTGCCGGTGGAACAGTTCGACCTACCCGTTCCGGACCCGATGCCGCCGGAACCCAGGCCATTCAGTTGGCTCACCATGCTCACCCCCGCTGGATCGGTGATTGTCTCAATCATCACCGGTGTTATCTCCGGGGTGACAAACAACCAGGCCATTCTGCTATTGATCTGCCCCATGGTTGCAATGGGGATGATCCACCCCATCACCAACCTGATCCGCACCCGGTCGGACAAGAAAAAATACGAACAGGCACTGGTCGCGCGTAAGCAGAAGTATCAGAAGGTCCTGCAAGCGCTTCGGAAGGACCTCGACGCTCAGGTGGAAAACCAGAAAACCGTCCTTCAACATGCTTACCCCCCAACTGAAGCATTGATGGAAATCGGGTTGGCTCGGGGAAAATTCCGCCGGCTCTGGTACCGGCGTTTGGGGATCGACAGCGATTTCCTCGCCCTCAGGGTCGGTCAATTCGCCGCCCCGCCTGCGCTCGAGCTCAACGCACAGACCGTTGTCAATGACAAGGATGACCTGGTTGCTCTTTCCCGGCAGGTCATTCAGGATTACAAGAAGATTTACCCCTTGCCCTACACGCTGCCGCTGAACATCATCGGCAGCCTTGGCGTCTGCGGCAGCGAGGAAAAAACCTTCCATGTCATTCAACGGCTGCTGCTGGACGCCTTCATCCACCATTCCCCAACCGACTTGATCATCGTTGTCCTGTCAAACCGCCCGGATGCCGTCAGCCGGTGGCGGGTCTACAAGTGGCTGCCGCACACCCGGACATTGCAATCCCAGGTGGCTTTCTCCGGCCTGGCGCTGGAGAAGAAATCCGTTGACGCAATGCTTTCCTGGCTGGTCTCCGAGTTCGACCGGCGTCAGGAGATCGACCAGCGTCACTTCGAAGACAGCGACGCCATCCCTTATATTCTGACCGTCTTTGATGACAATGGCAGCATCCGGCAGGATCCGGAAATCTCCTCGATCATCAAATGGGGTTACCACACCCGGATGCCCACGATCATCCTCGGCGACCAGGCACTCCCGCAAATCAGGGCGAGGCTGGACATTCTGGAGGATAACAAATTCCGCTATGTTGAAACCTGGGAAGGCGGCCGGAATGAGACCGGCACGCTGGATGAGGTCTCAATGAGCAGCATTCCCAAGGTTTGCCGCGCATTGGCCGGGCTGGAAATGGTCACAGAATCGGAGCAATCCACACTGCCTGAATCGCTCCCGCTTTCCATGACCGTTGACGATATGTGGCTGACCGCCAAAGCCGTGGAGAACAACTGGCAGCGGCAGTACCAGGACAATGAACTGCTGCAGGTCCCGATCGGTGTTCATATTCAGAAGAAAGATGTCGTCCCGCTTTGCATCAATTTATTGCCTGCCGAACGCGGCGGCTTTGACGCCTACCACTCGATCCTGATCGGCACAACAGGCAGCGGGAAAAGCGAATTCATGAAGTCCTTGGTGCTGGGCGCGGCTTACCGCTACCCGCCCGACCTGCTCAATTTCTTTTTCATGGACTTTAAAGGCGGGGCTGCCTTTGATCCTTTCAAAGAACTGCCGCATGTCTCCGGAATCGTCACCAACCTGCAGCCTGAACTGGTGGATCGGGGGCTGGTCGCCGTGCAAAGTGAGATCGCCCGTCGCCAGGCGCAGTTTGCCAACACCCAGGTGCGTGACATCTGGGCATTCAACCAGCTTCCGGGCGGAGAACGCCTGCCCCATCTCTGGTTGATGCTGGATGAGTTCGCCAAGGGATTGGCGGATTTTCCTGAGCTGAACTCCGTCCTTGATTTGCTGGTCCGTCAGGGACGTTCACTGGGGATGTACTTATTGCTGGCGAACCAGGATGTCAATAATTCGGTCAACCAACTGCTCAGCAATGTTGGCTGGCGGATCGCCCTGAAGGTCGCCCGGCGTGATGAGATGGCGGCGATCCTGGAAGAGAAGCTTGACCCTACCGTGCGCCCCGGCCACGGCTATCTCCGAAAACCTAATGGTGATATTGTTGAATTCCAGTCGGGATATGCCGGCTTTAAGGTGGTGGATGAGGGTGAAGCCGATCGTTCTGAGAGTTTTGAAATCCTGTTAATTGAAGACAATGGACAGCAAAAACAGATTTATGAACATCAAGCCAGGAAGGAAAATAAACTCGATGGCAAGCCAAAAGTTTCCGAACAGGCGCGGCTGATCGAAGTCATGACCCAGGCGACTGCGGAAATGAAGCTCCCGCTCGCCCATAAAATCTACCATGACCCGCTGCCACCGGAAATCTCACTCGATAACGTCCTTGGAGCCTGTCCCGTTTTTCGTAACTTTGATCAGGGCGCCTGGAGCGAGGTTAAGAACAAAGATCAGTTCCTGGTCGCCCCTCTTGGATTCAACGACCATATTGAATCCGGTCGTCAATTCCCCTTGCAGATCGATTTCAAGGATAAAGATGGGCACCTCTGGATCGTCGGCGCGGTCGGCAGCGGAAAAGAAATGACCCTCACCAGCCTGTTCCTCTCCCTCGCGACGACCCATCTTCCCGAGGAAGCGCAATTCTATTTCATTGAGGGCGGGTCAGGTGCGCTGAAAACGCTCAAAGAGCTTCCGCACACTGGTGCAGTCGTCCGGCTGAGTGAGACTGAAAGGCTTCAGCGTTTACTGGCTTTCTTTGAGGCAACCATCGAACAACGCCAGACGGAAGGGTTCGGGCCAGATTCCCAACGCCAGGGCAGTCAGCCGCACCTGTTCCTGATCATCAATAACTTTGCAGAGTTCCGAAATTCCGGTTTGGAAAACCTTGATAGAGTCACCAGCCTGATCCAGGGAGGACGAGTCGGTGTCCATTTGATCTTTGTTTCGAATATTGCCCGCGATATTCCGGGGAAGCTGTCCAGCAACCTCGCCCATAAACTCGTGCTGCAGCAGGCGAACAAAGATGAATATATGAATTTCCTGCCGCGTAACACAGCGCCGCTTTCATATGACGTCCCCGGCCGAGGTTATTGGTTGGATGAGTTTGTATCTGAATGTCAGGTCGCACAGCCCACGCTGGTCGACGAAGAAGAAAAACCCCTGACCTTCACAGCGGTCGCCAAATCCATGCAGACCGGTTGGGATGGTGAAAGGCCGCGTGAGATACGTACGCTGCCGGACCGGGTCACGCTGGCTTCACTCATCCAGGAATGCGGCACGATCGGCAATATCCCGATCGGGACCAACTTTGATACCCTTCTGCCTGTTTTCCCAAAGCGAGATGAACTGGTTAACGGACTGCTGGTCCTTGGAGAAACGCGGAGCGGCAAGAGCAACTGTCTGCTCAATTTCATTGAACACATGCATACTGAGGGGGGTTGGGAAATGCATGCCGTTTGTTTACGCCCAAGCCCGATTCGCAAGCTGGCAGGTCAACTTGAAGGGTTAAGTGTCTATGCCAGTGGAAACAGCGCCCTGGAAGGGATGGCTTCTCTGCTTGAAACCCTGCACGATCCAAACCCGCTGCCCTCCAGGCTGCTTATCCTAATTGACGACCTTGGGGCAATCTTCGAAGCAGGGCAGAATGAGATGGATAAATTCTTCGACAACCTCGCAAGTGAACTGCGCCAGAGGGAACTGCAGGATGTGCTTCTGGTCGCTGCCGGTCAGGTCGATGAATTTCGTATGAAAGTCGGCACCAACACCCTGATACGTTTTTTGAACCAGAATAAGACCGGGTTATGCCTCTCTCAGGATATGCAGGCCTGGGGTTGGATGGGTGTCACGCCGCAGGACATCCGACCCTACAACAAGATGACACTGCCGGTCGGTAGAGGTTTCTTTATCAATCGTGGTGCGTTACAGCTCGTTCAAACGCCCTATTCCAAGTATTCAGAGAATTAATACCATGACACACGTGATTGTCACCGTTTATTATGAGCAAAACGACCCGTTAGACCTCTCCCTGCCATGGGAGGTCCCTGCCAGCGAGATCATGACCGCGCTTGAGAAGATTTTCAGTATCCGGCGCAGCACCGACAGCACGCTGGGATTGGTAAAGTTGGGAAACAACGGCAAAGAGAACCTGAGCGCAGAAGAAACGCTGGCGGATGCCAATATCTTATACGGCGATGAACTCCAACTCCTGGTGCAGGGAAGCCCATACTTATTTACGTCCACCGGGCAGCGTTTTTCTCTGGCTAAGAATTTAATCGTCATTGGCAGAACGACACCTCAACAAAGCGTTGATGTCGACCTCGCCGATTTGGACAGTGAGCGCGTCATCTCCCGCCAGCATGCGATCGTCGAGCACCGCGGCGACCAATATTTCATCAAAGACACCAATAGTTCCAACGGTGTTTATGTTAACAACCGCAGGATCGACCCCGGGCAGCTCCGCAAGCTTGAAAACGGCGACATGCTGCAGTTCGGCGGGCCGCGCGGTGTTGAATTACTGTTTGGAATCAAGAATTGATCATGGCTATTGGAAGGTAAATCATGGACATCCAACACATCGGACGGTACGAAATCATCGGTAAACTGGGCGAAGGCGGCATGGCATCCGTCCTGCTGGCCAAGGACAGTTTCATGGACCGCGAGGTCGCCATCAAGCTCCTCCCGCGCCTCTTCCTCCATGACCCAACCTTCAAGGAACGTTTCCAACGTGAAGCCAAACTCCTGGCCCAACTGGAACACTCCGCCATCGTGCCGGTCTACGATTTCGGCTATCATGAAGAACAGCCCTACATGGTCAACCGCTATATGCGCGGCGGATCCCTCCTCGACCGCATCAGCCAGCACGGCGCACTCTCCCTTCAGGAGAGCCTGGCGATCGTCTCCCGCATCAGCAGCGCTCTCTCCGCCGCCCACCAGAAAGGCATCATCCACCGCGACCTCAAACCCGCCAACATCCTTTTCGATGATGCCGGTCAGGCTTTCATCGCTGATTTCGGCATTGCCAAACTCGCTCAGGCGACCAGCACCCTCACCGGGAACACCCTGGTCGGTACGCCTGCTTACATGAGCCCTGAGCAGTTCTCCGGCGAACATGAGATCGATGGCCGCAGCGACCAGTATTCCCTCGCGATCGTCCTGTTCGAGATGCTCAGCGGGGAACTACCTTTCAAAGGGGATACCACCGCCAAGCTGATGAAGAACCACCTGATGGATGCCCCGCCTTCCATCCGCACCCTGCGGGCCGACCTGCCCGAGAGTGTCGAACCGGTGATCGAAAAAGCCCTTCAGAAGGAACCTGCGGACCGGTTCGAGACCATTGACGCCTTCCAGCAAGCCCTGGCTGCGGCGGTCAATGGCGAACCCTGGGTATCGGACGCCGCGCCCTCCCCACCTCCGCCTGCGGTCAAACCGGCTGAGATCTATCAGACCAATATCCTCCCCGAAGAGCAGCTTCAGAGCCCGCCGCCCGAACCGCCCAAGAAGGACGTCTATTCCACCAATGTGCTGCCGCCGGAAGAACGGCCAATTTTCCCACCCGAAAAACCGATCACGCCTGACGGCGGATCTTCTGGAAGGGGCAGTGGAAAGCGGCCGGAGAAACCAAAGGGTAAGGGGTGTAAAAAGGCGCTGCTCATTACGGGACTGGTTATTTTGGGAATCGTTATCGTTATTGGGGCTGTGATCGGCATCATCGCCCTGATCAATGCCCGGACGCCAACTTACTACACCTATGAAGAGCCAACGCAATATATTGAACCAACCGTCCATATCGAACCGACAGCGGAAACTTACAATCCGCCGCCCACCGAAACCCCCATTGAAAACGCCGGTCCGGAGTTAATTCTCTCTGATGGTGGATATGAGATCAGTATGGAAGGCGGCGGTTGGGCGCCGAAGGATATCGTTCTAGCCTACGATCACAGTGAGGTCATGGGGGGAGTTTATTGGACCCGCGTCGAGGATGATCCTTCATACAGTTGTATTGCTTTTGAATTGATGTCCTTCCCTATTGGCGATTCCTCAACTTTCGTCTGGCAGAACCTGAGAGTCTGTGCAGATGGTTCCTACTACCTGACAGAGACAGACATGGAATATGACACGACTGTTTATCGATGAGGGTTGGATTGAGTTGGTTGATGATTATTTGGATTTTTATATGGAGTTGCTTTGACGACACATTATTTCTCTCCGTTCACAACGGCGGCGAGTATATTGAAGAATGGCTGGACCACCCATGTATGGAGTGGGAGCATTATTGGGGATTCACTGTTTACAATGACACCGCTTTGATGGTGGATTGGGTCGAGGCGTACCAATACTACGAATAGCCATCTCTATTATCTTTTCAACGCGAAAATGACAATCAGGGAATATCATGGATATCGAAAACATCGGACGGTACGAAATCATCGGTAAACTGGGCGAAGGCGGCATGGCACAGTCCTGCTGGCCAAGGACAGTTTCATGGACCGCGAGGTCGCCATCAAGCTCCTCCCGCGCCTCTTCCTCCATGACCCAACCTTCAAGGAACGTTTCCAACGTGAAGCCAAACTCCTGGCCCAACTGGAACACTCCGCCATCGTGCCGGTCTACGATTTCGGCTATCATGAAGAACAGCCCTACATGGTCAACCGCTATATGCGCGGCGGATCCCTCCTCGACCGCATCAGCCAGCACGGCGCACTCTCCCTCCAGGAGAGCCTGGCGATCGTCTCCCGCATCAGCAGCGCTCTCTCCGCCGCCCACCAGAAAGGCATCGTCCACCGCGACCTCAAACCCGCCAACATCCTTTTCGATGATGCCGGTCTGGCTTTCATCGCTGATTTCGGCATTGCCAAACTCGCTCAGGCTACCAGCACCCTCACCGGTAACACCCTGGTCGGTACGCCTGCTTACATGAGCCCCGAGCAGTTCTCCGGCGAACATGAGATCGATGGCCGCAGCGACCAGTATTCCCTCGCCATCGTCCTGTTCGAGATGCTCAGCGGGGAACTACCTTTCAAAGGGGATACCACCGCCAAGCTGATGAAGAACCACCTGATGGATGCTCCGCCTTCCATCCGCACCCTGCGGGCTGACCTGCCCGAGAGTGTCGAACCGGTGATCGAAAAGGCCCTTCAGAAGGACCCTGCGGACCGGTTCGAGACCATTGACGCCTTCCAGCAAGCCCTGGCTGCGGCGGTCAACGGCGAACCCTGGGTCTCGGATGCCGCACCCTCCCCGCCTCCGCCTGCGGTCAAACCGGCTGAGATCTATCAGACCAATATGCTTCTCGAAGAGCAGGTCCAGAGCCCGCCGCTCGAACCGCCCAAAAAGGACGTCTACTCCACCAATGTGCTGCCCGCCGATATGCCGCTCCCATCAATTCAAGAAAAATCATCAAAATCTGAAGGGAAGGGACAGAAAAAGAAACAAAAAAAGGCGAAATCAAAGCGGGTAAAACATCAGCCAAATATATATCTAATAGGTTCCTTTTTACTTATTATTGTAGGAAAAATACTGGAAGAATTAATTCCCTCAGGTTATTATGCCAGCATACCCTTATATATAATACCCTACGGGTTTATTTTTTCTATGCCGTTAGTGATTGCTGGTTTTTTTGCGCTAAATACGAAGATTTTCGAGATTAAACGGATAGTGTCCCTGTATGTTGTCAATATCATCTTAGCCACAATCTTTCAAGAGAGCAAACAATATCTCTTTTCGTTTCTGTATGATAATCGTTTTATAATCTTTTCCTCTGAAATGTCACTGAATAGTAGAGATAGTATATTAGCCTATTTCTATGTGATCGAAGGACTGCTCTTCAGTTCAATGATTGTCGCAGCAGTGTTATTTTTTAGAAAATCCCTGGATTTGAAGAGGTGGAAACGCATCCTTGCCTTTGCCGGTCCACCAATCTTTTCTATTGTTTTTTTCACTTTCCTTCAAAGAAGAATCGACTTCGTTTTGCAACGATTATTTTTAGGCCTTCCAGCAATGTATCGACAAATCATCAACTATTATTTCATAAATACTGTATTAATCTCGGGTATTTTAGCGCTGATGATACCCTTATTTCCCAAACCTGGTACTCAAATAGAGCCAAGTAAAATGATGACAAGCGATACGAAATAGACTGCAGAAAAGGCTAAATCATCAGCATACAGAGTGGGGGTGGCACAGCATCCGTACTGCGCCTAAAAAAGTCGGCTTCATGGGCCGCGAGTCGCCATCTACCTCTCTCGCTTCTCTTTCTCCAATACCCGTCTTTTCTGTAATTTCATTTGTTCTTTCTATCCCCTGAAAATAAATCTGTTCTTATGTCTTTCGAATAAAAACCGGTCAATGCCCCACATAAAAATCGTCTTATAATTTAAATACCGGCACTCACCACCTGCTCACCAAGGAGGAATCCATGTCCAAACCCCGACCCGTTCGCGCCCCTCGCGGCACGCAATTGACCTGTAAATCCTGGCTGACCGAAGCCCCTTTCCGCATGATCCAGAACAACCTGGACCCGGAAGTCGCCGAACGCCCGGATGACCTGGTGGTCTACGGCGGACGGGGACAGGCTGCCCGGTCCTGGGAAGCCTTTGACGCCATCCTGGCGACCCTCAAGGAACTCGAACTGGATGAAACCATGCTGGTCCAATCCGGCAAGCCGGTGGCGGTGTTCAAAACCCATCCCGACGCACCCCGGGTCCTGATCGCCAACTCCAACCTGGTCCCGCACTGGGCCACCCAGGAACACTTCGACGAACTCGCCGCCAAAGGCCTGATCATGTACGGCCAGATGACGGCCGGGTCGTGGATCTACATCGGCACCCAGGGCATCCTGCAGGGCACCTATGAGACCCTCGGATCGCTGGCGCAGCATGCGCGGTTGGCCCTCCCTCAAAGGCAAATTCGTGCTCACGGCCGGCCTGGGCGGGATGGGCGGCGCGCAGCCCCTGGCGATCACCATGAACGAAGGCGTCGGCCTGATCGTCGAGATCGACCCGGAGCGCGCCAAACGCCGGCTGGAGATCGGCTATGTGGATGCAGTGGTGGATGATCTCGAAGAAGCGATGACCCTGGTCGGAAGAAGCGGTCGAGGCTGAAACGCCAAAGTCGATCGGCCTGATCGGCAACGCCGCCGAGATCTACCCGGAGCTGGTGATCCGCGGTGTGGTGCCGGACGTGGTCACCGACCAGACCCCCGCGCACGACCTGCTGAGTTACATCCCGGCCGGTATGACCCTGGCGGAAGCGGACGCCCTGCGCGAGAAAGACCCGGAGGAATACGCCCTGCAGTCACAGGCATCCATGGCGAAGCACGTCCAGGCCATGCTCGATTTCCAGAAGAAAGGCGCGGAGGTGTTCGATTACGGCAACAACCTCCGCCAACGCGCGTTCGATTTCGGCGTCAAAGACGCCTTCGACTTCCCCGGGTTTGTCCCGGCCTATATCCGCCCTCTGTTCTGCGAAGGGAAAGGCCCCTTCCGCTGGGTGGCGCTTTCCGGCGACCCGGAAGATATTTACGAAACCGATCGGGTGATCAAGGAACTCTTCCCGGAAGATGAACACCTGCACCGCTGGCTCGACCTGGCGCGGGAGAAAGTGCCCTTCCAGGGGCTGCCCTCCCGGATCTGCTGGTTGGGTTACGGTGAACGCGCCAAAGCGGGACTGGCTTTCAATCAACTGGTTGCGGAAGGCAAGGTCTCCGCACCGATCGTGATCGGCCGGGACCATCTCGATTCCGGCTCGGTGGCTTCCCCAAACCGGGAGACCGAGAACATGAAGGACGGCACGGATGCGGTCAGCGATTGGCCGATCCTGAACGCCCTACTGAACGCCGTCAACGGCGCGACCTGGGTCTCCTTCCATCACGGCGGCGGCGTGGGTATCGGCTTTTCACAGCATGCCGGTCAGGTCATTGTCGCCGACGGCACGCCGGAAGCCGCAAAACGACTGGAACGTGTGTTGACCGTCGACCCCGGCCTGGGGGTCGTGCGCCATGCCGACGCCGGTTATGAAGAAGCAATCGAGACCGTCAGGAAATTTGGCATCAACATGCCGATGCTGAAGGAGGACTGATTTGAAACGGCGCAGCCGCCGCCTGATTTTCTTTTTCCTCGCCATCCTGCTCGGAGCCGCCGCGGGAATCGGATACGGTTGGGTCATCAATCCGGTCGACTACACCGGCACCGGCCCGGAAACCCTCAGCAGCGACTACCGGACGGACTATGTCCTGATGGTGGCTGAGTTGTATCATGCCGAGGGAGACCCGGTGATGGCAATTGCCCGTTTGACTTATCTTGGCGATCAAGCGCCGCTTTCAATCCTGGATGACGCTGTCGCTTTCGCCCAGGAACATCAATACGCACCCAGCGACCAACAAGTGATGCTGGAACTACGTCAGGCAGTTGCCTTGCTCTTCCCGGAGGCTGAATGATCCCTGAATGGCGTGACCGCGACGAAACTCGCCAGGTCCGAACGTCGGAGCGGACCCAGGCTACCCTGACTCAACCCAGGCGCGCCGAACCCCCAGCGCCTGAGCCGAAGCGCTTCCCCTGGTACCTGCTGACCGGGCTGATCCTGGGTTTCATCGTAGGTCTAGTCTATGCCTGGCTGATCGATCCTGCGGTCTATCCCAATACGGTCCCTGCGAGCATGCAGGATGGCTATAAAGATACCTACCGGTTGACGATCGCAGAAGTCTACGCCGCCACGAGTAACCTCGACCGGGCGGAGCGTCGTCTGGCTTTGCTGGAGGATGGCGACCCGATCATCGCGCTGGGCGCGCAGGCTCAACGGCAACTGGCAGCAGGAAACGCGGAAAACGCACGCACGCTGGCGCTGCTGGCCTCGGCATTGGCAGGCGGCAGCGTTGAGTCAACGCCGACGCCGGAACTCGCGCCAACACAAACGCTGCCTGCACCCTCTGCAACGCCCTGAAAATAGTTTGTGTTATTCGAGAGTAATACGATAGACGTTGGTTTCCCGCTGAACGAATCCCATGGATTGATAAAGTTTATTGGCTGCCACCCGACTTGGCCGCGAGGTCAGGTTCACCTGGTTCAGGCCGATCTCGCGCGCCTTATCGAGACATGCCTGTGTTAGCGCCTTTCCCCAACCCTTACCGCGGGCAGTTTCGTCGACCACCACATCCTCGATCCAGCCGTGACGGCCGGTCGGGGAGAGTGCGATCGCCAGGGTCGCCGAACCAACAATTTCCCGGTCCATTTCCGGATCTCGGGCAAGGAAAACGAAGGTGTCTGCAGATGCAGCCATCACAGCCAACATCTCGCGAGAGGGTGGCTGTGCACTCTTGGATAACTGCGGCATCAGGCGCTGAAAGGCTTGGATGGTTTCATCGGTCACAGCGGTCATTTCTTCGATCATACAGGGCTCCAATCCATACTTAAGCTATCCCTATTTTATCATTCGCTGAAGTCCTGTTTCCCATCTTTTTTTGTAAAAGGATAAACATTGAATAGTTTTTCCAACCTGAAAAAGGTCGCAGAATCATGTATTTCTGAGATTGCCACGCCCTCTTCGAGGGCTCGCAATGACAAATCGTTCTATTTCGTTGTTATAAATGATTTGAGAGAAATATCCTAGAACCCTAAGCGCTGCCTCACCTGTTCGGCCAGCAGAGGCAGCGGCAAACTGCCCCCAGAAAGCACTGCGGTATGGAATGCCTTCAGATCAAAGTCCATTCCCAATGCCATTTCCGCATTCTCTCGTAGATCCTGAATAAAAGCATACCCGGCATAAGCCGCCAAAGACTCCCCCGGTTGAGCGATCTGGAGCAGCACAATCTCATTGGCCTCCAGGCGGTCAACCCCGGCTGCTGCCACCAGGTATCGCGCGGCTTGCTGAGCGTCCCAGCCCATGGCATGAATCCCGGTGTCCACCACGATCTGCGCGGCAGCCAGCAGTTCCTGCTGCAGCCGGCCCAGGTTCGCGTTGGGGTCATCCGCGTACATCCCCATCTCATAAGCCAGCCGCTCCGCGTAGAGCGCCCAACCTTCATCATAGACCGGGAAATGCATCGCCTTCCTGAATAACGGCAGGTCCAGTTCCTGAACAATCGAAGCCTGGAAATGCCTGCCCGGGAAGGTCTCATGATAGACCTGGGTGGGCATGTCGAAATGAGCCGCCCGGCCGGCGAACCCGGCATAAAAAGCTGCCCGACGTGAGCCATCCAGTGCGGCCGGTTCGTAAAACCCACCCTCAAATACCGGCACCATCACCAGGTCGTTTTCGATCGTCAGATCGAAGGCGGAGTCCATCTCCGTCTCGATATCGATCAATAAGCTTCGCAGAGAGACGAAGATTTCCAGGCCGAGGGCATAATTCCGATCCACGGTCGCCTCACGGAAGAGTTCCTGCAGCGGTAAGCCGGCGTCATAACTCTCTTGCACCGCAGCCTGGCGCACCTCTTCTTCGAGCCGCGCCACCTCAGCCAACCCGAACGCATGCCAATCTTCCGGCGTACGCGTCAAGGTAGTGACCTGGTTCAGCAGCGCCTGATAATACGCCGCACCATCCGGTTGTCCACCCAAGCCGGGTGAAGCGGTCGTATCCTCCGCCAGCGTATAAAGTTTATCCATCAGACGCTCAAACGCCGGCAGGATCACCCGGTCGGCGATTTCAATGCCGCGGTCATAATAATCCTGCCGCTAGTTCCTCGCTTAACTCGGTCATGTTTTGCAGCCGAACGGCCAACACTTTGATGAAGGGCGTCTTGCGCCCAACCTGCCAGCGATGGGCACCCATCTCTTCCATCACAGCTGCATACACGTCATATGGGATCCGAACCCCGGCTTCCCGCTGCCCCTCCAGATAGGCAATGATCTCATCGATTTGTCCCCCGATTGCCTCCAATCGACTGAGATAATCCTCCACATCCGCTTCGCGCTGCATCGGCTGCTGGACCATCAAGAGGTAGACATACTGGTCGGTCAGGAAACCTTTTGCGTCCAACAACGGGAATGGAAACCACTGGTAGGGATGGCGGGCGACTCGTCCCTCGAGATACCAGATGAATGTTTGCAGATCCAGGCGAAGGTCCTCCGATAGGTCAGCCTGATCGATACCCTGTGCCATTTCGAGGAGCGTCGCTTCGAAAGATTGGGTGAGCATCAGTTCCGCCTGATCGTACGAATCCAGGGCGTCATTCCGGACGCTGTAAAACCCGGCCAGGCCGAGGTCTGTAACCGATTCGGGCGAACGCAGGATCAGGCGCTTGAAAGCTTCCGCCATGAAAGCATCGGGAGTAAGCGCATCCAGCCCATTCAGCAGACCAGCCAATGTATCCGATTTCTCTTCAAGCACCGGAGCCGCGGGCACGCAGCCTGTCACAAAGGTCAACAGTATTATCAAAAGCAGCCAGCGAACGAGTAAATTATTTTTAGGCATGGGTCACGTTCCGAATCGATCCAGATCGTTAACTCATCTTAACAAGGAATCAAACCATCATCCTCATACCGGAGAGGGATTTAATCTCCCTCGTTGGGAGTGATTCGGCGCTCGATCACATAAACCCACCAAACTGCGCACAACACATCTCAAATCATTCCCTAACGATCTTGTCACGCCTCAAACGAAATCCGGCAACCCAACCCTGGTGATATTCAATATGATGAGCATACATGAGGTTTGTTTGCTCAAAAAATGTAACCAAAACAGACCTTTCACATCTAATCATTGAAGTTTTTCAAATAAATGACTAAATAGGAGAACAAAAAATGAAGAAACTATTGACCCTACTCGCCGTTGGCATGTTCGCACTCGCAGCATGTGTGCCGACGAACATGGCCACAGCAGGTAACAACGCCGGGCCAATCGAAGAAAACATCCCAAATTCCACAATGGCCACCGAAGATTCCGGCACTGATAATTCAATGGACGATGGCTCGGGTACGATCGGCTCGGATTCGAGCGGCTCGGAAATGAGCAGTACGGAAAGCTCAGAGTCATCCGACTCGATGGACGATAAATCATCCTCGAGAATCATACGATGCTTCATCAATGGATGATCAAAGCGGTTATTCCGTCAACGTCCTCATCGAAAATCAATCATTCAGCCCCCAGGAATTGACGCTCCACGAAGGATCGGTCATTCAATGGACCAATAACGACGATGTCAGTTACACCATTTCTATAATGAAAGTCAGTGACTCCTCCGACGACAGCATGGATGACAGTTCGGATGACTCATCCTCCAGCGACAGTATGGATGACTCCAGCGATACATATGAAGTCACCGTTGCTCCAGGTGAAACGGTCACCTACACCTTACCTGACAGTGGACTCTATGAATTCACGATTTCAGGCGGCGCCTCACTCTCCGGACTCGTTCATGTCTCGGACAGCTACAACGACGATCAATATGATGACGACTATATGGACGACTCAATGGACGATTCCATGGACGACAGCTACGACGATAGTTCGGACAGCAGTTATGATGACAGCTCCGATGACAGCTATGATGATAGTTCCGATGACAGCTCCGACGACAGCTACGAGGATGACTATGAAGACAGCGAAGAGGATCCGGAAAGTTTCCTCTTCACCTTTGTTGCCTGAAACAAACACTATCCTTTGAAATGAGAAATAAGCAGACCTCCAGCAAAATCATTTGAAGCCGGAGGTCTGTTCGTCTATTTACGCCAAGGAAGGAGGATGCTTTGAAGAAATTATTGTTTATGTCGTTAGGAATAATTTTCCTGCTCTCCGCCTGTCAACCCACAGCATCAACCCCCATATCCATCATGACCGAAGTTGTTCAAAGCCCTACTGCGACAGAGATAGCCGCGACAACTGCACCGGCAGACACCATCACACCCACGCAAACGGCTACCGAAGCCCCAGCGGCATTCACCCCACAGGTCGGCTTGCAGCAGGTGGCCTCAGGGTTCGCATCCCCGGTCACGCTTGCCGCGCCAAATGACGGCACCGGGAGGTTATTCGTTGTGGACCAGGTCGGGTTGATCTATGTCATTGACAGCAGTGACAACCTGCTCGAAACGCCTTTCCTGGACCTGCGCAGTAAGCTGGTGAACCTGGATGGGAATTACGACGAGCGTGGGCTTTTGGGCCTGGCATTCCATCCAAAATACGCCGAGAACGGGCGATTCTTTGTGTATTACAGCGCCCCTGCGAAAGGCATCCTCCCTTTGGGCTGGAACCACACCAGCGTGATCGCTGAATTTCAGGTGTCCGCGGACAACCCCAACCAGGCTGATCCGAACTCCGAAAAGATCATCATGCAGGTGAATGAACCGCAGGCCAATCATAACTCGGGCGCGATCACCTTTGGCCCGGACGGCTATCTCTACATTCCCTTAGGTGACGGCGGTAACGCCGATGATGTCGGCGTCGGCCACGCCAATGACTGGTATGACATCAATAAAGGCGGTAACGGCCAGGACCTCGAATCCAACCCGCTGGGCAGCATCCTGCGGATCGACATTGATAAGGGCGATCCTTACAGCGTCCCGGCGGACAACCCCAACCTCAGTGAAAACTACCCGGAGACCTGGGCTTATGGTTTCCGCAACCCCTACCGGATCGCCTTTGACCCCGGCGGGACACACGAGCTTTTCGTAGGTGATGCCGGACAGGACCTTTGGGAAGAGGTCTCGATCGTCCAGGCTGGCGGCAATTACGGCTGGAACGTCAAAGAAGGTACGCATTGTTTCAGCACGGCCAACCCCGACACACCGGATGTAATCACGTCTTGCCCAGCCGAAGATCCGCAAGGACAGCCATTGATCGATCCCATCATCGAGTTCCCCAATTCTGATAATCCTAACGGCGGGCTTGGCGCGACCGTGATTGGCGGCGTGGTCTATCGCGGCAGCGCCCTCCCTGCCTGGGAGGGTAGATACATCTTCGGCCAGTGGAGCCTGTCCGGTCGTTCCCCATCGGGCAGCCTCTTCGTGGCAACTCGTCCTGCGGATGGCGCCAGTGGCATGTGGTCATTCGAACCGGTTCAGATCGCCGGTCTTAACGGCAGCAGCCTGGGTGCATTCCTGCTGGGATTCGGTCAGGACACTGCCGGCGAAGTCTATGTGCTGACATCCAGCCGAACCGGACCCGGTGGGACAAGCGGCGTTGTATACCGCGTCATCCCGCCCCAATAAGTTTAAGGACATAACAACATGAAAAGACAATTTGTCTGGTTATCAATTGCCGTTCTGATCACGTTAGCCTGGGTAGGCTCTTCTTTCGATGTAACCGCCGCCCCGGCCAAAGACCTGCTTTTGCAAACCGATTCAACCTATTACTTCCCAATATTCGTTCTTTCGCCGGGTTATGTGCACACTGAGGTCACACTGGATCAGGTCGCCGGCGGTTTTTCCTCACCCATCCAACTCACCATGCCAAATGATGGCACAGGCCGGATGTTCGTTGTGGACCAGGTCGGGAAGATTTACATCATCGACAGCAGCGATACCCTCCTGCCTGACCCATTCCTGGATATCTCCGGCCGGATGGTGACGCTTAACACGGGCGGCGATGAACGCGGCCTGTTGGGCCTGGCCTTCCACCCGGATTACGCCAGCAACGGTCGGTTCTTCGTCTATTACAGCGCACCGTTGCGTGATGGCGGCACGGGATCCCACACCAACCAGGTTTCGGAATTCCAGGTAGATTCGGTCAACCCGAACCTGGCGGACCCAAACTCGGAAAAGATCATCATCCAAATCGACCATCCACAGAGCAACCACAACGCCGGCCCAATCCTGTTCGGACCGGACGGTTATCTTTATATCGGTCAGGGTGATGGCGGTGGCGGAAGCGACACCGGCACGGGGCATGCTTCCGACTGGTATGCGGTCAACACCGGTGGGAACGGCCAGGACGTGGAAACCAACATGCTTGGCAGCATTCTGCGGATCGATGTGGACAACGGCGACCCCTATGCCATCCCGCCCGACAACCCGGCCATCAGCACCAACTTCCCTGAGACCTGGGCCTACGGTTTCCGCAACCCCTTCCGGATGGCCTTCGACCCGGGTGGGACGAACGAACTCTTCGTCGCCGATGTAGGCCAGAACCTTTGGGAAGAAGTCTCGATCGTCGAGTCCGGCGGAAACTACGGCTGGAACGTTCGGGAGGGTACCCATTGTTTCAGCACCGCCAATCCCACCGACCCAAATGCGATCACCAACTGCCCGACCCAGGACCCGGAAGGGGATCCGTTGATTGACCCGGTGATCGAGATCCCCAACCACGACAATCCTGAAGGCGGTTTCGCCACCGCTATCATCGGCGGTGTGGTCTACCGGCGCACGGACGTACCCACATGGGAGGGAAACTACTTCTTCGGCAACTGGAGCCGCAATTACCAGCCTGAAGGTGATGTCTTCATCGCTGTCCGTCCGGACAACGCCGGCAGCGGTCTTTGGGAATACAAGACCATTATCTTTCACCAACACCTCGGACGGCCAGTTGAACCAATACCTGCTTGGCTTCGGTCAGGATCTGGATGGACGTGTCTACCTGTTGACCTCCGGCCAAAGCGGCCCCAGCGGGACGAGTGGACAGGTGTTTCGATTGGTTCCGTAATTGATCTGGCCTTCTCCTAACCCTCAGGAGGACTTTAAATCACCTAACTTAAAAAGCCGCCCATATGGGCGGCTTTTCATTATCGATGATTTCTTTATTTCTTATTTTAATAGGTGTGCTTCAAGCTGCAGGTCGATCGCACCCAACGCTTTTGAGACCGGGCAATTCTCTTTCGCACCTGAGGCGATCTTCGCAAATTCATCCATACTGATCCCGGGTACCCGGGCGTGGGTGATCAATTTGCTGCTCTTGATTTTGAAACCGCCGTCCTCTTTCTCCATCGTCACCACGGCTTCGGTCTTGACCTCTTCAACCGTATAACCAGCCTTGCTCAAATCCGCGCTGAGCGCCATCGAGAAGCAGGCGGCATGTGCGGCGGCGATCAGTTCCTCAGGGTTCGTGCCCTGACCTTCTTCAAACCGGGAAGTGAAGGAATACTGCCCCGTATAGGCGCCATCACCAACGGTGACGGTCCCCTTACCTTCCTTCAAATCACCTTTCCAAACTGCAGAAGATTGTCTTTTGATCATCATTACTCCTTTTTTGATTATTTTTTGATTTCAGTCATTTTTATGATACCCGCGGCGGCGTTAAAGTTGTATAAACATCAATCACCCTATTTCAAATATGCAGATACGGCAATGCTAACGGCGTTGGCTGCCAGAGGTCGGGGGCTGGCTGGATGACTCACTGCCAGCAGTCCAATGTCCGGTGATGATCACCGCCAGTCTGCAGGATCAGGCCCTGATCCGACCGGCGCAGTATGCTCTGGAAATGCTGGATCAACTGCAGGATGGACGAGTTTTCATCAGCCAAAAAGGCGGGCATCCCTTGATGTGGGGCGCGCCGGAAGAATTCCGCCGGGGGATCAGCGGATTTTTGGAACGATTTGCAGAGCCTAATTCTTGAAATTGTGAAGGATTATGCTGTTTTCCATTCGAAAGCCGGGACGGTCATCCAGCCGCCGTCCATTTCAAACGCGTAATCGGGCAACCAGATCAAGCCGAAGGCTTCGATGAAGATGTTTTTCTTATAGGGCGCAACGGGGACTTCCGTCACCTGGTCCACGGCGGCATCCCAGCGTTCGCCGACATCCTTGAGTTCTTCCGTCATATCGGCTTCCATTGATTTCATCTCAGCTTCGACATTCTTGACGTCCTGCTCACTGGCTTCCAGGTCGGATTTGGCTTTGCTGGTCATGCGTCGCTTGGTCAGCGAGGTGGAGATGCTCCGGCGGCGGCCGCTGAACAAGCCGATCGCGTTCTCGATCCCCTTGCCGACCTCTTCCAGACGGCGGTGACCGAGTTCCTGCTTATCCTCTTCGAACTCCATCTGCTCTTTCTTGAGCTTGGCTTCGAGCTTATCCAGCTTGTCTTCATATTTCTTCCGGACGTCGTCAACCTCGTCGTTCTTCTTGGCTTCGGCCGCTTCGACGCACATCTTCTTGAAGTCTTCTTCGGAGACATCCGGCCCGGCGACCACATCAAGCGCTTCATTGACCCGTACGGTCATAGCCTGGGTACGGTAGATCCAATCGATGAAGTCCGTTTCGAGGTCCTTGATATAACCCCCATCCACACCTGCCAGGTCATCCAGGCTGTCAAACAAGGCGCCAGTCGTTGGCGCGGTTGAAAGTGAATCCAAATCGATTGGCGCGGCGACGAAATTCTCCCAGTGAACCAGGCCTTTGCGTTTCATCTCGTCAATCCGAATGGTGAAGACCTCTTCCCGGGTCAGATTGTATTTACGATCAAGGAAGGCGACCCGCGCCTGCCCGAACAGCGCCGGGCGGTAAAGCGTTTTCGGCTGGGGTGTTTCACCAGCCAAAGTCCGCCCTTCAGCCTTCAAGGATTCCGCCGGGCCGCGACCAACCGGCAGGTAGAACTCCGGCGCATCACCCTGAATGAGCAGGCGGGACGTCTTGTCCCAATCCACTCCCGGCTTTTTTAGTTGAAGCAACCTTCTCTTGGGTCTTTCCAGTGCCGTCATCCTCTGTCGCGCCAACCAGGGCATTGAGCGCCGGGATCTGCGAGCGGGTCAGCGGGCCGGGCAGGTAGTTCATCGCCCAACGGGTATGGAACACCACCGGTGCGTCCTCATGCACGTTGTGCAGCAGGAATACCCGCTTATCCAGCAGTGAGATCATCTTGTCAAACGCTTTGCGGTCCATGCCCGGCGCGGCGCCTTCCAACCCATCCAGCAGGCGTTCCTTATCCTGATCGGTTTGCAGCTTACCGACCAGCCAGGTCCCTGCGTTGGAAAGGGCTTTGTAGTCCAGGTCAACCGGGTTCTGGGTCGAAAGCATCAGCCCCACGCCAAAGGCGCGCGCCTGCTTGAGCATGCGCAGAATAATGTTCTTGCTGGGCGGGTTCGCCACCGGCGGGAGGTAACCGGCAATCTCATCAAAATAGGTCAAAACCCGCAAACCGCTGGAACCTTTCTGGGTCCGCATCCAACTCTCGATGCTTGTGTAGAGCAAGGTGATGAAGAACATCCGCTCCTCATCGTTCAAATGCGCCAGGTAAAAAATGCTGTGACGCGGTTTGCCATCCGGCGCATAGAGGAATTTCTCAATATCCAGCGGCTGCCCTTCCATCCAGGTCTGGAACGCGGGTGCGGCCAGGAAGTTATTGAGCAGCATCGCCAGTTCAAAGCGATCTTTTTCAGGATAGAACTGATCCAGCGGGAAAACGCCCAGCTTATCGAAGGGCGGGGATTGGACATGCATGATCAGGGTCGCCATGTCCAGGTCCTTGCCGGCTTTCCAGGCATCTTCGAAAATGTTCGCCAACAGAATATGTTCCCTGGCGCGTACCGGATCGATATCCTTCAAGCCCACCAGGCCAAGGATGGCGGTGACGGTGCTGGAAATTCTCTCACGCAGGATCTCTTTATTCCCTTCCCAGGGGATAGGCGGTGCGGAGAGCGAGGCCAGAATGCTCACCGGGATTCCGGCGTCCGAGCCGGGGGTGTAGACTGCGAAATCCACCGAATCGCTTAAGGCTTCCAGGTCAGGCTTGCTCAAACCGTAGGAAGCCAGCCCGTTCTTCCAAAGGGAAGCCGCTTTTTCCGCAGCTTCTTCCACCGTCACCCCGTCGCGGCGTGCCGCGTCCTGGTCGACCCAGGGTTGGAAATCCGAAGGCAGCAGGTCCGGGAAGTGCAGCAGCAGGTTGGTCAGATCGCCTTTGGGGTCCACCACCAGGGCGGGGATGCCCTGCAGGGCGGCTTCTTCCAAGCATGATCACGCCCAAACCGGTCTTGCCGGAGCCGGTCATACCGGTGATCACCGCATGGGTGGTCAGGTCGTCGGGATCGTAAAAAACCTGCTCTTCGCCCATCTTGCTGGCTTGCAGGTCATAAGTTTTACCGAGGAAGAATTTATCAGTTTTCCCGGACATCGCGCCTCCTGTGGTGTTTTGGATGGTATTAGTATACAACATGGGAAGGCGGAAAGTCAGCATTGCCGGATGGTCATTACTTATCATTTAGGAAGTGTTTTCATTGTGGCTAGAATATTGATTCGTCGCACCCTCCAGGTGCTCGCTAGCAATGACAAAAACGTAAAAAAGGCTGCAATTTCCATTGCAGCCTTTTTATTTCTCTTCAGTTCACCTTACGAGCGCCAGATACCGCTCCGGCGAGGGGTCACTTCCTCGGTGGTGATAAAAGCCCCTGGGTCAAGTGACAAGACCAACTTTTCCACTTCATCAGCTTGTTTACGCAGTATGGAGCAGTCAATCATCATAAAGCTGCTCTCACGTCCACGTGCCGGGATTTCGGTCACACCATAGCCTTGCTCACGCAGCGCATCGGCAATCTCGGTGCTGTGGTCCTTGCTGATAATGTTGAAATGCGTATAACCGATTGCCAGCCGTTTCTCAATCGCCATCCCAACCACATTCCCGGTGGCGAAACCAGCCGCATACCCGATGATGTTCAAAGGGTTTTGTAAGTCGGTTAACACTCTCCCAATGATTATCACGAAAATCACACTCTCAAGAAACCCCAGGATCCAGGAGAGCCAGGTTTTCCCCCGCAGCGTGATCATGAAGCGCAAGGTGTCGATGGCAATATTGACAAGCCGCGCAGCGAAAATTCCCAGGGCGACCAGCCAGGCCGTTGGTGAAAGTAAAATATCCGTCATGCTTCATCCACTCCCTTGTTGCGCTCGTCAATCCCATTCAGGATGGCGGGTTCATACATACGGCTCATGTATTCCTTCAGCATCCGGCGAGTGCTGAACTGGCCTGCCAGCGTACGGATGGTTTCCTTGGTCCGAGCGAGCCAATCCGAAGGCATGCCATCTGCCGAACGCTGTTCATAATATAACGGGACGATTTCGTTTTCCAAAGTGTCATAAAGGCTCTTGGCGTCCAGTTCGTCCTGCTCCTGCGGGCTGACCCCATCGGGCGTGTTCTCGCCGATCGCCCAGCCATTGCGGCCGTTGTAACCTTCGCGCCACCACCCATCCAGGATGGAGAAATTGAGCACACCGTTGAGGGCCGCTTTCATCCCAGACGTGCCGGAGGCTTCCCGCGGCTTACGGGGGGTGTTCAACCAGACGTCCACTCCCTGCACCAGATAACGGGCGATATTCATATCATAATCTTCCAGAAAAGCCAGTCTTCCGCCGAAACGGGCATCCTTCACGGCGCGATAGACCCGTTGGATCATTTGCTTACCGGGTTCGTCTGCGGGATGTGCCTTACCGGCGAAGATGAATTGCACCGGCCGTCGTTCGTCGGTCACGATCTTGAGCAGCCGGTCATAATCATGCAGGATCAGGTCTGCACGTTTATAGGTTGCAAAACGCCGGGCGAAACCGATCGTTAGGGCATAAGGGTCCAAAAGGACGCCGCTTGCAATGGTCTGGACGGGGTGCATCTGAGCGGTCTGCCACTGCTGCCGCGCCCGGCTGATCGTGAATGCGACCAGTTTTCGTTTGAGGTGCCGTCGCACCCGCCAGAGTTCATCATCGGGAATATTCTCGATCTTAGCCCAGAGCGCCGGATCATCCAGGTGGTCGGTCCAGTCCGCACCGAGGTAACGGGAGAACAGGATCCCCATCCGCCGTGCCAACCAGGTTTCGGTGTGCACGCCGTTGGTGATCGCCATGATCGGGACCTCATCCGGCGTCTTGTCAGGCCAGAGGAAGTTCCACATTTGCCGGGCGACCTCGCCATGCAGTTCGGACACGCCATTGCGAAAATCCGAAAGCTTGAGTGCCAGCACCGGCATACTGAATGCGTCACCGCCCCAGGACTGTTGGACTTCAGCGATGTCAATGAAATCATCTCGGGTCAGGCCCAAATCGGACCAGACCTGCACGAAATATTTGTCGATCAGCCAGAGCGGGAACTCATCATTCCCGGCCGGGACAGGTGTATGCGTGGTAAAGATGTTGGTCTTCTTGATCACCTCAACCGCGTCCTCGAAGGTCATGCCCTTCTCAACGTATTCGAGCGCACGCTCCAGGGTCAGGAATGCGGAATGGCCTTCATTCATATGCCAGGCAGTGGGTTCGTAGCCCAGGGCACGCAGGGCACGCACACCGCCCATCCCCAGCAGGATCTCCTGAGAAATCCGCAGTTCAAGATCGCTGATATACAGCCGGTCGGTCAACTGCCGGTCGTTGGGGCCATTCTCGGGGATATTGGTGTGCAGAAGATAAAGCTTAACTCGTCCGACATTCAATTCATAGATTCTGGCAAAGACCTTTCGCCCGGGCAGGTCAATCGAGATTGTGATCGGGGCGCCGTTCTTATCCTTCAATCGGATGAGCGGCAGCGAATCGAAATCAATCGGGACGTTCTCGGCCTGCTGCCAGCCATCTTCACTGATACGCTGTGAGAAATAGCCATAGGTGTAAACAAAACCGACACCCACGAGCGGAATCCCCAGATCGCTGGATTCCTTTAGGTGGTCCCCGGAGAGGATCCCCAGGCCGCCGGCATAGACCATCAGGGATTCATGCAAGCCGAACTCGAACGAAAAATACGCCACCAGGTCATCGGTCAATTCCGGGTAGGTCTGCGAGAACCAGGTGTCTTTTTCATTCATGTAGCGGTCATATTCACGCATGACTCGGTCGTATTTATCCAGGAAATAGCGGTCATCGGTGACGGCGTTCAGCCGGGCGCGGTCTACATCCCGCAGGAATGCCACCGGGTTGTGATAAGTATCTTCCCAAAGCAGGCTGTCAATTTCTTTGAACAAACGCTGCGCTTCGGGATGCCAAACCCACCACAGGTTGAACGCCAGTTCACCCAGACGTTTGATACGCCGCGGCAGGCTGAATTTCACCGGTTTTTCTCGAACAATTTCTGTCATAAGGTCAATTCCTCAATTTAAATGGAATGCCTGCTGAAATCACTTGTGGTCATTTCGGCAGGTAACCATAATCTTCCAACAATTCGTTGATTGGGTCTTTGTGAATCATCGTTCAGCAATTAATGATACCACAAAGGGCCTCTGGGGCTTTTCGGTGAAATCGGATATATTAACGAATCTTAACATATCCGCAGGCCAAAGAATTTACGCTAAACCGATTTTTTTCGAGTTAAATTGGCTCTTTTGACGCAAACACTGATAATAGAAAAGATCGCGATCCATTATAATCAACATGACACCACTGGACGCTAAGGAAAATAAATGCCGCTTGATATGATCGCTTTCGACGCTGATGACACGCTCTGGCACGGTGAAGTTTATTACCGGGATGCACAGGCGCGCCTGAAAACATTACTTACACCCTGGCAAGACCCGGAAACAAGCGGCCAGATCCTGGATGAAATCGAGATGCGTAACCTGCCGCTTTATGGCTACGGCGTCAAGGCGTTCACACTTTCGATGCTCGAAGCCGCGGTCGCCATCTCGGATGGCCAGGTTCAGGGTGACGTCGTCGGGGAGATCCTTGCGCTTGGACGGGAGATGCTGGAAACGGAAATCGAACTGCTGCCGCACGTGCTTGAAACAGTGCAGGCCTTGTCGGCTAATTACCGTCTGATGGTGATCACCAAAGGCGACCTGCTGGACCAAACAGATAAGGTCGAACGCTCGGGTCTGGCGCCTTATTTCATCGCCGTGGAAGTGCTCAGCAAGAAAGACGCACCTGCCTATCAGGCCATCCTCGACCGCTATAACCTGAACCCTGCATCCTTCCTGATGATTGGCAATTCCCTGCCTTCCGATGTGATCCCTGTCCTGGAACTGGGCGGCAACGCTGTCCATGTCCCGGCGGACACCGTCTGGTCTCATGAGATGGTTGATGATTTCGATACCGCACAGCCGCATTTCTGGGAACTGGAAGATATATCCCAACTCCCCGCCCTGATCGAAAAGCACTTTCCTGATCGGAATCGAAGTTAAGCCGTGTTGAGCAAGACGGATTTCCTCCTCTTTTTAGATGCCCCCATGCATCTTTGGGCGAAAGCCCATGACGCCCTGGAGGAAACATCCCACACGCTCTACGAACAGCATCTGATCCAGCAGGGCCAGCGGGTGGAAGCCCTGGCACGCGAATTCCTGGAAGAATACATCTCCCAAACTTACTCGCAGGGACAGTTTTTCTGGCAACCCACATTCGAGGATGACCGGTTCGAGATCCGAGCCGACGCGCTTGTTTTTGATTCTGAAGCGGAAGTCTACGATTTATACGAGATCAAATCTTCCACTTCGGTCAAAACGCAGCACGAATATGACCTGACCTTCCAGGTCCTGCTGCTGGAGTCTTCTCTACCCATCCGTCGGGCTTATCTGGTCCACATCAACCGGGATTACCTGCTGGAAGGTGAACTCGATCTCCGAGCCTTTTTTACCATTGAGGACCTCTCCGAAAAAGTGGAAAAGCGGCGGGAGGACGTCAGCCTATGGCGGGAAGACGCCTGGCTGGTGACCCAGATGGCGTCGCCTCTGCCGGGCTTCGCCTGCACCAAACCGGAAACTTGCCCCTGCCCCGCACTCTGCCATCCCAGGCTGCCGGAACACCCCATCTATGACCTGCCGCGTATCGGCAAGAAAGCACTTGAACTGCGCGACCAGGGAATTATGGCGATTGAAGACATCCCGGTTGATTTCAACCTCAACGTCAAACAGGAAAAACACGCCCTGGCCGTGCGGACGCGCCAGCCCCTGATTGACCGCCCCGCGATCCAGGCTGCTCTCTCAACGCTCGAATTCCCACTCTACTTTCTGGATTATGAGACCTTTGGCCCGGCCATCCCGCTCTTCCCGGGTTATCACCCTTACGAACAAATCGTTTTTCAGTATTCCCTTTACATCATCAACACGCCCGACGATTCACCGCAACATGAGGCCTGCCTGATCACGGACAAAACCGACCCTGAACCGCTGCTGGTTGAACATCTGCTTCAGCACCTGGGGCCGACCGGCTCCGTGGTGGTCTGGAACCAGGTCTTCGAACGCGGCTGCAATGAAAATCTGGCGCGTCATTGTCCCGAACAGGCAGACCCATTGTTGGGCATCAACACCCGGCTGTTCGACCTGATGCGACCTTTCAGCGATGGCGCTTATGTCGACGCGGGTTTCCGCGGGAGCGCTTCGCTAAAAGCGGTCCTGCCCGTGCTCTGCCCTGAGCTGGATTACGGTGATTTGCAGATCAAGGACGGCCAGGAGGCCATGCTGACCTGGTACTGGCTGCAGCAGGGTGACGTCAGCCGGGAAGACCACGCTTCGCTGCGAAATGCTATGCTGGATTATTGCCGCCGGGACACCTACGGTATGGTTGCGATCTGGGAGTTCTTATCCGCCTTAATTAAGGAGTGAAAATGGATATTCAAACAGCATGCTCACATTTGCGGAACCAGGCTCAGGCGATCGAAAGCCTGGCTAAAGACCTCACCCTGGAACAAGCCCGCTGGAAGCCTGATGAAGAAAGCTGGTCAGTGCTGGAAGTGCTCAACCATCTCCTGGACGAGGAAGTGCTCGATTTCCGCCGCCACCTGGAGCACATCCTGGAGACGCCGGAAGAGCCCTGGCCCAGCATCGATCCGCAGGGTTGGGTCACTGAAAAGCGTTATAACGAGCGTGAACTCGATTCAACCCTGGCTTCTTTCCGGGCGGAACGCGAGAAATCGCTTGATTGGCTGAAGACCCTCGGCGAACCCGACTGGGACGCGGCCGTGGAGATGCCCTGGGGTGAACTGACCGCCGGAGATATGCTGGCTTCCTGGCTGGCTCATGACCTGCTGCATCTGCGCCAGTTGATCGAGCTGCGCTATGCCCTCACGGAAATTTATGCCAAACCATACAGTGTTGAATACGCCGGTGAATGGTAAGGGAAAGGACTAACAAATGGAACCACACCTGAGTCTTTGCGGGATGCGCTGCGACCTTTGCCTGGCCTATACCCCCAACCTTGAGGCCAACCCCGAAAACGCCCAACGGATCAGTGACGGATGGGAAAAGTATTTCGGTTTCCGGATCCCCCCAGAGGAGATCCACTGCGACGGCTGTACTACTGCCGGGAACCCGACCCTCGACAGCGGCTGCGCCGTCCGCCCCTGCGTGATCGAACACGGATTGGAGAACTGCGCGGGTTGTGAAGATTATGTCTGCGAGAAACTTCAAGGTATCCTGGTGGATTTCGATGGCAAGCAGAAGGAATATGGTCAACCGATTCCCGAAGAGGACCGGCGATTGTTCATCTTCCCGTATGAAAATAAAGACCGGCTGGAAGCGATCCATCAAACAAATAAAAATAACCCTGCAGGTTCATCTGCAGGGCCATAATCCGTAAAACAATAACGCTTTACTCGACCTTCAAACTCCGGACACCGTCGATATCCGAGAGCGTGTCCAAAAATGCCTCCACTGACTGGTCTCTGGAAATCCGACCCACGATCTGGATTCGCAGGCGCTTGGCTTTGACGTTCTTCTGAATGGTGAAACTTCCCACCTCATCCGTGAACTCACTGACCAGCGTGCGGACTTCTTTCACCAGGCCTTTGTGATAATCCGCCTGGATGGTGATATAGACCGACACCGATGTGCGGACGAAGCGGTTCTCAATGACATTCAGCAATCCCAACACGACCAGCATCAGAGCGGTGGTCACGACACCGATCAGATAATACCCTGCGCCTACAGCCATCCCAACGATCGCCATCGTCCAAAGCGAGGTCGCTGTGGTCAGCCCCTTCACGTTGAACCCATAGCGCAGGATCGCGCCGGCCCCTAAAAAGCCGATACCGGATATCACCTGTGCGGCGAGCCGCGCCGGGTCCGCCGGTGTGCCTGGCCGGGCAAAGAGGTACCCCAGGTTGACGGAGAGCACCATCGCCAGGGTCGCACCGATCACCAGGATCATGTGGGTACGCAGACCAGCGGGCTGGTTATCGCGTTCACGTTCGTAACCGATCACCGCGCCCAGGGCTGCCCCCAACAAAATCCTGAGGATGATTTGAGTCTCTGAGATCATGAGGTCGTTCTCTCCTATGAAGTCGTCAATACCGCCGGATCAGGCATATAGTTTGGCGGCTGTGAAAAAGGGATGCTGCTAAGAATTAACTGAGGTTTATTAAGATTAGAATAGCCTGCCGGTTTTGTCAACCTGATTCAGGGCACCGATCACGCTTTCTTCGCATCCAGAAGGAGCTGCAGCCCGACAAAATCGGTATGGTCCTCGATCCGTACCCAGAGCCAACGACCCTGCGGCAGCGGTGAAGGAGAGTTCAATTCCTCCCGGAATTTGTTATTGAAGTAGTTGATCTTTTCGAGCACCTGCTCATCTTCCTCCGGTGAGAGCATGACCAGGGCTGAAAATGACCCGCGTTCCGGGAAGAGCGCAATCAATTGCTGGGCTTCCTGGCGGTAACGTATGGCCCAGCCGTGCTGCTGGCTGTAGAAGATCAACTCCGGCTCGAAAGCCTCGAACGCTTCCGCCAGATACGCTGCGACGTCATCCCAAACCGGCAGGACTTCCCTGCCGATCCATTTGCGGATATCTTCCAGCTCGGGTTGGTTATCCCGATCCAATAAGCGCTTATTCGCCATCAGATGTTCACCCGCCGGATGCCTTGCTCATTCGGGTTTATCCTTTCCGGTCCCAATCGAATTTCTCCCAAAGCTCACGCGTGACCTCCATATGGCCGACGTGCAATGCCGTATGCTCGAGGGCGTGCGCCAGTGAAAAATTCCCGGTGAAGTAATCCTTATGGACGGCGGAATAAGCTTTGTTGTCCAGCTCCTCAAGCGTGAGTTTATCCAAAACCTGGTTGACCGTTTCCCGGGCTTGTTTCAGCAGGTCGTGCAGTTGTGCCTTGGAATAGCCGTGTACTTCAAACTCCGCCGATCGGTCCCGATTGCTGGGCTTCCCGCCCAACATATGCCCGATCCAGTAATCAAGCGTGGCCAGTGTATGTACGACCAACACAGTCATCGAATTCATGGCCGGGTCCGGGGTCCAATCCAGGGCATCGACCGGTAGATCTGAGAACACGCCATCCATCCGATCCAGCAGGTCATCCAATATTTCGTCATACGTTTCAAAAAAACTGATCATATTAAATTATTCCTTCGATATCGTTTTCAAGGTGCCGGTGGTGCTCCCGTGTCAAATGAGAATTCGGCTTTGGTCAACCCCGGTGCGCCCGGCCACCAAACCTTGATAACGTAATCCGCCTGGTGCTCCAGCTTTTCCGGTGCGCCCTCTACGCCGAGGGGGATTGAAAAACGCCAATCCGGTCCGCTGATGGGGAAACACTTCCCGACCGGCCACCAGTCCACATCAGTCCCGTTATGGGATAGCTTGGTGTAAACGCAGTTCCCATCCGGCAGTGATGTTGTGCCTGTCAACTCAATCTTATCACTCTGTGCCACGCTCACCCCTGTGACCAGGATTTGATAATCTTCGCTCGTTTTAATAGCTTCGGTTTCAGTCACCGTTCCCGAGCAGCCGGTGAGGACGAAACCTGCCAATATCAGCAGCAAATAAAATGCCCTATTATTCACGACCACCGCGTCCCGATTTCGACTTGCTCCCATATTGCTCCGCCCGGATCAACCAGACGATGATGAAGAGAATCACCAGAAGGGCGATCACCATCATCCACCGGCCGTCCCAGATCTTTTGGACAGTGAAGCTGGGCGTAACCGTCAGAGAGTCCGGATTAGACTCCGACCATGCAACGAACATCAATGGCGTCGTCCCGGAAGCCTGCCACCCGTCCTGTGTTTGCGCTTCGGCTACCAGCGATTGATAGACCGCATCCACTTTGGTGATGTCATCGAAAACCAGATGCCGCCCGTCAGTCCAACCCAGAAGTTTATGTTGAATAAATGAATTGGCATGGAATACATCCGTCATTTTCCAGTAATCCTGAGCAAACACTTCGTTCCAGGCCTGGAACGAAATTGGCGTATCGGTCGTTCGCGTGATGGGGATCAGAGGAAACAATTCCGGGATCACCCGCCCTGTGACCGTCCTGGCGGGGATTTCAGCTGCACGGCAGAGCGCAGTGAACAGATTGGCATAGCCCTGGCTGCCGGCGGTGCGGTTGGTCAGCGTGCTCAAGGCATCCTGATCACGCTCCTCTGTCGGAGCCAGGCTTAGGAATTGACGAGTCCAGGCGAAAATAGTTCGTACGGTATCCTGATCATTTTGATCGTCATTCAGTAATGCCGCCTGGGCAGCCAGTTCGGGGGCATCCGATTGGATCGCATCCGAAGGTCGCAGATCGTTTGAGAGGACCGGCTCTCCAATCCAGGCAGCGGACCCCTGAAATAGATTGACTCGATAAGAAATCTCGGCGATGATCGTCTCACCCGCTCCAATTTCCGAGGTAAGCCGCACCACATTTAAGCGGCCGTCGGTCTGCATTCCCCCGGCGCCCGGCCAGTTGACCTTCGGGTCCGTGACGGTTTGATACGCACCTGAGGTTGGCAGCAATGTTACCAGTTTCACCACCACCGCTTCATCCGAGTTAAAGGTATAGGTTTCGGTCACCTTGTAATGAAGTTCCGCGGGAAACCAATAGAGTGACAGGAGGATAAACAGCAATGCGAGCAAAGCCAAACCGGCGCGCTTAATCCAACGGCGCACAACCATCCAGGTTTGTTTACGCCTGCGACTTTTTTCCTTTTCGTCCTGCTTCGATTTTTTTTCTTCCGATTTATTCTTCTTTGACATAAAACGCTCTAATTTTGGTGAGATTGAGGCGCTTCAGGTTATGTTTCATTTTTTGTTTCGTTATTTAAGAACCACCAGATATCATCGCCGCCGAAACCGCAGCGTCGATACAGGTATGCAGGCCGGTTACGATCATTGACCTGGCCGGAGACGGTGGTGAATGCGACTTTCCCGGACACCCGCCGCAGCAACTCGGACGTGATCGCCTTCCCCAGACCCTGACGCTGTTTCTTAGGCAGGACCTGGACCCACTCCAGGGATGCCTCCGGGACAGATTCGTCCAATTCCGCGATCCCCAGGCCGACCGGCAAACCGGTGTCGACTTCCCTGACCCAGACCCATAGGTCCGGGGCATAGGTCGGGTGGGCCATCCACGATCGGACAATGCCTTCGTCAACGCTGATGTTCCGATAACAGGAGCGAATCAACGTGACAATCGCGTCAATTTCCTGCTCAGGTGCCGCATCCACGAATTCATATCCCGGCGGACAAGCATAGACCGGTGCATCACCTTTGTGGATGAGGCGAAAATATGGCTCTTTACTCAAAAACGACCGTTCTTCAAAAACAGGCAATGCATCCTGATGGACCAGGGCGAATTGGACGTCAGCGACTTCCAGGTCTGAAAGGGGATTGTCCGCCAGCGTGGCGCACCAAAAGGCCATCAACCGGACCTCATGCCAAACAGCGAGCGCTGTCAGCTCACCATCCGACCCTCGATGGCTTTCCACTCGCAGCGCATCCCCTAACCCTGCCGTCTTCCAAAAGGCGTTTGGCAGCGCTCGGCAAGGGTTTTGGCGATAGATTTCGAGTAATTTTTGAGTCTGGTTCATCATTTCTCTAAATTTTGACTTTTAATTGTACCGGATGGTTATCCGGAGTCTCTTAAACGCAGAAAACAAACCATAAATCCGAATTTTGAACATCAGATTTGTTATCGTCGTGTGACTTTAATGTATTGGATTAATTTTTAATAATTTTTCCTGCAAAGCCTTGGCAACCGCTTCTGTCCGGCTGGAGACCTGCAGTTTGTTAAGGATACTGCTCACATGGAATTTGACTGTGGATTTGCTCACCACCAGCTTTTCCGCGATCTCAGGATTGGTCAACCCATCCACCAACAGCGCCAGTACCTCGTGCTCACGATCAGTCAGGTCAATCCCAGGCTTATAGGGCTGTCGTGAAGCCTGGATCAGGATCTGGGCTGCCTCGGGTGCCAGGGTTGGCTTACCGGCATACGCCTGCCGGATGGCATTTGCCAGGTCATCTGCATCCACATCTTTCAGCAAATACCCGATCGCACCGGCTTGCAGTGCACCTTCCACCAGTTCCTGCTCTTTGAAGCTGGTCAGCGCGATGATCTTCATATCAGGGCAATGTTTCAGGATCGCTTCAGTGGTCTCAGCCCCATTCATCTTGGGCATCACGAGGTCCATCAAGACCACATCCGGCTTGCTGCTGTTGCACAATGAAAGCGCTTTTTCACCGCTGTCAGCTTCAGCCACCAACTCAAGGTCGTCATAGGCCATCAGGAACGCGCTCAGGCCGCTGCGAACCACTTTGTGGTCATCGACAACCATAACGCGTATCGGTCGGTCACTGCTCATCTGTCTGTCCTTTCACATCCAACTTGCCCGTATCCGTCTATTTTAACTGATTCTCGTCGAATTGCCACACCAGACGCAAGGTTGTGCCTTCATTAGGCTGGCTTACCAGAGTCAAATCAGCACCGATTGATTCAGCCCGTTCCGCCATGATTCCCAGACCAAGGTGCCCTGCCGGGACGTCCTCCCGAGCGAATCCCTGCCCGTCATCGCTGATGGTCAAGACCACTTCATTATCATAGCAGCCAAAACGGAACCAGACCTGGGTGGCATCCGCATGTTTGAACACATTATTCAGGCCCTCCTGCGCAATCCGGTAAAACACATTCTTCGCTTCGACCGGCAGTTCACAGTTAGCAATATTGTTCACTTCGAATCTCACCGGTACGCCCGTCCGTCCGCTGAAGGCATCCGTGAGGTGTTTGAAAAGTTCACCCGGGTCGGCATCCCGGAAGGCGGATGGCCGCAATTCCATCAGGAGGGTCCGCATCTCGCCCAGCGCGCCGCGGGTCAGCTGACGGAGTTCAGCCAGCCGTTTCTGGGCCTGTTCCGGGTTCTTATCCCAAATCTTGGGCAGCACTTCCGCAATCAGGCTGGTGGAGAACAGAGTTCTGGGTGACCGCGTCGTGCAGGTCTCGCGCCAGGCGGTTCCTTTCTGCAGTAACCGCAGCTTCCTCCGCCCGGCCTTTCAACCGCTCATTGGAAATCGCCAGGGAAGCTTGGTTCGCCAGGGTGTGCGCCAGGTTTATTTCGTCCGGAGTGAAGGTGCGTTCCTCACCGTAATAAAGGACCAGCCCGCCGTAAACCGCGTCATCAACCAGTAACGGCGTGCAGATCACCGTGCGATAATCCCCGCCGACCAATTCCCAACGCGTATCTGACCGCATCGTCTGTGGGTCAACCCGGGAATAGATCAGCAGTCGGTTGAGGAAGGTGCTTTGCAGCAGGGACTTCGCGCTGGAGGACTCCGGGTCCGTCAGGTCGATGGAATGCGTTTCACCCTTAGGATAACAGGCTTTAACGACCACGAGGTCATCCTGTCGTTCAAAGATGGCTGCCTTGCTGGCTGAGGTTAACCCGACGGCTTGTTTACCAATAAATTCCAGACTCATTTCAAGCGGCTGATTGGTGTTCAACAACCGGATCACTTCGCTCAAACCGGATGCCATCTGGCGCCGGCGTTCAATTTCCTGGGTGCGTTCGAAGACCTGCACGGCAAGCTGCTGGCGCTGCTGCTCGATCTGCCGGGTGCGCCAGCGGTAACCAATCACCACACTGGCTGCCAGGAATAACCCCACCAGCCCGATGAACCACCAGGTCGCCCAGAAGGGCGGCTGAATCACGATGTTCAAGCAGGCGCCGTTGGTATTCCAGACCGCATCATTATTGGAGGCCAGCAGCCTGAAGGTATATTTTCCCCAATTCAGGTTGGGATAATCCGCATAACGGCGCGTACCGGCATTGACAAAATCCTCATTCAAACCTTCCAGAATATACGAATACTGATTGCGGTCCGGGGCAGTGTAATCCAGGGCGGCAAATTCAAAGGAGAGGAAGTTCTGGTCATGGGTCAAAGAAAGCGTGGCGGAACAATCGCTGATGTTCGTTTCTAGAACCTGATTGAACAACGAAACGGACGTGATCACGACCGGGGGGATATGGTCATTTCCGCTGATCTCACCGGGATAGAAAGCGTTAAAGCCATTGGTCCCGCCGAAGAATAGTGCACCGTCATCTCCTTCAGCAAAAGCATTCGGGTTGAAGGTGCTGCTCTGCAAGCCATCACGGGTGTCATACGTCCGGATCAGACCTGATATGGGATAAAGTCTGGCGAGTCCGTTGCCGGTACTCAGCCATAAATAGCCATACGCGTCTTTTTCAATCCCAAAGACCCGGTTGGAAGGCAACCCGTTTTCGATGGTGTAATGGGTAAATCGACCACTTTTCTGGTCGAAACGATTCAATCCGCCGCCGGCGGTGCCCAACCAAAGTACCTGGTCTTCGTCCTCATAGATGTTGGTGATACTGTTATGGCTTGGTCCGGTGTTTGTTCCATTTTCGCTGTAGACGACGAAGGTATTCTCACCGGGGTCGAATCTGATCAGCCCCTGGGATTCAGTCCCCAGCCAAATGATTCCGTCATCATCGGCATGGATTGCCAGGATCATATCATCCTTGAGATAAGGCGGTTCACTGGTTTCCAGTTGGTAACGTACGACCTTATCGCTGGCCGGATCAACCATGATCAGCTCCCCTGAAGCCTGGCTGAGCCAGAGCATGCCATTCTGGTCATGGGTCATAGCCGTGGTTTCGGCATCACCGGGAAAATCACCGGAGATGGGTAATACATTTGAGAACCCTGAAATGGCCGGGTCATACACCTGCACCGATCCCCCAGCTGCGCTGACATAGAGCTGACCGCGTGGGCCGATGTGAAGCAGGAACACCCGATTGCTGTTCAGGCTGTTGGGAGAAGTCGAACGGGCGTCATAGTGAGTGAATTTCCCGGTTGCAAGATCCATCCGATCCAGACCGGAATCGGCTGTCCCGATCCACAGGCTCCGGCGTGATTCATCAAAAGCCATAGCGGTAATGTTATCGGAAGAAGGAGAATTTAAATTCCCGGGTTTATGCTGGTAAAAACCAAAGGCGCGGGTTTCCGGATTGGCTTTATTGACCCCCCCGCCCAGCGTGCCGAACCACATGATGCCACCGTCATCCTCGAAGATAACGTCAATTCCATCATTGCTAAGGCTGTTGACATCATAATCCTGGTGTGTGTAAACAATCACCCGGAAAGCCTCCGGGGAGAACTCGGTAACCAGGTTCAGCCCGCTGTCAGCGAACCCCACCCACAGGGCGTTCGAACGATCCAAATATAGTGCGGTGATCTCGTTACTACTGAGTGAGAGTGGGTCCGTCCCTTCATGGGTGTACACCTTATAGGTCAGGCTGTGTCGATCAAAGTGGAACAAGCCATCTGAAGTCCCCACCCACAAACCGTTGTAACCATCCCCGATGATGGCATTCACCTGAGACGCGCCGGCGAGCATGCCTTCCAACAAAGGTGTGAATGTACCCTGAGCCGGGTCAAACAGGTTCAATCCATCTTGCGTGCCAACCCAAATAAACCCATCTTCATCTTCGTATAAGGACAGAACCTCATTGTTACTGAGCGAAGCAGGGTCAGCGGGGTCGTTAGTGTAGGTCAGAAAATCCCCTTCCACTGGATCCATCATGCTCAACCCAGCCCGGGTGCCCACCCAAAGTTTTCCTGCTGCGGTCATCAACAAAGTATTGACTCGTTCAGTAGGCAGCGCTCGTGGGTTGTTGGGGTCCGGGAGGTAGTGCTCAAAGACCTCTGTCTGACGATCGAAATGGTTCAACCCGCCGTAATAGGTCCCCAGCCACAAATCACCGTTGGGGCCTTCGACCGCAGCCGTGATATTGGCATCCGAGATTGAAATCGGGGTCATCGGGGTCGGCCTGGAAAACAGTGAAATCATAACCGTTATAAAGGTTCAGGCCTTCCTTCGTGCCGAACCACAGGAATCCCTGCTGGTCTTGCAAAATGGCCTGGACCGTATCTTCGGAGAGACCATCCGTAACCGAGAGATGGTCGAACCGCATATATCCCGCTCCAAAACCGACTGCGCCCCATCCGGGTTGCGCGGTGACGCCTGCCCCCGGTGCTGCGTTGGCTGATGTGGCCGCGCTGAAGACAAGTGCGATCAATAGCATGCTGAAAAAGATAAGCCATTTGGTTCGGGACATGAACAATTCCTGAAAGGATACTAATGTGCTTTCTATTTTATACGATAAAAGGAGGATGCTCCACCCCTGGATACAGGGGATTAAAGACAAAACCGGAAGTCAATCAGCTTCCGGTTATGTCAGAGGAGAAAATGATGTTTTTATAGGTAAAGCTTGGTCAAAACTTTACTGAGGAGGTTAAAAGGAACTCGTAGGTTTGTCCAATCCACCGCCGATGGAAAATCCGATCCCCGCACCCAGCCCGATGATTGCCAGGTAGAGGGCTTGCCCGCTCAAAATGTACAGAGAGAGCGCAAGTGCAGCACTAACAATGGTTCCTATGGCTGCACCGAACAAGGCTTTCTTCCATTTATTGTCTTTCTGTTTTCCCAAATTCATGCGCCAAATTCGTTCCACTTCTTTTCCATCGGCAGGACTAATGTGTTCCGTCCAACCGTGATGCTATTATCCACTTTTTGGGCCCTGGCGCAATCGGTCAGGAGTTGCAATTCTTACCTGGCCTATCGACCAGGGCGATCCCAATACCTGAGCAGGGGGCAGCGGAACGGGTTTCGGCTTTTTCAGGATGTTATTATGACCCGTTCTCATTAAATTTTGATTCAGATCGGTATTTGGGGTTTTACCAAGGGGAAGAAATCAAGGAATTTGACCAATTGAACGTTATCAAACTATTCTGATACTGTAATAGTTTAGTAATAATTCGGTTTAATTGGGCTTTTGAAACCTGGCCCAGAGTGCCGGGAAACCGCCTCCGCCATCTGGGCACGCTTCCTCACCGTCTGACCGCCAGACCAGATCGAGGAAACTTTGGAAGTCAGTGATATCCGCTTCCTTGATTCCGCGTGAGGATTCAGGTGAACGTTTGTTATGCGCGTAAATCAGATATGTCCCGCCCGGTTTCAACCAGCAGTCCAGATTTTCACGGTATTGCCGCCGGTCTTCAGGAATAAGTGCGTGAAAACAGCCAATGTCCAGAACGAAATCAAAGGGTTCATCCAGAGCCAGGCTGCCGGTGACATCGCGATTCAGGACACGGGCCTCGTACCCCGCCTGATGGATTTTACGGCGCGCCTTCAAGACGGACAGCCAGACGAAGTCCAGCCCGGTCACATCCCAGCCCTTTTCAACCATCGTCAGCAAATTCGTCCCGGTCCCACAGCCCACATCCAAAGCGCGACCCGGCTGCAGGCTATCGAGAACTGCAATCAACTCGGGGGGAGAAACGCCGGTATCCCAGGCTGGTTTACCAAAATAACGCAGGTTGAAAGCCAGCCACCGCTTGATCTTCTGCCAAAAAATCATTGTAGAGAAAACCCGACCAGTTCTGACATGAAACCAATCCCCGTGTTCCAGACTGTTGCTTCCTGATAAACATACCCCACACCTTCGCAGAAAGTGCCCTCATTTTTACCCGCCTCGATCCGGGTCGCCACATTGTAACAAATATGGACTGTGCCGTCCTCCGGTAAGCCCTGGTCGTAGGGTGCGGAGGCAAAGCGATATCCAAATTGCGGTGGGTCCGATTCGGCCCTCGCAGCTGGGTCAGGGTACCAGACATCATCACCCGGGAATGGGATCACCAGATCCAGCCAGGCATTTGTCAGGTCCGTTCCGACCTGGTCCTTGAATTGATAAATTTCCGTACCGTCGATCAGGTAATAATAGGTTCCCTCACCTGGCATGTAGGGGAAATTATCTTCGGGATGTCCTTCCTCAAGTTCCACGGTCCGTTCGACTCTGGCAACGTAATGGCCATCAACGATCTGGGAATCAACCACGGTCTCGGTAACCCGCCAGAGCACCTCGGCGTCCCGGGTATAACCGAGATACTCATAGACCCAGGTGCTGCCCACCCAAAGGGGATAGATTCGCAGCACATTCTGTGTGGCTAAATCGAGCTTTGGCGTTGCCGTAACGGCGGGTAACTGCCCGTCCGTGCTCGATGGTGTGCCGGCTTGCGGTGTGAACCGGCTCAGATCAACAGTCGGTAAAGACGCCGGACGCAAACAGCCGCTGAGTGTGAATGCAGCGACGATCAATAAGAGCAAACCTAAGGGAAACTTCTCGTGAGCCATGCGTGGATTAAAGTATACCTATTTTATGTTTTTCCAAAATGAACAATTTTTGGTTATCAATTGATGACGGGTAAAATAAATAGGCAAACGAATTTCTCAAATTTAAGGAGCAACATGGCGAAGAATATCCACTCGAAAGTTAAATTGAATAATGGAATTGAAATGCCTTATTTCGGTCTGGGCACATTCCAGTCCAAGGGGAACGATTGTACCGAAGCGGTCGAATATGCCCTCTCGATCGGCTATGACCTGATCGATACCGCCCAGGCTTATCAAAATGAACAACAAGTCGCAAAGGGCTGGAAAGCCTCCGGCCGAGATCGCGAGTTCTTTTTCCTGACCACCAAGATCTGGAATGAAAACCAGGGTTATGAAAACACCAAGCGTTCGGTCGAGAAAAGCCTGACTGACCTCGAAACCGACTACCTTGACCTGATCCTGATCCATTGGCCTGATGTCGAAGACTTTCAGCGCTCCATCGATACCTGGCAGGCTCTGATCGAAACCCAGCAAGCCGGGCTGACCCGGAGCATTGGGGTGAGCAATTTCACCATCAAAATCATGAAAGACTTGCTTGCTCAAACAGACGTTGTGCCCGCGGTCAACCAGGTGGAATTCCATCCCTTCCTGTACCAAGAAGAACTGCTGGAGTTCTGCCGTGAAAAAGGTATTCAACTGGAAGCTTACAGCCCATTGGCCCGCGCTAAATTCCTGGATAACGAAGTCCTTGCCGAAGTTGCAATGAAACACGACAAAACCACTGCCCAGGTCATGCTGGCCTGGCTGCTGCACCACGACATCGTCATCATCCCCAAATCGGTGCATAAGGAACGGATTGCTGAAAATACGGATGTCTTCTTTGCCCTGGACGATGACGATATGCGTGCATTGGATTCTCTGGACTGCAACGGCCGTACGGGCAACCCACCCTGGGCTCCGGAATGGTAGAAACAAATCTTCAATGAATTCACAATCGACCCGAACTCTTATCAATAACGTTGAAATACCCGTGACCGGCTTCGGCACCAATGTTCTGCGCGGAAATTCAGGAGTCGAAGCGATCAGGACCGCCCTGGCGGACGGTTACCGGCTGATCGATACCGCACAAAGCTACCACAATGAAGAGGTGATCGGTCAAGCTGTGGTAGAGAGTGGTGTACCCCGAAGTAATATCTTCATCACCACAAAAATTGCTGATGAATACCAGGGGACCTCTTCAACGGTTAAGTCCCTGGAAGAGAGTTCTGGTAAAACTGCGAACGGATTACGTGGACCTGCTGCTGATCCATTGGCCCTTACTCGATGACTTCTCGAAATCGCTTGAAACCTGGCGAACATTGATCGACTTACAAGAGGCGGGTAAAGTCCGAGCTATTGGTGTGAGCAATTACACGATTGATCTGCTCCAGCGAACCATTGATGACAGCGGAGTCGTGCCTGAGGTGCTGCAGGTGGAAATCCACCCCTTCCTATATCAAAAAGCATTGGTTGATTTCTGTCAGGAAAATAATATCCAGGTCGAAAGTTACTGCCCGATCGCACGTGCCCAGCGTGTTGATGCGCCGGTTTTACAAACGCTTTCGAAGAAATATGATAAAAGCCCCGTGCAGATCATGCTGCGCTGGCATATCGAGCATGGATTGATCCCGATCCCACGATCGGAAAATCCCCAACATATTCGTGAAAACATAGAAATCTTTGACTTCTCACTGACCCCTCAGGAAGTCGCTGAAATTGACCGGCTTGACGACGGCTACCGAATCATCCGTCCCAGGAAAGCGCCTCCCGGCTGGTAGCCCCCGCCGTTTAGTCAAACAAAAATAACGAATAAATAATCAGGCCGTGGCATGCCACGGCCTGCTGCATTACTTATTTAAATGATCTGGAAAACTGAGTTCAATCACCGTTGGTGAAATCCACCATATCTTCGAGGATCGTTTCCAACGCCATGGTATGGCTGCATCGACCGCGAGACTGAAAGAAATCACAATTGCAATGCCACGCACCGTTGTCATAGGTCACCGTGTGATCGTTGTTCTCACCTTCAAAGGTGACTGTGAACTGCTTAAATGTGATCCGATCTCGTTCCTCTGCATACCGTTTGGCTTTCTCAATTTTGCCGATCAATCCATAGTCCATGGCGCACTTTTCCTTTCTAGCGGAAGAGATATAAAAAAGAGCACGCGCGGGCTTCAGCGGCGTGCTCCAGGGATTTTTTGCTAAATGTGGGTCTTTTCATCTAAACCTTTATTTATTCGTTGCCATAAATAAGTTGATTCAGTATAAACCGAGTCAGGGTCAAAGTCAACGCTTTTTCTCAAACACCAGGGCATCTTCGCCGCCCGTAGTAGTAATTGTTCCAGCTGTCCACCTGGCTATAACCATTCAACTCATATAATCGGATGGCAGCCTCATTGGAAGCGCGCACGCTCAGTCGGACCCTAGGCATGGATAGGGCTGTTTCACCGCGTTCCAAGAGGGCCAGTGCGATCCCGCGGCGACGGTAAGCCGGCATCACTGCGAGCGTCGTCACCCACCCGAGATGCTTCCCCGCTTCGCGTTCCCCGCCAATGAAACCCACCAGTTTGCCATCCAGAACGGCCTTTAAACGCACCATCCCCGGCAGGGTCAGCACGCCGATCAGGTCCCAAAACGGCCAGAGATCCTCCTGTCGGAAGCAGGTCTTTTCCAACTGGTTGAGCTGAGTATAGTCCCGCCAATCGGCATCCATGATTGACCAGGCTGGGTTTGCATATTGGGAATTTTCCTGACAATCACTCAATGTCATCATCGGAATTAGCTGACATCCTTGGGTTGAGGGAACGGATACTCAATTATACCCTTTCTCTTCCATCCAATTCCCGAGCTTAACAGGGGTGCCCTAAAACCAAGTAAAATAAGAAAAACGATTGGAGAGTCAGACGACCTATTTATGAAAATTAACATTGCACTGGCGCAATTCAATACAAAACTCGGTGAGGTGAAAGCCAACCTGGATACGCACCTTCAATTGATCGACGATGCGAAAGCAAAAGGTGCTGACCTGTTGGTTTTCCCTGAGCTTTCGTTGACCGGGTACGTCCTGCAGGATCTGGCAATCAACACGGCCATCCGTCCCGACCATAATGACCCGGTGTTCAATGAACTGCTGGATGCCAGCCGGGGGATCGACCTGATGGTCGGCTTCGTGCATGAAGACCGCCGTCACCGATTCTATATCGCCGCGGCCTACCTGGCTGAAGGAAAGATCGTCCATATCCACAACAAGGTTTATCTCCCAACCTACGGCATGTTTGATGAAGGACGCTTTTTCGCCTGGGGTGATTCGGTACAGGCGTTCGACACGCGCTTTGGGCGGATGGGCATGTTGATTTGCGAGGATTTCTGGCACGCTTCCATGCCTTATTTGCTCTGGCAGGACGGCGCAGATATCCTCCTGTTCCACTCTGCTTCCCCGGGCCGGGGTCTGACGCAAGACCCACGCCTGAGCAGTTCCACCTGGGTGGAGCATACCAACCGGGCTTACGCCGGGTTATTCACCAACTTTGTCGCCCACGCCAACCGGGTCGGTTATGAGGATGGATTGAATTTCTGGGGTGGCTCCACCATTTTCGACCCGAACGGCGACCTGGTTGTGAGGGCACCCGACTTTACGGAATCATTGACCGTTGCGGAGATCGACCTCAACGAACTCCATCGCACCCGTGCCCGGCTCCCGCTCCTGCGGGATGAGCGCACCAACCTCGTTCAAAGTGAATTGGAAAGAATTCTGGGAAACCATGCAGACTGACCTCACCATCAACACCGAACTGGCCGAAAAGATCATCACCGGTTTCATCCGGACCGAACTCAACCGGGTCGGTTTCAACAAAACCATTATGGGGCTTTCCGGGGGGATCGATTCCGCCCTGAGTCTCTACCTTTCTGCCCGCGCGCTGGGCCCCGAGAACGTGCTGGCCGTGCGGATGCCCTATAAAACATCTTCACCCGACACCCTGGCCGATGCCCAAACCATGATCGATGACCTGGGCGTGCAGTCGTTAACGGTCGAGATCACCGACATGGTTGACCCGCTGATCAACCGCTATGAGGATATGAACCGGATGCGGGCCGGCAACATCATGGCGCGGATGCGGATGATCGTCCTTTACGACCAATCCAATGCCTTCAACGGATTAGTGATGGGCACCAGCAATAAGACCGAGATCCTGCTGGGTTATTCCACCGTCTACGGTGATTCCGCCGCGGCGCTCCAGCCTATCGGAGATCTGTATAAAACCCAGGTGCGCCAGTTGGCGAGTGCCTTGGGCGTGCCGCAGGTCGTTATCGATAAAGCGCCTTCGGCCGATCTTTGGGCTGGGCAGACCGACGAAGGCGAGTTGGGATTCACCTATGCCGAAGTGGACCGCCTGCTGTACCTGCTGGTGGACCAGCGCTACAGGCCGGAAGATTGTGTGGCGGAGGGATATGCGCCGGAATTTGTAGAACAGGTGATGAGCCGGATGCAGCGTAATCACTTCAAACGCGTCATGCCGCCGATAGCGAAACTGTCCCAACGCACGATCGGGTATGACTTCCTGTATTTGCGTGACTGGGGGACGTAATCAGGATCTTAGTTTGTCATTGCGAGGAGGCCGAAGGCCGACGTGGCAATCTTCTTTTTTGTTTTTACAACACATTAATCCAGGTTAGAGAAAGCCACATCATAAGTGAGTTGAAGATTGCTTCGTCGCAATGACAAATTAACGTTGTCAGGTTTAGCAATCCGCCCTTTATGACCAACCCTGATATCTAACTTACCTAATACCTAATACCTAATTCCTAATACCTGATTCCTAATACCTTACCCCCAATACCTATTCCCTACTCTTCCTCTTCCTTCACCTCTTCCCCCTTCTCTGCAATCGGCGCGAAGGTGTACCGGTGGATGGCACAGGGGCCGAGATGCTCAATCGCGGCGCGGTGTTCCACTGTACCATAACCCTTATTGCTTGCCAGGTGATACCCGGGGTAATCCAGATCCAGCGAGACCAGGATCGCGTCCCGCTCGGTCTTCGCCAGCACCGACGCCGCCGCAATCGAAAGCGACCGCGCATCCCCCTTCACCAGAGGCGTCTGCGGCGTCGCGATATCCGGAAGCGTAATGTAATCGATCAGGATGTGCTCTGCTTCTACCGTCAACTCGGACAAAGCGCGGGTTGCCGCAAGGTAGGTCGCAGGCAGGATGCCGATTTGGTCAATCTCCGCTGCGGAAGCGTAACCCACCGCCCAACACACGGCAACTTGTTTGATCTCAATCGCCCACAGCTCTCGTTCCTCGGGCGTCATTTCCTTGGAATCGCGGACACCGTCCAACCGCTCGAAAAGGTCCGGCAGGTCGTATGGCAGGATCACCACACCGGCGGCGACCGGCCCAAGCAGCGCGCCGCGACCCGCCTCGTCTACGCCTGCCACCAGGCGGAGGCCCTTTTTCCATAAATTCAATTCAAATTGGAGATCCGGTCGTTCGGGGATCAGCGACAGGTCAAACTTCACTCTCGGCGTCATAAACTCCACGGCCTGCTTTCAGGCGGATATCGATCAAGTCAAAGGCCATCCGCATTGAATCCTGCACCAACCTCACCCGGCTGTCGGGATTGAAATACCAATCGATGGCGACTTCCTGAATGTCATACCCCATTTTACGCGCGATGAAAAGTACCTCGGCATCGAAAGACATACCCGAAAGCGTCTGGAGCGGGAAAATCCTATCTGCAACCTCACCTTTGAAGCATTTGAACCCGCATTGCGTATCTTGTAACCCGGGCAGGACCAGCCAGCGGACCATGGTATTGAAAGCGCGCCCGATCAGGTGCCGGTAACCGGGCTCGTCATACCGTACGGCGCCAGGCACCTCACGGGAACCGATGACCACATCCACCGGCTCATGATGCCGGTGGGATGAAGCGCAGCACCTGCTCGATCGGCATCGACAAATCCGCGTCGCAAAAAATTCGAAAATCGCCGGTGGCTTCCAGCATCCCGCGCTTGACCGCTAACCCCTTCCCACGCGCTTCTTCATGGAACACCCGCATGTATGGCATTTTCGGAATAAAGGATTTGGCAATTTCAAAGGTCCCATCCGTGCTGCCGTTCTCAACCACCACAACTTCGGCATTAAAATCCTGACCGCTCAGGAATGCATCAATCTTTTCCAGCGAAGGCGGTAGGCGGTTAGCCTCGTTATGGGCGGGGATGATGATGGATAAGTACGGTTTGGACAATATTTCACCCTTTTGATAGAATTCAATTTGCCGTACAAAAAATGGCAAGGAGAACGTCGGCTATGCTTACGTTCACCTTCCCATTCCAGTCCGAGTCGGGGTGGTCGGACTTGAACCGACGACCTCTGCGTCCCAAACGCAGCGCGCTGGCCGACTGCGCTACACCCCGAGCAGATAAGAGTATAATCCGAACCATGTTAAAACGTCAAGACAACCCTGTTCTCAGTCACTTCACCCTGCTTGCGGTGTTGTTCCTGATCGTCTTCATGCTCAGTGCTTGCCAGTCACAAGCTAACACGGCCACACCGGCCACCGCTAGGCTTACCGAAACCCCAAAGGCACAGAAATCGCCAACCCCTGAAAACACGTCGTCCCCCACAGCCACACCGACCGAGATCTCACCCACGCCATCCTGCATGGAAATCGGCGGACGGTTTCCACCATTCATTTCTTCAGCAACCAGCTTCAAGATAACCTCTACTTCGATATTTATCTGCCACCTTGCTATGACCTGGACAGCGAAGACCACTATCCAGTGGTTTATTTACTCCATGGCCTTTCCTATCGGCAGGACCAATGGCAGCGGCTGGGCCTGGTGAGCACGATGAACGAGTTGATCGCGAATGGCGCGATCTCACCTTTCATTGCCGTGATGCCGCTGGAAGCCAACTTCACTCCACCGCAAACATCACAATTCGGCAATGCCATCGTACAGGACCTGATCCCCTGGATCGACATGAATTACCGCACCCTGCCCGAGAAACAATATCGGGCGATCGGCGGTGTATCGCGCGGGGCCGCCTGGGCCGTGCACCTGGGGTTCGAAGATTACGAATATTTCAGCCGGGTGGGGGCGCACAGCCTGCCGCTGTTTGAAGCGGATGGGGGAAAACTGGCCGCCTGGATGTACCTGCGCCCTATTGATGAACTGCCGATATTCTTCATCGACATCGGTCGCAATGACCAGGAGTGGAAAACGGCTGAAGATTTCGCAAACCTGTTGGATGAAAATAACATCCTGCATGAATGGTATCTTTTCAATGGGGGACATACGGAAGAATACTGGTCGAGCCATTTGGAGCAATATCTGCGCTGGTACGCTGCCGATTGGTGAACGAAGCAACCCATTCCTTTGCATGATTTGTTTATTTCAATTTATTACTATTGACCCCATCCTCAGCCCTTCTCTTCACGAGGGGAAGGGTGTCCGAAGGACAGAAAGGGGTTTAAAAAATTGGTTAGCCTTTAGATCAAATGAGTTGGTTCATATAAATTCGTACCTCAAATCCTCCTCGAATAATGCAGTAAAATAGGGATAGTCCTATTTATTCCAAAGGAAAGGGAGAAAACCATGTTTCAACAACTAACCATCGTCGGATATCTGGGCAATGACCCGGTAATGCGGTTCACGCCCAGCGGCCAGGCTGTCACCAGCTTCTCCGTTGCGACATCGCGCTCCTATACCAATAATTCGGGCCAGAAGGTCGATGAAACCACCTGGTTCCGGGTATCCGTATGGGGGGCACAGGCGGAATCCTGCAACCAATATCTCAGCAAAGGACGACCTGTCCTGGTGGTCGGCCGATTGCGCCCCGACCCGCAGACCGGTGGACCACGGGTCTTTACCCGCCAGGATGGCACGACCGGCGCATCTTACGAAGTCAACGCGATGAACGTGCGTTTCCTGCCCGGTGGTCGCGGTGAAGGTGGCGGCGGCGGCTATGAACAGGATATGGGCGATGCTGGAGGGGGTCCCGAGGACGACGAAATTCCCTTCTAGATTGGAGCAAGTATGCCCAACAAACCAATACCGAACTTTAAACTTCCGGATGACCTGGAGGCTCTATACGTCAATTTCGTCCGGATCTCTCACACCGCGGCGGAATTCGTGATGGATTTCTCGCTGCTGTTACCCGGCGTCACGACCCCGACCGTGGAATCCCGCCTGGTGATGTCACCGATTGCCATCAAGTTGTTCCTGGGTGCATTGAACGAAAATATCAAGCGTTACGAAACCAAATTCGGAGAGATCAACCTGCCAGGCGGCCATTCGCTGGCAGACGAACTCTTCCGAGCCAACGATAATCCAGAGAAACCCGATGATTGATTTTGAAGAACTTTCCGACCGAATCAGGGGATCCTTTGACCACAAAAATGCCATTCGTGACGCAGCCCTGGCACAAAGCCGGGAGCTCACCCGCCACGCTGCCCGCGCCATCCGCGCCATCCACCGTAATGACGCCGAACTGGCCCGCGAGCATCTGGGCGAAGCCGATAAGCTGGCGAAGGACATCCGCGAAGGCCTGTCCAACGCCCCGGACCTTTATTTCACCGGTTACGCACAGGACGCCCTGAAGGAGTACTGCGAAGCCCACCTGACCGTGGCTTCGATCCTCGATGAGGAATGGCCCAGCCCGGAAGATTTGCAAGTGGAATATGCCACCTATTTGAACGGCATGTCGGAAGTGGTCGGCGAAATGCGCCGGCGAATCATGGACATCATGCGCGAAGGGCACTCTCCCGAGGTAGAACGGCTGCTGGATGTGATGGAAGATATCTACGACCAACTGGTCACCATGGACTATCCGGACGCCCTGACCTACGGCCTGCGCCGCCGGACGGACATCGCCCGCAGCATCATTGAACGGACCCAAGCAGATATCACGGTTAGTTACCGACAGCAGGAATTGGAAAAAACGATTCTGAACCTTTCAGCCCAACTGGCCGAAATGGAAGAATCAGATGAAGACCATTAACGCATCCGACCTGGGTGCCTATCTCTACTGCCGACGGGCCTGGTGGTACCGCAAGCAGGGGATTGAATCCGGGAACCAGGATGCCATGGCGGCCGGGACCGAACACCATACTCAGCATGGTCGCAAGGTGTTCGTTTCCGGCGCGCTGCGTTTAATCGGCTGGCTGCTTTTGCTGGGTGGGCTGATCACCCTTGCCCTGGTCCTCACCCTTAGGTTTTTCGGTACTTAGATATGCTCTGGCTTGCACTGGGACTGATCGTGGCGGCTCTCCTTTTCCTCTGGTTGGCCAGCCGCAAACGACAACAGACCGGACTGCCGGGCGGCAGGATCGCCTATACCGATGTCGGTCAGTGGCAGCCCAACAACCAGGCTTTATATGATCCCAAGCTCAACCTGGCCGGGAAACCGGATTATCTCATTTATCAGGACGGTATCCCGGTGCCGGTTGAAGTGAAATCCGGTCGGACCCCCACGCAGCCCTACGATTCGCATATCCTGCAGCTCGCCGCTTACTGCTACCTGGTGGAAGCGACCACCGGCAAGACCCCGCCGCATGGCATCCTGCGCTACCCGCGGGAAACCTTCGAGATCGATTACACACCGGAACTTCGGACTGAACTCCTCGAATTGATCGATGATATCCAAAGTCAATCCCGGCGGCGCTCCGCCCCGGAAAGATCACACAATTCAGCAGCCCGCTGCGCCGGTTGTGGTTACCGGCAAACCTGCGACCAGAAACTCAGCCGCTGAAGTCGGTTCTTTCTTATCATCCAAATTTTCTTAATTAAACGACCCATTTAGGGGTGGTTCCCTTTCATCTCAAAACGTGTTAGACTCTCTAGCGGAGTTTTATGATGGCTAACCCGACCAATCCCTGGCAGCCGCAGGAAACCAAGCCTGTTGCCGCCGATCCTCAACCTGAATCCCCAACCGAACCCCAGCAATCCGGCCTGACCCGGCTCTGGAACCGCCTGCGCGGTTTGGGCCTGGGCGATTCCACCCTGCGTTTCACTACCGCGGCCATCACACTGGTGCTGATTCTGGTCGTCGTCGGCGTGATGGATGCTTTTTACCTGCCGGATACGGCACTGACCACCGACGCCAACGGTGTTGCGCTGGCGGAAGCCCTGCCGACGACCGAAGCGACCGTAACCTCGCCGGATTTCGCGATGGGCGGCGCGGTAACTGACGGCGTCGCGCGGATGGCAGACCTGCACACTGTCCTGCCCGTACGCAACACCCGCTACGACGTGATCCAATACACTGTCGAATCCGGCGATTCGATTTTCTCGATCGCCGAAAAGTTCAATCTCAAACCGGAAACCATCTTGTGGGGTAACCGTTACACCCTGGGTGACGATCCACACTTCATCGTGCCCGGACAGGTGCTAAACATCCTGCCGGTGGACGGCGTCTATCATAAATGGAGCGCCGGTGAGGGCCTCAACGGCGTGGCCGAATTCTACGGCGTCACCCCGGAAGATATCATCAACTGGCCCGGTAACAACCTGACCGCGGCGGAAGTCGGCGATTACGCCAACCCCCACGTCCCTCCGGATACCATGCTGGTGATCCCCGGTGGTAAGGGCACCTATACCGATTGGCGCACACCGCGTATCACCCGTGAAGAACCTGCCACAGCCAAACAGCTTGGCCCCGGCGCCTGCACCGGATCTTTCGACGGCATAACCGGTACGGGTACCTTCATCTGGCCCAGCACGGAACATTACCTCTCCGGCTATGATTACTCCCCCGAGACGAACCACTTCGGGATCGACATCGCGGGGCGGTTGGGCAACCCGATCTATGCAGCAGACAGCGGCGTGATCGTCTATGCCGGTTGGAACGATTACGGCTACGGCGACATGATCGTGATCGACCACGGCGGCGGCTGGCAGACCCTGTACGCCCACCTGAGCCAGATCAACGTGGTCTGCGGCCAGGAAGTCTACCAGGGCGATACGATCGGCCTGATGGGCAGCACCGGCCAGTCCACCGGTCCACACCTGCACTTCGAAATGCGCAGCGACGATTACGGCCGTGTGAACCCCTGGGATTTCCTGACTCAGTAAACAGTCATTGAATAAAGATGTTAAATCTAAACTCCCGGGATCCGACAGATCCCGGGAGTTTTTTTACCTTGGTGTTCACTTAATAAATCAAAACAGTTCAAACATCCAGCCCTTCATGGCCGAGGATACCCGTGATCAGCGAGAGTTCGCCGCGGTGATGGATCTCGTGCTCAATCACATGCCAGAAGATCCAGCCCGGGGGATAGCCGTAGCCGTCTTCAAAGGTGACCGGCTCATTCCAGCGTTCGGGATCGATTTCTTCCAAAAGCCGCATCGAGCGCGTGAATTGGTCTGCCAGGTAAGCTTTGATCGACTCGATCGTGGGGTAATTCTCCAGGGTGCGTTTAATTCCCGGGTCGGTCCTGACGCCCGTGAGCACGCCGCTGTGCAGCCAGAATTCGGCTGCCCCACCGATATGCAGCATGATCCGGGCGACGTTCCATCCACCTGCGACCGGTACGTACGATAGATCCCCGTCATTGAACGCGTCAATAACCTCCAGGGTGCCTTCCCGCAGCTCGGGCCAACGTTTCAGATAAAGGTCTTTTTCCATGGTTTTCTGCCTTCCTATCCATCCGCGGGCTGGACTTCAAGGTCCGCCGCGGTGGGTGTCAACCCCTGGAAATTCTCAAACGTCAGGTCCCGGAACTCGAAGCCCATATTGCGCCGAGCGCGCTCGAAAAGCCCCATGTAGTTGGTCTCGATCATCTTCGACCGGTCCAACCCCAGCATCTGCGCCACACCTTCGATCAGGGTGTTGTTGGGCGCTTCGATCTCGATGAAATTCCCGAAGGGCAGTTCGTCCAGCATCACTTCGACATCACCGATCCGATAGACCTGGCGGTATTTCTCATAAATGACCGACACCGGATAGCCCAGCGCTTCAAAGAACTTCCGCACAATCTCGAAATTATCTGCGACGAACTCGATCTCCGTGCGAGCGACGATGCCGTTCTCATTGCGGGCATTATCCTTATAAGTCACCCGGACTTTATCGTCCTTGCGGATCCGCAGGATCCGGCCTGCCTTGGATAGGTCGCCTTCCGGCGTATCCAGGCGGAGATTGGTTTCCAGCAGCCTCGGCTGGATGAGGTCCGCGCCCGTCATCCTGACGCGTTCAACTAAAGTCTCTAGATCTTTGATATAGAATTTTGCTTCCCGTTCCTGATAGTCCATCTACGATTCCTTTTCCTGCTTTGAGAAAAACCGTTGCCCCTGCTTTCCCCTCAACCCCCAAAAAACAACGCCAAGCCAAATCAGCGTCAGCACCAGCATGAAAGGCCAGTTCCCCAGGCCGCTCTGATCCTGCCAGAGCAGCAACCGCTCCACCCAATAGATCGCCGGGAACAGCACTGCGTCCACCGCAATCACAATTGGCGTCCAGGCGGAGCGGAAGGTCAGCCCCCACAACGCCGGCAGCCCAGCCAGCCCCCAGACCAGGCCCGCGCCGGTCAGATACCAGAACAAACCCGACCCGAGCATGTTCATAATTAATTCCCGGTCGAGAATCGCTCGGCTGAATCGCAGCCAACCCAAAACCGTCCATAGGATCAGGGTCCAGAAGACAAGCGTCAATGGGAACGGCCGCCGCGGGCGGACAGGCAGGGTGGGGTCGCGTTCTTGTTTCGTTTGATTAGACATAAAAGTATTATAGTTCGGCTTCATCCTGCGGGGTATCGCTCTCACCGGCAAAATCAACGTCACTCAGGTAACCCAGTTTCGCCAACGCAGCCCGCACTTTTTCAACCGCGCCGGGATTGACGATCACGGTGGTCGGCCCAAGCAGGTCCCCTAAAAAACGGTCGGCAGGTGTGCCGCGGAGCGCCTGCAGGATCTTTGGGTCTTCCACCCGTAAGACCACGCAGGGATGGATACGTGCCTGGCCGCCCTTCTTCTCCCAGTGCTCGAGCGCCTCGATCAGGCTGGGCGGCGGGGTCTCACCAAAGCGTTTGAACAGGATCTCCAGATGCGACACCTTCAATCCTTGCGCGGCAGCTTCCTGAAGTGAAGCCGGGCTGAGCAGGTAGGTATAAGTCTCGTCATCTTCACTCAGCCATAGGCAGAACCGCGAGACCTGGTAGCGCGCCAACCGCGAGGTCAATCGTCCGGCTGTCACTCGCCCATTGGAAAAGGCTTCCAGCGGCTGATCTTCCTCCGCCAATCCCATAACCGGTTTACCCAGCAGAAGGTTTTCAGCCCATTCCGAAAAGCGAAAAGCCGCGACGGTACCCTCATCGATCGGTGAAGCCAGGTCCACCAGTCCCAGCCAGTGCATCGGGCCGGTGATCAGATAGCGGATCAATGCGCCGTCCACAACCTGCCAATGCTTGAGGCCGCTCAGCGACTCCCCGTTCGCTGGGTCACGGATCAGCCAGGAATCGAAATCCCCGGCGGGACGCTGGAAATCCGGTTCACGTTGGAAAATGGCATTAATGAACGACTCCAGGTTCCACCAAACACCATCCGGCACTTCGCTCATCAACGCCAGCACTTTTTCACGAGTCGACCGGGGGTCATTCCGCCAGGCGCCTTCGCAGGTCACACCGGGCATCATCCAGAGTTCGTTGAACAGATCCGAACTGCGCCAGCCCTGAACCAGCCAGGCCAGGGCTTCGCCCCGCGGCATTTCGAGAAACGGTCGCGGCATCCTCCGGGATGGGCTGTTCCTCTGAAGTGATCAGTTTCACCGCGCCCAGCAGAGCGTGCACCACGTTCAGCGGAGGTTGCCAGGCATCCACAGCCGGTGAACGCGCCGGATCACCCATGCGGAGGGCTGCCAGCAGCGTGCAGCAGTGGTCGAGGATCCGATCCGTGACAGTAATAATTTGGGCGGTTTCTCCGGGTGAAGCCGGCCTGCCCGGTGGTTCTGAGCCAGCCTTTTTCACCGGCGGGAGTAATTCCAATAATTCATCGGGGATATAAGCGCATTCTTCAAGGTCCCCACCCTTGCGCAGGAAGTCACGCCCGATCAGGGCGCGGTACCAAAGCACTTCGGTTGCGGAAATGGGATCATGATAGGGCTTTTCGCGGTCACGCCGGCCTGGACCGACCTCCCGCAGAGAGCCATGTTCGCGGGTGAAACGGCTCCAGGGCAGCCAGCCGTCATTCAGCAGCAATGCGTCCAGCGCTTCGCGGGCGTTTTCAGGCAGCGTTTCAACCACCTCCAACACCAGCGCCGGGTCGAGCAGGGCTTTACTTAACGGCGGTAAGGCATGACGGGCATCCGGCGCCGCCAGGTCTACACCCCAGAGGTCGGCGACGATCTCCAGGAACCCAAGGTCGTGATCGTTTAAGCAGTGCTGCAGGTCGGGCATAACACTTCGAGTATACATCAATTTCAGGTTATGAAATATATTATACAAAGGTTATACAATTTCTTTGAGATCCTGAGTTCATCTCATATAATACGAATACGGTTATACAAACAATATACAAAAAAGGAGAAACAATGTTCAATAAAAAAGCTTTACCTCTTATCGTCCTGGTTGTTCTGGCTTCCCTTGTTCTTGGCGCCTGTGCACCAGCAGCAACCCCTGAACCCACCGCAATGCCTACCGAAGTACCCACGGCTGAACCAACGGAAGAATCCAATTCCATTGCAGATATCGCTATTGCAGATGGCCGTTTCACAACACTGGTTGCGGCATTACAAGCTGCCGGTCTTGCTGAGACGCTGGCAGGCGAAGGCGCCTTCACTGTCTTTGCACCTACTGACGAGGCTTTTGCGAAATTGCCCGAAGGTACTGTAGAAGCCCTGTTGGAGGACATTCCTGCGCTGACCGACATCCTGCTTTATCACGTTGTTGATGGTGTCGTTCTGGCAGAAGATGTGGTGGGACTAGAATCGGCAGCGACTTTATCAGGAAAAGATGTATCCATTCGTGTCGAAGGTGAAAACGTCTTTATCAATGATGCTCAGGTCATCATCACCGACATCATGGCAGATAACGGCGTGATCCATGTGATTGACAGTGTCCTGCTTCCGCCCACTGAGGAAGAACCTCTGGGAAGTATTGTGGACATTGCTTCAGCGGATGGTCGCTTTGAGACCCTGGTTGCCGCCCTGCAGGCTGCTGACCTGGCCGAAACACTGGCTGGCGAAGGCCCCTTTACAGTATTTGCGCCCACAGACGATGCTTTTGCCAAGTTACCTGAAGGCACCGTGGAAGCCCTGCTTGAAGATATTCCAGCCCTGACCGACATCCTGCTCTATCATGTCGTTGATGGAAAGGTCCTGGCCGAAGATGTGGTTGCGCTAAATGATGCAAAGACCCTTAATAACCGCTATGTGGATATTCGGGTTGAAGACGGCATGGTTTATATCAATGATGCCCAGGTTGTCATTACGGACATCATGGCCGACAACGGCGTGATCCATGTTATCGACACCGTCCTGCTTCCCCCTGAATCCGTTGGCAGCATCGTCGATATTGCCGTTGCGGATGGAAGATTCACAACTCTGGCTGCAGCCTTGGAAGCCGCCGGATTGGTGGACACCTTGAAGAACGAAGGTCAGTTTACGGTCTTCGCTCCCACAGATGATGCTTTTGCCAAACTTCCTGAAGGAACTGTTGAAGCTCTCCTGGAAGATATCCCGACTCTGACTGATATTCTGCTGTACCATGTTGTAGATGGCAAAGTACTTGCGGCAGATGTGGTCGCTTTGCAAGAAGCTGAAACTCTTTCCGGTAAAAATATAACAATCCGGGTAGAAGGCGATAAGGTCTATATCAACGACGCTATGGTCATCCTCACAGATATCATGGCAGACAACGGCGTGATCCATGTCATCGACACTGTTCTGCTTCCGCCCGAAAGCTAACCTTCTTCGATAAAAAAGAAAGAATAAAAAGAGGCTGGGCAATTAACCATCCAGCCTCTTTTTTATATTGTTTGATCTTATGGCTTATGTGAGCATGAAAGCCTGGCACCATTGCGCAGTAGCGTTCAACGCTTCGGTGTGGGTACGTTCATAGTTATGGGAAGCGTCGACACCTGGCCCGATCAGCGCCAGGGCCACATCGCCGCCGGCGCGCCAATAAGCTTCACCGTCGGAGCCGTAGTAAGGGTAAATATCGACCTTATGAGGAATTTCAAATTGCTCCGCCAATTCCCGCATCCGCTCGCTCAGTCCATGATGGTAAGGCCCGCCGGAATCTTTGACGCACAAGGTGGCGTGGAACTCGTCGGACGCCTGCCCCTCACCCACGGCAGCCATATCGACCGAGATCAGTTCAGTCACCTCAGCCGGGATGCCGGCGGCCGCGCCGTGTCCTACTTCTTCATAATTGCTAACGTGCAAGACGGTCGTGACCTTCGGTTTCAGTCCGGCATCCGTGATGGCTTTCAGAGCAAAGATCATCGCTGCCACACAGGCCTTGTCATCCAGATGCCTTGAACGGACGAACCCATTGGTGACCTCGACTCGCGGATCAAAGACCACGAAATCGCCCACGCTGATCCCCAAGGCTTCGGTTTCAGCGGCGTTCTCGGTCCGGGCGTCCAGACGGACTTCCATATTCTCCTCTTTACGTTCGGTCTTGTTGACATCCGCGCCGTGAACGTGACCGGAAGCTTTGTTCAACAGCAGCGAACCGCGCACGGTCTCACCGCTGCGGGTGAAAACGGTCACGCCTTCGCCTTCCACCGTATTCATGGCATAGCCGCCCAGCCGGGTGAGCTGCAGTCGCCCGTTGGACTTGATCTGCTTGACCATTGCGCCCAGCGTATCAACATGGGCGGTCAGCCCCCGCCAGGGTCCATCGGTCTCACCCGGGATCACCGCAACCAGCGCACCTTTGTTCGTGTGGTGCAGCTCGACTCCCGGGATATCAGCCAGGGTCGCTTCGCAAAAGTCGATCGCCATTTCCGTAAAACCCGTCGGGCTGGGTGTATTGAGCAAGGCGGTCAGGAAATCGAGCATCGCTTCAGTTTGTATTTCAGGCAGTTTCATGGTCTCCATCCAATCCTTCAAATTGTTCCAACTTCTTTCGTATTTCCGGCGGGATCGACTTGCTTTGCCCGGCGGCATTATCATAGGCCACCATCACGGACATCCCCCGAGCGGCAGGTGACCCCGAATTCATGTTCTCGATCAGGAATTCAAAGGCCAGGCTTTTCTCGCCCATCCGTGCCAGGCGGACGTTCACCCGGACCGACTCACCAAGCAGGATCGGCGCGAGCGTAATCGATCTCCACCCGGGCGACCACGAAACCCGTACTTTTACCGGCGTTGGGTGCCCAGATACCGGAACGTTCGTAATAACCCAGCCGGGCGCTTTCCATATAGGTCAGGTAGGCGGCGTTATTGACGTGCCCCTGAGGGTCCAGGTCGCTGTAGCGGACGGTGATCGGGTGGGTGTAGGTGAAATTTTTTGTTTCCATTGTCTCTCACTGTCAGTTTGAGATAGCCGAGTCAATTATAAGCCATGATGATGGTCATCATGATGCTGCACAATAAAATCGCGATCCTTTTTTACCTTTACAATACACAAAAAATTATTCTTTGTATTTTTCTCTTTTTCTATGACCTAACTGGATAAACTGCGTTCACGTT
>CAVVHL010000023.1:0-56934 GCA_963748065.1 uncultured Chloroflexia bacterium | reverse complement strand
ATTGCGTGTCGAACGGACAATTACCTGAAGGGGATTTATGTCTCCATCAAGCTGAAAAGGAACTCTATCATTCAAATACTCAGCTGGACCCTGATGCCCTTCTTGACCTTAAAGGCCGTTTGGCTGTAACCCAAGCATTCGCCGCATTCTATCATGATGATCAGCAAGCGAATATTGGTTATGCGAAGCAGGCGTTGGAGCTGCTCCCGCCAGCCAATCACGCCTGGCGACGAGTGGCGATGCACTTGCTCGGGGATGGCTATACCTTTGATGGTGATATGAATAAAGCTTCCCAGGCCCAATCTGAAGCCGTAGAGTTTTCTCGAAACGATCAGGAAAATTTTTCAACTGTCATCACCCAATTGAAATTAGCGCTTGTCTTGCGATACCAGGGAAAGTTACCAGCCTCCCTGGCAATTTGCAAACAGCAAACAGAAGTTGTAAGCCGGCTTGGCTTGACCCAAACGTTCACAAATGGATGGTTGTTAGCGATATGGGGTGAGTTATTGGCAGAACAGGGTCATCTTGATGAAGCCCTCGAGAAGGCGGAGCCTGGTTTACTCCTTCTCCGAAGAGGTGGTGATTTGGGCATGCTGGCATCCGGACATATGCACTTGCTTCGAATTCTATATTCTCGGGGAGAATACAATAAAGCCCTCGAGATCATTGGTCATATGACCACCAGGTTTTCAGGAATTCACCTTCCAACCTGGCTGATCTTACAAAAAGATTATTGGCAGGCGCGAACCCTACTTGCAAAAAACGACCTCTCGGGTGCTAGCCAAATTATCGATACACAAGTTAATCAATCCATACGCCCGCTCGTTTTTGCTTTTGAACCCATCAATATCATCTCAGCAAGAATCCTCCTTGAAAAAGGTTCTTTACATGAAGCAATTTCGCTCCTCAAGAAGCTCTACCCAGTCGCAAAATCTGGGGGAAGGATTTCCCGGGTGATTGAAATATGCATGCTGACAGCACTGGCTTATAAATCTTTGGGTAACGAAGTTGAGGCCATGAAAGCCCTAGACGAAGTTCTTTCGCTGACAGAACCTCGCGAATTCATCCAAACTTTCGTGGATGAAGGGCCGAAGATGGGGAAACTCCTTACGCGCGCCCTCTCATTGGAGAAATATAAAGGATATATCAATCGAATCCTTCAAACTTTTCCGGCAATCGAATCGGAGACAAATCCATCAGCCGAATTATTTGAACCTCTTTCCGATCGGGAGTTGGAAGTGCTGCAGTTAATTGCGGAAGGTTTGACAAACCAGGAAGTTGGAGAAAAGTTATTTTTGTCCCTAAACACAGTTAAAGCACACACTCGTAATATTTATGGAAAGTTGGGGGTAAACAATCGAACCCAGGCGGTCGCAAAAGTACGCGGTTTGGGCTTGATCACACTTGATTAGAATTTCCAAATCAAATAAATAAAATTTCTGGTTACCTCTCTCACTGAAAAACCTCAGATACTACTCGTGTTAACACTTTTGGGGGAAGAAAAAAACCTTCCTGATTGCTATCCTATTAATGTAATCATTACTCAAGCGCAATTAAGAAAGGTTAATCATGAAGCATTTACGGAAAACAGCGATTTTAGTTGGTCTTTTTTTTCTCCTTTCGAATGTCACCTTCTTACTCGGTGCCTTTTTCTTCGTAGAGCCATATATCGCAATGCCTATCATCCCGGGTCAAATCCTGGCGAACGGAAATACGATTACTCTCGGTGCATTGCTGGAGATGGTCAACGGCATCTTCTACATCGGGATCGCCGTCCTCATGTACCCCCTGCTCAAAAGGCAGAATGAGAGCCTGGCATTGGCTTACGTCATTTTCAGGATTGTCGAATTCATCATGCAGATTGGCAGTGATGTCAGTGCATTAGGTATTTTGCAGGCATCCAGGATGGTCTGGACACCGGGTATGGAAATCGTGTTCATCTCGTTCCGTTTCTGGTTCTCACAGATGATATCTCTAACTTTTGGCCTAGGTGCAATGATATTCTATATTCTGTTGATCAAATCAAAACAACTACCGCGTTTCATCTCAATCTGGGGCCTGGTAGGTGCAATCCTTGTGACAGTTTCAACGATCACTGCAATGTTCAATTTGACATTCGATTTTCTCGGTTTTATCATGCTGGCTAACGAGCTTTTCCTCGGGTTCTGGTTGATTATCAAGGGCTTCAAACCAATTGCAGAAAAGATCTCTGCTGACCATTAGTCTGATCTGTAAACCAAAATGCGATAGCGTTGATTAAGGCAAAGAAAATGAAAACAATCATCTATGAAAAATACGGTCCTCCTGAGGTCCTTCATATCGTGGAGCTGGAAAAACCACAGCCAAATCCAAATGAAGTCTTGATCAGGATCATTGCAACCACTGTGACTGCAGGCGACTGGCGATTGAGGAAACCTTCCCCTTTCCTAGCCCGTCTGTATAACGGCTTGTTTAAACCTGTTCGTACCAAGATCCTAGGATTCGAACTCGCTGGAATTATCGAAGCAACAGGCGAAAAGGTCACTCAATTCAAACCTGGCGATGAAGTGTTTGCTTTTTCAGGATTTAGCTTTGGTGCTTACGCAGAATACAAATGCATGCCAGAAACCGGCGTTCCTGATAAAGTCGGAATTCTTGCCCACAAGCCACACAACTTAAGCTTTCAGGAAGCAGCTGCTGTCCCCTGCGGCGCACTGACAGCACATACGTATTTACGTTATGCAAATATACATGCGGGGCAAAATGTTATGATCTACGGCGCATCAGGTAGCGTCGGCACTTATGCGGTTCAACTAGCAAAACACGCCGGTGCGGAATTGACCGCTGTTTGCAGCAGTGCTAATTTTGACCTTGTCAAAGCATTGGGTGCGGACCACGTTCTGGATTATTCGTCTGAAGAGTTCACCAATAATGGTCAGACTTATGACATCATTTATGATGCGGTCGGCAAGCTCAATCCAAGGCTTGTGAAATCCTCGTTGAAACCTGAAGGTTTGTTTGTCTCAGACAAAAAATCAATCCCGATATACCATGATGATTTGGAAATTATTTGCGATTTGGTCGAAAAAGGTGCAATCAGACCTGTAATAGAAAAGGTTTACGAAATGGAAGAAATCATCGAAGCACATCATCATGTAGAAAGTGGACACAAAAAAGGCAATGTTGTCATAAATATTACCAAGTTGAACTGACAACGTTGTTTCGATAATACAATAATAAAAATAATATTCTTTACCAAGTAAAGAACTCAAAATAAGTACCACCTCTCCGGAATCGATTTATTAGATTGTTTCCGGAGTTCTTATTTACGGGGAAGGAATAATAATTAAACTTCAGTTAAACACAAATTATATAAAATAGAAATCAATTCATCATGTTATAATCATTCTGAATGGTTCAGGGATTAATAGGTTCGTCTCTAAATACATTTTATTGCTAAATTTCCTTCTGGGCTCCTCAGAAAATTAAAACTTACATCAAGCAAACCATTAATTCGCTATTGATTTAAGTGAATCGGCTTCAAAAAAAGGGACGATAAATTCTTCAATGTCCGGACAGAAAGAAACGAAGGCAAGTCAAAGTCCAACGAAGTTGGATCCTAAGCCAGAACTAATAGATCAATTGCCCGACCTGATCTGTCAGTGGCTGCCTGATGGGACTTTGACTTTCGCAAATCAAGCTTATTGCGACTATTTCGGCAAGTCACTGGACCAACTTATCGGAAAGACTTGTCTGGATTATATTCATCCCGATGATCAAGAAAAATTTACCAATCATGTCGCACAATTCGACAAAGACAACCAATGCGCCGTGATCGATCTGCGGATCATCGATCCACAAGGAGATATTCGCTGGCATCAATGGTTGGATAAATACATTTTGGATGAAGAACACCCTGGGGGCGAATTCCTTTCGACTGGCAGGGATATCACTGCTGCAAAAGAGACAGAAGATCGACTGATCCATAAAATGAATTTTGAAAGTCTGGTCACAGATTTATCGATCGATTTTATCAATATTTCTTTACAGAATATTGACGATCATATCGATAACCTTCTGCGGGAGGTTGGCATTTTTGCAAATGTTGATCGGAGTTACGTTTTCCGGTTCAACAATGACAATGAAACCATGAGCAATACGCATGAATGGTGTCGCGAAGGCATAATCCCACAGATTGATGATCTGCAAGATATGGACTTTGGCGTTTATGGCTGGTGGGTCGACAAGATCAAGAATTTCGAAACGATCCAAATCGAGAACGTCTCAGAGTTACCAGAGGAAGCCAACGCCTTGAAGATCGTTCTCGAAGATGGCAATATTCTTTCAGTAATTGGCGTCCCTTTGGTAAACGCAGGGCAGGTATTAGGGTTCATCGGGTTCGATGCTGTCCGATCAAAAAAGACCTGGACAGACGACGAAATCAATATTTTACAAATTGTCGGGGGCATCATTGGTAATGCCCAGATTCAAAAGCGAAATCAGAAAGAGCTTTCCAGGCAGAGGAATAAACTGGAGCAAATCAACGAGATCACGACAGCTTCGCTAAACACACGTAATATTGAAGAAATGATCAGCGTCATTGCCATGAGGATCATCAATCTGGTCGAAGCGGATAATTGCTCGATTAACCTCTTGGATGAAGAAACTCAGAAGATTTCAGCGTCTGCATATAATGGTGTTTTCACCTATCGCCAAAAAGATGTTTCTCTCCAACCGGATGAAAAATCAATTACATCCATTGTTCTGGAGGGTGGAGAACCAATTGCGATTGAGGATGTTTCCAATTCACAACTCATATCGAATAGACTGTCAGATCTTTATAAAACGAGAGCTCTTTTAGCCATTCCTATGCTCGCCGAAGAAATCAAATTAGGTGCAGTCTTATTTGGCTTTGAAGGTATCCATAAATTCACTGCGGAGGAGATCACATTTGCGCAACAGGTCACATCTCAGCTTTCCCAGGCGATACTGAAACAACGCTTGCTTGAGAAGGCGCAACGATCTGCCCACGAAGCCGAAATGCTCCATCAAGCCGGGACGATCGTCGCTTCAACGCTGGACCCGAATCTTGCCATCGAATCCATTCTCGATCAACTCGAACAAGTTGTCCATTTTGACAGCGCATCCGTCCAGATCCTTTACGATGATTACCTGGAAATTAAAGCCGGGAAAGGCTGGCCGAATGAAAATACGCCGGTCGGGACACGATTCCCGGTTCCAGGCGATAATCCAAACAGCAAAGTCGTTCTCTCGGGCGAGCCCTACGTGCTGAATGATGCGCCGGACGTTTATGGTATTTTCGAGCACCCTGAATTTTCCAATATCCGTTCCTGGTTAGGGGTTCCTTTGACCGTTCGTGACAAGGTCATCGGCATGTTGACCCTGGACCATCATGACCCGAACTACTATGACAATGACCAACTCATCAATCTGGTAACTGCATTTGCGGATCAGGTGGCAATTTCCCTTGAAAATGCCCGGCTTTACGCCAATGAACGGCAGCGAGTTGAAGAGCTGGACGCCTTGCGAGCGACGACGGCTGACATTACGAAAGAATTAGGATTGAAAAACCTGCTTCATGCCATCCTGCAGCGGGCAACAGACTTGATGCATGCGACTGGCGGCGAATTAGGTCTGGTTGAAGAGAATAGTGATGAGATCCACATCCTGGTCAGTCACCAAATGGGCTCCAACTACGTCGGTGAAACGATCAGTTTTGATGACGGTTTAATGGGGCGAGTCGGTAAGACCCGCCAAATCGAAATGATTGAGGATTACAAACACTGGGATGGGCAGATGGACAGTTATCGGCAGACTGCAATACATGCTGCCATCGCTGCTCCCCTGATGATTGGGGGTCGCTTCCTGGGCGTGATCGGCATCATGAACTCCGACCGGATGCGGAAATTCAGCGAGTTGGAAAAGAATCTGATGCGCATGTTTGCTCAACAGGCGGCAATCGCCGTTGAGAATGCAAAGTTATATGAGGAACGCCAACTTCAGGCGCGTATGGATGTAACCACCGGGATCTACAACAGGCGGGGGTTAATTGAACTTGGGAATCGTGAAGTTGATCGTGCCGAACGTTACAACCGTCCCCTCGCAGTGATTATGGTTGATATCGACCGTTTCAAGATCGTCAATGATACCTACGGGCATCCCGTCGGGGACCTCGTGCTCTCCGAACTGTCTGAAAGACTGCAAGCCAATTTGCGATCAATTGATATATTGGGGCGTTACGGCGGTGAGGAATTCGTGATCCTGCTTCCGGAGACAAACAGCATAGACGCGATGGATGTCGCCGAAAGACTGCGCTCGGTTGTTGAAGCAGAACCATTCAAACCAAACGGGCTGTCATTATGGATTACGATCAGTCAGGGCGTTGTGATCCAATCAGAAAAAAGCGGCAACCTGAATGAAATGATCCATTTTGCAGATGATGCGATGTACCAGTCCAAAGACAGTGGAAGAAATCTGGTTACATTATACGATTTCAAAGATCCCGATTAGGACAACCTCAGTCGAAAATCACAAAATAATATCCCAAATCGTTCAACAGCCTTTCTACAAAGACTTCGGCATTAATGCGGGCCTGGTCGAGGATACCATCCTCCAGGGCAGCCCTGAGGATCTCATCCTCGGCTGCCTGACGTGCGTCCGTTTCAAGATCGGGATCACTCTTTCTGAACAGGCCCGTCGTGCGGTCATAGACATATGAATCATCGTTGTTCAGCGTTGCCACGAAAACTTCCGCATCGGGTAAGGTGATTGTCAATTTATCACCATTTATCTCCATATCCTCCGTTGAGAGTTTGGAGAGATCAACCCCAGCGATGACAAAGCCATGCGCAACAAACAATAATTTGTCTCCAAAGAGGGGACCAAAGACGCCTTGATTTACTTCCGCAGTGATCACCTTTTCTACGGAATATTGAATGGTCTCCAATCGCGCCAGGGATTGGACCTCCCGGATGATTGTGACAGGGTCCGGCATGATGGTCGGTGTAGGGTGCAATAACCGCGAAATCTGCGTTGAGATGGCTTGGTTTGCGGATTGAATGGGCCTAATTGTGGCATCGATCGCGTTATTGATTCGAACAGCAAAGAAAATGATCGCGCTAATACTAACGACCAACAAGACGACAACCAGGATTTTTAGTAGAGATAGAGGTTTTTTTTGTTCTTCCATCTTTTTTCTAACCTTTCCTACAATACATTTCAATGGGTAATCAGTTTACCAGCCGATATTAAATTCTCAAACTCAATAAATGCAATTTGAGAAAAAACAACCCCTGCCTCTTCAGCAGGGGTCGTCATTTCTCCCGAAGCTAAAGGGGTCTCTGATAAACTCGGTGGTTTTTATAGAACTCCACACCCAGGTTCTTCAAATCTTTGCGCATCTGAACTGCTGTCTCAGCGACCTGGGTTAATTCGGAGTGAACAAATTGGGTCGCCTGGTGCATTGCTTTCTCCAACTCGGCATATAAAATGGCATTGCCGCCCAGGCCCTGGTATTCCGGCAGAACACCCACGCCGTTGAATGAAATCCAATCCGTTTTACCGATTTCACGCAGCAGGCGAAGGATGGCGATTGGTCCAAGTTTGCCTTCATTTTTCTGCATCGCCGCCGAGACATCGGGGAATGGGAAGACAAAACCGACAACCTCGCCATTCTTCACGATGATCTTCATCAGGTCAGGATTGACGATCGTCATCACATTGTCAACCACAAAATCGATCTCACGTTGAGTGAGGGGGTAATATTCCCAATTCTTCACGAACGCCTTATTGTAAGCCTGACCTATCCGCCCAGCCCATTGTTTGAGGTGACGTTTATTCTTGAAATTGATCACTTCAAATGATCCTCGTTTTTTAGCAATTTCAGCCGCTTTACGGACCTTCTCGGGCAGGTTAAATTTCTGCGGGTCGATATAACTGGATACGAAGTCCACCACCTTGGTGAAACCAAGATTTTCAACCAGGTCCCGATAGTAAGGATAGTTGTAATTCATCATATTCATCATTTGGTGGTGTTCAAAACCTTCGATCTGGATGCCATATCCATCCAACGGGCCGAAACCTTTCGGGCCGACTAGTCTATTCAGGCCGCGAGCCTTGGCCCAATCAAAAACCGTCTCGAATAAGGCATTTGCGACTTCCTGGTCGTTGACGGTTTCAAAAAGATAAAATTCGGCGTCTTTGGCGTCATGATACTTGTTGAAGGGTTTATTCTCCAAAGCCGCGATCCGTCCCACGGGGTGACCATCCTGTTCAGCGATGAAAAATTCCGCTTCGGAATGGTCGTAATAGGGATGTTTATCCGGGTTCAACATCGCCTTGACATCAACGATAAAAGGCGGCGTCCATTGAGGATGTCCGGCATATAGATCAAATGGAATTTGGATAAACCGGTTGACTTCTTCCTTTGAGCTCAGATCGACTTTATGAATAGTAACCATGATGTCCTTTCAATGAATTGGAAAATGAATGCTTTAACAATAATTAACCTTCAAATTAAATTTTGGTTTCGCGAAAATGGACTACAACAATCGTGCATTGATAATAGGTTATAGATGATCCATCAAATCGGATCAAAACATCATTAGAAAATTATATACCTATTTTTTTTACTGATTATGAACTTTGGATTCACAGGTTACCCCCTCGCATCCAGTTAAAATAAAAAAACTGCCCAATACCGGGCAGTTCTGAGATCTGGAATATGTTGAGGAAAGTTGTACTTATTTTCTGGCAAGCACCATATTGACGGCACTCTCCAGGAAATTTTTCCTTTCTTTGTCGTTCTCAATATTCAGCCAAGCTTTCCCCTGCGGCGGATTATTGAACAGTCCGGTGAGTAAAATCACCGAGAAGATCATGTCCAGTTTCAATTCAAGCTGAGATAAGTCGATATCTGGTCGTTCATCCTTGATCGCCTTTGCCGACAATGTTACCCAGGATTCCAACATACCGGATAGCTGCGTATGCCGTTCTGAATTAAACAACGGGCCAACCATATGCGCCCGGATGATGTTTGGGAAATCGATAATGCCGTTGGTGATATATTCGAGGATTTCCCGGATCCTAGTCTCAATGGGCTTATCACTCGCTAGAATCTCTTCCGTATCCTCCAGCATATGTCTCGATGTCCGATCCAGTGCGGCGTCCACCAACTGCTCTTTTGTTCCAAAGTAATAGTGAAGGGCAGCATTATTAACACCGGCTTCTTCCGCGATCAAGCGGGTCGTCAAGTTGGTCAACCCATATTTTTCAATGGCATCAATGGTCGCTAAAAGAATATGTTCCTTGGTAGATTGCGGAATCACATTTCTCCTTCCAGATCAGACTTTTTCGGAGCATCCGACAGCATTCAACACGATTTCATCAGCATCGATCGACTGACTGCCATATTGTGCTGCGATTTGACGGGTCTTCTCCCAACGCTTTCGGATCATCCATGCCACGAAATCCGGGGGAAGTACCGCGCTGACTGAGTGAAGCACCTGATTAGCCAAACCGGGGATATAAACGGATTGGTTGGCGAGCACACGGTTAATGGTTCGGGAAACAACCATCCCGGTCTGCATCGTGGTCACCTGCCCCACCCACCCCTGCGATTCGATGCTGTTAATTGTATCCGGTTTTGTCGCCATGCCTGCCGGGCAGAGCGCCAGAATCCGAACGCCATCTGAGCGAAGTTCCTGCCGCATCGCTCTTGAGAAGTCAAGCAGGAATTGCTTCGAAGCCGCATAAACCGCCTTTAGCGGCATGGGATAGAAGCCGGCCAGGCTGCTGACGTTGATGATATATAAAGGTTTACTATCCGCGCGGAATTCAATCACTTTACGGGTCATTGCGACCGTCGCTTCAATATTGACCCTGATGATTGTACTGACCTCATCCTGACTGCGGTCCATAAATGCGCCCTCAAAATCCAAGCCTGCAACGTTGATCAACATATCGAATTCCAAACCCAGCGTTTTCGTCCGCCGCCAAAATTCGTCTCTGGCTTCCGGGTCTGTCAGGTCGCAGGCATCGTAAAGCACCCGGACATTCCGCTGACGAGTTAATCCATCCGCCAATAATGCTAATTTTTCCTGTGAAAGATCCGTCAGATAAAGGTCCCAGCCGCGGTCCGCACATTCTTTCGCAAAGGCTTTACCCAAACCACCTGCAGCTCCCGTGATGCAAACATTGTGCTTCATTGAATTATTCGCCTTTCATTCTTTTAATTCACTTAAGTTAATCCGAATCATAAGTTAATACTTGCAAAAAGTCAAGCGCTTGGTTATACTATTTGGTGTAACCAATTGGTTAATTTGAAAAGGAACAAGATCAATGAATCACAATAAGCGGAAAATTACACTGGTCACTGGGGCAACCTCAGGCATCGGTTTGGCGGCGATGATGGGATTAGCCGATGAGGGCCATACACTCATCGGCGTCGCACGCTCAACCGAAAAAGCCGAAATCGCCAAACAAACCATCCTGGCAGCCTATCCGGGCGCACAGGTGACCTATCTCCTGGCTGACCTGTCATCCCAAACACAGATAAGGAAGCTGGCTGAAGAAGTCGGGCAAACATTGGCTGATGATGACCGCGACGCACTGGATGTCCTGGTCAACAACGCCGGCGCGGTTACGAGCTGGTACACCCTTACGGAAGACGGGTACGAGCTTCAATTCGCAGTGAACCACCTCGCGCCTTTCCTCCTGACGCAGTTGCTGCTGCCCTACCTGGAAAAAGCAACTCAGGGTCGTATCCTGACTGTCAGCTCCGGGTCGCACCGTAACACGCGCATGCACTGGAAGGATGTCATGTTCAGCCGTCAATATGGCACCCTTAAGGCATACAAGCAATCCAAGCTGGCGAATGTCCTTTTCACCCTGGAGCAGAACCGCCGCCTTGGACCGGAATCAACCCTCAAGGCCTACGCCGTTGACCCGGGATTGGTCAACACCGAAATCGGCAATAAAGACACAAGCGGTTTCGTCAATTGGTTCTGGTCTGAACGGAGTAAGAAAGGGAATTCACCGCGAATTGCCGCTGAGACCATCGTCTACCTGGCTTGCCGCCGGACAATCCCTTATCAAGATCAATGGTACTGGAAAGAGTGTCATCCCATTCCACCCAGTCCTTACTCACAAAAAAGAGAACCGGCGGAAAAGCTTTGGGCACTATCTGAAAAACTTTGTGGATTAGATGAATTTGCCTAAAAAGAAGCCTGAGAAGTAACATATTTTCGATATCCCTTCTTTTTAGGGATTTATCCCATCCTTGTAATCATTTGAGGTCTGGGCTATAATCCTTTTGATATTTTTACTGTAGACAAGAGGAAAAGAAGACGAATGATCGATGTAAATGAACTTCGCAAAGGTGTGACCTTTGAACAAGACGGTGATCTTTATAAGGTCCTCGAATATTCGCATAATAAACCCGGCCGCGGCTCAGCCACCATCCGGATCAAAGCGCGTGACCTGCGTAAAGGCACCACGCTTGAAATGACCTTCATCTCGGGAAACCGGGTTCAGGATGTCCGCTTGGATTACCATAATGCACAATATTTATACACCGACGATCGCTTCTTCTATTTCATGGACAACCAGAATTACGAACAGTATCCAGTCAGCAAGGATATCGTTGGCGATATGGCCGAATTTCTCAAATCGAACATGGATGTCAAATTGATGTTCTACGGATCAGAAGCATTGGACATGGAATTGCCTACCTCCGTGGATCTACTGGTAACACGGGCCGACCCGTCGGTTCGCGGCGATACCGCTACCGGCGTCACCAAAAAAGTTGAGACGGAAACAGGCTTGGAAGTCTCCGTCCCTTCCTTTGTTGAAGAGGGTAATGTGATCCGGGTAGATACCCGGAATGGAAACTACGTCACACGGGTGTAAATAACGGTCGATCCGTAAACGAATTGAATTTCAACGGATCCCCACCAGGGGATTCCGTTTTAATAACGAGGGAAAAATGAAAGTACCTACCACCGGTAAAGAGTGCCCCTATTTTTACGGCGATTATTATCGCGGCCGAAACCATGAGGAATGCCGGCTGATCACCAGCAGCAATCCCGCCTGGGAGATCAAAGACTGCAGTTCCTGTCCCGTACCGGACATCGTTTTAGCGAATAGTTGTCCGAATATGATCCTCACCGGCGAAATCAAAAAAGGCGTCCTTGGGATCGGTCGGCACGTGAAGGTTACGGCCTACTGCAAGAAAACTCACCGGGAAGTGAAAGATCCCTATGTGGGCTGCGGTGAGTGTCATCCCATCATGGATCTTTTCAAGGAAGCGTAATGCCGCTCGCCATCCTTTTCGATCTCGACGACACCTTAATCTCCACCAATATGACCGCATTCCAACCCGCGTATTTCCACGCTTTGGGTGCTGCGCTGGCTGATCTCGCCCCAGCAAAAGACATCGCCAACCAGATCTTAAAAGCTGTTGCCGTTATGCAGGAAAACCAGAATCCCTGTCGGATGCTGGAGAAAATTTTCGCGGAAAATTTCTATCCCCAACTCGGCGGCACCGAAGAAGCTTTTCGCCAGGTACTCGAAGATTTTTATCGTAACGAATTTCCCAAATTAAGAAAAGTGACTCAACCCAGACCGGAAGCCCGAGAACTGATCGATTGGTGCAAATCAGAGGACATCACGATGGCAATCGCCACCAATCCGCTATTCCCGAGGATTGCCACCCGCCAGCGGATTGAGTGGGCGGGATTGGACCCATCTGACTTTGTGTTCTTCTCATCCTTCAACGATTTCCATTTCACTAAACCGACTCTGACCTATTATGCGGAATGCCTTGGCAGGTTGGGTTGGCCTGATGGGAATATTGTCATGGTTGGGGACAACCTGAAATATGATTTGCTGCCCATGCAGGCGATGGGATTTTCCACCTATTGGGTCACTTCACATCCTGCAGACGATCCTCAACCGCATGGCACTCTTGGTGAGGTGCAGTTCTGGTTGCAAGAACAACAATCCCATCAAACATCCGGATTATTGGACACAACAGAAGTCAACCTCGCCATCATGCGAGCCACACCTGCCGTTTTTGACAGCTTGATCAAGTCCCTTCCATCCGACTCATTCAAGAAGAAACCAGCCAGGGATGAGTGGAATTTCACTGAGGTCCTCTGGCATCTGGCTGAGATGGAGCAGAATGTTTACTTACCTCAATGGCGGTTGTTGCTGGAGGACGAGGACGCGTCTGATTTCCTGGCCCGACACCAGCCAGTGGGCTGAAGAGCATGATTACAGCAGTCACTCCGTGGATGAAGGGCTGAAGAAGTTTTGTGCAGTCCGCGAAGAGTCATTGGACTTAATCAAACAATTGGAAAATAGGCACATTCTGGATCGTCCGATCAGGCATACGACCTTCAGCCAGACCACAATTCGTGAATTGATCTCATTCAGCGCTCGGCATGACCGGATTCACCTGCACCAATCAAGGAATATTTTAGCTTTCTATAAAATTTATTAACTTCCTGAAATGTTATTGGAAAGCCTCTCTAAGGTTGGTATAATACCAAAGTCATTATCAACTTTTGCACGTCATTTAATTTATCTGGAGGACTAAGTGAAATCTCGTAACCAATCTTATATCATCTATTTATTGCTGTTTGTGGCAATAATTGCGATGGTATTTTTCACTGTAAATCAGCAATCAGCAGGGACGGATGAAATCGCCTTCAACGAACTGGCGACGGATGTCAAGAACGGTAAGGTTGACACAATCACTGAAGATGATAGTCGTATTGAGATCACCTATAAAAACAGTGATGTGATCAAAACCACAACCAAAGATCCCAGCTCCCCCCTGATCGCACAATTATTGGAACTGGGTGTGACCCCGGAACAACTTTCTCCGGACAACATCACGGTTGACATCCGCCTCCCCAGCCCCCTGCTGGGAATTGTTTCCATTGCCAGTTACATCCTACCATTCCTGATCCTGATCGGTTTGTTCTGGTTCATCTTCCGCCAGGCCCAAGGGAACAACAACGCAGCGGTCTCCTTTGGGAAATCCAAAGCGCGCATGTTCTCGGGCGATCACCCCACGGTGACCTTCGAAGATGTGGCCGGTGTGGATGAAGCGAAAGAAGAACTTCAGGAAGTCGTTGAATTCCTACGCGAACCCCAAAAGTTCATCGCTCTTGGCGCTCGCATTCCCAAAGGCGTCCTGCTGGTCGGTGCACCTGGCACCGGGAAAACCCTGATGGCCAAGGCCGTCTCCGGCGAAGCCGGTGTGCCGTTCTTCTCCATCTCCGGCTCCGAATTCGTGGAAATGTTTGTCGGCGTCGGCGCCAGCCGTGTACGTGACCTATTTGACCAGGCCAAACGTCACTCCCCCGCCATTGTCTTCGTTGACGAGATCGATGCCGTCGGTCGTCACCGCGGTGCAGGCCTCGGCGGCAGTCATGATGAACGTGAGCAAACACTTAACCAACTCCTGGTTGAGATGGATGGCTTCGACACGGATACCAACGTTATCATCATCGCTGCAACGAACCGTCCCGACATTCTCGACCCGGCGCTGCTCCGCCCCGGTCGTTTCGACCGACGAGTTGTACTTGATCGTCCTGACATCAAAGGGCGTGAAGAGATCCTCAAGGTGCATGTTAAAGGGAAACCCGTCTCACCTGAAGTCGATCTCTACGACATCGCTCGTTCCACCCCCGGGTTCGTCGGTGCTGACATCGAGAACCTGGTGAACGAAGCCGCTATTCTGGCAGCCCGACGGGATAAAAAAGTGATTGAACATTCAGAGTTCATGGAAGCAATCGAGCGCGTGATCGCCGGCCCCGAACGCAAGAGCCGCTTGATCAACGACAATGAAAAGAAGATCATCGCTTACCATGAGGCAGGCCACGCCATCGTGATCAACGCCCTGCCCGAAGCAGATACGGTCCAGAAAGTCTCGATCATCTCTCGAGGTGAGGCTGGCGGTTACACCATGGCTTTCCCCGAGGAAGACCGGGTGCTCAGGTCCCGAAAGCAGATCTTGAGTGATATGATCGGTATGCTTGGTGGTCGGGCCGCCGAAGAAATCGTCTTCAACGACATCACCTCCGGTGCATCCAATGACCTCGAACGGGTGACAAAACTTGCCCGGATGATGGTTACCCGCCTGGGTATGAGTGAGGAACTCGGCCCGATGGTCTACGGTAAACAGGAAGAACTGGTCTTCCTTGGCCGTGAGATCTCCGAGCAGCGTGATTATTCGGAGCATATCGCGCAAAAGATTGATACCGCCATCCAGAAACTAATCCAGGATTCTTATGTAAAAGCAAAAGAAATTCTGAATAAATACCGCGAGCAGCTCGACAAAGTTGCCGAAAAGCTTCTGGATGTGGAAACACTGAACCAGGACGATTTCTATGAGATCTTCCCGACACCCGTCGAGAAAACAGGTGGTATCCCCCAGAAAGTTTAAACCTCAAAGGTATTCAAATGACAAGGCTGCGAAATTCGCAGCCTTGTTTTTTTATTCTTCAACTTCAATTTGATGGGAAGAAGCTAACATCCGTCTCAACACCTTGCCGACGATCGTCCGCGGCAGGGATTCCTGAAATTCAATATATTTCGGGATCTTATATCGAGTCAGGTAATCATCACAATGTGTCATAATTTCCTGGGCGTTTGCAGTCTGACCCGGCTGTAACACGATCCAGGCTTTGGCGACCTCCGCACCTTCCTCATCCAGAACACCGGCCACAGCCACCTCCCTGACTTTGGGATGCTGCATGATGACGGCTTCGATTTCATTTGGCCAAACCTGGAAACCGCTGACCTTGATCACATCCTTTTTGCGGTCAACCAGATAGAAATACCCATCCTCATCCATCCTGGCGACATCACCGGTGTATAACCAACCATCCCGCAAGGTTGCGGTCGTTTCCTCAGCCTTATTATAATAACCGGACATGACCTGCGGTCCGCGGATCAGGAGTTCACCTTCTTCACCAACTTCAAGGTCATTTGTACCAGTTTCGAGATCAACGATCCGGCAATCCACATTCGGCAATGGTAGTCCGATCGACCCTTCGCGATTTTCACCCAGAACCGGGTTACAATGCGTCGCCGTGGGTGCTTCTGATAAACCATAGCCTTCCACGAGGTGCCCGTTGGTCAGCGCTTCAAATTCCTGCTTGACCTTCAGAGGCAGCGTGGTGGAGCCGGAGATGCAGGCCTTAATCGAAGAGAGATCGTATTTTCCATCAAGGATAGCCGGGTAATGATTGATCGCCGCATAGATATTCGGCACGCCGGGAAACACCGTTGCCTGATAAGTTTGAATAGCGGAAAGCAATCCCTCCATATCACGCGGGTTGGAGATCAGAACCATCCTGGCGCCCATCTTAACCGCCAGATTCATTCCAAGGACCATCCCATAGACATGATATAGCGGAATTGCAACCAGGACCGTTTCCTGTCCTTCACTTGTATTCACCAGCCAATGATTGAACTGGTAGACATTGGCGATCAGGTTGCGATGCAGCCCGATGGCACATTTCGGTGTGCCTGTAGTGCCCCCTGAATATTGAAATACCGCCGGGTCATCCGCACTGACCTTCACATCCACAGAATGACCGTCGCCGTATTCTCCAAGGACTTGCGAACAGGTCAGATCTTCGGAAGCCAGATCAAAGGGTTCATCACCGACGACAATAAAGCGTTCAATCCTGGTTTCATTCTGAATGGGTTTTATATTCTCATAAGAAAAGCCGGGCAGAACCAGGAACCTGATTTCTGATTCAGAGGCCTGCGCTTTCACTTCGGGTTGACGATAGGCCGGGTTCAGCGCCATCACAACCCCACCGGCTTTGAGAATGCCATAATAACAGATCACAAACTCAGGTATATTTGGCAGGAATATCCCAACTCGGTCGCCTTTCTTCAGGCCCTGATCCAACAGGAATTGCGCCAACCGGTTGGCTCGATCATTGATCTGTTTGTAGGTCAACACTTCGCCTGCGTAGATCGTACAGGCTTTATTGCCGAAATCTTTCACGGCGCGTTCGAACAAGTCTACAAGTGAGATCTCAGGAATATCGATCGTCTCCGGCACGCCCGGGTCATAATGCTTGAGCCAAGGTTTATTGTTCTTCATTTTTAATTTCATCCCTAATAAAATTCTCCATCTTGTCAACAACTTCATTACCCATGTCGAACCAGGTAATTCGCGGGTCGTCCGGTTTAAACCAATTGGCTTGCCTTCGGACGAAGATCCGGGTATTACGTTTGATAAGTTCGACCGCTTCAATTAAGTTCATTTTACCCTGCAAAAATTGAATAATCTCCCCGTATCCGATAGCCGACATTGTTGGCAATTCAGGCGAATAACCTTGATCGAGCAGACCTTGAACTTCTTCCACCAACCCTTGCGCAAGCATCGAATTGATCCTTTGATCCACTCGCTGGTAAAGCGCATCCCGCGGCCTTGTCAAGCCTAAAATGAAGGGCCGGTAGCGGCATTCCTGTTTCCGTCGCATATCTGAGAAGCGTTCACCGGTTTTGAGAATCACTTCCAATGCCCGGACGGTCCGCCTGAGATTGCGGTAATCGATAATTTCTGCAGCTTTCGGATCAAGAACGCTCAAGCGTTCATGGAGCGCTTTCGCGCCAATCTCATCCGCCCATTGGTTCAATGAATCCCGCAATTGCGTATCGGGTGCCGAGGGCGGCACTTGCCACCCTTCAATGATTGCCCGGATATACTGCCCGGTTCCGCCTACCAGGATGGGTAATTTTCCGTGTTCGAGGATCGAGTTCAATCGCATGATAAGCTTCACGCAGATAGACGGACAGGCTCCAGATTTCGTCCGGGTCGGCGACATCAATCAAGTGATGGGGAATCCCAGCCATCTCTTCAGATGTAGGCTTTGCCGTACCGATATCCATCCCGCGATAAAACAGGCGAGAATCAGCCGAGACAATTTCCCCATCCAGGCGTTCTGCCAATTCAATAGACGCGCTCGTCTTCCCAACCGCAGTTGGCCCAACGATCACAAGCAGAACTGGTTTATTCGTTTTTTCCATCAATTGAGATCGACAAAATGCTGCAGGTCTGTCACTTGATGATCTTCATCCATCATGATCGCAATGACATCAATACGCCAATCGTCGGGAGCTTCAGGGTGTTCCTGAAGCCATAATAATCCGGTGTTGCCAATCTTCTCCAGTTTTTCCGGTGTTACACTGGCTTCCGGCATTCCGAACTTGTCCGAGGTCCGAGCCTTCACTTCAACAAACGCAATACAACAATCGGTTTTCGCGATCAGGTCAATCTCTCCGTAACGCGAATGATAGTTTCGCTCGAGGATCGTATACCCTTTGGAACGAAGATATTGGGCGGCGATTTCTTCCCCCTCATAGCCTGTTTTCTTTTGATAGGTCTCATTTGTTGCCATAATTAGGTTAATCCTACGCTAAAGGATTCACATCGTCAAGAATTCTGTAGAAGACTGGAAATTAGAGTGATTTATCGGTTAAAATTCAAGTGGAGGTACAAATGCCAACATTAGAAATAATCACCATCGGTACGGAACTTTTACTAGGGGAAATTCAGGATACTAACTCGACGTATATTGCCAGAACACTGCGTGACCACGGGATCGATATTTACCGGATCACCACCATCGGTGACAACGCCAAACGTATTTCCCAGGCGATCAAAGAAGCACTCAGCCGCGCGGAGATCGTGATCACCACCGGCGGACTTGGACCCACAGTGGACGACCCCACCCGTGAAGCCGTCGCCCTTGCGACCGATCGGGAATTGGTCTTTCTGCCAACCCTTTGGGATCAGATCCTGGAGCGTTATAAAGTTTTCGGTCACCAACCTACCGAGAACAACCGGCGTCAGGCTTATATCCCGAAAGATGCCATTCCAATTCATAACCCGGTTGGGACGGCACCCTGTTTCATCGTGGAAATCGGCGATTCGGTTGTGGCATCCCTGCCGGGTGTGCCCAGTGAAATGAAACTGATCCTGCATCAATCCATCATCCCGTTCCTGCATCGCAAATTCGAGCTGAACACCCAGATCATCAAGGCGACTGTTTTGCACGCCGCGACAATGGGTGAATCAGCCATTGATAATCTGATCGGTGACCTTGAAGAATTAGCCAATCCTACCGTCGGTCTCCTGGCCCATCCGGGTCAGACGGATATTCGCGTGACGGCAAAAGCCGCATCAGAGGAAGAAGCGCAGGCTTTAGCGCAACCCGTGATTGATGATTTGCTAGACCGACTTGGCGAGGCGATTTATGGGAAGGATGATGACACTCTCGAAAGCGTCGTCACAGGATTACTCAAAAAGCAGGGTGCCAGCCTCGGCGTGATCGAATATGGGATGGATGGAAAACTGATCGAAAGGATCCAATCCGCCCACCCTGAGAATTTCAAGAGTTTCATTCACGACGACCTGCCGGAGGATTTACCTTCATTTGAACTGGCCGTCAAGGAATATTGTCATCAATTGGAAAGCGACGTTTGCCTCGGCACGGCACTGATTGTCGATGATAAGATGACTGTTTATTATGTCTATCAAGATAAAGAAAGACAGGTGAGTTTCGCTCGCTCACACGGTGGTCCGAAAGACCACGGACTTTTATGGGCGGAAAACACCGGTCTTGATTTTCTCAGACAGCAGCTTCTTCTCGAACGTGAGGACTAGGAAACAGGAGAAATATGGAAAAAGCAGATCTCATATTTAAAAATGCTACCGTCCTGACCATGGACGAAGAATATCATATTTACAATCCCGGTGCGGTCGCCGTTAAGGGTGACATCATTCTGGCCGTTGGCCCGGAATCTGAAATCCTGAATGACTATCAATCCGATGATGTGATGGATTGCGAAGAAAAGATCCTTATGCCAGGCCTGATTAACGCCCATACCCACGTCCCAATGACGCTCTTGCGTGGATTGGCAGACGACCTCCGGCTGGATGTCTGGTTGATGGGCTATATGATGCCTGTGGAACGTGAGTTCGTTTCACCTGAATTCGTCAAGTTGGGTACCAAACTCGCCTGCGCGGAATGCATTCGCAGCGGTGTGACAACTTTTGTCGATATGTATTACTTCGAGAATGATGTCGCAGAGGCAACAGCTGAATCCGGATTACGTGCGGTTTGTTCGCAATCGGTCCTGAAATTCCCCACACCTGATGCAACCTATTATGAAGAGTCGCTAAAGAACGCCGAGGAATTCATCAAGCATTGGAAGGGACACCCGCTGATCGTACCCTCCATCGGCCCCCACGCACCCTATACCTGCACGGATGAGATCCTGCGGGCTTGCGCCGATCTGGCGGTGAAATATGATGTCCCTCTGCATATTCACGTCGCAGAGACCGCTGGTGAGGTGGAAAACATCCGTAAGGAATACGGCATGCCGGTAGTACCATTCCTCAAGAAACGCGGTATCTTCGACGCGAAGGTGATCGCAGCCCACTGCGTCCATATTGACGAAGGTGAAATGCGGACGATCCAGCACGCAGGTGCGGGGATCGCGCACAACCCATCCTCCAACCTGAAACTGGCTTCCGGCTTCGCCAATGTCAAACGCATGTTGGAACTCAAAGTGAATGTCGGCATCGGCACGGATGGTCCTGCTTCGAACAACGACCTCGACATGGTCGAAGAAATGCGGTTGGCATCAATGGTCGCTAAATGTGCATCCGGAGACCCGACTGCTTTACCTGCTCGGCAGACACTGGCGATGGCTACCTGCATGGGCGCAAAAGCGGTCCATATCGACCACCTTACCGGTTCCCTTGTTCCCGGTAAACGGGCTGATCTGATCCTGATGGATATCGACGAAATCCACAACTCGCCCAACTTCCATCGTGATCCGGATGGTGTTTATGCCCAAATCATTTACGCCGCCAAATCCACCGATGTGAGCGATATGATGGTCAACGGCGAGTGGCTGATGCGCGACCGGACCCTGCTGACCCTGGATGAACAGGAATTGATCGATGAAGCCCAGGATTACGCCAAGAAGATTGACGCCTTCCTGATCGAACGCGAACAATCCGTCCTCTCCAAGCTGATCGCCATCGGCGGCGCAATGGAAGAGGAGAGCTTCGAGGTCCAGTCCAAAGTCCATATCAAGGACCCAGACAGTATCATCGAAGCACTGAAGAAGGAATCGATTGAGATCGAATATACTCGCCATTACCACGAATATGATACTTATTTCTTCTTTGAAAATGAGAAACAAGGTCGCCTGCGATATCGCGAGGATGAATTCATCAATGAAAAGGGCGAAGTCACCAATGTCCGTGGCCGATTGACCCTGGTCGGTGTGACCCGCGAAGACAAATTCGAGCACGATGTCATGCTTTCCCGCAGCCGTTATTACGCCCCAGCCACACACTCGCTTCGTTTCTATACCGAGTATTTCTCCCCGGAGAGCGAACTGGCAATTGAAAAAGATCGAAAGCGTTTCATGATCCACTACAATGGCGTTGATTTCTACATCAATCTTGACACGCTCATTCAACCAGCCCTCGGCCACTTCCTCGAAGTCAAAAGCAGGACCTGGAGCCGTGAGGACGCTGAGAAAAAGTCCCAGATGATCGCAGAATTAATGGATTATCTCGGAGCCATATCCGAAAAAGCCGAAACTCAGGATTACATTGAGATCGTAGAAGATTACCTGTCGAAAAACTGAGCGGAGACGACACATTCATGACAATCAATGTCCTTTTCCTCGCCGCGGAAGCTGAACCTTTCATCAAAGTCGGCGGTCTGGGAGATGTCGCCGGCGCGCTCCCGGGCGCAGTTCGACAAACATCGATAAATATGCCGGATTGTCCGGAAGTCGACATTCGACTGGTATTGCCCTACCATTTCGCCATCAAACAGCGCAATCTCGAAACGGTCTATATGGGCGAATTCGATGTTCAGAAGATCGACGGCACAGAAAAATGTCAGGTTTATCGTTATGACCGGGGCGAAACCCCGGTCTATTTATTAGACGGTCTTCCGATTGATGAAAAATCACCGGTTTATTCCACCGACCCGGTTTTGGATGGCTATAAGTTTGTTTTCTTTTCCCTCGCTTGCTTGAAGCTTGCGGAGTTTCTGGATTGGCGAGTTGATATCCTTCAAGCTAACGACTGGCATACCGCGACGGCGATCTATGCCCTCTCAATGGAAAAATTCAGGACGCCCAACCTGCGACATGCCCGGACGATCCACACCTTGCACAACCTGCCGTTCATGGGGTTTGGCGTCCAGCAAGCCCTCACGGATTACGGCATACCGCCGGTTGATGATCCTGTCCTGCCTGAATGGGCCCGTCACGCCCCTCTCCCGATGGGACTTTACGCTGCGGACCGGATCGTCGCCGTCTCACCGCATTACGCTGAAGAAGTACTCACACCGGAATTCGGCTGCGGGTTGGATCAATTTCTTAAAACACGCAAGAGCCGTTTGATGGGGATCCTCAATGGTCTGGATACCGAGAAATGGAATCCAGAGACCGACCCTTTCATCCTTGAAAGGTATGGCGTCTCTCAACTAGCGCTGAGAAAGAAAAACAAGCAGGACCTTCAAACGCAAGTCGATCTGGAAAGATCGGCGGAAACGCCTTTGGTGACGATCGTCAGCCGAATGGATCCACAGAAAGGGATTGATATCGCTTTGAACGGTCTGCGCCAGATGGCGGATATCCCCTGGCAGGCGGTAATCCTCGGCACCGGTATTCCCTATGTTGAAGGGATGGCGCGCGGGCTTGAGAATGAATTCCCGGATCGAGTCCGAAGCGTGATCAATTTTGACAGCGAACTGGCTCATCAGCTTTACGCCGGCGCAGATATCTTCATGATGCCCTCACGCTATGAGCCGTGTGGACTGTCCCAGATTATCGCCATGCGGTATGGATGCGTCCCTGTCGCCCGGGCGACAGGCGGCCTGGTGGATACCATCAGTCACATCTCACGCAGGGTGGATGGCGGGACAGGTTTCCTATTTGATCGTCCTTATCCCTCCGTTTTTGCAGCCGCATTAAAAAGAGCCTTTAGGTACTATCAACGCCCAGAGTCATGGCACCGGATTCAACGCAACGGTATGCAGACCAATTTTTCATGGACGCAATCGGCTCGGAAATATATTGCCGTTTATGAGGATTTGATGTCAGAATTAAGTTAGTTGATAGTGAAGGAGCCTGACATGGAACAAACTCGAGCAGCGGGAATCTTATTACACCCCACCAGCCTACCCGGCCCTGACGGGATCGGCGACCTGGGACCTGAAGCCTTTCATTGGGTGGATTTCCTCCACCAGTCGGGCTGTCAATTCTGGCAGGTACTGCCCCTCGGTCCCACCGGATATGCCGATTCGCCTTACCAGTGTTTTTCGGCTTTTGCGGGAAATCCCTACCTGATCAGTGCGACCACGCTCCTCGATCAAGGTTTATTGACCAAAGCCGACCTTGCTGACCGCCCGGATTTCCCCCTGGAGCGGGTCGAATATGGCCCAGTGATCCAATGGAAAATGAAGCTGCTGACGCGAGCTTTCAATAACTTCACCGAATACGCCGATGAGAACCTGTCCGATGAATTTGAGCTTTTCCAGGAAGAAGAAAAGGAATGGCTCGAACCCTTTTCAATATTCATGGCGATCAAATTCGAAAACAACCTCGTCTCCTGGGATCACTGGCCGACAGAACTTCGCCAGCGCAATCCCGAAGCGCTGAAAGCATTCACAGCAATCGCATGCCAAGGAGATCACCCAGCATGCCTTCGCCCAATTCATCTTCTTCAAGCAGTGGAATGCGGTTAAGGAATATGCACATAAAAAGGGTATCCGCATCATCGGGGATATCCCAATTTTCGTCGCCTATGACAGCGCTGATGTCTGGGTGCATAAGGACCTTTTTTACCTCGATAAAGATGGACTTCCTGAAGTGGTCGCCGGAGTCCCACCGGACTATTTCTCAGAAACAGGGCAGCTTTGGGGTAACCCGCTTTACAAATGGGATGTCCACAAAGCCCAGGGATATAGCTGGTGGCTGGACCGGATCAAAGCCGTTCTGAACCAAGTTGATATTGTCCGCTTAGACCATTTCAGAGGCTTTGAAGCCTATTGGGAGATCCCCTATGGCAATAAAACCGCTGTCGAGGGCCAATGGGTCAAAGGTCCCGGAAAAGACTTCTTCAAGGTGATCGAGAAGAAACTGGGAGATTTACCCATCATCGCCGAGGACCTGGGCGTTATCACCAAAGCGGTGACCGATATGCGGGATTCGTTCAACCTTCCGGGAATGAAAATCCTGCAGTTTGCGTTCGCATCCGACCCGGATGACGACTTCCTCCCCCATAATTACCCCGTTAACTGCGTGGCCTATACCGGCACCCATGACAACAATACCTCCCGAGGCTGGTACGAAGCCGCACCGGAGCGCGAAAAGGACTTCTGCCGTCGTTACCTTGCCCGTTCAGGCCAGGACATCGCCTGGTCATTGATCCGGGTTTTGTGGCGTTCAGTCGCCGCCTGGGTGCTGGCACCGATGCAGGATTTCCTCAGTCTGGGAGAATGGGCTCGGATGAATTACCCCGGCAACCCCTCCGGGAATTGGGATTGGCGCATGCATCCCAACGCGATCAACGAAGGTTTGATTGCTCGGCTACACGAAACTAACTATCTTTATGGAAGATTACCCAAAGCCGAAAAGAAGGCTATCCACGATGCCATGGCCGCGGAGACCGAAGGCCAGGTCATGCCCCACTGAGTTCGCGGTTCCGCCCCAGTGATCCCAAAATGATCCCGATCAGGATCAATATCGCCCCTACCAGTTCCAGCAGCGTGGGGGCTTCACGCAGGAAGATCAGAGCAAGGATCGTGGTCCCAATCGGTTCCCCGAGCAGGGTCAGCGAAACATAAGCCGCCGAGATATATTTCAGGGACCAGTTGAACAGCGAATGCCCCAATAATTGGGGGAAAATTCCCAGCGCCAGCAGCCAGAGATAGGCTTTCCCGGTATAGGAGAAGATCGGCTCCGATCTGACAACCACCACCGCGGTCAGCAGTACAGCAGCAACACCGTACACGAGTGCTGTATACGAAATGGTATTTAATTTCTTGCGAAGTTGACGACCCATGAGCATATAGCCTGCCGCCATCCATGCGCCGAATAACGCCAGGAAGTTGCCCCACATTGCACTGCCGGTGAAGCGCGGCGCCTGGCAAATCAACCTACCGGCATCAAACCGGCAGGCATTTCCCAGCCCGACGATCACGCCGCCTGCGACCGACACCGCCAGACCGATCAGGACCCATTTACGGATACGTTCTTTCAGGACCAAAGGTGAAAGCAGCGCCACCCAAAGCGGCGTCGTCGTGACCAGCACTACCGAACTGGCGACCGATGTGTACTCCAGCGAGGTGATCCAGGCGGCAAAGTGCAGCGCCAGAAATACACCGGAGAGAACCGCTTTACCCCACTCCTTGCCGGTTAGGGATCGGAAATCCTGCCGGTTGCGGATCAGCGCCAGTGGTGCAAGGATCAGACTGGCGATCACCAACCGACCGGCTGCGATCACGATGGAAGATACTTCAAGTTGCGCAAAACGAATGAAGATCGCTGCTGTGGAAATAAACAGGATCCCCGCAAAGGTGGCGAGGATGGGATGGAAGTTTTGACTGGAAGATGACGAGGTTGATGAATCCATGGGGATTAATTGTAATGCAGTTCCCTTGCTTGACAAAGGTACCCTGCTCTACTAGAATCTCATAAAACTAAAGCCATGGAGAATAAATGACCCATATCATCACAAGTTTATGCATCCGTGACGGAGGCTGCGTCACAGTTTGCCCCGTTGAGTGCATCGTCCCCGGTAATCCGCAGGACGAATGGCCCTGGTTCTACATCGACCCGGAAACCTGTATTGACTGCGGCGCATGCATCCCCGAATGCCCATTCCATGCGATCTTCCCGGAAGATGAAGTGCCTGAAGCCTTCCTGGCATCAGGAAATGAAATTCTTTCTGCACCGGCTGGAACGCCTGGTTACGATGAACCATTTGACGGAGAAGACTACGAAGGCAATCCCGTTCATTTGGAACATACACGCCGGGCGGAGAGCGATGAGGAAATCGACCTGACGCAAGATATTCAGCCGAATTATGATTTCTTCGAGGAAGGTCCGGGGTACGACGCACTGACTTTTGATTAAAATCCGTTGGAATCAAAAAACCGGTTTGCAGTGAAAGCAAACCGGTTTTCTATTTAATTTTTCTCAGTCGATGATGATCAATTCTTCCGCAGCAATAGCTGCACCGATGATCCCGGCCTGATTCAGCAGTTCTGCCGGCAGCACCTCAGCGTGGATGTGTTTGAGGTATTTCCCATATTGGTCGAACTGCTTGCTGACTCCCCCACCCAAAATGATGGCGTCCGGGTTGAACAGGAAATCATAGACCTGCAGCACTTCCCGCAGTCGCTTACCCCACTGTTTCCAGGAAAGGTCCTTCTCTTTCCGCACGCCGTCCCCTGCCCGGTGTTCGGCATCTTTCCCGCGCACCTGCAAATGGCCTAATTCAGAGTTCGGCCAAAGTTCCCGTTTAACGAAAAAGGCTGACCCAATACCCGTGCCAATCGTGAGGAACAGGACATAATCATCTTCGAACCTTTTCCCGGAGCCGAAACGCATTTCCGCCAAACCGGCCGCATCCGCATCGTTCAGGACGACCGCCTGACAACCGGTCGCGTCTTCGATCATCTTTGCCAGGTCCTTGCCAATCCAATCCATGCTTACATTGGCAGCGGTTTGGATCACGCCGTGCCGGACCACACCCGGGAACCCGGCGCCGATCTTCCCATGACAATCGAAATTTTCAGCGATGCGCCGGATGATCTCAATAACCTGGTCGGGATTTCCAGGATCAGGTGTGGGGATCCTGAGCCGCTCCGCCAGAAATTCACCGGTTTCCAAATTCACAGGCGCACCCTTGATCCCCGATCCACCAATATCAATGCCAAGTACGGTCATCATGCCTCCTCTACGGATAAATCACTCGCAGCCGTTGTTCAAATGCTCTTCATAAGTGATTGAAAAATTATGTCTGCCTGAACCATCACAGGCGGCTCGGAAGTAAAAATAAGGCGTATCAGCCGGGAAAGCGACCGCCTGCAATGAGGCGAGGTCCGGATTAGCGATCGGCGTCGGCGGCAGACCATAATACAGGTAGGTATTGTAAGGTGACTCCACCGCAAGATCATTGGTTGTGAGCGGCGATTTCCACCAGTTCCCCGTCTCCACCTGGAACCCCAACGCGTATTGCACAGTCGGGTCCGTCTCCAAACGCATGCTGTTGGCTATCCGGTTAAAGAAGACCGAAGCGATCATCGGCTTTTCTTCATCCAGAACGGCTTCCTTTTCCACAATGGAAGCCAAGGTTACTGCTTCACTGATGGAAAGACCTTGACGGGCGAATCCGTCCAACATATCCTGGGTAACCGCATCCGAAAAACCACTCAAAATAGTTTCAATGACGGTGATCAGATTCGCTTCACGGGGAATGATATAAGTATCGGGGAATAGATACCCTTCCAGACTTGGTGCTTCATTGATGGGCAGATAATCAAAGAACTCAGGCAGCGGTGCATAGGCCAGCGCAATGAAATCATCTTCCGCAATATCCAAACCACTCCCGGCTATATTCCTGGCGATTTCCTCGATCCGCCAGCCTGGCAGGATCGTAACGATGGCGTCTTTAGGTGTCGCGTCCAGGAGGTCCGCCGCGATCGTCATGGGTGTCATGCTTGGACTTAACTGGTAAACACCGGACTGCAGCTGTCGGTCCAGTCCACTATAAACCAAATAGATTCGGAAGAGTTCCGCATCTCCGATCAGCCCGTCCTGCTCCAGTCGGATGCAAACCATCGAGACCGATTCTCCCTGATCGACAATGAATTCACGTTCGAAACCCACCGTGTCGAGGGGCGTAAACATTTTGTCTCGATTAATAAATAGCTCTATGGGATAAACGATCCGCTGGGTGAATGACAGGTTGCCGGAGACTTTTCCAAAATCATCCGCCACATCCGTAGTGATATAGAGATAGCCGAAGACCAATCCCACGCATCCGATGAGGATGATCAGGATAAAAATAAGGAGAAATATTGAGTGCCTTTGACGCTTTGGTTTAGCCATCCGTCGCCTTCTCCTTATGGACCAATGCTTCATTTTCAATCAGGAAATCCTGCAGTAAAACGCTGGCAGCAACATCGTCCAGATGACCGCGCCGTTTCTTGCGGGCCACGCCCATTTCAATCCGGCTGTGGACAGCTGCCTGAGTAGTCCCGCTCTCATCCCACAGACGAATAGGCAAATCAGACACTTGTTGGATTGCATCCGCCAAACGTTGGGATTTGCGCGCTTGTGGGCCAATCTCACCGTTTGCATCGAGTGCCTGTCCAACCACGATCATCGCTGCACCTTCCTCAGCGGCGATTGCAGCAATACGCTGAGCGTCTTTCGCACGCGCTTCATGCTTGACCACCTTCAGCGGCCGGGCCAGCGTTCCGGTTGGGTCACTGATCGCCAGCCCGATCCGTTTTTCACCCGGATCAACGGATAGCACCTTCATGCCGACCTGCTTTCAGGTGGGAATTGCTGTTCTGGCTTGATCGGAAAATCACTTATTGAAATCATGTTTTTCAAGCAAATTATACGCTATTTACATATCAGGATAAAAAAGTTCCCGGGCTTTGTCACCCGGGAACACTGATCATCAGTCTTATCGATTAGAAGTTGAGGCTGTCATCCGCCGGAAGATGAATGCGGATCGCTCGGCGGTCTCGGGTGAGCAGCGCTTCCAGGTCGCCCAAAGCCTGGGCACGTGCAAGGGTGGAGAAGGAGTATCCCACACCCGGAATTTGGAGGTCATCCTTGTCCGCCTGGGTGATCTGCAGGAAAAGCCCGTTATTCGCGCCGCCCTTGTGAAGCTGACCGGTGGAATGTAAGAACCTTGGACCAAAACCGAGGGTGGTCGCATTGCCGGTCGTTTCAAGAATGCGTTTACGCAAATCGCTTAGCTTTGCTTCCACCTTTTCATTTCGCGGTAGATAGGCGTTGATGGCAACGTAATCGCCCTTTTGCGCCATATCGGTAAAAGCCTTGATTACCTCATCGACTGAACCGCACTTCTCCAGTCCCTTGAAGTCCATGCCGAAGACTTTGACGCCGTTCTTTTCCCAGATCGGCTGAGGTTCATCCAGCTTGCCGGTTTCCTGATAAGCCTTGATCTTTTTCTTCGTACGGTCTTTATTGTCCTGCACATCCGGCTGATCAAAAGCGTTCACGCCGATGATACTGCAAGCTACTGCGATCGCGAATTCCCAACGGAAGAACTCCTCCGCCAGGTCGTATATAAAGGGAATGTTGAACACCAATACCGGATGACCTGCCGCTTGCAGGTCGTCTACGAACTTGTCATGTTCCCCGGTCGCCCGAAGATATGCAAAGATCCGGTCTTCACTATACGATTTAGCCGAGACCAGCGGTTCATCCGCAACCGGGACAATCCCCTTACCCTGCTTACCGCTGCTTTCTGCGACCAATTGTTCGAGCCAGGCACCCAGTGGTGCGACAGGGGTGTCTACCAGGAAAGTAAGTTTGTCGCGGTCGTTCTTGGCTGCCTCACCGATGATGATTCCCAGTACCGCACCGGGGTTCTCGTTGAGGTCCTGTTCCGGTGAACAGCGGAAAGCCATATCACTGGCTTCCCACAGAAACTGCTCAAGGTCAACGCCCATCAGTGCCGCCGGGACAACGCCGAATTGGGTCAGCGCGGAATACCTGCCGCCCACATTGGGGTTGGTCGTAAACACAGCCCGGAAGTCATTACTCAAGCCTAACTCAGCCAGGTGGCTGCCGGGGTCCGTGATGGCAATGAAATGCTGCCCGCGTGTCTTACCGATTTCCTTTTCAGCCCGTTCCCAGAAATAATGGAAATAACTCAAGGTTTCGGTCGTGGTGCCGGATTTACTGGACACAATGAATAGCGTTTTTCCATAGTCGACCCAATCATCCATCGCCTTCACTTGCTCGGGGATGGTCGAATCCAGGATTCTCCAACTCGAGTCCATCAATATAGTTACCGAAAACCAGGCTCATTGTCTCCGGTGCAAGGGAAGAGCCACCCATGCCTAACAGAAGCACTTTCTGATAGCCTTCATCGAGTGCATCGTCAGCAAACTGATAGAGCTTGGGGATCAGGATTTGGCTGTCGGCCGGAAGGGTCAACCAACCCAACCGTTTCTGGACCTCCGACTTGCCGGCCGGGTCATTCGTCCAGATCGTAGGATCGATCCGGTAAATCCTGGGAACAATTTCGGATTTCTGATAAGCATCAACTCGCCTGGCAACATCTTCAGCCAGACTTCCCAATCCATCCACAAATCCCTTCCGACGGGATTGGATCACATCCAGCAGTTTTGTGAACGAATTTGCAAATTTCTCAACACCTTCGTCTTCCAATTCCTGGGTGAGTTGATCCAGGGAAATGCCGAGAGATTCGAGCTGCGCCAGATGTTTCTCCGCCAGATCCAGGTCATCATAGATCGTCACCTTAGGATCGCCATGCTCAAGGAAGGCTTCCAATGTCTCTGGCGGGACGGTGTTAACCGTATTTTCTGCAACCAGGGATTCAACATACTTGAGGTCACTATAATTCGGGTCCTTCGTGCTGGTAGAAGCCCAAAGGGGACGCTGTTTTCGGGCACCCAGCTTGCTGAGTTTATCAAACCGTTCAGAGTTAAAAAATTCTTCATAATCCAAATAGGCAAGTTTGGTATTGGCGACCGCGATCGTGCCCTTCAAAGATTTCGCAAGATCAGCCTTTTCGCCGCCGGCATCGATCAAAGCCTGCAGACGTCCATCAGCTTTCGTCTCAAGTCGGGAGACGAAGAATGATGCTACAGAAGCTATCTCGGAAACATCCTCACCCTCCCCTACACGTTTTTCGATCCCTTGCAGATAGGCCTCCATCACCTGCAGATAGCGATTACGAGAGAAGATCAGGGTCACATTGACATTGATGCCTTCTGCGATTGCTTCAGTAATCGCAGGTAAACCCTCCAGCGGTCGCAGGGATTTTAACCATCAGGTTCGGACGATCCACCTCACCCCATATCCAGAGCGCTTCATCGATTGTTCCCTGGGTGTCATGCGCCAGATTTGGGTTCACTTCCAGACTGACATATCCATCCGAGCCGTCCGTGGCGTCATAATAAGGCCGGAATAGATCGCATGCGTCCTGTACGTCCTTGACGGCCAATTTGTAGAACATATCCCTGGCGGAAAGCCCTGCCCAGGACATGGTCTGCAGGTCAGCATCATAATCATCACTGCCTGAGATCGCTTTTTGGAAAATACTTGGGTTGGATGTCACACCGTAAATCTCCCGGCGTTCAATCATATCCATCAAAGTACCATCTTCGAGCAAAGACCGCCGGATATTGTCATACCATATCGATTGACCAAGTAATTTTAAGGCTATAGGTGCATTCATTTTCGTCCTTTCAAATTCTTTAATTCTATTGCCTTAATTTTACCCACTCGCCGCAGGTGCCTGGGTGCATCCGAATGTACGGCGTTGAGGAAGGCGTCGACCAGCACTTTCGCCAGTTCAGGGCCGATCACCCTAGCACCGAGGCAGAGCATGTTCATCTGATCGTGTTCCACACCCTGCGCAGCGGAATAAGTATCATGGCAGAGGCAGGCATAGACGCCAACGACCTTATTCGCAGCAATGCACGCACCCACGCCTGACCCACACACCATGATCGCCCGGTCGGCAGCGCCTTCTGCAAGCGCCAGGCCGGCCTTTTCGGCGTAATCGGGGTAATCAACAGGCGCGGTTGAATCCGTACCCAGGTCAATCACCTCATGCCCTAACTCAAGGACGCGTTCAATGACCGTTGCCTTGAGAGGGAAACCGGCATGGTCAACCGCGATTGCAATACGCATGATCCATCCCCTTATTTATGTCCGTTATGATTTTCCCGAATTAATCTGACGTGTTAGCTTTCAACATTGCGAGTGCCTCCTCGACCACATGAGAAGCCGTGAAACCGTACTTTTCCATCAACAGACCACCCGGTGCGGAGGCGCCGAATTTATCGATCCCGATGATCCGGCCCTTATCACCGACCCAACGCCGCCACCCAAATGAGACGCCGGCTTCAACGGACAAGCGGTTCTTGATTCCGGGAGGTAAAACCTGGTCCTGATATTCCTGTGGTTGGGCTACAAACAGTTCCCAGCTTGGGAAGGAGACAATCCGGACGTTCACGCCTTCTGCGGCCAACCGGCTGCCGGCATTGAGGACCAGGCTCACTTCAGAACCGGTCGCCATCAGGATCAATTCGGGGCTGTCATCTCCCATGTCAGCCAGGACATAAGCGCCTTTTAGCAGGCCATCAGCGTCGGCAAAGATATCCCGGTCAATCGTTGGCAGATTCTGGCGTGAGAAGATCAACGCTGTCGGTCCCTGCCGTTCAACAGCCACCTTCCAGGCTTGCGCAGTCTCGTTTGCGTCCGCCGGTCGAATGGTCACCAGTTGAGGGATAATCCGTAAAGAAGCGAGTTGTTCGATCGGTTCATGAGTTGGTCCGTCTTCGCCCACACCGATCGAATCATGGGTATAAACCCAGATGGATTTATAGTCAGAGAGCGCGGAAAGCCGGACGGCGCCGCGCATGTAATCGGAGAAGACCAGGAAGGTGCCGCCGTAGGGAATCAGACCTCCATGCACGGCCATGCCATTGACGATCCCACCCATGGCGTGTTCACGTACACCAAAGTGCATATTGCGGCCCTCAGGCGTGTCGGGTTGGAAGTCAGGCTCACCGTTGATCCAGGTCTTGTTGGAAGGCGCCAGGTCAGCCGAACCACCCATCAATTCGGGCAGGGTCGCGGCCAAGCCATTCAACACCTTACCCGAGGCCGCACGAGATGCCATCCCCTTTTCATCCGCAGGGAAGACGGGCAATCCTTTTTCCCAACCTTCGGGCAGCTCTCCCGCAATTCTGCGCTTGATTTCTATGTCGAGTTCAGGGTAAGTATCCTGGTAACCCTGGAGTTTCTCTTCCCAGGCTTGCTCCAAGGCTTTACCTTCTTCAACTTTGCTGCGGAAGTGTTCCCGGACATCTTCCGGGACGTAGAAATGCGGTTCAGTTGGCCAATCCGCATTTTTCTTGGCTAGATCGATCTCATCCCACCCGGGAGGCGAGCCATGAGCTTTCTCAGTCCCCTGGACGTTCGGGAGACCAGATCCGATGACCGTATCCACAACGATCAATGATGGCCGGGGGTCGGCTTTGGCTGCTTCCACAGCCGCAACCAGTCCTTCCACATCGAAGGGATCATTCACAAAGCTAACATGCCAGCCATAGTCTTCAAACCGCATCGGTGCATCTTCGGTGAAGGCCAGGTCGGTGGAACCGTCAATGGAAATGTGATTGTTATCATAGAAATAGATCAGCTTCCCGAGTTGAAGATGTCCAGCCAGGGAAGCGGCTTCGGAGGCGATACCTTCCATCAGATCGCCATCGGTCACGATCGCGTAGGTGTAATGATCGATGATTTCGTGTCCGGGGCGGTTGAATTCCGCGGCCAGGTGCGCTTCGGCGATCGCCATCCCAACACCGTTGGCGAACCCTTGCCCAAGAGGGCCGGTCGTCACCTCAACCCCGGGTGTTTTTCCATATTCCGGGTGACCGGGGGTGATGCTGCCCCATTGGCGGAATTGTTCCAACTGCTCCAGAGGGAGGTCATACCCTGTCAGGAATAACATGGAATACAATAACATGGATCCATGACCGCCGGAAAGCACAAAACGGTCACGGTTAAACCACTTGGGATTTTTTGGGTTGTAGCGAAGTATTTTCATCCATAAGGCATAGGCGATCCCTGAATCACCCATAGGTAATCCGGGGTGGCCGGAGTTGGCCGTTTGCACGGCGTCTACGGATAAAAATTTGATTGTCTTAATCGCTTTGGATTGGATTGATTCCTGGGTCATGGAGTAATTTCCTTTCGTTGAATGATCGCATTCATTTTACCATGTTCACTTTTCCCGAAATCATCAAATATCATGATGATTTAATTGAATATAATATAGAGAACCAGTCATCATTTTGGGAGGATTAATGAACGCACTATTAGGTATTGATATCAGCACGACCGGCGCAAAAGCGCTTCTAATCGACGAGCAGGGAAAAGTCCTGGCAACCAGCACGCATACTTACTCCCTTAGCACGCCGAAGCCCCTTTGGTCTGAGCAGGATCCTGAGGATTGGTGGCAAGCCATTCAATTAAGCATCAAAGGCGCCATGGCGGAGGCAAAACTGGCAACCATCCGAGGTCAAAGGGATCGGCTTGACCGGGCAAATGCACGGGTTGGTCCTTCTGGATAGCGCTAATCATATCCTGCGCCCCGCCATTCTCTGGAACGACCAGCGGACAAGCGCGCAATGCGATGAAATGGTCGAGAAGATCGGGCTGGAAAACCTGATCCAAATCACGGGCAATCCCGCATTGACCGGATTTACCGCTCCCAAGATCCTCTGGGTGCGGGAAAACGAACCTGATATCTATTCTCAAATCGCGCATATCCTGCTCCCCAAAGATTATGTCCGGTTCAAGTTGAGCGGGGTTTACGGCATCGATTGTGCGGACGCTTCCGGCACCTCCCTCTTTGATATCACCCATCGCGACTGGTCGGAAGAAGTCCTTACAAAACTGGAGATCAATCCCAAGTGGCTCCCCAAAGTTTTCGAAGGCACCGACATCACCGGTGAAGTTTCCACTGAAGGCGCAAGCGCCACCGGTCTCCTGGCGGGGACGCCCATCGTCGGCGGCGGCGGTGACCAGGCGGCTCAGGCAGTCGGGGTCGGCGCTGTGACCGAAGGGATCGTCGCCCTGACCCTCGGCACCTCCGGTGTCGTTTTCGCCCCAACCAGCAAACCCTTTATCGATCCGCAAGGCCGTCTGCACGCCATGTGCCACAGCCTGCCGCCCAAGCCCGGCCAGGGATGGCACCTGATGGGCGTGATGCTCTCTGCCGGTGGGTCGCTCCGTTGGTACCGAGATACCTTCCAGCCCGGTATGGAATATCCCCCCCTCCTGAAACCAGCCGAAGAGATCCCCGCCGGTAGTGAAGGGCTTTTATTCCTGCCTTATCTGACCGGAGAACGCACGCCTTATCCCGACCCCTTTGCCCGCGGTGGGTTCATCGGCCTGACCATCCGGCACACCTTCGCCCATCTGACGCGGTCTGTGCTGGAGGGAGTCGCTTTCGGGCTGCGGGACAGTATGACGCTGATCAAAGAAGCGGGCGTGAGTTCGATCAAACAGGTCCGGATTTCCGGCGGCGGCGCAAAAAGCCCTCTTTGGCGGCAAATCCTGGCTGATGTGATGGATACAGAGCTTGTGACCGTCAATACAACCGAAGGTGCAGCCTACGGCGCTGCATTGCTGGCCGGTGTGGGCGTCAAGATTTGGCCGACCGTGAAGAGTGCCTGCGAGGCCACCGTGCAGACGCTTGATGGCACCTATCCCGAACCCGCCAATGTCCCGGTTTATGACTCCTATTACAAAGATTACCGGGCCTTATATCCGGCGCTGAAAGCGAGCTTCAAATCTTTATCCACTAAATCACTCTGAGGTTCACTATTGAGTAAAAAATCCTTTATCGGTATTGCAATAACTATAACCTTTCTCAGCCTGGCTTGGCTGCTGTCAACGCCTGTCTTTTTCCCAGGCGTCCAGGCTGATTCGCAGGCTGCGGCTGCCCATGAAGGGTTCCTTGCGCCAGATTTCACCTTGGAAACGCCTGAGGGCGAACTTATTTCGCTCTCGGATTACCGCGGACAACCGGTGCTCGTCTTCCTGTGGGCGTCGTGGTGCACGGTCTGCAAAGCGACCATGCCCGGACTGGAACCCGTATATGAGGCTTATGCACCTCAGGGCTTCGAGCTTCTGGCCGTCAACATGACCACCCAGGATACCCTCGCCACAGCGATCAACTATTTCACAACCCAAAATTACAGCTTCCCGATGTTGATCGACCAAGACGGTACGGTCGCACGGGACTACCAAATGCACGCCCTACCCACCTCGGTCCTCGTCGGCCCGGACGGGATCGTGTTGGATGTGGTGATCGGCTCGGGGATGAACGCAGGTTACCTGCAGGCGCAGTTGGATGCGCTTCTGGCAGCCGGAAATGGGGAGTGAGTGATGTTCCCAGTCATAAACCTCGGACCTCTCGCTATTCAATCCGCCGGCATGATCCTGATCCTCAGCCTCTGGATCGGCATCTGGCTCAGCAGCCGTCTCGCCAGGAACATCGGCACCAATGGTGATGTGATCGAAAATGGGATTCTCGCTGCGCTGCTGCTGGGGATCTTCGGTGCAAGAGTGGGATTCCTGCTCCAGAACTTTTCTATCTTCCTGGACAACCCGCTCAGCCTTGTATCACTAACTCCTTCGATGCTGGACCCCGCTTTTGGTTTCTTGTGGCGGGAATAGTAATCCTGATCACTTACCAACGCAAACACCTGCCGCTCTGGCCAACGCTGGATACAATCAGCCCCATGCTGATCCTGCTCTTTGCAGGCATTCACCTGGCGAATTACGCAGATGGTAACGCCTACGGCCTGCCAACCAACTTACCCTGGGCGGTCTATCTCTGGAACGCCTATCGTCACCCCGTCCAGCTATTTGCCTTCATCCTCGGCCTGGTCGTTCTGATCTGGTGGCTGCTGCAAACCAAAGGATTGAAGACGACCGGGTTCATGCACAGTGGTGTGAATTTCTCAATCACGATCGCCGCGCTGGCTTTCATCACGGTTTTCACCCGGGCATTCGTCGCCGATAAAGTTACCTTCCTCACTCTCGATCTTATCCAATTGCTGGCTGTGGTCCTGCTCATCTCGGGTCTGGGGGCGGTTTACGTTTTAAAATACCAACAACGAAAAGGCCTTCAGGTAATCCTTTCACTCGGTTCGAATTACAAACCAATTGAAACGATTTTCGAAGCAAGCCAGGAGATCGCTGCTGACTTTAAAGTTTTACAGCGATCCAGCTTGTATGAGACCAATGACGTGCGAGAGGGGTATCAGGATGAGGTTTATGTCAATCGGATCTTATTCGTCGAGAGCAACCTGCCTTACTCGCAATTTCGGGATCAGATGAAAGCCATCGAACGCGCACTTGGTCGTGAACCGGGAAATCAGGACATCGTCCCTCTGGATATCGACATCATTTCTTACGGGAGCGATGTCTTCAAGTACAAAGATAAAGCCATCCCCGACCCTAATCTGTTAAAATTCCGCTATATCGCCCTGCCGCTGGCGGAGGTCTCACCGGACTTCCGGCATCCCGGCACTGGGGAATCGATCCAGGATATCCTGAAGAAAATGGATCCGGAAAAACAACCTGTACAAAAGATCAGTGAGGTGGAAAATGGAACTGAAGGGTAAAACAGCACTCATCACCGGCGGTGGGATCCGCCTTGGTCGGGCCTATGCCCTGGCGCTGGCCGCTGAAGGTGCGAACCTCGTCATCCACTACAACAGTTCGGAAGCACCGGCTGAAGAAACCGCAGCGGAAGCACGAAAGTTAGGTGTACGAGCGGTGACCGTCGGTGCAAATTTCGAGAATACCTCTGATGTTGAGAACGTTTTTCCAAAGGCCTTGGAACATTTCGAACAAATCGACATCCTGATCAACAATGCCGCCATTTATCTGCGTGGGAACGGCCTTGAGACAACACAAGAGAATTGGGAAAGCCAGTTCCGGATCAACCTGGAAACCCCTTTCATGTTGATCCAGGCCTTCGCCCGGCAGCTGCCGAAAGGACAGCCCGGCCGCATCGTGAACATTGCCGACGCCCAGGCCATTCAGCACCGCCCGGACCATTTCGCTTACCGCCTTACCAAATTGACCTTGGTTGAAATGACGCGTATGTTCGCCCTCGAGCTCGCACCGGATATCACAGTCAACGCATTCGCACCCGGGATCATGCTGCCTCTTGCTGGTAAAGAAGGTGTCGATCTGCAAGCTTATGCTGAAAAGAATGTGCCGCTGGACCGCACAGGCAGCCCGGAGATCGCTGTGCAAAACGTACTCCACCTGATTAAGAGTGACTTCACCACCGGCGCGTTCTTGCGGGTGGACGGCGGGCAATATTTGCTCTAATTTCAGGGATGACCAAAAACTGGTATGGCAGCACCTGTGATGGCGTCCGCATCCGGTGAAGACAAGAACAGGATCACGTCCGCAATTTTTTCCGGGGAGACCCATCTTGTGAAATCAGCCGTTGGCATTTCATTCCGATTATTGGGGGTGTCGATGGTTCCGGGAAGAACGCAATTTACCTGGATCCCTTTCGGATGCAGCTCTGCCGCCAAGCTCTCGGTTAACCGCAGCAAAGCGGCTTTTGTTGCAGCATAAGCGCCAGCTTTAGCACCGCCTTTCAGTGAGGCTGCTGCCCCAACCGAAACGACTTTCCCGCTTCCCTTTTCAATCAGATCGGGCACGAAAGCTCGTGTCAGGTTCAGGAAGGGCATCACATTGATGTTCACCATCTGTTCCCACGTCTTCTCAGAAAGTTCGAACACACGCTCGCCCATCGTGAAGCCGCCCACTGTGTTGATGATGATATCCACCTTCCCAACCCGGCTGTGTACTGCATCGGTTAAGGCAGGCACGATTTCCCGGTCTGCAAGATTCAAGTTTTCAAAAACCGATAATACGCCCGGAACGGAGCGATCCAATCCCAGCGCTGAAATCCGACCTTCTTTGTGGTCCACTGCACAGACGGTTGCGCCCTCATGGAGGAAACGCCTCACGACTGCCCTTCCCAAAATCCCGGCTGCACCGGAAATGACAACGATTTTATTTTGCATTGATTCCATTCAACACCTTCATTCATTCCATACAGGTACGATGTAAGTTCTGTCGACCCAACTTTGCCAGGTATCCTTTGAGATACCATCAGCTAATGCTTGATTATCGGTCAGAGTAACTTTCCCTTTCAAGAGAGCATGAAGTTCGGCGGCATTCTCAAACCGTCCATGAAAATCATGGTAAATGTGATCTCCCTTGAAATAACACCACGGCGCCAGGCGGAATTTGGTTTCCGGATCCTTTTCAGGTGCTTGAAATAACATAGGCTTTTTCTTTGAGGCTGAAGTGATGGTCTGCGCATATCCTCCCATTTGTCCTGCAAAATCCAGGTTGCGATACAGATAGTCCATGGTTTCTGCCGAAACCTCCCTTCCGGATCTCAAAATCTCTCTCAACCTTTCCACGGCGCTAGAGATATCACCGAAATCCACTTTCGCGATCAAGGCATCCGGAAGTAACGTACGGTGAACTCCCACCTTCGAAACCACGCTAGGCGTCCCACATGCCAGTGATTCATAGGCCACATTGCCAAAAGCCTCCACGATATTCCCAAGGCATAAGGTTGCTTGTCCCAAGCTGAAAAGTTCCGGCATCCGCGCTGCAGGGAGCCAGGGGATGAATTTGAAATGCTGCCGGATGTCCAGGTCTTCCATCAGCATCATCATTTGATAGTAATAGTCCTGTTCCTCCTTCGACACCATCGACTTGATCCATTCGGGGACGAGCACCAAAAGATCAGACCTGCCAAACTCATGCACCAGGCTGCTCGCCACCTTGATCGTCTCCGGCAGGCCTTTGCCGGGGTCCGGTCTATGAGGGTGAAGCAGGATGGTTTGGTTCTCGGGGTCAATACCCAACTCTTGCGCCAGGGGCAGGGAGTCAACCGGTTTGAACTGTTCAAAATCTATCCCATTATTAATCTGGTGCAGTCGTTTATGTAAATTCGGATAGAACCTTCCCACGCTGGAGAATACGACTTCCGCCGAATAAGGTGAAACACAGATTAAATCATCATATTTTCCGATGAACGATCCCAGAACCGTTTCTGGATAAATGTTATCCCGCAATGAAACAATGGTTGGGATATCCCGGTAGACTTCCGGCAGCAGGAACTCGCCATCGTGGATGTAAAAACGGTCCGCATGCTCAAGTGCATCGGCCACATCCTGAACGATCAACGCCAACTCACCGCCGCTGACGGCGTAAGGCTGGGGAAAGGGCAAGTGGAACGGCAGGATGGGTGAAACATGCACCCGTTCACCCCACTGGAAAGGCTCCAATGGTTCCTCAGGTTTTGTGCATAGGATCTCGATATCGTGACCTTGCGCGCCGAGATGCCGTGCGATTTGATATAGATGTTTTGACGCGCCTCCGGTAACTCTGGTTGGAAAGACCGGGTTGATCGAAAACATCACGATTTTCATGAGCATCTCATTTCGGAAATTCTCGGTACGATTAATCCCATTGGAAAGGGAGTGAACATGGATAAGATCTTCGTCAGAAATTTAAAAGTTTCCGGGATTTTGGGGATCCACAAGCATGAACAGGAAACGCCCCAGACTATTATCGTCAACGTCGTGGTAACTGCGGATATTTCAGCGGCGGCGGCCAACGACGATATCCATCAAACGGTCAATTATTCCACCGTGGCAAAGATGATCGCCAAAACGATCCAGGACAACCATTTCCTGACAGTCGAAGCGCTGATCACCACGCTTGCAGACCTGATCCTTGAAGACACACGCATCCATGAAGTGTGGCTTAAAATTGAAAAACCGGACGCTCTGACGGATGCAGACTCGGTCGGCGTGGAGATCACGCGCTCACGTTGATCCTTAGAAGTGCAATCTTTCAGCGCCGCGGCTGATATTATCCAGGAACTCCATCCTGGTGGACATTTCCGTACGGAAAACGCCCAACATCGCTGAGGTCGTCATCCGGGCGTCATGTTTCTTGACCCCACGCAGCATCATGCACATATGCAGCCCTTCGGCGACCACAGCCACACCTTGTGGTTTGAGGACCAAATTGATATAATCCGCGATCTGAGTTGTCATTCGCTCCTGCACCTGCAGACGCCTGGAGAATAGATCCACGATCCGGGGGATTTTCGACAACCCAATCACCTTGTCAGATGGGATATAAGCGACGTGGATCCTCCCAATGAAAGGCAGCATGTGGTGTTCACATAAACTATAGAATTCGATATCACGAACGATGACCATTTCGTCGTAAGCGACATCGAATACGGCGTCATTGATCAGTTTCTTCGGATCCATCCGATAACCGGCGAGTAATTCGTGGTAACTCTTCGCAACTCTATGCGGCGTTTTGACCAGTCCCTGCCGTTCGGGATTTTCACCTACAGCTTCAAGAATATTCCTGACCGATTTCTCAATCTTCTCCAGGTCCATCTCATCATCACAAAACAAATCCGCCGCTAAGACGAGCGGATCATTGCAATCATCTACCATATCATCCTCCAAATTATATTGTTTGTTTATCGATTTAATTCTAGCATAATTGGTTTAGAAAAAACCCAAAAAATAACGGCTTGTACAAGGTTCTGTACAAGCCGCTTGATATGTATTAGATCCGTTCAGCCAATTTCGGGGATAATGATCCCATAGGTGCCATCGCGCCGGCGGTAAAGGACGTTGAATTCGCTCGTGTTGGCATTGTAGAAGACGAAGAAATTCTCATGCCCCAGTAGTTTCATCTGTTCCACTGCTTCCAATTCATCCATGGGGACCAGCATAAAGCGTTTCCGGCGGACGATGACGGGTTCTTCTTCGGGCTCTTCCGCCTGAAGTGGCGGGGCTTCTACAGCATCTGAAATCGTCTGCCCATCACCGCGTCCCAGCTCCCGTTTCCCCTTATAACGCCGGATTTGGCGGCGCATCTTATCCAATGCGGCGTCAACCGCTGAAAAAATACTATCGGACCGCTCTTCTGAACGCAAAATAAATCCCTTGCCGCGGAGGGTGAGCTGGGCGACGTGCCGGTCATTAGCGTTTCTGGCTGTCTTGGTGTGAGAAAGGTCAACCCGACATTCGTCCACCTCATCAAGGAACTTCTCCAGTTTTTCGACCTTTTTGACAACATAATCATTCAAATGGTCCGTTAACTCCAGGTTCTTTGTGAAGATATCGATTTTGACAGTCATTTTTACCTCCGTTTAAGGTTGGATAATCAGATTATACTTGATGGCGATTTCAAAGGGGAAAGCGAACCTTCGTGGATTGGCCTGGCCAGGGTCAGACAATAAACAGCCGCAGCACCTCCAGCAGTTAGGGCATTCACACATTCTGTAATGGTTGAACCGGTGGTCGTTACATCGTCAACCAATAATATCGTTTTATTTCCGACAATTTCCGGAAGGGCTTTGAATGCGTCACGAACATTTTCCCGGCGCTGGTCGGCGGAAAGTTCGACTTGCGAACGGGTATTTCGCGTACGTTTCAAACCGAAAGGGGTATATCGTGCACCGATTTGAAGTGCGATCGGTCTTGCCAGTAGTGCGGATTGGTTGTACCCTCGTTCGACGAATTGGGTCGGGCTGAGCGGTACGGGGATCACGATTTCAGGATGCCACCTCGACTTTTCAACAATTGAGGCCATCCGCTGCGCAAAAAACTCTCCCAGGCTTTGGTTTCCATGGTATTTCAAAGCCAGAATGCAATCCCGGATCACGCCTTCGTAACGAGCCAGGCTGCGCATTGCAGTGAAATTCGGTGATTCTTGCTGACACGAGGCACACAAGTCAACCTTGTTCTCAATTGGCAGTCCACATCGTTCACAGACCTTACCTGTGATAAACTGCACTTGTTTCAGGCAGTTAACACAAAGACGATAACCCGGTTCGCCGCAGCCCGCACAAACAGGCGGGTAAATCCAATCCAGCGCCTTCCAAAACCCCCGATATAAGACTTGAGATAAATGGATACTCAACACAGGTTATTGCCTAATAATTAAATGTCGCTATTTTATTGTTGAATTGATTGAATTATATTTTGCCAGAAAATGACCAATGCAGGCTCAAGCAGGTAATAGAGGGTCACAAGAACCAACAAGACCAGGATTACGATGAGGATCCATTCAACCAGTCCGAGCCCCCGATTGTCTGGTAGTTTTGCCATAAAGCCTCCTGACACAAATATTTAACTAATTATAAACCATCCTAAAGACGACTTATAATAAATTATCGACCGACTGATGATTCCCTAGATAATCTATTGCTTATCTATTTTGAAATTTGTATAATAATATCGAAAGTAAATAAGGGAAATAACCCAAAATTAGTCCTAAATAATGTATTGGAGGAACAATGAGCGATATATTTGATAAAGTATCGGGTGAGCAGGATTTCTTTAAGAAACTCCTCTCAAAAGTCCCTGGTTTCAAAGGTTATATCGAACGCGGAAACCGGCGGATGTCCGATAAACTGGTCCGGGAGAAAGTTGCCAGTGAATTTGAGACGCTTTACGCCCGTGTATCCAGCTTGCAGAGAGACCTGATCAGCCAGGGTGGTCTTGAATATGTTGACGATCTCGAAGCGGCAGCCATCAAACTCCGGCAGTTCATCGACCGGGTAAAAACAGCCTCTTACGGCTATGCAGGTTTGTTTGATGCAATCAAGATCCGTGAGGACAAGCTCGCCCAGGTCTATGAATATGACTATGCCCTGCTGGCGCTCTCCGATGAAGTCAGTGCCGCAATTGACAACGTCGAAACATCCATGGGCACAGAAGGACTGGAAGCGGCTATCCGCAACCTGGTCAACGTTAGCCAGCAATGTGTGGATGCTTTCAATAAACGCTCTGAGGTCATGAAGGACATTGCCGCCGACGAGGCGTAGTCCATAAACGAAAGATACCAAGAACTAGAAAGAATAGAAACTGGAGTGAAAAATAATGGCTAGAATATTTGATGTTGTTGAATATCCAAAAGAGATGGCGGATGAGATCGTCCACCGATTTCCTGAAAGCGGACCCGCTGATCTAAGAATTGGGTCACAAGTCATTGTGCGTGAATCTCAAAATGTCGTCTTCATGCGCGACGGACGCGCCCTGGATGTGTTCGGCCCCGGACGTCACACGATCACTACGGCGAACATCCCTCTGCTGATCGATTTCGTCAGTAAAGCATTCGGTGACAGGACGCCCTTCGTCGCTGAGGTCTTCTTCGTCTCGATGAAGGAATTTGCCGACCGCAAATGGGGTACACCTCAACCGATCATCGTCCGTAATCCCGGCGTTGGTTTGGGTGTTGCCCTGCTGCAAGGCTTCGGCACTTACAGCTTCAAGGTTGCCGACCCGCAGCAGTTCGTAACCCAGATCGTCGGCGCGCAGGGTTTCTATCGCACAAGCGATATTGAGAACCGGCTCCGCACGATGCTGCTCTCCCGCTTGCAGGACCTGCTAGGCGAGACCACGGCTGAGAAATCCGTATTGGAATTGATCGGGCTGACCGATGAACTTTCATCCGGTGTCCGCGCCAAAGCGCAGGATGATTTCAAAGCGATCGGTCTGCAACTGCAGTCCTTCTACATTGGCAACCTGAAGCCGTCAAATAAATCCGCAGAGGAACTCCGGGCGATGGGTATGCTCGATATGCAAACCTACACCCAACTGCAGGCTGCAGATGCCATGCGGGATGCCGCCCAGAACCCGAGCGGTGGTGCTGGCCTGACAGCCGGTATTGGCGCCGGGATGGGGATTGGAAATGCGCTCTCCGGTGCGCTGAACAATCAGCAAGCTGCCGGACAAGCAGCCGGTGCCGCAGGCGCCGGTGCAATGCCTGATGTAATGACACCCGCTGAAGCCGCGACTTTCCTGAAGGTTTCCGCGGAGGATGTGGTTGCAGCAATTGATGCTGGTGACCTCAAAGCCCGTAAGATTGGAAATGCTTATCGCATCAGCAAAGATGCCTTGAACGATTTCCTCAAAGGATAGTAAATTCACTGATAGTATTAAAATCCCGGGATTTTGAAAAATCCCGGGATTTTTTTATGGCTTAGTCCTGGATGGGTTTTGTCTGTGAAGCAGACTGAATAAGGTTTTCTCTTGAAGCCTTCTCCTAGAGGAGAAGCTGTCTATGAAGCGGACATATGAGGGGAATACATTAAGTGTTCATAAATCGCTAATCATTTCCCAAGCTTAAAATTCCATTTGAATATAATTCCTTAACCTTTTGCAAAATGACGGCATGGTATAATCTTTAACATCTCATTAACAACTGAGAGTGACATGAGGCTGCACGAATACCAATCCAAAGAAGTTTTTGCAGACAACAAAATACCCATCCCGAGAGGGAGATTGGCATCCACACCAGAAGAAGCAAAATTAATTGCTGAGGAATTGAGCGGTCCGGTCGTTCTCAAATCACAGGTCCTTGTGGGCGGCAGGGGGAAAGCCGGTGGAGTCCGTCTTGTTAATTCACCTGAAGAAGCTGAAGAAGAAGCCTCAAAAATTCTGGGCAACCGGATAAAAGATATCCCTGTCCGGCGCCTGTTGGTTGAAGAAGCAGTCAACATCCAGCAAGAAATTTACTTTGGTATGACCGTCGATCGGGAACATGGCGAAACAATGATGATCGCCAGTGCGGAAGGCGGGATCGAAATCGAAGAAGTTGCGCGTGTCTCACCGGACAAGATCGTCAGGATCGGGATCGATCCGCTGCTTGGCTTACGAGATTTCCAGGCCAGGAACCTTGCCACAGAGATTGAGATTCCCCGTCAACTCTGGCGACCTTTCATCACCATTTGCCAGAACCTTTATTCAGCCTACCAGCAGCTTGACGCGACCCTGGCGGAGATCAATCCACTTGTAATTACAACCGACAACCGGATCATTGCCCTGGATGGCAAGATCATCGTGGATGACAACGCCCTCTTCCGCCATCCAGATCTGGTGGATAAACGCGACACCTCGGCCGAACCACCCGAAGAGATCGAAGCCCGCAAATTTGGCTTGGCTTACATCAAACTGGATGGGAATATTGGCTGCCTGGTGAACGGCGCAGGTCTGGCAATGGCAACCATGGACATCATCCAGCACAAAGGTGGTCAACCTGCCAATTTCCTGGATATCGGAGGCGGAGCCAGTGCTGAAAAAGTCGCTGCTGCGCTGCGGATCATTTTGGCCGATCCCCAGGTGGAGACTGTTTTGATCAATATCTTCGGCGGGATTACACGCTGCGATGAAGTCGCCAACGGCATCAAACAGATCCTCGATCAGATCCAGACGGATGTCCCATTCATCATTCGCCTGGTCGGCACCAATGAAACTGAAGGCAGGCAAATCCTGGCAGACGCCAACCTGGAAACCGCTGAAACCTTACAGGAAGCTGCAGAAAAAGCGGTCAATATGGCAAGGAAGGCTGTCTGATGACGATCCTCGTCAATGGAACCACCCGTTTACTTGTGCAGGGCATTACCGGGCACGAAGGTGCATTCCACTCCCGCCAGATGCTGGACTATGGCACCAACATCGTTGCCGGTGTCACGCCCGGACGCGGCGGCGAATGGGTACTGGATGGCAAAGTACCCGTATTCGATTCCGTCAGGACCGCCGTGGATGCAACCGGCGCGAATACCACCGTGATCTTCGTCCCGTCGCATTTTGCTGCGGATGCGATCCTCGAAGCGGCTGATGCCGGTCTCGGGTTGATCGTTTGCATCACCGAAGGTATCCCGGTTAAAGAAATGCTCACAGTTAAAAAGGTCATCACAGAAAAAGACATTTGCCTGATCGGACCTAACTCACCTGGTCTCATTTCCCCCGGTTCCGCTAAGGTCGGGATCATTCCCGGATCGATCACAACCAAAGGCAACATTGGTGTGATATCTCGTTCCGGCACCCTGACTTACGAAGTGCTCTACGCCCTTAAGGCAGCTGATTTTGGTACCAGCACCTGTGTTGGGATTGGTGGTGACCCGGTTATCGGTGCAAACTTCATTGAGATCCTGTCTCATTTCGAAGGTGACTCACAGACCGACCTGGTTGTACTGATCGGTGAAATTGGCGGGAATGAAGAAGAAAAAGCTGCCGAATTCATAATGAACAACATGACGAAACCCGTGGTCGGCTTTATCGCCGGACGGGCCGCGCCGGCCAACAAGCGCATGGGGCATGCCGGTGCGATCGTAGAAGGCAATGTTGGGACTGCAGATGGCAAGGTCGCTGCCCTGCAAAACGCCGGCGTCCAGGTGGCGCATTACCCGGAAGAAATCCCGGACATCATCAAAAGTCTATAAACTGTTATTTCGCTTCATAAAAAAACTCCCGTATGCCGGGAGTTCTCTTTTTATTAGAATGAATTCAGTGTATCGCAATAAAAATGCGTTACCCGATAGCTCTTTCCGATTTCGCACATATTGATTTCCTGAAAGGAAATCAAAAGTGGAGTAAACTCTACTTAACCGCTAAATGTGAGCGTCGATATATTCGACAGCATCCTCAACGGTCTTGATATCACGAGCATCTTCATCTGAAATGGTGATATCAAATTTTTCGCAGAAACCATCAATCAGGAAAAACTGATCCATGGAGTCAGCTTTTAAATCTTCAATGAAACGGGTTTCCGGGGTAATATTAGCATCATCAATCTTAAGTACATCGACGATGACCTCTTTTACCTGTTGCAGTGTATCCGACATTATGCCTCCTCTAGCTTGAGATGATCTATTCAAATTCTAACGCGCCTTGAAAAACTGTCAAGGCCGACGGAGAATTTCATAGATAATTAACACAAGATGATGAAAAAAGATACTCAAATCAGCGAAAGAAAGACTGAACACATCCAAATCAACCTCGAAAAAGATGTGATCTCCGGGCTGACCAACGGCCTGGAAGATTTCCGCTTCATCCATCAGGCGCTTCCCGAACTCAATCTGGCGGAGATTGACCTGAGCCAAACCTTGTTTGGCAAATATCAACCCGTGCCCGTCCTGGTCTCATCTATGACAGGTGGGACAGAGACTGCAGCTCGTCTTAACCAAATCCTCGCGACTGCGGCACAAGAAGTTGGGCTGGCAATGGGTGTAGGCTCCCAACGGGCGGCGATCAAAGATCCCGGGACCAAATCCACGTTCCAGGTGCGACGATATGCACCGGATATTCTCTTATTCGCAAACCTGGGAGCTGTCCAGTTGAATTATGGTTATGGCCTGGAGGAATGCCGTCGGGCAGTTGAGATGATCGAGGCGGATGCGTTGATCCTGCACCTCAACCCGCTGCAGGAAGCCCTGCAACCTGAAGGTGATGTCAATTTTTCCAATCTGGCTGAAAAGATCGGCGTTATCGTCGAAGGGTTGGAAGTTCCGGTGATTGTCAAAGAAGTTGGCTGGGGTATTTCCAAACAAGCCGCACGTCAGTTGGTGGACGCTGGCGTAGCGGCAATTGATGTCGCCGGTGCCGGTGGGACCTCCTGGTCGCAGGTCGAAATGTACCGGATTGAAGACCCCTATCGAGCTGAAACGGCAGGAATATTTGCCGATTGGGGCATCCCAACAGCAGAATCTATCCGCAATGTAGGTGAAATTGATCCGACCCTCCCCATTTTCGCTTCCGGCGGATTGCGGAATGGCATTGATATCGCGAAATGCCTGGCTTTAGGCGCGAACCTCGGTGGGATGGCAGGTCTATTCCTCAAAGCAGCCAACGAATCGGAGGAAGCGACCGTCCGGACGATGCAAATGATCGTAGATCAAATCCGAATTGCGATGTTCGCCTGTGGTGCCAGGGATTTGGCTTCGTTGACAATGGATAAACTTATTAGGATTGGTTGAGGTAATTCTATGACACTCCAGCAGTTCCAGGAAGAATGGCTTCCCCGTATTGAATCAGCATTACAAAATTCCATCAACGCTTTCGAGTTTGGGGACAGCACAGGTTTGCAGGATATGCTGCATTACCACATGGGATGGTTCCAAAATGAATCTGAACCGTCCGCACGTGGGAAACGCCTGCGCCCGTTGATCACCCTGCTTTCCACCGGCGCGTTCGGCCAGCCACCGGATAAAGCCATGCCCGCTGCAGCGGCGATCGAACTCCTGCACAACTTCACCTTGATCCACGACGATATCGAAGACGAGTCCCCGTTACGTCATGGACGGCCCACACTTTGGAAGAAATGGGGGCTAGCCCAGGCAATCAACGCTGGTGATGCCCTCTTTGCAATCGCTCAATTAGCGATGCTGTCCCTGGTCAACACGTCCGGCCAGTACATCGTTCTCGATGCTATTCGGGAGTTTAACCGAGTCTGCTTGCAGCTTACGAAGGGTCAATTCCTCGATATTTCCGCCGAGTCCGCCTCGCAAGTATCCACCGATACCTATCTGAGCATGATCAATGGGAAGACGGCGGCTTTACTCGGTTTCGCTTCCAGCCTGGGCGCGCTCGTTTCAGGACAGCCTGCCCATGTATATGAACAGATGACCGAGTTCGGCCAATCCCTCGGGATGGCTTTCCAGATTCAGGATGATATCATCGGAATTTGGGGTGACCCTGAGGTCACCGGGAAGTCCGCAGCCAGTGATTTGCTATCTAAGAAGAAGACCCTGCCGGTGCTTTTCGGCCTTTCAGAGTGCGAAGCCTTCCAGGTGTTATGGGCTGAAGAGCCCACTTCGGATACGGGCGTTAAGCAAATGGCTAATCTGCTTGAAGAATGTGGGGCGAAAGCTTATGCCGAGGGTGAAGCAAAACAATATACTGAAATGGCATTTAGTTTGCTTGCCTCTGTATTCACTCAACCCAACGAATACAGTGAAGCGTTATTGGAAATTACCCAAACGCTGACCTTCCGACAATCCTGATAAAACGACACCAAATCACAATTCCATAGATAATTCGTGACGCTGTTTACGGCTGCGGATCATCAGCCAGATCATCTGTGCCAGATGACCTACGGTAAATGACATTGCAGCGACGTAAACTCCTTTAAAGTCTTGCCAGATGACGCCAATCACCAAAACGATAAACAGTGTGATCAGGAAAGCGGTCACAGCTTCCGCGATCGCGCCGGTATGCGTATGGTTGACGATCATGCCCTGAAAGTAACTGATATAAACGCTGACAACACCCAGGGGAATGGCAATGGCGAGGGTATACCGGCCGATCTCTACCAATGCCGGTGGTAAGGCCGCGATAGAGCCCAACCAGAATCTGGAAAGCGGGGTCAGGACGAAAAGCAGGATCACAGCGGTTGTGATCAGGGACACATTTCGGGCAAACTTTCTTAACATCGGTAATGATCTTCGTTCTTCCAGCAAAGCCACAACAACTTCGTTATACGCCACGCCGGGACTGCGGAACATAAAGATCAAACCGGTCGTCACCGACCAGACCGCCAGCGATTCCAACGGATTGGGCATCCGGGAGATCGACCCACTGATCAACGGCTGCCAAAGCAGCCACAGCGAGGAGGTCAACGCCAGGGGGAAATAGAACTTGACAAAGCGCTTCAGCGTCAGAGGGGTCGCCTTGGGAGCATCTTTGATCGCGCCTCTGATCTTCCTGATCGCCAGGCCGGCATAAATCGCTTCGGAGGTCACACCCAAGCCCTGGGCAATTCCTGCCAATATCGTGCCCGGGATGGTCTTAACAAAGTAGCCCACCGTGAGAACGACCGTGACCGTGATCAACCTGACCATCGTCGTCTGCCCGACCATTTTCGAGTGGCCGTGCCGGATCATCGCCCCCTGCTGGAAACGGCGGTACGCGATGGCAAAGCTCCAGGGGGAAAGGAACAGCAGTCCCTTTCGTGCCGGTTCGACCACTTCCGGTGGGACCTGCAGCAGGACATTGGCAATAAAGTCGAAGAGCGGTGTGATCGCGATCAACACATGCAGCGCCATCAATACGCCGCCCATGATTAACGTGATCTTCTTCAGCTTCTGATAGGATGCCCAATCCCGGCTGAGTGCGGTCGACGCGGCTAGCAGCATAATCACCGGTGCTTCAATCGTCAAGGCGATCGGGAATACAACCCCGCCGTAAGCCGCCAGATTGATCTCTGCATTGCTCAACCGTGCCACGATCGCATTGATTGCCGGCAGCTCGAAACTCATCAGCATCCAGCTTGCGACCAGCGGCAGCCAGGTTCGGAAGACCTTCTGCATGGTCAGGGTTGGTTTATCTTGTGGAGTAGTTTTTTCGTCGTTCAATTATCGTCTCTGTTTCATTTCTATTAGAAATAATTGAAAATATCAAATCTGAAAGAGGGCAAATCAGAGTTTTTTAGCATTGTTCTTTCTATCGATATTGAAACCAATCTACTCGGAGAGGGGTTTCCCCCTGGGAGGAAGTTGTCTGCGAAGCAAATTGAAGGGTTGAAAAATAAAGAAAGAGGATGTCATAACGACATCCTCAAATAACAACACATTTTCCATCCTCTACGGTTTCTTTTCGAGGATTTCGATCGCGCCCTGTGCCAGGACAGCAGCGGCATAAGGCAAGCAGGCTTCATCGATGTTGAATTTGGGATGATGATGGCCGAAATCCAGTCCCTTTTTCGGGTTCGCCGAACCGACGAAAATGAAGCAGCCCGGGATGTCGGTCATCATAAAGGAGAAATCCTCCGAGCCCATCGTTTGAAATGTTGTGGTTATTTTGGCGTTTTGATCGACCGATTTGATCACATCCACCATCAACTTAGCCATGTCCTGATCGTTGTCGACGGGATAAGTCACCTGTTGGATTGAAATTTCAGCTTTGCATCCCATTGCCTCGGCAATGCTCACTACAATTTCTTTTAACCGTCGTTCAACCAGATCGAACACTTCCGGTTTAAAGGTTCGAATGGTACCTTCTAGATCGGCTTCTGATGGGATGACATTGAAAGCCGTGCCGGAATCCACCCGGCAAACGGATACGACGGCTGTATCCAACGGATCCACATTACGGGAATTGATCGTTTGCAGCGCGGTGATGATCTGCGCTGAAGCAACGATCGGATCAACCGTCTTATGCGGCTGCGCGCCGTGCCCGCCTTTCCCGATGAGTTTGACCGAGAAAATATGCGCGCCAGCCATTGCCGGCCCGGTTGTGACGCCGTACCAGCCGACCGGTTTTTCATTCCAAACATGCATCGCCATTGACCAATCCGGTTTGGGGTTGGTCAGCACGCCATCGGCGACCATCTTCTCCGCGCCGCCAGCGCCCTCTTCGGCTGGCTGGAATACGAACTTGATCGTCCCCGGCAGGGAGTCTTTCTTTGCCGCCAGCATCTTGGCAACCGTCAATCCCACCGCCACATGGCTGTCATGCCCGCAGGCATGCATTTTCCCGGGATTCTTGGAAGCATACTCAACGCCGGTTTCCTCCTGGATGGGGAGCGCGTCCATATCGAACCGGAGCAGTAAAACGGGTAAATCCTGTTTACCGCGCAGCAAGCCGACCACACCTGTGACGCCCACACCGGTGGTCACTTCCAGGCCCAATTCTTTAAGCGTATCCGCCACGATCCCGGCTGTGCGGGTTTCTTCCAGTCCGAGCTCCGGGTGCTGGTGAAAATCGCGTCGACGCTCGATGATGTAATTATTAAGCTGCAGAGCTTCATCTAAAAAATTCATTCTGGCCTCCTGAACTTGATCCTGCGGAATTGTTCTTCAAATTTCATTTCACCGGTTTCGGTCTTGCTCATCCGTTCCACCATTCGTGCTTCAAAAGCATCCGGGTCCCCGATCTGGGAAGCGTGCTTTTTCAATGCATCAACCTTGGTGCTGAAATGTTCGGTCACATCCAGGATCACATCCGGTTCGGTGGTCAGGCTCATCCAGACTTCCTCGACCTCATGCGGTGCGTAGCCTTCTTCAAGCAAATCCATAAAGAAAAAGTGGTTACCGGCAGCCGGAAAGACCGCGTCTACCACTACCTGGCCGGCATAACGATGATCAGGATGGTTAATGTACTGCGAACTGGGGAAGAGGTTGCTTGGGTCACAGGTTACAAGGATCTGCGGTTTGTATTTTCGGATAAACCGCACAACCCGTTTGCGCATCTCCAGGTCCGGAACGAGGTACCCATCTTCATAATCCATGAAATCGACTGATGCGACGCCGAGGAAACCCACTGCATCACGCTGTTCTCTGATGCGGATTTCAGACACATCGGCTGCGGTCAGGTTTTCATCCTTCGCGCCCTTATCCCCCTGGGTCAACAAAACATAACGCACCTCGTGCCCTGCCTTGATCCATCGGGCAATCGTTCCGCCCAGGAAAAACTCGGGGTCATCGGGGTGCGCCAGGATGACGAGTATCTTCTTTTTACTTTCCCATCCTTCGGTATATTCCATGTTGTTGTAAATCCTTATTGCCGGAATTACTTTTTATTGTTCTTATTCCCCGGCCTTCTGGACCGGCGTCCGCGTCGATGGTTGGAGGAATGCTTATTTTGGTCATTTTGCGTTTTGGGTTTATTCCGCTCAACGGTCTGGTCTTCCGGTCGGCTGACATGCACCTCAGCTTTGGGTTCTTCTTTGGCGATCGGTTCAACATCTTCACCTTGTGCGATCCGCTCCGCTCGGTCCAGTTCCTCTTTGGAGAACTGCCGCGGACCGATCTCGGGGATATCGACGATCACGGATTGCCTGAGCGGCAGGATCTGGATCACCCGACCCTCACCCATCGGCGTTTTCACGTGCTTCTTCCGTTTGGGCAGCGTCTTGATCAACTCGACATATTGGTCATATTCGTACATCAGACAGCAGCGCAGACGCCCGCACATCCCGGTGATCTCGGAGGGAGTCAGCGAAATATCCTGGGTCTTCGCCATGCGGATCGAAATCGACGAGAACTCCGTCAGGAACTTCGAACAGCAGCGTGTCTCCAGCCCGCAGGCGCCCATCCCGCCGATCAGTTTCGCCGCATCCCGCGGCCCGATCTGGCGGATTTCCAGAGTGGCATCCTTGACCATCTTTTGGATATCCTGATGTAAACGTTTGAGGTTGTAATGGATTTCCGAATCGCTGTTAATGGCAACGAATAACTGGCTGCCATCCAGCGAAAATTCCACGGAGATGACCTTGACCGCGCTCAGCCCATTTTCGATCAGGTGGCTGCGGATCTTCTCGATGATCTCATTTTCCTGAATTTCAAGCGATTTCCGCTGCAGCAGGTCTTTTGGGGTCGCCGGTCGTTCAACCGGTTTAAATGAATTCAGGTCCAGGTCGTCCACATCCAAATTAACCTGAACCGTCTTCGCCAACTGCGTACCTCGGCTGGTTTTAACCACAACCGGATCCCCGGGCTTGATATCCGGGAACCGGGAGGCATCAAAGAAATAATTTTTGCCGACATCCTCAAATTGGACGCCAATGATATTGCTGTGACTCATAGATTCATTATATCATGCTGACTTCCGCCAGCGATTTTGCTCAATCGTGCACTTCCAGGCTCATCCTTGCGGCCACGGATTGCGCCAAAGCATCCAGCGCTTTGCCGCCAGCTGACTCGGGATCGGAGACCACGACAGGCTTGCCGTCATCTCCGCCCGCGCGCACGTTTTCATCAATCGGCAGGTTCGCCAGCAGCGGTGCACCCGCCATCCGGGCCAACTGCTCGCCGCCGCCCTCTCCGAAGATCTTGCGGAGACTGCCGTCCGGCATCTCCAGATAACTCATGTTCTCCACAATCCCCAAAACGGGGACTTCCATCTTCTTGAACATCGAGACCGCCCTGGCAGCGTCATCAAAGGACACCTGCTGCGGCGTGGTAACGATCACCCCACCGCTAAGCGGGACGGTCTGCACCAGCGAAAGCTGCACGTCACCTGTTCCGGGCGGCAGGTCGACGATCAGGTAATCCAGGTCACCCCAATCGACATCCATCAGGAACTGCTTGATCGCGGAATGCAGCATGGGCCCGCGCCAGATCAGCGCCTGGCCGGTATTGACCATGAACCCGATCGACATCACCTTCACGCCGTAGGCCATCGCCGGCTGGATCTTCTTACCCTTCGGCGTTGGCGGGAGCGCCTTGACGCCCATCATCATGGGGACGTTCGGCCCATAGATATCGGCATCCAGCAGGCCGACCTTCGCGCCGCACTTTGCCAGTCCGACGGCCAGGTTCACAGCCACGGTGGACTTCCCCACGCCGCCCTTCCCCGAGCCGACCGCGATGATGTTCTTGATATCCAGATCAACGATCTTCTTATCTTCCGTCACCCGCGCGCTCATCTTGACATCGACTTTCTCGACGCCATCGAGCGCCAGCACGGCCTGTTCAGCATCCTGCTGAATTTGAGTCCGCAGGGGGCAAGCCGGCGTCGTCAGTTCAATGGTGAACGAAACGGATGATCCTGCAACCTTAATATCCTTGACCATGTTCAAAGAAACCAGGTCTCGGCGCAGTTCCGGATCCTGAACCTGGCTGAGGGCTGCCAGGATGTCTTTTTCGGTAATTCCTGCCATCGGTGATGAATTCCTTTCAAGTTTGCTCAATCAGACCCGGTGATAATTCAATGAAAATATCTTCCGGGGCTAGTTCAAATTATGATTACGAGGTCAATTTTACCCAGTTTAGTCCAAAATGACCAATGTCAAACCACTATGGATCAAGCGGTAATGATTTTCATCTTGCAAGTTTTAGAACGATTTTACAAAAACTCGGTAAAATAAATATTAAAAGAAAATTATTTTTCGGAGGTTGTTATGCATGGGTTTTTGGGGACGGCTGCCAGTCTGATTTCAGACATTTCATTGATCGTGATGTGGGGTTTACTGATCGTTGCCTTTTTGGGGTATATCCAGGCTAGAAAAAAGCACTTTGATAAGCATGGGGCAATTATGCCCTGGGCAGCGCTCCTGAACTGGATCCCCATTCTGTTTGTGATGGTCCCGGTCATGTCACGGATTATTTCCGGCAAGTATCACCTAACTAGTGGCGCATTTGGTCCACTGCCTTATTTCCACGCTGCACTGGGCCTCACCACCCAGGTCTTGCTGACTTACACCGTTATCCGGATGAAATGGGCGACCGACTTCCCCCCGAAAAAACCGCTCTGGCTGATGCGGATCGCGCTGATGATGTGGGTGCTGACTGTTTTAGGCGGCACGTTCCTCTACATCGCGGCGTATGTGATCGGATAAGGTGCCAAAGGGAATCTCACCTCATTCAAAAAATAAACGAGTTAGAAAGAGAAAACAATGGATTCAATGAATGGTAAAAATGTATTGGTCACCGGCAGCAGCCGGGGGATCGGTTTCGAGACCGCGCTGGGATTGGCAAAAATGGGCGCGCACGTGATCGTGGTCAGCCACAACGAGGATCACACCCTGGAAGCGGTGGCGAAGATCAAAGACGCCGCCGGGGAAGATTCGGTGCGGTACTATCTGGCAGACCTCGCTTCGCAGGAAGCGATCCGGGCTCTGGTTGAAGAGATCAAGCAGGGCTATGACCACCTGGATGTGCTGGTCAACAACGTCGGCGGGATGTTCCGCAAATATGAAGAAAGCCCGGACGGGATCGAGATGACCTTCGCCCTCAACCACCTGAGCTACTTCCTGCTGACTGGCCTGCTGCTGGACCTGCTGAAGAAGAGCGCCCCCGCGAGGATCGTGAACGTCTCCTCCGAGGCGCACCGCCAGGCCAAAGGCATCAACTTCGATAACATCGGCTTCAAGGGCGACTATTCACTGATGAAAGCCTATGCCCAGTCCAAACTGGCGAACATCCTCTTCACCCACAGCCTTTCGCGGAAGCTGGAAGGCAGCGGCGTGACCGTCAACGCGCTTCACCCCGGGTTTGTCAATTCCCACCTCTATCGCGACTACGGTGTGATGACGCCGTTGGTCAAGCTGTTCGCAAGTATTTCGGGGAAGAACACCGTGCAAGGCGCACAGACCTCGATCTATCTGGCGAGTTCACCGGAGGTGGCATTGGTGAGCGGGAAGTATTTTGCGAATGAGAAGGTGGAGAGCTCTTCTGATGCGTCTTATGATCAGGACGCGGAAGATAAGTTATGGGCGTTGAGTGAGGAA
>CAVVHL010000022.1:0-10895 GCA_963748065.1 uncultured Chloroflexia bacterium | reverse complement strand
GGGAGCCTGAACGATTGAGGCTGAGAGGAGGACGGTGGTCCTCGACCCGCAAGACCTGATCCGGGTAATGCCGGCGGAGGGATGGAATAGTTCACACACAACACCCTCCCCGATAAAGGAAGGGTGTTTTTTGATGGTGAAATCCATAAAAAGGGCTGTTTTAGTCGTCAACGGCGATCTGCCCGAGCCGGAGCGCTTTCGGGCGATGCTTCGTCAGGATGATATATTGATCGCGGTTGACGGCGGCCTCCGCCATATGACCGCACTTGACCGCACCCCAAACCTGATCATCGGCGATATGGATTCCGCCGATCCGGAGGAGGTCTCGCGGCTCGAATCCCAGGGCGTGGAAGTGCGGCGTTTCCCGACCCACAAAGATGAGACCGATCTGGAACTCGCCACTTGACGCTGCTGTCAAGATGAACGTTGACGTCATCTGGATCGCTGCCGCGCTTGGTGAGCGCATCGACCAGACCCTGGGAAATATCTTCCTGCTGACAGCCCCGCAGCTCGCATCGCTTGATGTACGCCTAGTGGACGGTCTCCGGGAAATGTTCCTGATCCGAGACCGGGTCACAATTTCAGGCCGCCCGGGTCAGACCGTCTCACTGTCCCTTTATTGGAAAAGGTCGAAGGCGTCAAGACCCACGATCTCGCCTATCCTCTCAATGAGGAAACCCTTTTCCCCTACAAGACTCGCGGCATCAGCAACATAATGCAATCTAATACAGCCGCTGTCTCAATAAAAAACGGAGTTTTGCTCTGTATTCATACATTTACCGAAAATGCCAAAATGAAAGGACAATAAAATGAAAAAATGGACCTATCCACTGATAATGGCTTTACTGGTCGTCATCCTGGCGGCCTGCACCGGCGAAACCACTCCCACTGGCGGGGAAACCCGTACGCTGACCGTGATGACCCACGATTCATTTGCCGTCAGCGAAGGTGTGATCGCCGAATTTGAAGACGAATACAACGTGAAGGTCGATTTTGTTCGCAGCGGTGACACAGGTGCAGAACTCAATAAAGCGATCCTCTCGAAAGGCAATCCGTTGGCGGATGTCCTTTACGGCGTGGATAACACCTTCCTGGCTCGTGCCCTGAACGAGGGCATTTTCGAATCGTATGATTCGCCGATGCTCGCAAAGGTCCCTACAGAATTCCAACTGGACCCGAGCAACAGCGCCCTGCCCATCGACTACGGCGATGTCTGCATCAACTATGATGTGGCGTATTTCGAACAGAACGATCTGAACGTGCCGACCTCACTGGAAGACCTGACCAAGCCCGACTATCAGGGATTATTGGTGATGGAGAACCCCGCCACCTCCTCCCCCGGCTTGGCCTTTCTGATGGCGTCCATCGCGGAGTTCGGCCAGGATGGTTACCTCCACTTCTGGCAGCAAATGGCCGACAATGGTTTGGTCGTGGTCAACGATTGGGAGACCGCTTACTATACGAATTTTAGCGGTTCAAGCGGCAACGGTCCCCAGCCGATGGTGGTTTCCTACGGCTCCAGCCCGGCAGCTGAGGTGCTCTTTGCGGAGACCCAATACGAGCAAGCCCCCACAGCCACGGTTGTCGGCCCGAACACCTGCTTCCGCCAGATCGAATTCGCCGGCATCCTCAAGGGTACCGAGAACCGTGACCTGGCAGAAGCCTTCATCGACTTCATGCTCAGCCCGTCTTTCCAGGAAGACATCCCCCTGCAAATGTTCGTCTTCCCGGTCAACACTGAAGCCCAATTGCCTCAGGAATTTGTCGATAACGTCACTATCCCGGATAATCCCGCGACCTTATCCCCCGACCTGATCGACGCCAATCGGGAAGCCTGGATCAATGCCTGGACGGAGACGGTCTTGCAGTGAAAGCTGCCTCCACCGGCTTCCGTAAAATCCTCAGGAAACCCACCTGGCGGGCCGTGCTGTTCTGGCTGCTGCCCGTCGCTTTCCTGGGTTATTTCTTCTATCAGCCCCTCCTGGCCCTGTTCAACTTGTTGATCTCCCCGGAATGGGGCTTCAACCTGGGATCTCTGGATTGGGGTCAGGTCTGGCGTCCGCTGGGGTTCACCGTCGGTCAGGCCGCACTCTCCACCCTGCTGACCCTCATCATCGGCCTGCCCGCCGCCTGGCTTTTCGCCCGGTTCACATTTCCCGGCAAGAAGACCCTTTCCCTGCTCACCACCCTGCCCTTCATCCTGCCGACCGTCGTGGTGGCAGCCGGTTTCAATGCATTGCTGGGGCCGCGCGGTTGGCTCAACCTGGGGTTGATGGCCCTGTTCAACCTCGATTCTCCGCCCATCCAATTCCTGAACACCTTTGGTGCGATCCTCACCGCCCACGTATTCTATAACACCACGATCGTGATCCGTGTGGTCAGCAACGCCTGGTCGCGCCAGAACATCCGCCTGCAGCAGGCTGCCCAGGTCCTAGGAGCGAACCCATGGCGTACATTTAAAGAAGTGACCTTGCCATTACTGAGGCCGTCCATCCTGGCTGCCTCACTGTTGGTCTTCCTGTTCAATTTCACCAGCTTCGGTGTGATCCTGATGTTGGGCGGGCCGCGTTTCGCCACCCTGGAAGTGGAGATCTACATCCAGGCGATGCACCTGCTGAATCTGCCACTGGCGAGCGTGCTGTCGATCATCCAGCTCGTTTGCACATTAGGGATCACGGTCCTCTATGGTCGCCTGACAGGCCGGGGCGAACTGGCGGCTGCGCCACGCGCCCGAATGCTTGACGCCCGCAAGCCCAAACCTGGCTTTGAAAAATTCGTGGTCGTCCTCCTGATCGTGGCTTTATTCACCCTGTTGGTTTCTCCGCTGGCCGCGTTGGCATTTCGGTCCGTGGTCAAGCTGGAAGCGAATCGCGGTGAACGCGGCGACATTCAACAGGGTTTCACCCTGCAGTATTACCGGGAATTATGGGTCAACCGGCGCGGGTCCTTGTTCTACGTGCCGCCGATCGACGCCGCTCGCAACTCCCTGATCTTTGCCTCGATCACGATCGGCATTACCGCCGTTCTGGGATTGCTGGTGGCCTATGCACTCAATCAGCCCAGCCGGCTTAACCGCTTTCTCGATCCACTCCTGATGCTCCCGCTGGGCGCATCGGCGGTCACCCTCGGCCTGGGGTTCATCATTGTTTTCAACCACCCACCCTTTAGCAATTTCACCTTCCCGATCCTGCTGCCCATCGCCCACAGCCTGGTCGCGCTGCCCTTCGTGGTACGCACCCTCAGCCCGGCTCTGCAAAGCATCCCGCAATCGCTGCGCAACGCTGCCCGGGTACTCGGTGCGCGGCCGCTGCGTGTATGGTGGGAAGTGGACCTGCCCCTACTGGCGCCTTCGATCCTGGTCAGCACGATCTTCGCCCTGACCATTTCCCTGGGTGAGTTCGGTGCGACCTCTTTCCTGACCCGCCCGCAGTACCCCACCCTGCCGATCGCCATCTACCGCTACATCTCACAGCCGGGCGCGCTGAACTACGGTCAGGCGCTGGCGATGTCCACCCTGCTGATGATCGTCTGCGCCGCCGGGATCCTGTTGATCGAACGTTTCCGCCTGCCCGGAAAGGAACTTTTCTGATGCTCACCGTCCGCAATATTGAGAAAACCTATGAAGGCCAACCGCTGCTCAAGAAGGTGTCTTTTGAAGTTCAAAAAGACGAAACGGTGTGCCTGCTGGGGTCCTCCGGCAGCGGCAAGAGCACCCTGCTGCGCATCATCGCCGGGTTGGAAGCCGCCGAAGGCGGCCAGGTGATTTGGAACGGGCAGGACCTGACGGAAGTCCCAGCTCATGAGCGGGAATTCGGATTGATGTTCCAGGATTATGCCCTCTTCCCCCACCGCAACGTCACCGAGAACATCGCTTTCGGTCTGCGGATGCAGAAGCTGCCTAAGGCAGAGATCCAACGTCGGGTCAGCGCAGTCCTGGAGACGATCCATATGACCGGGTTCGCCAATCGCAAGGTGACAGAGCTTTCCGGCGGCGAACAGCAGCGGGTCGCGCTGGCCCGTGCCCTTGCCCCCCAGCCGCGCCTGCTGATGCTGGATGAACCCCTCGGTGCGCTCGACCGTTCCCTGCGGGAACAGCTCAGCCGTGAGCTGCGCCGGATCCTGCGTGAAACCAAAATCCCCGCCATCTATGTGACCCACGACCAGGAAGAAGCCTTTGCCATTGCAGACCGGCTGCTCCTGCTGCATGACGGCGTGATCCTGCAAAGTGGGAAACCCCACGAGATCTATCACCATCCCCGCAACGTTTGGGTGGCCCGTTTCTTCGGCTTGGGCAACCTGGTCAAAGGCCAGGTGGAGGGCAGCAACCCCCTCACCGTCCGCACACCGATGGGCTTAGTGCAATCAAGCTGCGAAGCCGGCGCACCCCGGCCCGGAGATGAGACCACGCTTTTATTCCGTCCCAACCAGGCGACGCGTTCATCTTCCGGAGAACCAAACCGGATCACCGGCAGCGTCGTGGATGAGGTATTCCAGGGGGAGCGTTATCTCTTGACGCTTCATATTAATGACGACCTGCCCGCGTTCCAGGTCCTCTTGCCGGAGCCCGTGAAGATCGGGGACGAATTGACCGTAAATTTTAAACCTGAGGACGTCCTCTGCCTCCAAAATGGAAAGGGAAACGAATGACCGCTGAAGACAACCTTGTCGTTGTGATCAAGCTAGATGCTGAAAATGAAGAAGTTTGGCGTTATCCCGGCCGCGTTCTGGAAAAGGATTCGCACAGCATCCTGATCGAAGCTCGCTTCAATCGGGACGATCTTGAATTTCATGGATTAACGTATAAAAGAAATGACCGGTTTGTGGAGCGTTATTTCGACAATCGTTGGTACAACATTTACGCCGTCCACGACCGAGACGATGACCATTTAAAAGGCTGGTACTGCAACATCACCCGTCCGGCCGAGATCGCACCGGGCAGGATCGCCTATGTGGACCTGGCGCTTGACCTGCTGGCCTTCCCGGATGGCCGTTACCTGATCCTGGATGAAGATGAGTTCGCCGCCCTCGAAATCGACGAGGCGACCCGGGTGAATGCCCGGAACGCGCTGGCGGAACTGGAACGACTGGCATCATCGGGCAAATTGAAAGACTTTGCGTATTAATTAAAAAATGAGACGCGTATAACGCGTCTCATCTCGTTTTAAAATGGGGGTATTGAAACTAAGCCAGGCTCAACAAACTTGGAATTTGATAATAATAATATGTATCAAATGCGCCATTTGCGTAAGCAATGATGAGCCCACCGACAACAACCACACAGCAGCAGATCAACACCACTGCAACGACCGCGAGGATGATCCATAAGGTTTTGTTCTTCTTTTCCGGCGGCATCGGTGCTTGTGGCATTTCATGATTAGCCATATTGTCCTCCTTTTATGATTTACTCTGGACTTCGATTTCCTAATTCCAGTCCGAGAACGGGACCATACAGAAGGGCACGGTAAAGACGCCCAGGAAGGCCAACAAGCCAAGGCAGAGGCCAATCAGGCTAAATCCGATATTGATCCAACCCAAAATCACGCCCCAATTTGCCATCCCCAACCCGGTGATAGCGCCGGCGCTTTGTCGAATCTCTTTCTTTGCCATCCCGCCCATGATGATCGCCGCGATTGCGCCGATCAGGGGGATGATGAAATAACTGGCGATCCCGGAGATCAGGCTGAGGATCGCGAGTGTTGACGTCCGTTGCCCATATCCTGGGGGCGGATTTTGATCATACGATTGATAAGACATACTTACTCCTTTTCTTTGTTTTTACTATTTTATAATAAATGTAACTGCCAGGTCAACGACCAGATTAGGCCTGACCCTTGTTCCGACGTTTACGGTGGGTTAACCACCAGATGATTAAAAACGCCATCGCTGCCAGCAGGATCACCATCAGGATGGGCAGCACGATCGAGAGCACCGACATCACGGTGGAAACCACATCCTCCGCCACACTCACGGGGATGTTCGCGGCCCCGCCGGTGGTCGCCGTCACCGCCGGACGTATGGCCAGTGACTTGATCGCATGAACGCTCCCGGCGATCAACAGTCCGGCCGCAAGCGAAAGCACCGGGTTGATATCCGTGAGCACGTTTGCACTCGCTGCAAAAAGGATCGCCCCGGCAGTGGGACGGACAAATGTTTGAATGATATCGTTGACATGGTTAACGGCCGGGACCTTATCGGCGAAAAATTCCACCAGGGAAAGCGCGATCAACAAACCAATGATCCACCAGCTTTCCAGGGCCGACCATGGCTCCGAAAGTTTGATCAGATTGGTGAAGCGCGCCAATAATGAAACCACCAGTAAAGGGATATAGGCATTCAATCCGGCGCTGGCCGAGAGCCCAAATGCTTCAATCACACCCATACTTCAAAACCTTCCTTTTATTATCACCTTTAATTTTATTCGAAAAATGGACTTATGGGTTGAGCAATTCAGATCACAAAACCCGCCCAGGTCCCGGTCCAGAGATAACGTAAAAGGTCGATCACACCGATTTGTGCCAGGGCGATGACGTAACCGCCGACCAGCGGGACCCATAAATCCCATAACTTTGAATAGTGATTTTCCTTTTTAAAGATCATCACCAAAACCATGCTGTAAACCATCACCAGCAGCACCACCACGCCCCCCGATCCGATCACCGCCAGCGGGAACAGGATCCAGGGAACTTCCAGCAGGATCAGGAAATCCAGCACTGCCGCCGCCAGGAAAACACCCAAGAGCTGCTTCCAATTCCCGAAACCTGATTCGTCTCGCCAATCCTTGAACATTGTTTGGATGAACGACGGTAGGAGGAAGGCAGAAATCGCCAGCCCCATCCCTGTCCCTGTAACCAGCCGGGTCCAGTTTTGAGTGACGTAAACGGATGAAACACCCGGCACCAACATCAGGAAGGAGTTCACCCCATCCAACACCCAGGCCAGGGCCAGCACGCCAAATAATATCTGCACAACCAATGGCGGCATCTTCCCTTTGCGTCCCTGGATGATTTGATAAACCAGCCCCAGCATCGCGCCCAGGAACATCCCGGAGCAGCGCGCACAAAGCGGGAAAGCCCGGTCATGGATGTGGAAAGAACGGACGTCAATCCGGTGACAAACGGCATAACCAACGGCGTCGGCTTTGCCCAAAATGCCGGAAGGGGTCAAAAATACCCACACAGCGGTCAAAATGATGGCGACGCCCAATAGAATCCACCGCCAGGGGGAAGCTTTACGTTGAAGTTTCGGTGTTTCTTCCATAGCACCATTATAGGGTCATCATTAGGTGAGAGCAAGAAACAGGTTGCTCCCGAAGGGAAAGACCCCTGCTTGTTATGGCAGGGGTCTGTAATTTAAAAATCGTTCTTCTTACTTCTGGGGCTCGGAAAGGACTTCGTGAGCCTTCGCCAGCCAGTCAATGATCTTGATGTTCTGGGGGCAGGCGGCTTCACAATCACCGCATTCGATGCAGTTATCTGCCCGGGCATCAGCACGGACCTGGTTGTTATACGCCCACCGGGAACCGCCGAATTCGTCGTACATGATCGCCTCATTATAGATCGCGAAGATCCTGGGGATCGCAACACCGTTCGGGCAGGGCAGGCAGTATTCGCACTGCGTGCAGGGGATCGGAGCCAGCAATTCGTAAACTTTCTTCACTTCATCGATCAGTTCATGGTCTTGCTCGGACAAAATACCGACCGAAGATTGAGAAGCCGTTTCGAGGTTCTCATCCACCTGCTGCATCGTGCTCATTCCGCTCAGTGCGGTGGAGACTTCCGGCTGATCCCAAACCCATTGCAACGCCCAGGCAGCCGGCGACCAGTCATGCACGCTCTTTGCCAGCACGTCTTCCACCGGTTGCGGTGCGGGGTTCTTTGCAAGCCGTCCGCCGCGCAGGGGTTCCATCACGACCACGGCTAGCCCCTTATCTGCAGCCAGTTTCAAGCCCTTCGTCCCGGCCTGATAGTCGGTGTCCATGTAGTTGTACTGAATCTGAGCCATCGTCCAGTTGTCATAACCATTGACGATCTTTTCAAACACCTCGTATTCATCGTGGAATGAGAAGCATAAATGACCAATAAGACCTTCAGCGATCTTTTTCTCAGCCCAGCTAAAAACATCCAGCTTCTTATAATTTTGCCAATATTCCTCATTCAATGCGTGCAGCAAATAAAAATCGATGAAATCGACATCCAGCCGCTTCATCTGCGTTTCCAATAAGCGGTCAAAGTCGGCCGCTTCCTTCACCAGCCAGGAAGGCATCTTGGTGGCGAGCTTCACTTGCTCACGATAGCCATCTTTCAGCGCTTTTCCAACCAGCGCTTCGCTGTGCCCACCGTGATAGGGATAAGCAGTGTCAACATAGTTCACACCGCCATCAATCGCCCGGCGGATCATATCAATCGAAAGGGGTTCATTGATCTTGCTGCTGTCATCATCCAGGACGGGGAGCCGCATCGCGCCAAAACCTAATGCGGAGACCTTCCAGTCCAAAGATCCAAATTTCCGATATTTCATTTAGATCAAACCTCCTCAAGGCAATAAAACAATGAAACAATTATACCAGCACGGTTAATTCCACCTCCAATTGAGTTTTGTCTGGATATTGACATTAAAAGATCATCAATCCTAAAATTAGATCAGGCCCGACGGGAAATCCAAATCCCGATCGACAAGCAAAGATAAGGAGAAATCATGGCACTAATTAGAGAAGGCGATAAATCCGCTCTTTTAATAGTCGATGCGCAGGTCGCAGTCATGCAACCCACCTGGGAACCGGATCGGATCATCGACAATATCAATCTCGCTGTCGAAAAAGCCCGAGAACAGGCTGTCCCGATCATCTGGGTGCAGCATTCCGATGAAGAATTGATCCAGGATACCCCGGGGTGGATGTTGGCGCAGGGTTTAATGCCTGAACCGGATGAAATCCGGATCAATAAACACTATAATTCCGCGTTCGAAGAGACAACCTTGGAAGAAACTCTGGCAGATCTCGGCGTTTCCCGGATCGTGCTTTGCGGTGCGTTAACCAATTGGTGCATCCGCGCCACCGCTTACGCCTCGCTCGACAATGGGTACGACCTGACCCTCATCAAGGACGCCCACACCACTGAAGATATCGACCTCGGGGATGGCGATGTGATCCCTGCTCGCAACATCATTATTGATCTGAATATTGCGATGACCTGGCTCAGTTACCCCAATCGGGTCAACCAGGCCGTTGCTGCAGCGGAGCTGACTTTCTGATTCATATACGCCGGCATGATTTGTTGACAAACGACTTCGACTATGTGATACTATAGCCACAATTTAAAGCCCTCCCGCATTTTCATTGCGATCCCACGAAATGAGGAGGTGGTGTATATGATAGACAGTAGTAGTTACTTAACAACGGCTGTGACACCCCTCCTCGGTAGTTTTCGATAAGGGTGTTACAGCCAAATAATGATCGCCGCCCTAACCATGGGCGGCTTTCATTTAAGGGACAACTTTGAACAAAATGATGATTTAAATCCCGGATATCTGTACAATTGAATTATGAATGGCAATTTCCCCCAAACGCCTTCAATCTGGTGGGTCCGGCGGGACATCCGCCTGCAGGATAACCCTGCGCTGGCTGCAGCTCTAGAAAATGGCACTGCTTTGGTACCGGTCTTCATCCTCGAACCGGGATTAATGGCGGATGCCGCCCCCAAAAGGCGTGATTTCCTGCTGAATGCCCTCTCGGACCTGGATGGGCAGCTCCGCCAGCGCGGCAGCCGGCTGGTCGTGCGTCAGGGACCTGCCCTGCCGGCCTTAAAGAGGCTGACCGAAGAGTTGGACGGCGCTAAGATCTTCGCTCAGGAAGGCTTCAGCCCCTTTGCCCGCCGGCGTGACGCCCGGGTTGCCGATGCATTACCCTTGCGACTTCTTCCCGGCCAGGTCCTGCGCCATCCCACGGAAATCCTCAAAGCGGACGGGGCGCCTTATGTCGTCTTTACTCCCTACAAAAATAAATGGAACGAGCGTGGCCTGCCCTCGCCGGCGGACATCCTGCCCGCGCCCAACACCCTCCCCGCGGTACCCGAAAGCGTGAACAGTCTGGTTCTCCCGAACGCGGAACTGGATCGTCTCTTTCCGGCGACCGCTTTGGCAGCCCAAACCCGTTTGTATGACTTCCTTGCGGGTGGCATTCAACGCTACAAGACCCGGCGGGACCGCCTGGACCTCAATGGGACCTCCCAACTTTCCCCCTACCTGCGCTTCGGGTTGATCTCCGTCCGGGAGTGTTTTGCTCGGGCGCAAATTGAATTCCTACAGGCTGGAGATGATCCAACACGGGAAGAGATCCGGACCTGGATGGATGAACTGGTCTGGCGGGAATTTTACACCGCCATCCTCTACCATTTCCCCAATGTGATGGATGGACCTTTCAGAAAAGATTACGCCCGCATACCTTGGCGGGACGACCCAGGCGACCTGGCGGCCTGGCAGGACGGTCGCACGGGGTACCCGGTCGTGGATGCCTGCATGCGACAATTGCGCACCACCGGCTGGATGCACAACCGCGGCCGGATGATCGTCGCCTCCTTCCTGACCAAAGACTTGCTGATCAACTGGCAGGAGGGTGAAGCCTGGTTCATGGCGAACCTGATCGATGGCGACCCGGCTGCGAACAACGGCGGCTGGCAGTGGACGGCCGGGACAGGCACCGATGCCGCGCCTTACTTCAGAATCTTCAACCCCGTCACTCAGGGGAAAAAATTCGACCCCGAGGGGGAATTCATTGCCCGTTGGGTGCCAGAATTGGCGGATCTGCCCGTAAAGTTCCGGCATGAACCTTGGAAACTCACCCCTGAGCAAGCCCGTCAATACAGGATAAAGCTCGGCGTGGATTACCCCGAGCGGATCGT
>CAVVHL010000021.1:0-69933 GCA_963748065.1 uncultured Chloroflexia bacterium | reverse complement strand
GAACGGCCTCAAGCCGGATCAGCGATGCGCCAAGCGCCAAGAAGGCGCTGGCTACAATGAGATCAATAATGGTTGGACCAGCTAATTCTGCACTTTGTAATTCGAAGAGTACCATGTTGGCTTTCGGCCTGCTCACAATGACAGAGAAGGATATCCAATTCCTCCGTTGACAGCCTCCCATAATTCTTATATCCTTTAACCAGTCTCAAAACCCTTCACAAACACCGAAAGGATTCCACCATGGAACAAAGCCCCGCCCTCGCTGAACCAAAGTCAAAAATCTCCCGTCCCCTCTGGACTGCTTTGCTGCTGCTCGGTTTCGCCGGCCAGCTCGCCTGGGCGGTTGAGAACCAGTTCTTCAACACCTTCCTCTATAACGAGATCACACCCGACCCCCGACCGATCAGCTGGATGGTGGCGATCACGGCGCTGGTCTCCACCTTGACGGCGATCTTCATGGGCGCGCTCAGCGACCGGGTCCGCACCCGCTGGGGCCGGCGGAAACCTTTCCTGATCATCGGTTACATCGCCTGGGGCATCTTTACAGCGCTCTTCCCCACATCCGCCGCTTTCGAAACCGTCTCGGCTGGTGTTTTCATGGCGATCCTGCTCGATTCGGTGATGACCTTCTTCGGCGCCAGCGCCAATGATGCCGCATTCAACGCCTATGTCGCCGATGTGACCACAGTAGAAAACCGCGGCAAGGTGACCGGAGCGCTCGAGATCATGAAGTGGCTCTCGATCCTGATCGTTTACGGCGGCGCCGGGATCATCATCGACGCAGTCGGCTACCCGATGTTCTTCTATATCATCGGCGGGCTGGTGCTGGTGGTCGGGATCGTAGTCGCACCGCTGCTCAAAGAAAAGCAGCCCGAAGAACCCCCCACGGGCACCTATTGGGGCCAGATCATCAATACTTTCAAAATCAAGAATATCCGCAAGAACCGCGACTTCTTCCTGGTGATGGCGGCCGTATCCCTGTTTGGTCTTGGCCAGAACATCTTCTTCCCTTATCTGGTGGTCTACCTGGAACACTATGTCCAGTTGGATGCCCTGCATTACTCCGTTCTGGTGGGGTTGGCGATCCTGGTCGGTGGGATCGGGGCGGCTTACCCCATTGGTATCCTGGTGGATCGCTGGGGCCGCTTCCCGGTAGCGTTGGTGGCCGTGATCCTGGAAGCGATCGGCCTGACCGCTTTCTCGCTGACCGGGAATTTCGTCCTGCTGATTATCACCGGCATTCTCTGGCTGGCGCCCAACGCCGCCTGGACGATCGCCGCACTGACCTGGAGCAAAGACCTCTTCCCCAATGAAAATCGGGGCTTGTTTGCCGGGTATTACGTTTTGTTCATGGTGGCCTTCACCATGATCCCCGGTCCATTGATCGGCGGCTGGCTCGGGTCACGCTTCGGACTGCCAATCGTGCTGGACGGTCAGGCCGGTTTCATCCCCACGCCCATCATCTTCCAAGTTGCCGCCGGGATCACCATATTGGCTGTGATCCCCTTGCTGTTCATCAAACGCAAACCTGTTATTCAAGAACACGCCGAGGAAAAAGGCTAAATGGCGCCCAAAATCCCCGAGTTCCTCCTGCGGAATATGTTCGTCAAGGACAGCCTGGTCCCTGAGGGTACCGGATTCCGTTTCGCCATCAAGAACACCTATGCACCCGCCACCGTTCTCGGGTTCGCCCTGGAACTGGACGGCCAGCCCGTGAACCCAGAGAAGATCAACCTTCAACTTGACGACGCTGATTTGGTGAATGCCAGTCATATTTCCGCAGATGCCGCTTTTGCCCTCCCTGTCAACCGGGAACTGCAGGTGATCGTCAGCGACCAGGTCATCGGTCAGGGGGAACTACGTTTGTCGGTCGATACCAAAGAAGCCGGTATGCTCAGTTTCAGCGTCAAAGGACAGCGCTCAACTAAAAAAGTGACCCGCTACCCGCGGGAAAATATCTTCAAACGGATCATTTCAGTCAACCTGCACGGCGAAGCCGTGGTCAACCTGGATGATGTGGTCGGGGAAATCAACCCTTATATTTACGGTCATTTCGTCGAGCACCTCGAGAACTGTGTTTACGGCGGCCTTTTCACCCAAGACGGCAGCACGCTGAATCAGGATGTGGTGGAACTGGTCAAGGCGATGCACCCGACCCAGATACGTTACCCCGGGGGAAACTTCGCCTCCGATTATCACTGGGAAGAGGGTATCGGCCCCAAGGACCAACGGCCGACCCATTACGATCGGGCCTGGCATGTGGAGGATTCCAACCAGGTTGGCACAGACGAATTCCTGGGCTTTTGCGAGCAGGTCGGTGCGGACCCTTATCTGGTGATCAACGACGGCTCCGGTTCGCCCGAAGAGGCCGCCCGTTGGGTCGCCTATTGTAACGACCCGGCCACAACCGAACAGGGCGCCAGGCGCGCCGCAAACGGCCACCCCGAACCGTATCACGTGAAGCTCTGGGGATTGGGCAACGAGGTTTGGGGCGAGTGGCAGGTTGGGCACACCGATGCGGCCGGATATGTTGAACGAGATCAAACCATTCATCGCGGCCATGCGGGCGGTGGACCCCGAGATCAAACTGGTTGCGGTGGGGCTGGATATGCAGTTTGGGGATACCCTCCAGGCGGAGGAATGGAACCGGACGGTGCTGGAAGGCATCGGCGACCGGATTGATTACCTCTCTTTCCATGTGTACCAGCCCGATGAAGACGGCTACCGGGAAGAATATGACACCGCCGCGCTTTACCACAGCCTGCTTTCCGCACCGCACAGTGTTGAAGACGCCATCCGCCGGATGGCACAGCTGATTGAAGAAATCGTCCCGGATCGTGAGATCGGCGTTGCATTGGATGAATTCAATGTGAAACTCCCACCCGAGCCGGGCGCACGCAGCATGCACGAGCAGGCTTATACCCTGCGCGATGGCCTCTATGTGGCCGGGATGCTGCATGTTTTCCACCGTCAGTGCGACACCCTGCAGATCGCCAACCTCGCACTGTTGGTAAACGCCCTGCCGCTGATCGTCAAACCCGAAGATGAGCCCGCTTATCCAACACCCCTCTATTTCCCCTTCAAGCTCTACAGCAGAATGGAAAGCCAGTATCTTTCCACGACCTACTGGTCACCGGTCTACCGTGCAGAGCGGCTGGGATCAAACATCAGCGAGCGCAACCAGGTCCCTTATATCGACATCACCGCCACCCGTTCGCCCGACCGGAAGCGGGTTGTGATCGGTGTGATCAACCGGCACCCGTTGAAGACAGGCAAGGCGATGATCAATCTTCAGGGCGAAGCGGCACAGGATTACCAGACGGTGGATGCGCAGGTCATGACCGGGCCGGACCCGCTGGCCGTGAATACGCCTGATGCACCGGACACAGTCGGGATCGATTCGGTCCGGCCGCCCAAGATGCGCTTCGCCTGGATGGATATGGAACTCCCGCCAGCCTCCGTGACCCTGGTGGTATTGGAGAAGAAAGGACTAAACAATCCCCCCTTAGTCCCCCGAAGCGGAGGAAAGTAGGTCACGTGCGCTGCGCAGCGCACGTGACAAAATGGGTATTATTACACGTAGAGACGCCCCGATTGGGGTATCTGGTTCTTCGGTGGGTTGACGATCCACCCTATAACACGACGAAAAACTCCCGGGATTTCGAAAATCCCGGGAGTTTGCAATTTCTAAAAATATATCTACTGCATCGGGTTGTTATTCGCCCAATCGTCGCCGAGGATGACCACGAGATCCACCCCTGCATTGGGATCATAGGCATTGGTGATGCTGGCGGAAGTCACATTGAGGGTATCGGCCAGCCAGCGCAGAGCGTAAGGTTTGCTGTTGTAGAGGATGATCTGCGAATAGACCGTGTAATCGGCGTTGGTCTCTTCGACCACATTCACACCCTGCGACCGCATCCACTCCGCCGTGCTGGCGGCCAGGCCGCCCTGGTAGGAGCCGTTGCGCACGGAGACCCGCGCACCTTCCTGTGAGACCAGGTCCAGCAGGTCGCCGGATGAGACCGGTCCGAGTGCGCCGCTTGTACTGAAGACTTCATCTCGCAGCAGGCGGATCTTATCGGGGATCGGTTTGAGGATATCCAGCCCATCGGGGGACTTACCAAGGGTCACGTATTCATTACTGATGATCACCTGGTCGATGTTATCCCGGTCGATGTCCATTACAGACCAGGCCAGTTTGATCGCCTGGTTCAGCGAGATATTGGTGTTGATCCCCGCCGAAAGGTCATCATAGATCTGGGGCGCATTCGCCACCAGGCTGGGCAGCATGTCGAATTCCAGGATCCGGTCGCGGACGGCCATGATCAGGTTCTGCTGGCGGGCTGCCCGGTCAAAATCGCCGCCTTCTGTTTTACGGGTGCGGACATAGGCCAGGGCATAGTCGCCAGGTAATGTAATCCAGCCCGGATCGATTGTGACGGTGTTCCATTTACCGAGACGATCCAGCACCATCGGTTCATCGAAATAGAGTTTCACGCCCTTGATATCGTCAATAAAGGAAATGAAAGCCTGGAAATCGATCTGGGCGTAATAGTCCACCGGCACACCCAGCAATTCTTCCACAGTTTGAGATGCCAGGGCCGGGCCGCCACCGGGTAGGTTATAGAGTTCGCCCAGGTAATAGGCGGTATTGATCTTGCCATATTCAAACCCGGGGATGCTCACCCAAAGGTCACGCGGGATGGAGACCATCGCTGCGGTATTGTTGAGCGGGTCGAGGGTGAAGAGGATCATGGTATCCGTGCGCGGGATCTCGCCGGCTTCCCAATCGCGGTAATCCAGTCCCATCACCAGGATGTTCACGCGCCGGATGCCGTCCCAGGGTTCGGGGGTAGGCAGCGCAGCCTCGAGGGCCGCAGTGGGCGCGGGGGTGGAAGTTGAGTCAGGGTTCTCATCCGTCGCCGCTTCCACGATCACCGGGTCGCCCGGCAGGGAAAAGGTCTTATTGGTGGAGACCAGCCGCCGCGTCATGCGATAACCATAAAAACCACCGACAAGCGCCAGGGCCATCAAAACGATCAGGATGATCCGGGTCGGCCAGTCTTTGGGAAAATTTGCAGATAGTTTACTAAAGAATTTCTTCATAATCACTCAAATTCGAAAACGAACACATATTGTACTCAGCGCGTGAAACGCGTCAAGAACCAAGTTGTCCGATCACAATCAATTTTTCTTACGGGGAGCTTAATCCATCGGCGGCGGTGGAACCGGCAGGTCTTCTTTAGCAGTATCGACCCACTTGTCACCTTCATCGATCAGCATGACCGGGATATCATCCACAATGGGATATTTCCGATCGCAGTCCTGGCAAATCAGCCAGCTCTCGCGATAATATTCGAGCATGCCGTCTTTTTCCTGCACACAGTTCGGGCACCGCAGCATATCAAGTAAATCTTTGCTGACCATCAGACCTCCACATAAACACCCCAAATCAGCGAATGGGGTTGATTCCTTCTTCCATCGATTAAATTATTATCGTTCTGGTTCAAGCGCGTTTATTGTACCATAGCAGGGTTAGTTCGAACCCGACTTGGGGATGTCCTCCGTGCCGGGACCATATTCAAACACCGCCTGCCAGGCCTGGAAATGGGTATAGAAGGAATCGGAGAAATAGACCTTATCATCCTTATAAACCGTCCGGGTGATGGACACATCCGCGCCATCGGCAGCATAATCCACTTTCTTGATATCACCCTTAGCCAGGTCGGGGTTCTCGCGGTAGAGCGGTTCCGGCGCTGGTACGATATTGGTCGGACCGGTGGTATTCCAGACCACCTCACGTCCGTCTTTCGTGCCGTAGAACTTCCAGGTCAGGGAGAAATACTGGCCCATATAGGTTTCCATCAACAGCCAATGCCCGGTGTCATTGGTGAACTTCAAGTCGACGATCGGGACATAAACGGTGGCGTCCAGTCCGGCCAGGTTCGCATCCTTGCTGCCGTCGCGGGCCATCTCATAATAGCCCACGCGGTAGGCATGCGCATGCCGTTCGACGATCGGCAGCCCGGCGAAGAAAGCCGCCCGGAAGAGAGTCGTGCTCACCTGGCAAACCCCGCCGCCCACACCCTGGATGGTCTGGTCGCCGTAGATGATCAGAGCTTCCGCATATCCATTTTCCAGGCTGACGTCCCCCATCGCCTCGGCCATGGAAAAGGTCTCACCGGGGGCGATCAGCAGACCATGGAACTCCGCAGCAGCCGTCTCAATGTTCTGGACACGAGCTGCATCTGAACCGTAAAAATAAGACGTCTCCTGAATGACCAATTCAGTGATCCCCAGGTCTTCCCCGGTCATGTCATCCGTGACTTCCGGCTGGAGTGTGTCGAATTGGAGGGCGATATTATGCGCGCCGGTCTTCAATTGGTCATTGATCGCTGTGATCGAAGCAGGAATGTTCAGGTTCCGCCCGATCACGGCAGGCTCGATAATATCCAGTTGGCGGGTGTCATCGTTGAAGACAAATCGGGTGTTGTCCGGGTCAACATGCAGCCCGGGCGCCAGGCTTGATAGATAAACGCTGAATAAATCCTCATTGACGTTGATCTCATAAGAAGAATTGCCGCCGCCATTATTTTCGGCCCGGCTGATGGAAAGCATCGCCGCCAGGTCCTCAGGCGGAATGGTCCAGGTTTCATCGCTCCCGGGTGCAGTCAGCACCAGCGGTTCGCTGAGGATCGCGCGGGCCAGGTCTGCCTGTGCGCTGGCATCCAGGATGACCGGCGTGCTTTCATCCACGATCAGCGGGATGGATGCGTCCTGCATGGTCGACAAGGCAGTCTCGATCACGGTCAGGGTCTGGTCGATATCCACTTCGCGTCCCACCTGCCCGTTTCGCACGACCACCTCGGTATTGTCCAGTTCGAGGGAGGCTTCCACCATCGGCGCGTCGATTTCCTCGGCGATCGATTTGAGGACCATCTGTGCAACTCGTTCATCGTAGTAGGCTGCCGGTGAGAGGTTGACGCTCTGGAACCAGGCGCGCACCTTTTCAACCAGGTTAGGCACCAGCCAGCGATCCCGCCCAACCTCAAATGCGGCTTGGGCGCTGCTGGTCGGATCGATCAGGTAACCCAAATCGATCGGGTGGAAGTCCCATGCCTGGTCCTGATAGGTTAGTTGAATCTGACCCTGGTAGGTGTAAGGCAAGTCCTCGGCCAGGCGTTGATACGCCTCATCGAGTGTTAGGCCGGAAAGATCGATTGTGTCAACATAGACGCCGGGATAGATGCGATCGGCATAAACGATCTGGTACCCCACCAATAAGACAACGACCAGCATACCGAAGATCGCAACGCTGGCAATCACTGCCAGGAAAAGCTTCATAAATACCGGTAAATTAGCTTTTTTTTGCATTTCTTTGTTCATCCTCGCCCCAGATTATACTCCAGGCACCTTAAAAGGCGAATGGGGGCATTTATAAAAAATTAAATGTCTCCTACATAACGCCGGCGGTCTCGTCTTTGTTCCTGCAACTACGACCACACTTCATTTTACATTTATAATAGAAAGCACTGCTCCGTAAACTAAAAGGTGTCTGATGACCCTTCCAATCATTCTGCTGATCATTATCATCATTGCCGCTCTGGTGCTCTTCTCAATTGAGACCATCCCGGCGGATGTGGTCGCCCTGGGTGTGATGCTGGCGTTGATCCTTTTTGGCATCCTGCCAACGGGGGTCGCTTTCGAGGGATTTGGCAGCGATACCGCCATTATGATCCTGGGGCTGTTGATCCTGACCGCCTCCCTGGTGCGGACGGGCGTCGTGCAGCTGCTGGCGAGACGGATCCTGCGCACGGTCGGTAAGAACCAAAACCGGCTCTACTGGGTCCTGATGGGGACGGCTGGGATCATGAGCGCCTTCATTTCCAACACTGCAACGGCTGCATTTTTTGTGCCGATGACCATCGGTTTATCCCGTCGGATGAAGATCCATCCTTCCAAATTGTTAATGCCGCTGGCGTTTGCCGCCATCCTGGCCAGCTCGGTCACCCTGGTCGGTACTTCCACCAACGTTGTGGTCAGCGGTTTGATGACCCAATACAATATGAAACCGCTGGGGATGTTTGAACTGACCCCGGTAGGCATTCCGATTTTGTTGGTCGGCCTGATCTATATGTTCCTGATCGGCCGGCATCTGATCCCCGTGCGGGATTCGGAAGGCTCTGACCTGCACAAGGAAATCCTCCCATACTGTTCCGAATTTGAAGTCTCCCCGACCTCTCCCTGGGCAGGTAAAACCCTGGATGAGATCGCCCTCGGTAAGGAATACGACCTGACGGTCCTGCGGATCATGAAGGAATCCGGTTACCAGGTCGAACCCCGGGCGAATACGAAACTCATCGTGGGGGATAAACTGCTGGTGGAAGGGAACCGTGACGACCTGGTGGCTTTACAGGACCAGGATGTCGTCGAGTTCACAGGGGAATTCGAGGAACAGGAAGCGCTTACGGAAGAGCTTTCCATGGCTGAAGTGATCCTTTTGCCCGGGTCGCCCATGATCGGACGCACCCTTTGGGGCCTTAACTTCCGGGATCGCTATGGCTTGCAAGTCCTCGGGATCAACCGTAAGGGCGAAACGCTCCGTCACCGGATCAGCCGGACCCGCCTGCAAGTGGGCGATCAATTGCTGCTCCAGGGCGACCCTGACACAGTGAATGGGTTGAACAAGAACAACAACTTCAGGATCGTGTCAGCGAACTTGGATATCATGCCGGAGACCGAAAAAGCGCCCGTCGCCCTGATCATCTTCGCCGGGACCCTGCTGCTGGTTTCCTTCAACATCCTCTCCCTGCCTGTGGCCGTAATGCTGGGGGCGCTGGCCGCTTTCATCACCCGCTGCATCACCCCGACCGAGGCCTATCGCCAGGTGAGTTGGAACGCCTGGCTGCTGATCGCCTCGATGCTGGCTTTGGGCCGCGCCATGGAAATGACCGGCCTGGCTTCACTGATCGCTGGACAGATCGTGCATCTGGTCGGTGCGGCGCACCCAATCTTGCTGCTGGCGGCGTTCTTCTTCCTCTCGCTGCTTTTAACACAGCCGATGTCCAACCAGGCGGCGGCCGTGGTCGTGATCCCGATTGCAATTCAAACCGCAGCCCAGTTGAACCTTAACCCGCGCACCTTCGCGGTGATGATCGCGGTCGGCGCGAGTTGTTCGTTCATCACGCCGCTGGAACCTGCCTGCCTGATGGTTTATGGCCCCGGCAATTACCGTTTCTTTGACTTCGTCAAGGTCGGCTCGCTGCTCACGCTGCTGGTTTTCGCCATCGCGATAACCATGGTGCCCTGGCTCTGGCCGCTGTAGATCTAAAACGATTATGTGTTTTCTTAGAACCGTCCGTCTGGGACGGTTTTTTGTTGATTGAGGAGATTCCACCTCATCAGTCTGCGTTGCGCCGGATGAGGTGGCCATTAATTAATTTTATAAAATAAAGTGGAAGCGTGATCTCCTTCGCTTGTATAAGATGTGATCCCTTTTAACACGCATAATAAATAATTCAATTCCCTTACCCCTTCCCGCCTGCTGCCGCAGGCACCCTTCCCCTAAAATTAGGGGAAGGGACGGGGATGGGGTTAATATCGTTTGGCCCCACTCACAATTAGCGCCATCCTGCGAGACAAATCGACCCCGGCCTTGAGAGTATAATGAAGCAGCGCCGACACCCTTCTTATTGGTCATTCGCCATTAACCATCGGCGTTTCCAATCATCACCGTCCTTCAGTGAGGATCGCTATTATGGGTAAACGAAAAACGCTCTTCATCACGATCGGTATCCTGCTCGTCCTTTTATTCGGCATTCTGCTGGTCGCCAACCTTGACCGGCTTCCCTGGCGGACGTCCCAAAGCGCAGTCATCACCAAAGTCGTGACTGCTACGCCGGAAAACATCCCGACGACCACTGCAACCGCGCGCCCCAAACCCACGACTACACCCTATCCAACCCAGGCAGTCACCCGTCCGGAACCGGGCAGTGTCTGCAGTTATGACCCAATGGTAGCGGCCTTGATGGCTGACTTCGATCAGGACTCCTGGGTCAACTGGATCGAATCACTTTCCGGTGAAAAACCCGTGATGATTGACGGCGAGACCGTCACGATCAAGACCCGTTTCACCGAGAATCTCTTCAACGGCGATCCGGATGCCCGCGCCTTCGATTTTGTTGTTGACCAGATGAAGCAGTTCGGCTACGAAGAAAACGTGACCCTGTTTGAAGAAGCCTTCCGGCCTTTCACCGGCACTGAAATGGAAAACGACTGGAAGAACCTGGTGGTCGTGATCCCCGGCACCGACCCGGAACTGGCGCAGGAGCAAATCCTGCTGACCGCGCATCTGGATAGCATCACAAACGCCGAGCCCGAGAAAAGCGCACCGGGTGCGGATGATAACGCCACCGGGGTCGCCACCCTGATGGAGGCGGCTCGGATCCTTCGGAACGCTTCTTTCAAGCGCACGATCAAACTGGTCTTCTTCACCGGCGAGGAGCGCGGGCTGCACGGCAGCCAGGCCTATGTCGCCCAACACGGTAAAGAATTGGACAACATCGTGGGCGTCCTGAACCTGGACATGTTCGGATACGATGCCGATGATGACCATTGCTTCGAGATGCACGTTGGCGAAATGCCCGCCTCTAACCTGATCGGCGGCTGCCTGGCGGATACGATCGACAACTACAACTTTGACATCAACTACGATTACCTGACCACGGACGTGATCGGCGCATCCGATCATGCATCCTTCTGGAACGCCGATGTGGGTGCGATCCTGGTTTTGGAAAACTTCGACACCAACGGACTTGAAAACGGCTGCGGCGAAACCGATAAGAACCCGAATTACCACAGCGAGCAGGACCTGGTCGATTCGATCAACCTTGAAACCAGTTTCCCGATCGCTGAAGCGGCCATTTTGACGGCCGCGAGCCTGGCGGAGCCGGTTGGCGAGTGATAATGCTGCGATTTTTGCAGGTTTTTTCCCTTGCAGCGCTTTTTTTAGCCTCTCTCGGTGGGCCTACCACACAGGATTGTGGTTACGACCCGCGTGTGGCGCAGATCCTGAACCAAACAGATCAGTCCCGCTGGGTGCAGTGGATCGCCGAACTCTCCGGTGCGGCGCCGATCCAGACCGATGACGGGGAAGCCTGGATCAAAACCCGCAGCAGCTTCGTGCTCTTCGAACCGAACCGGGCACCCTCTGCTTTCACCTATTTGAAATCCGAATTGAACAAATTAGGGTATCGGGAAGACAAGGACTTTATCGTCCATACCTACGACTTCCCTTATGGCAGCCGTTATCCGGACCGAAATTGGAAGAACCTGATCCTGACCATCCCCGGGAGCAATCCGGATCTGATGGACGAACGGGTCATGATGGTGGCCCATCTGGACAGCATCTCCGATCAGGAACAGCAGCTTGCGCCAGGTGCCGATGACAACGGCACTGGTTCAGCCGGTCTGCTGGAGGTTGCCGCTGTGCTGCGTGACCAGCATTTCGACCGGACGATCAATCTGATCTGGTTCAGCGCTGAGGAACTATCCCGCCGGGGCAGCGAGTATTTTATCGAGGATTACGCTGATTGGATACCCAGTATCAAGGGCGTGATCAATATGGATATGTTCGGTTTTGATTGGGATGGGGATCGCTGTTTCGAAGTACATGCGGGTGCGCAGCCCGGATCTCAGCAAATCGGGACCTGTATGGCAGCCCTCATTGAAGCTTATGATCTCAATTTAACCTTTGATTTTATTGATGATCGGAGCGCTTATAAGTTTTCAGATCATTACGTTTTTTGGCAGCAGGGTATACCGGCGGTCATGGTGATCGAGAACTTTTCCTACCAACCGGATGGTGTCTGCGGGGTGATGGATCGAAATATCCAGTATCACCAGATCACGGACACCTTGACTTACATCAATGCCGATACGGGCTTTTCCATCCTGCAGGCTGGCCTTGCCACGCTGGCGACGATGGCCGGGCCGCTCGAAACCTGCGATATGGCAATACCACAGGTTGAGTTGATCTACGCAAAGGACACTGTTTGGCTGCAGTGGCGTGATACCGGCGCAGCTGCCTATGAGGTCCGGCAGCTGCAGCATGGTCATTGGGTAAAGGTTGGCGAGACCTCAGCGCTGCATTGGGCTATGACTACAATGAATCTGCGAGAAGGTCCGCTGCGGGTGGTCGCTGTTTCCGAAGCGGGCTGTCGTGTGGCGGCCGGTTGGGGGGATTCGCAATGATAAATCTTCTTGAAAATATGCAGGTCATGCATGGTAAGACCAAAGGTTGAACCTGCGTGACAAGATAACTATAAGTAAGGGGAAAAAACTAGACCGAACGTAAAAACGTCCCGCTGGGCGCCTGGTGGTTAAAATCAGGGTTCCGCAGTAACTGCTTGCTCCGGTAAAACCGCTTCATATTTCGAAGGGCATTTGAGCAGGATCTCTTCGGCCAGGAAGGTCCCATCCGGTTGGATGGTTCCGGTCATGATCGCCTGAGCTTCATCCTTAAGCATGTCGGGCGGCGCACCATGATACACCACATTGAGCCGGGGTTCATCCGGGTTCAACACAGCCTGGTGCAAAACCGCTTCCAGGCCACCCCGTGCTTCAATTTCCTTATCGTCTCCGGGGATATTAGCGATTGTAAAATGCAAGGCACCGGATCCTGTATCATAAATGATGCTGTCCCCAATCACCGCGCCTGAAACCCGCAGGTTCTCACCAGTCAAATCCCGGTCAGTGTTTTGTAATTCTGCAACAGTCAGGAAGAATTGCGCTGTGGCCTGGGTGGCACTGATGACCATGAAGATCACCGCAGCCAGCAAGAGTACACCGCCGGCGATAAATTTAATCCGGTTGCTGCGAGCAGGGGGTTTGGGTTGAGAGGTGGTCATCAAGCTCCTTATGAAATCAAGGTTGCCTAATTTTACCTTTAGTTTTTGCCGAATGCTAAGCTTTAACTTCTGGGAGGCATGTCCTATGGTATAGTAGAGAAACTCAAAAACATTATTCGGAGTTGCTATGTATATTGCCATTGAGGGCGTCATTGGCGTGGGAAAAACTACCCTGGCACGTCTTTTGCAGCCGGATTTTGATGCCGAACTGCTCCTGGAAATCTTTGAAGAGAACCCTTTCTTGAGTGACTTTTACAGCGACCGGGCTCGCTATGCTTTTCAGACCCAGATCTTTTTCCTGCTGAGTCGCTACCACCAGCAGCGGAAAGGCGTTCGGGAAGCATTGGCGAACAAACCCTGGCTGATTTCGGATTACACCTTTGAAAAGGACGCCTTGTTCGCAGAAGTGAACATCGAAGGCGATGAACTGGAAATGTATTACCGGGTCCATGAAGCCCTTGCCGAAAAGATCACCCGACCCGACCTGATCGTTTATTTAAGAGCCGACACCAAAGTGTTGATGCAGCGGATCGCCCAGCGCGACCGCCCGTACGAGCGCCAGATGGAAATCAACTACATCGCCACGCTGAATGACACTTACGACGCCCATTTCGCCAACTATCCGACCGGCAATGTGCTGACGATAGACACCAACGAACTGGATTTCGTGCGCAAAGCGGAAGACCTGGCCTGGGTTACGCAGCGCATCCGGCAAGCACTGAGCATGGCAACTTTTCAGGAAAATTTACCAATCGATCTCTAGTCCAAGGGGCACAGATTATGCGGATGACCTATGACCTGCTTCATAAATACGCTCGTGACACGATCAAAATGCGCGAGCGGAGCGAGCCGGACCTACATGCCGCTTATCTGATCGGTTCATTATTGGGCGACGATCCCTTTCTGGGGGGCGCCGCGGATATCGACCTGGTCCTGGTGCACCGCTTCCAGATCCCGACGGAACGGGAAATGATCCCCCTCACTCCTGAGGTTTCTCTGGATATCCGCCATACGCTCAAAGAAGATTACGAACCCCATCGCAAACTTCGGCAGGATCCCTGGTTGGGATACCCCCTGACCCGACTCCCACATACTGCTTTCCGACACCGATCATTGGCTGGAGTTCATCCAAGCCGGGGTGAGCGCTGATTTTCAAAGCCCTGAGAACGTCTTTGCGCGCTCGAACGCCTTACTCGAATCGGCGCGGGAGGATTGGTTTGCGCTCCTCCAATCGCCACCCGAAGGCTACCCGGCATGGATCCAGCACTACCTCCAAATCCTGACCGAGTCCGCCAACGTGTTGACTGGCCTGATCGCACCGCCGTTGACCACTCGCCGGTTCCTGAAGGATTTCAACGACCGGGTAATGGCTCTGGGCGTGCCGAAATCACTGATCGGGTTTTACGGTTTGTTGGGCGGGCTTGAATTCGAATCCGAGCAGATCCGAGAATGGATCGACGCCTACGACACCGATCTCTCCAATTGCCTTGAAGAAAAACTGCCCTATGAATTGCCGCCCTGTCGACATGCCTATTATCTGAACGCGATCCGTGCGCTGGCAGCTGATGAGGAGACTCAGTTGGAAGCCGTCTGGCCTTTGCTCACAACCTGGACGGACCTGATGAGCACTTCCGGTGAAGAAGAATCATCCGTTTGGCAAAGCTGCCTGGAAACTTTCGAACTGGACAAGGATCATCTCGAACAGAAGACAGAGGCGCTGGACGCATACCTGGACAGCCTAGAGGTCATCCTGGAGTCCTGGGCCAAGGAATACGTTTAAGTCTTCAATATCTAGCTTTTTTGCCGTTTTTGTATTCTGAGGTTTGGTTAACTGACAGATAGAAAACCGTCTTAAAATTGTGGATAACTACCCGAAAACTGTGGATAATTCGTTTTTAATGTGGATAACTCGATCAAATTTTCCAAGAATCCTTGGGAATAGATCTGGACAAAATCTTGAAAAATATTTGATTTTGACCAGCCCTCCGAGTTATGCTCATCAAGTCCATTTCTGTCATCGAGTTATCCCCAGCCCGATGTTAGGATTTTTACCCTTTATGACCGGGGTATTTCCGGCATGCTCAGATGCATCCCCCAATATATCCGGGTGTTGCTAAAGAAAATCTGTACAAAATGTTCTTTCTCCACATTTCCACAGCCCCTACGATTACGACTAATTAAAGATTCTATAAATAAGATATGTGAATATATTAATTAACTAACCCACCTCAATAATGTAACCTTTTGAGTAACAGGTCATCCAAAAGACAAACTTGAGAAATGAGGAGTTAATCGTATGGATATGGTAATTGATTTTCCCGGTGGCGCCAGAGTGGATGCACATTATGGCCCTTACACGATCCTGACCGACCAACCACCTGCGGGTGGCGGCAAGGGCGAAGCACCGACCCCGTTTGCCCTATTCCTGGCTTCCATGGGAACCTGTGCAGGGATTTATGTTTTGGGTTTTTGTCAGCAGCGCGGCTTGCCAACGGAAGGCATCCGTATCGTCCAACGCATGCACCGCGATATGCAAACCGGATTGGTTGGACAGGTGGATTTTGAGATCCAGGTTCCACCTACCTTCCCCGAGAAATACCGCGATTCGTTGATCCGGTCAGCCCAGCTTTGTGCGGTCAAGAAACACCTTGAGAACCCACCAGCGTTTGATATCACGACCAAAGTGGTCGAAGCAGCATAATAGTATCCTTCTCTCTGAAAGGATGTAAAACCCGCTCACTCCCTCGAGCGGGTTTTTGGTTTAAAACCTGGAGAGGCTATAATCATTACCAGATGAAAGAAAAAGACTCACAAGGAATTAAGATCAGACCGGAGAACGCCTCAGATATTGAGGCTATCCACGCGGTCAACAAGGCCGCTTTTCGGACCGATGGGGAAGCCAGGGTTGTCGACCAACTACGTGAGAACTGCAGCGATAGTGACTTCGTATCATTTATAGCGGAAGTAAACGATGAGATAGTTGGGCAGATCCTCTTTACACCGGTTGAATTGATAACCTCGGATAACCGGATTGTGGAGGGGATGGGTCTGGCGCCGCTGGCGGTTTTACCTTCGTATCAAGGCCGGGGTATCGGATCGGCGTTGTGTGAAGCAGGGATTGCCGCTGTACGGGATATGGGTGCGCCGTTTGTGGTGGTCCTGGGTCACCCGGGTTACTATCCTCGTTTCGGATTCACCCCGGCAGTTGATCTTGGCTTTCAATGTGCCTATCTAAATGTTCCGCCTGACGCATTCATGATACGAATATTTGATCAAAAACTGATGAACGGCTTGACCGGTGTGATCCATTATCGACCTGAATTTGACGAGGTGACCTGAAAATTGGTTATTTCAAGAAAGGCTGGATGTTAGATGAATACCTTTGAGGTGATCGAAACTCGCAAAAGCATTCGAAAATACAAACCAGACCCATTACCGCAGGACGTCCTGGAAAAAATCTTAAAAGCAGCCACATTGGCACCCTCCGGGAAGAATAAGCAGCCCTGGAAATTTTATATCGTGCGGGGTGATAAACGAGCAGAAATGGTCGCTGAAATGCAAAAAGGGATGGACCGGCTCGGAGGACAGGGCATCAACACAGGCAGCGCCAGATTCTCAATCCGTGTGATGGCTGAAGCCCCGGTGACGATCCTTGTCTTTAACCCTACCGGCAAACATCCCTTATTGAAGCGAGATGTTCTGGAAACCTATTCCGATGTGGTAGACATCCAATCCATCGGTGCTGCCATCCAGAACATGCTGCTGGCCGCCACCGAGTTAGGTGTCGGGTCGCTGTGGATTTGCGATGTCTTTTTCGGCTACGAAGAGCTTTGTGCCTGGTTGGGAGAAGAAGGGCAAATGATCGCGGCGGTTTCACTGGGTTATTCGGATCAAAAACCAAGGCCAAGGCCGCGAAAACCGGTGAATGAAGTGACAGAATACGTAGATTGACCCCAAATCTTTGGTTTTACCCCTCGGTCTAGTAATTTAATCTTACTTTTAACGTCCGGATATCCAGAGTTCCTTAAACCCTTGACAATTTATACCGATCGGTATAAACTCAGCCTATGGATAATAAAACCGAGTTACTTGATCGAGCAATGCAGCTTTTCAGCCAGCGAGGCTACGATGCGGTCGGCGTGAGGGAGGTGGTAGAGGCGGTTGGCGTCACCAAACCCACCCTCTATCATTATTTCGACTCGAAACGCGGTCTGCTGGAGGCGCTGCTGCGTCGTGAGGGCGGGCAGATGCTCGAAAGGACCCTGCGTGCGGCGACTTACCAGGGGGATCTGGTGCTAACCCTTGAAAATATCGTTCGGACCTATTTTGAATTGGCTGAAGGAAATCCGATTTTCTACCGGATGCAATTGGCGATGTATTTTGCGCCGCCCGAGAGCGAAGCCAACCAGGCGATCCGACCTTTTTCACATGAACAATATGAGATCCTTGAAGGGGTTTTCAAACAAGCGGCTGAGGACCATGGCAACTTGCGCGGGCGGCATAAGCGATATGCTGCAGCTTTCCTCGGGCAGATCAATGTCATGATCGGCCTATATCTGAACGACAGTTTGGACCTGACGGGCGAAGTGGTCTATCAGACCGTTCACCAATTCATGTACGGAATCTTCAGCTGAATTTAAAAGAGGATGAAACACGCCTATTTTTATTGTCCCAACTCGTATACCTACCGGTAAGTCTATTTAGTATTAAGGAGACATTTTGACCGAAAATACAGCTTGGTGGCATGACGCTGCCTTTTACCATATTTTCCCGCTCGGGTTGAGCGGTGCGCCCTATCAGAACGACTTTAGCAAACCGATTCGTGGATCGGTTGGGCTCGCTCTATCCCTGGCTCGATGAAATGCAGCGGCTGGGGGCCAATGCGCTTTATCTGGGGCCAATATTTCAGTCCATGTCTCACGGTTATGACACGGTGGACTATTATGTGGTGGACAGAAGGTTAGGGGACAACGATTCGTTCGCACGTTTCGCCCAATCGATACACGAGCGGGGCATCAAATTGATCCTTGATGGCGTATTCAACCATGTCGGACGTGATTTTTGGGCCTTCAAGGACGTTCAGGCGCACGGTGAGCACTCTGCATATAAGGATTGGTTCCATAATTTGCGCTTTGAAGGTCAAAGCCCTATGGGAGACCCTTTCACTTATGAAGGCTGGCAGGGGCATTACAGCCTGGTCAAGCTGAATTTGGCCCATCCGCACGTCCGGGACCACCTTTTTGACGCGGTCGGGCTGTGGATGGACCAATTTGGGATTGATGGACTTCGGCTGGATGCAGCGGATTGCCTTGATTTTGACTTCCTGCGTGCACTGCACACTTTCACCAAGTCCCGCAGATCTGATTTCTGGCTGATGGGTGAGGTTGTGCACGGCGACTATAAGCAATGGGTTAACCCCGAAACATTGGATTCGGTGACGAACTACGAATGTTATAAGGGACTCTATTCCAGCCTGGCGGAAGCCAATTATTTTGAGATCGCCTACGGCCTCAAACGACAATTCGGCCTGGATGGGATCTATCAAGGTCTGTTGTTGTATAACTTTGTGGATAACCACGATGTCGATCGGGTTGCCAGTAAATTCGAAAAACCCGCTTTACTTTATCCCCTTTATTTATTGCTCTTCACCATGCCGGGCATCCCATCGATCTATTACGGCAGCGAGTTCGGGATCAAAGCGGTCAAGGAAGAGTGGTCCGACACCCCGCTCCGGCCGGCGCTCGACCTGGGAGTGCTTGAAAGTGATCCGCCGCAGCCAGAACTCCCTGGTACGATCCGGCGATTGGCAGATTTACGATTTGGGTCACCTGCACTGCTGGCGGGGGATTATGAAGAACTGCTGGTTAGCCACAAACAACTGGCTTTTTTGCGCCGCTCAGAGGGTGAGGCGGTGGTTGTCCTCCTCAACAGCGACGTGAACCCCGTGGACATCGAGTTTGATCTGCCCTGGCAGGAAGGTGTTTTGCGTGATGACCTCAATGGAGGCGAGGTATTCCAGTTTGAGAATAGTCGTCTACGCATTAAAGTTCCTGCAACCTGGGGCAGGATTCTAAAATTTCAAGGATAGATAGGAATTGATAGAATCAAAGCCTGGACCCCGGGGATTTTCAAAATCCCCGGGGTTTTAATATCCAGTTTTATTTGTAAACTACGAGGCCAGCATGCTTTTCGGAAAGCGGCCGCCTCTTTCGGTCACTGGTTCATCGTCATCGGGATTGCGATAACGGAGGATCGGCGTGAGACTGAGGGTGCAGCCAAACTCTTGTACAAATTGACCGAGACGCACCAATTCCTGCAGCGCCTGTTTGACTTCCACGCCCCTCTGAACCCCGAACCGATAAGTGAAGTAGCCGGGATTGATATCGAGATAGTCCAGGATCGCCGTCCAGGCTTGAAGCACCTTTCCAGGTGGAACAAACTGATCAACAAAAGTGAGCGCCTCGATTGGCAGATGCAGGTTACGATAAAGCACGTCCATCATCGTCGGGTTGAACAGGAACCGTGCATAGGCTGCCCCGTGCTGCACCTGCAGATCATCCGGGACGGCCTGGTCGCTGCCATTTTCATTCAGACGGATTTCAAGCTGATAGGTTTCATCCAAGCGTTGGTGGAACTGCTGCAGGTCTTCTTCAGGAACCAATGCGTTGATCCTTGTTAAAATCTCGACGGCAGATTGTTCCAGGTTCGCTTTGAGTGAAAGCTGCTCGTCCTGAAGGATTACCGGAGGGATGAGGCTTCCAACATTCATGGTGAGGATCGGACGTTTAAGTTTAAGGACTTTCCCAAGGCCGCTCCTTTCATCCCACCGAAACCGATGGGTAAGACCGGCGCCTGGGCTTTGTAGCTCAACCATGCCACGCCGATCTGGGCTTGCATTTGAGCCGGGTCCCATGTACCGCCTTCCGGAAAGATACCCAGAATGCCGTCTTGCTCAAGGACGGCCGCGCCCATTTTCAATCCCTGGCGGTCGACATTACCGCGGTTTACGGGGATCAATCCATAAGCTTTGACGAAGGCAGCATAGTTCGGGTCGAAGGGAATATCGCCCGTCCCGATGAACTCCACCTGGCCAGGCGTAAAAGCAGCCATCATCACTGCTTCCAGTTCGGCGACGTGGTTGCCGGCTAGAATGATGGGGCCCTTTTTCGGGAGTCGCTCCCGGCCATTGATCTCAACCCGGCTCAGCAGCCCGAATAAAGCACACGCTGAAACCATCAGGGCCTTGCGCGCCAGGACCTTGCGGGGATATTTTAGAGTATATTTTGCTTGGTTCAAATGCGTACTCAAATTCTTGATGACTGTCAAAGTAAAAAAGTCAGGGCTTATGCCCCTAACAAATGGTATAAACGCGCCTCATTATACTGGATTGTCGGGATCCGATACCGATAAATTGAAAACGCTTGTCCTCAAGAGGTTTTACCGAATAGAGCAATTAAGGCAAGTATAATTATCTGACCTTTTGAACGCGTAGAGTAAAACATGCCTATGAATTTTTCCAAGATCAATTATCGCAGTTTCTGGGGGCGGCTTTTGAGGCTGCCCTTGAAACTGATTCCAAAGAAATGGGCAATGCCTATCATGCAGGGGCGGTTGAAGGGCAAGAAATGGATCGTCGGCGCTGGAGAACATGGCTATTGGCTAGGCAGCTATGAGATCAATAAACGGATGGCCTTTGAACGTGAGATCCCTGCCGGTGCGGTGGTTTATGACATCGGCGCAAACGTGGGATACTTCAGTCTTTTAGCGGCCGTCCTGGTTGGCGATGAAGGGCAGGTTTACGCATTTGAACCGCTGCCGCGCAACATCGAGTTTCTTAAAAAGCACATCACGCTGAACGGCTTTGGGAACGCTGAAGTGGTTGAGGCTGCTGTCTCGGACCGGAGCGGCGAGGCCTCTTTCGACCTCGGCGCCAGCTCCGCCATGGGGCATCTCGCCGATTCCGGCCAGATCACTGTCCGGATGGTGTCGCTTGATGATCTGCTTCAAGCGGGCGAAATCGAGCCGCCGGACTACATGAAAGTAGATGTGGAAGGCGCAGAGTATGACGTTTTGCGCGGCGCTCAAGGCTTACTGGAAAAATATCATCCAACCCTGTTCCTGGACACCCACCAACGGGAAGCCCATCGCCCCACGATCAAACTGCTGGAAGATCTGGGTTATTCGTTCACTATCCTGGATGGGAAACCCCTTCCCGAGACAAAAGAATTGATCGCGCGGTTTGAAGGGAAGTAAAACAAAACGATATCCGGTCGTCAATAAGACCTTAATAAAATTTCAAAGATATCTTCATAACCATTTATTATGATTGAAGGGAAAGCAGAGGGATAAGAAATAATTAATGCATCACCAGCGGCGCATCAGGTTATGACGTATTGTTTTTGATCTTCATTTCGACCTTGACATTTGGTGGGGGGATAGACTAATCTATTATTAGTTTCCCCTTCATTGGTGAACGTTTTTTGGGGAGGAATCATGAGATGTTCGAATTGTTTGTACGATAATCGTTCTGGAACAACATACTGTGAACATTGTGGAAGTCCTTTGCCGGTGGAAGTTCCGCTATTTATCAATTGCCAGGAATGCGGGTTCCTGAACCCTCCGGACGAGAAATACTGCGAGCGTTGTGGGATTGAAATTGAGACAACCTCACAATTTACACCTGTCCAGGTTCGCAGGAAGAAAGCTAAAAAACGCAAAAAAGTTCAAGTAGAGCGACGCGGATTTCCAATCTTCACGTTCCTTTTCTTGATGTTGATCGCGCTGGTCATCATTGGCGCATTCCCGACAACCAATCAATTTACGCCCGTGCTTCAGAATCGATCTTCCACGCTGTTGACTCTGCAAGGCGTACCTGAGGATGACAGCGTGTTAGTGGCGGCTGCAGGTGGGTTCAGTGCCGCAGCGAGAGACGGCGCGGGCATCCAGCGGATGGAACTATATTCGGACGGGCAATTGGCGGCGTCTCAGGATTATGATGGGTCTTCTTCTTTCGTCACATTCACGCCCGATCTTGATTCTTTGCCGCAAGGCCAGCATGACGTATTCGTCCGCAGTACCAATGATTATGGCGCGACCACCTTATCAACGATATTCCCTGTGCTTTCCTCGGGAGTATCCGGTCTGCCGTTAGCCAGTCTTGTCGAAAACCAGGCAGTCCCGACTAATCTGGCAGCGGAGATCTCTGAGAAGAACAAAAAAATCGTTGTCTCCTGGATGTTGGCGGATGATTCCGTGAATGCAATCAGGGTTTACAGTCGTCCGCCGTTCTCCTCCGGATTGGTGCGGTTGGGCGATGTCGACGCCTCCATTTCGAGTTTCGAATTCCCGTTCAACTCGGCTGGCTTTTGGGAAGTCTATATTTCATTTATCGACTTCGATGGACAGGAAGGTCCTTTAGGATATACGAATCTCTTTGTCCTACCAGCCGGAAAGAACGGAGAGTCAACTATCGGACAGTCAACGAGCGGCGATCTGCGCCTGCCGGCGCCTGAAGAATTACATATGGCTGCAACCACCGCAGATTGTCAATTGGTTGCCAGTGAGATGGGTTCGGTGAGAGATGTGCTTTACCGGTCCTGCCAGGCATCGGTTTCCAGTGGTGACCGGCAGTTCCTTTTATGGCATTGGCCATCAAAACTAAATACAAAAGCACGAATTACAGAAGACGATTTGACGGGGTATGAGTTGAAGTTGGTCTTGACTGATCAGAACGGGCAATCTTTGGGGGAGAGCGTTACCTCATTTCCGTTTGCTGAGGCCCGCGGGATGATACGCAGAAGCTATGATGTTGAATGTAGTATTGAACAGACCTGGTACCTGAGAGCTGTTGGTCCGAGTGGAACCTCGGACTGGGTCTATGCCGGATCGTTACAAGCAAAAGCTTGTAATCAAGTCGCATCCAGTTTCGATGGCTGTAATGGACAGATGGATTACCAGACGAATTGGGGGCCATTCGGGCAGTTCGTTCCCGATGAGGCCTTTGCTCCCGCTTGCGATATGCATGACCTCTGTTACGACCAGGCAAACTCAGGAAAGACCAAAGTGACTTGCGACAATGAGTTCCTGGCTGATATGCTGAATATATGTGCGGACAGCACCGCTCTGATCGATGCGCAGACTTGTTCCGACATCGCCTCCGGTTATTACGATTCGGTCAACCTTTACGGTCGCTATAGTTATGATGGCAGTATCGACATGATGGATTGTCTGAATGCGATTGAACCTGGGAATTGCTTCACCGGCTCTTCGCCGGCATTTGCCGCCGATATCTACAACCGAATGAAGATGGGGGTGTTCTGGACCGGGGAGGCCATTCAGTCGGGCGCAGAGCGGATCTGGCAAGGCTTGGAATGGGTTGCAGGAGAGGTTTGGCTGGGAATCAATAAAGTAATTCATTAATTGATCGCCTTCCAAGAACCAGCAAAAATATAAAATAAATATATCAAAAAAATATTAAATATTATCAATCACCGTTAATTGTAATTCGTAATTAATGCGTTCTCCTGGCGCAAGCTGACGAGGCAGGCCCTGCTTAGCCAATTCGCTCAGAGGCGCCATGGCGTAAGTGGCGGGCTCGAGGCCGCAGACATATTCCCTCTCTCCCATCATCTTCCATTGCGTCAGGACCGGCATAGTTTTCGCCAGCCACTTTAGTTGGACGCCAAAATTCAAGCCTTGATTGATCAGGCTTGCTGTGGCGAAACCCTGCTCATCAACCACAGGTGTATGGAAAAAGACCTGTTCGGGATAGCCTGGAACCGGGTTTTCAAATTCGGTGTGGTGGTCCAGGCCCGCTTCCGCTTCAGGCGTACGCGGTTCCACTTTGATGTCGTCAATAAACAAGCGGCTGTCTGGGCTGACGATGGGGAACCCAAAATTGCAGTGGTAAAGCAGGCCGTGTGGCGTGGGTTGGCTGCCATCATTGATGACGGTATCTTTCAATGTCAAAGTACGGCTTCCTAATCCGGTTTCGATATGGCGCTTGAGCAGCAGGTTCTCTCCAAACAATACTGCCTGACGGATCTCACCTTCGACGATCAGCACATATTCTTCACCGCGCCATTCCTGCCAGATGCGAAGGTTCTCAGCGGGCAGGTGCGCAACCCGGCCGTGCAGTCCGTATGCTTTTCCATCAGCCACGTCCGGAGCGCCGAAATAGGTCAGACCGCCCGAGGTCAGCAGTCCACCACCAAAAGTACGCAGCCAACCCAACCCGTTTGGCTCATATTGGTCCGGCGTCCCCAAACCCGGATGGACCCAGGCGACTGGTTTGTCATTGAACCAGGTTGGCCCGATGTCCAGGGCGCGGTCGGGCCAGAGGACAAAACGCAGTCCGCTGCCGGTCCAGCCTTCGATCCCGCGCATCCCACGGACACGGCCATCGGCGTAAGTGAACGGGCGTAAACCCGCCAATGCAGATATCTCGCTGGTATAGGCGAGTAGGTCTTTCTTTGAATAGGATTGACCCCAAAGGGTTGGCATGCTGACCTCCGCTGTAATGCGTTCTGTTAAATTTACCTCTCCTATTTTACGAAGAATTAAGCTCTCCCGTCAATACGGGCGATTCTGGAAAATGAGCCGATTTTGGGCCGTTTTTACGGGTATTTTCAAGTAAAAGCGATATAAACTTCAGCGAATCCTTCACTGGATGATCTAAAATTATGTTTCACGTGAAACAATAATTTCCATCTTTAACCAACACAAACGAAATTAAATTTTCGGGTTGAGATGTTTCACGTGAAACATTGTCAATGGCTTGACACGAAACTCATTCCGGATAAAGTTAATCTTGGAGGCAACCTTGGCCTATTTGATTTCTGTTTTCAATCTGAAGACGATCACAAAAATCGATCCCCAGACGATCTTGGATGCGATCACGGCGTCCAATTACCACACGCTCTGTGATCAGTATAGTTTGGATCCGGAAATGATAGAGCCGACCCTGGCGCACCTCAAAGTTATTGCGGAACCCTATATCGCTTCCGGCTTTTTCGCCCTCGAATACCGCGGACAAAACCAAAGCCCGATCGTTGTTTATCTGCTGGATCCTGGACAGTTGGAAGAGAGCGATATAGACCGGGTGCGTGAAGCGGCGCCTCACAATCTGCGGGAAAAATTAAACGACGTCAGGCAGGTCGTCCAGATCGAGTTAAGCGAAGACCAGCTTGCCGACTTGGGGTTGCTGTTGGGGTATGAGCTGGCGCGTTGGGCCGCGGAATTGGGGAAGGGTTTTGTTCGAGGGTTGGATGGGGAGTGGTACCGGCTGAACAGACACAAAGCATTCCTGCCGGTGACGGAATAAATTCTTTTCTATACAATTCTACAGTTCAGTCGTTGGATTACTGCAGGCGGCCGTCCCGACCGCGCGTTGATTCGGAGAGAAACGCCAATGCCCGTTCCTCTTCACCGTTCATCACCAACTCCAGATGGTGGTTAGCCTTGAAGTCGCTGACCTTGATCAGCCGCAGACGGTCGAATAACGCCGGTTCAACCTCGATCCATTCGGCCAGGCGGTTCGGGGTGTCGTAAAAGAAAGCCCGATTGAAGTTGTCCTCGCCAATATAGGTTGCCAGGGGAAAGATTTCACCCTCCAGCAGGTCCTGGAAGAAGTGTGTTCCGAGGGAGGGTTCCGGCGCGGGGCCGATCCCTTCACCTGAGAGTTCCACCAATGCTTTGCTGTTGAAGATGTCGGCGTAATCTACGTGTACGCCCAGATCGGGGTTGGATGTGCCCCAGCGTCCGGGGCCGACGCAGATGAAAGATTCGTTGCTCAGGGCGGCGTTGAGATGACCGATGGCGCGCTCGAGTTTGTTCCGGGCGGCCTGGGTCGGCAAGCTGAAGTAGTGCTCCGGGGGGACAAAAAGGACAAAACCGATCTCTTCCAGCCAGCCGCCGGTAACCATGATGCTTGAGGAGAAAACGATGTTCTCCGGGTCGATATTTTGGGGCAGGCTGACCCGATTTTCTTCTTTCATGTAACTTAGGGGACGGCATTGGATGATGGAGAGCTTGATCTCAGGCGTGCCGTTGTCCTCAAGAACGTCGGCAATGAACTCTACATCGACCGGCGATTCGTATTGTTCCTCCAGAACGGTCAGCAGATAGCGCATGCGCTCTGCGAATGGCGTCCGGCGCAGCAGCTCTTCGAAGGTCAGGATCAACTGAGAAGGTTTGGCGTCCACCAGACGGGAGCGGATCGAGCGGAAATAACCTTCCTGATCCACCTGGGCCAGGAAGCGCAGCGGCGGGTAGTCTCCCTTGAGCACTTCATGGATCGGCAGGGTTATCAATTTGTTATCTTTCAAGTCGATCAGGTCCACGTATTGCTGGGAATAGCGGCGGATGGATTTGACGGTGTTGGAAGGGCGCAGGGTGGGATGGCTGAGCGCGACCAAACGTGGGTAATCATTCCCCACGCGATCCACAGCCCGGGTGCCCAGACCCCAGACCAGACGGATGAAGCCATCTTCCTGGCGGATTTGCGGTGACCAGCGGTACTGATTGTGGCTGAAGGCTACACCGGAGATATCCGGCAGGTAATAATCGCCGAAACGGTTCCCTTCCACTGTTTGGATCAGGATCGCCATTCGCTCGTCGTAATCTTGAAGACCGCGGCTCCGGCGGTAGAGCAGGGCGGTTGGGTTGAGCGTTGAGGCATAGATCCGGGCGATCGCTTCCGTGAGCGCCTTCATGTTTTCGTCAATATCTCCCTGGTTCGGGAGGAAAATGCTCTCGTATTTTCCCGCGAAAGCTGTTCCGAAGTTGTCTTCCAATAGGCTCGAAGAGCGCACGATCAGAGGCTGCTTCCCGACGGTGGTCAGCAAGGTTTCCAAACGCTGGAGGATGTTGGGCGGAAATTCGCCGGCGATAAAGTCGTCGACGATTTTCGGGTAATCCTGCCGCATTTCATCTTCCGGTTTGTATTTCTGGTCGTTCCAGTGGTGGAAATTGTTGATCGAGATAAAGGTGTAGAGCAAGTCGGACCCCATGAAATAGGATTCCGGCGTCCGCAGGTTTCGGCGCAGTTCATCGTTGGGGCTTTCCTTCAGGATACGATAGGCAAGCAGCATCCCGGCGGCTTTACCGCCGATGCGCCCGTGACCGATCTTGTGACGGCGGATCTCAGCCAGGTCGGAGATGGTGAACCAGTTGCGGGCGATATTGATGTACCGTAGCTGATCACTGATCATATTGCGGATCAGGACCACCTTGATCTCCCGCAGACGTGGTTCGAGGGGTTTGCGTTTGGCTGTGGGCAGTTTTTCGATCATCATGCCCTGGTTGAACAGCAGTTCTTCGGGTGCAACCTCCGGGTTGAATTCGTAAAGAGCTTCGTGGGTTGTGACGCCGCGCTCGTTCAGGACTTCTTCGATCAATTCTTCAAGCAGTTCAAAGCTCAGATGATGGCTGAAATGGAAATCGGTCAACTGTTCCCGCACCAGGGCCTTACGTCGTTCCCAAACATCAGCCGGTTCTTCAATTTGCGGTCGCTGGAGGCCTTCACGCTCCTGAGACTGGATCGCTTTGCGGATCACTTCCTGGTCAAAGTCACTGGGATCCAGGAAGTTACGTGTGAACAGCTCGCGCCGCATCAAATCGCGGATGCGCGAAGAAAGCACCGGGTATTGCGAGAGCACCAGGTAAATGCTCAGGAGTCGATCTGTTGCGCTGGGTGGGAGGGTCATAACTTCATCACCTTAGGAATAGGGTGCGGGTTAGATTTATTCTAATAGATTCTTTGGAAAAAGGTAAAGATGATTTAATAGCAATTGCACCTATAGAAAAAGATTTAATTGAAAAGCACCCGCTCAGCGGGTGCTTTGGGGTCTTTTTAGTTGAGTTTAGCCGATGTGCATCGGCATGATGATGTGTTTGAAGTGGTCGTCACCCTGCGGCCGGAGTAAGCCGGGCGTGTTGGCGGCATTGGTTTCCAGCCAGACGTTATCCGCCTTGATCACTTCCAATACCTCCCGCAGGAAGCGCACATTGAAGGCGACCAGCAGCGGTACGCCATCCACCGAGGCGTCGACCAGCACTTCAGAGGTGCCGGTTTGTTCGGATTGGGCGGAGATTTCCAGCGTGCCGGGGGAGGCTTCGTCGGTTTCCGGGATGATGTTCAGCCGGGCCACGTTGGTACCTTCCCGGGCGATGATCTCGGATTGTTTACAGGCTTTGAGCAAGCCGGCAGTAGAGAGCAGAGTGTGGGTTTTGAAATTCTGCGGGACGATAGCCCGATAATCGGGGAAATTACCTTCGATCAGTTGGGAAGCCAGCTCCAGGTCGTCCATGTGGAAGATCACCTGGCCGCGGTCGGGTGGGAAGGTCATCACCAGGGTGCCGCCGCCGTCACCGCCGATGATCCGAGCCAGTTCGATCAGCGCCCGGGCGGGGATAATGGCTTCGAGCGGATGGGAAACGGCATTGGGGATGTCATCCTCGCGGATCGAGATCCGGAAGCCGTCGGTGGCAGCCATCGTAATGTGATCGCCGTCCAATTTGAGCAGCACACCGGTCAGGACCGGGCGAGCTTCGTCGGTGGAAGCAGCAAATGCGACCTGCTGCACCATTTCTTTGAAATTCGAAACGTTCAGCGGTACGCCTTCTTCGATGTTTGGTTCTGGGATAGGTGGGAATTCTTCAGCGTCAATCCCTTTGATGTTGGTTTCTGAAGCACCGCAGCGGACGTTGAGGGTTTGTGTGCTGTTGTCCAGGGTCAGCACCACCTGGTCGCTGGGCAGGTTCCCGACAAGGTCGGTGAAGGTTCGTGCAGGGACGGTGATGGCCCCTTCGCCTTCGATTTTCGCGCCCATCCAACACGTGATTCCCAGTTCGAGGTTGGTCGCGGAAAGCCGCAGGCGACCGTTATCCGTTTTGACCAGGATATTCGAGAGCACGGGCAGGGTGCTGCGGGGTGAAACGGCCCGCGAAACCATGCTGACACAATGAGCAAGTTGTTGTTGTTTGACGAAAACTTTCATCGGGTAGGCACCTCTCCTGTCGCGTGGAATTAATCTATTTAATCGATTTAAAGTATACAACGAAGGGCGTATTTTTACCAGTTTCAAACGTTATCCGTTGACAGTCCGGGGTGACTGAAGTATGCTTAACCGCGTCCGGGTGGGACCGGCGCGGCGGAGCCCTTCGAACCCCGTCAGGTCCGAAAGGAAGCAGCGGTAAGGAGGTATCTCCGGGTGCCGTCGGTAATCCTGCCCGGGCCTTTTTTTATGCAAATCATTATTTGCCAGCCCAATCATTTCGTGATATAAACCGAGCCATGAGCGAAAACAAACCGCCTGTCTGCAGTTATGAGGGATCCGACTACCAGCAAAGTTTCTGGGAAGAAGGCGGCCGCGCCTATGAGGACATGGCGGAAGCCATCGCGCTGAAACGGTTGCTGCCGGCGGCGGGAAAGTTGATGCTGGAACTCGGTGCGGGCGCTGGACGGAACACACCGCGCTATCAGAACTTCGAACGAGTGGTTTTAGTGGATTATTCACGCACCCAATTGGAGCAAGCCAGGGATCGTCTGGGGTATACCGATCGGTATATTTATGTCGCGGCGGATGTTTATCAATTGCCATTTGTTGAGTGCGCGTTCGACGCGGCCACGATGATCCGCACATTGCACCACATGGCCGATCCGAAACTGGCGTTAGCCCAGGTGCACAAGGCGATGGCCCCTGAAGGTGTCTTCATCCTCGAATTTGCCAATAAACGCAACCTCAAATCCATGCTGCGTTATTTCCTTCGCAAACAGGACTGGAGTCCATACACTAAGGCGCCGGTTGAGTTTGCAAAACTCAATTTCGACTTCCATCCCCGGGCTGTAAGGCATGATTTAGGCGAAGTCGGCTTCGAGATCGAGAGGCAATTGACGGTTTCACATTTCCGGGTCGGCTTTCTCAAGCGGCATCTCACCCCAAGTCTGTTGGCGAAGATGGATTCGCTGCTGCAGTGGACCGGTGCACTGATCCAGGTGAGCCCAAGTGTGTTCACTCGCAATCGGACGATCAAATCCGGTATGGCATATCAGGGGCAGGATCTGTTTGCCTGTCCGGCATGTGGGACGGTCTTACATGGGTGGAATGAAGATTTGAAGTGTGAACAGTGCGGAAAAGTGTGGGAATTCAAAGACGGGATCTATGACTTCAGGGATCGTTAAGTTTCAACCGGAAAAATCCATGTGACTACCCGGTCACATTACTTAAAGTAAGATTAAATTGGGAAATCCTGAGTATTAAAACAATATGACCGGTCAGTCATATTGTTTTTGATGACCAATAAATATACAACACCACCCCTGCAACGCCGGTTACAGGGGTGGTTTAAGCGGAGAAAAATGATGAATTATCCGTACTTTTCCCAGATGGCCAGGACCAGGTCGGCGTAATGATAGCCGATATTCATCGGACCGTACTTGAAAAGTGCTTCACGGAAGGATCCATGCTTTTCCACCAGACCGGCGAGATAGGTACTGCCGAATTGAATATTGTAGGCGGGGTCTTCCAGTTCGGTGATGGTGGGTCTTGAGGCGAAACAGGGGCCATTGACGCACATGAACTCGGCTGCAATCCCGTCTCTCGGCATCACCTGCATCAACCCCACTGCGCCGCTGCTTGAATAGACCGTCGGGTCCCCGCCGCTTTCCTGGACGATCACGGCTGCAATCAGTCCAGCCGGGAGGCCCGTATCCTGGGCGGCAGTTTCGATCAGATCGCACCACTGGCGGACTTCGGCGGGATAACCGGCCGATAAACTGCAGGTGCCGCCTTTTGAGATCTGATTTTCATCACCAGCTACGTTTTCAACGGCATTGAGGTCATTTTCCATCATTGCTGTCTGAGTTGGCGCTAAAAGTTCCTGAGAAGGCATATTGGCAGCCGCCACAGTACCCACCCAGATCACGATCAAACATCCAATAAAAACCGCCGGGATCACAATTATCCGTCTCATTACAACCTGCCGATCTCAATAATAGAATGTGTGTTCTAAAACATAATTCCAGTATAGCACGAATGTTCTAAGAGTCAATACCATACGACGAATCGAAAAGATAGGATTGGACTTAGAAGAGTCGAAATTGGGATAAGATTATGTTGGTGTACCGGAATTGAATATATTGAGAAAAACCATGTGAATGCTTACATAAGGAGGGGATCAAATGTCAATCGCACTCTATTGCAATCCCTCTAACGCCCTGGCGCAACTTTGGGCGACCGATCAGATTCCCTTGAATGGCGTTGAGTTCACCTCGTTTCACTCGCCGGTTCAGGTCGCCCGAATGAAAGCCGATTATGCCGGTTTACCGTTCCAATTCCATGCAAGCAATCTCGGCCGCATACCGCTTTCGATGGCACGATTGAACCGTTATCAGCAGCTTTGTCCGGATTCCCGTTGGGTTTCCGCGCATCTCTCCCCCGTACCGGCCTGGGCGGTCTATCCGGCGCTCCGTTGGGGCATGAAATTACCACTCCCCAACGGCGACCGCATGGTGAACCGCTTGATCCGGCAATTGAACCGGTTGAAGTCCCGGCTTACTATGCCGCTGATCCTGGAAAATTTGCCGATTTGCCCGGTCTTTAATTCCACGATCGAGGGAGAACCAGCAGTGATCAACCGGGTGCTGGCGGAGACTGGGTGCGAAATGCTGCTGGATCTGGCGCACGCCAGAGTATCTGCCGGTTACCTGGGGCTGTCGGTGGAAGAATATCTACTGCAGCTCCCCCTGGGAAAAACCCGTCAGGTGCATATTTCCGGCGTCCGAGTGGTTGAGGGGAATTTGCAGGATGCACATGAAACCCTGACCGAAGAAGATTATGGGATATTAGACTGGGTATTGAAGCGAATCAAACCCGAAATGATCACTTTAGAATATTTCAGAGAAGATAAGGATGGGCTTAAACAGATGTTGTTCCGGATAAATCAGATGCTTGATGTTTATGACTGCAGTGAATAGAATGAAATCATGCAAAAATTGATCTATCCTGCGCTCGTATTTCTCGCAATGGCTGTTTGGGGCGTCTTTCACTCCTGGCTGGCGTCATTTTCAATGAAACGGTTGGCACGGAAAGTCTTTGGTGCAGGGATTGATCGCTTTTACCGGTTGTTATTCGTGGTTATCGCTGTAGTGACACTGCTGCCCATCCTTGCAATGGTCGCTTTGCTGCCATCACGCACGCTTTGGGTCATTCCGACTCCCTGGATCTTCCTGACTTTAGGTCTTCAATTCCTGGCGCTGGTTGCTTTGGTTGCGACAACCTTACAAACGGACGTGATGGCCTTCGCCGGCATCCGCCAGGCCTTGCAGCCCGGGGAGGAACATGAGAATGAACTGGTGACCACGGGACTATACCGAACGGTAAGACACCCGCTCTATCTGTTCAGCATTATCCTCTTCTGGTTATATCCCTATATGACTGATCTGACCTTCGCCTTTTTCCTGTCCGGGACGCTCTATTTCCTGATCGGGACGATCCCCGAAGAGCGGAAACTGGTCCAGACCTTCGGCGAGCAATATCGGCAATATAGGCGAGAAGTCCCCTGGTTGATCCCGGGTTTGAAATTCAGACGAAAATAAAGACTTTTACCCCACTGGCTCCAGGTCAAATGGCACACCGGCGGCTTCACCGGCTGTTTTCAGCGATTCGACTACTTCCACCATCAGTGGTACGCCTTCCTTCAGATATTTTTCCGCCAATTCGAACTCTTTTTCCCCGTGAATGTAGATCCGGTCCTGTCCGGGCAGTTTGGGGGTGGCTTTTAATGCCCGAATGTAATCATCCATATCTTTTTTGAAGAAATCTACCGGTCGGAAGTTCTCGATCTTGATTGCTGCGAAGAAATGACCCACGTCCGCATTGCGGTTGTCGGAGGGTTTGCCGACATCCATCCCAAAGGCGGCTCCGGCCAGAACTCCGGAGAGCAAGTCGACCAGCAAAGACAATCCATATCCTTTGTAACCGCGCAGTTCCGCTGGGCCGCCCAGCGGTAACAGTGCGCCGCCATGCGTGATTTCAGCCGGGTCTTCGGTCATTTCACCCTTGGCATTGATGCCCCAACCGCTGGGGATCTTTTCTCCAGCTTTTTCATAAACCGAAACTCGCCCGAGCGGGACGATGCTGGTTGCCATATCCAGAACATAGGGTCGTTCCTCGCCCACGGGGACAGCCACCGCGATCGGGTTGGTGCCGATAGCAGGGCGAAGCCCGAAAGTGGGTGTGACAAGGGGCCGGCTGTTCGTCAGGCTGATACCGATCATGTCCTGCGGCAAGGCCATCATTGCATAATAGCCGGCAATCCCGAAGTGGTTGCTGTTCCGCACGGTTGTGACCGCGATGCCGGCCTCGTCAGCCATTTCGATACAGCGGGACATTGCCCGATAGGCGACCACCTGGCCCAGACCGTTACCACCATCCAGAGCCAGGGTGGCGGGGCTCTCCTTGAGAGTCTTGATCGGCGAATTCGGATCGACTTGTCCCTTCGCCAAGCGGTTGCCGTAATAGGTGTGCAAGCGGATCACCCCGTGAGAGTTGACCCCGCGCAGATCCGCTGAAACCAGGACATCCGCTGCGATCCGGGCATCAATTTCAGGTACGTCCAATGCTTTAAAAAAGCGGATCACGTAATCCTTGAGATCTTCAACGGGATAAGCGAGGGTCTGGAACATGACGTCTCCTTGGCGTGTTGTGGATGGATGACGATTATTATAGCCCACATCACTTTGCCAGAATCGTGTATGGGTGGATATCCGCTGGGGGTACCCCCGATGATACCCGCGTGCTATAATTACCCCACTTTTAGGAGAAGAATTATATGAAGCCGAAAATTTACGCCCACCGAGGTGCATCAAGCGCTGCCCCGGAAAACACGATGGCGGCTTTCCAGTTAGCCATGGACCAGGGGGCGGATGGGATCGAACTGGATGTGATGTTGTCGAAAGACCATCAGCTGGTTGTGATCCATGACGATAAAGTTGACCGGACCACAAACGGTACCGGGCGCGTGCGCGATCTGACTCTGGCCGAACTGAAGGCTCTGGATGCAGGTGATGGGGAAAAAATCCCGACCCTGGATGAAGTCCTGACCCGTTTCGGCGGGAAGTTCCTGATCAATATTGAATTGAAGAATTACAGCACGCCTTTTGACGCGGTACCTGTCGATGTGGCGGCGATGGTCAGAGACCATAATGTCGCTGATTCAATCCTGATCTCATCTTTCAACCCGTTCAATTTCGCTCGTTTTCACCGAATTTTACCTGAAGTCCCGTTAGGCATGCTGACTTTCCCGGGCTGGGCAAAATTTTTCGGATACCGATTGTTCAGGTATGACGCGCTCAATCCTTATTTCAAGGATATCGATGAGGCGATGGTTACCCGGGTGCATGCCAAAGGCCGGCAGCTCAACGCCTGGACGGTGGATGAAGCGGCGGATATCCGCCATCTCGCTATCCTTGGCGTGGATGGGCTGATCACCAATCAACCCCAACGGGCGCTGACCGTATTGGAGTCGCTTTCATGAGGGGTTCTTTCGCGATCTTCCGACGCGGACTCTGGCGATTGAGCCTGGTGCTGATGTTGTTGTTTGCCAGCCTGAGCAGCGCGCCGGCCAGCGCCAGGGCGTTAAGCTCCGCCGAATCTGTGCTGCAGACCATGACGCCGGAAGAGAAAGTTGGCCAGTTGTTCCTGGTCGGTTTCGAAAGTTCGACTCTCGAAGAGGATTCCCCGATTTACAACCTGATCGCCAATCATCACATCGGTGGTGTGGTTTTTCTGGCGGAAAACGATAATTTCACTTCCGAGGACACACTGCAGCAGGCTCAAAGCCTGATCACGGCCTTGCAGGAATTGGAGTGGAATGTTACCGAACAGGCTTCGAACGCGGGAGACAGTGGGACGACCACCAACCCGACCTATGTCCCGTTGCTGGTTGGCCTCGCTCAAGGGGGTAACGGCGCTCCTGCTGACCAACTGCTGAACCAGGTGACGCAAACCGCCTCGCAAATGGCGATCGGTGCGACCTGGGATATGGACCTGGCTTCGCAGGAAGGGGAAGTCCTTGGAAGCGAATTAAGCACGCTGGGTTTCAACCTGTTCCTTGGGCCGAACCTGGACGTTCTTGAAACAACAAGCGGCGAAGCAGCACACTATTTAGGTGTGAATACCTTTGGGGGTGACCCTTTTTGGGTTGGAGAGCTGGGGAAAGCCTATATCAGCGGGATCCACAATGGCAGTGATAACCGGATTTTGGTCATCGCTCAGAATTTCCCCGGAACCGGCAATTCAGATCGTTCGCCTGAAGAAGAAGTTGCCACGGTCCGTAAATCCCTGGAACAACTCAAACAAATTGAATTAGCCCCGTTCTTTTCAGTGACGGGATTGGGCAGCGGCGACCCTTCTCGCGTGGACGGTTTGATGGTTTCGCACATCCGCTATCAGGGTTTCCAGGGGAATATCCGGGCAACCACCAAACCGATCAGCTTTGACGCCAATGCACTGCAAACGCTTATGGCATTGCCATCCCTGGAAAGTTGGCGGGCGGATGGTGGCTTAATCATCAGCGATAACCTGGGCAGCGGCGCAGTCCGGCGCTTCTTCGACCCGAACGGTGAGAGTTTTGATGCCATCACAATTGCACGGAATGCTTTCCTGGCGGGGAACGATATGCTCTATGTCAATAACTTGATCGACTCCAGCGATCCGGATGCTTATTCTACGTTACTTTCCACCCTGGATTTCTTCGCCACGAAATACCGTGAAGACTCGGCTTTTGCCCAGCGGGTGGATAACTCCGTATTACGGATCCTAGATTCAAAGCTGAGGCTTTACGGTGAGTTTGATTTCAATAACGTCGTGCCGCCAGACGCAGATCTGGGGATGGTCGGTCAAGGCCAGAGCGTGACCTTTGATGTGGCTCAGAAAGCCGTCACGATGATCAGCCCGACGATGTCCGAATTTGATGCAGTGCTGCCCTCACCACCCCAGTGGTATGAGGACATGATCATTTTCACCGATGTCCGGACGGCTTATCAGTGTAATAATTGCCCACCGATCAATGTTTTGAACACTGACTCGATGGCAAATTCCCTGGTTAATCTTTATGGACCGCAAGCAGGTGGGCAGGTCTTGCAGCATAACCTAACCTCTTACACCTTCACTCAACTCGCGGACATGGTCGATAATGTGGAAAGCGGCACCAATGAATATTTATCGGCTAATTTGCGTACCGCGGATTGGGTGATCTTCAATATGCTGGACGTGAACCCGGATTACCCGGCTTCCAATATCCTGCAGCGAATCCTTGAAAACCGGCCGGACTTGCTGAATGGGAAACGTGTGATCGTTTTCTCATTGGATTCGCCGGTGTATTTGGATGCCACCAATATTTCCAAGATCACGGCCTACTATGCACTCTACAGTAAGCTGCCCGGCTTCATTGATGTTGCCGCGCGAGTGTTGATGCAGGAAATTTCACCCCAGGGCACCTTGCCGATCTCGCTGAGCGCGGTCGGGTACGACCTGATTTCAATGACAGCCCCTGATCCTGCTCAGGTAATCAGCCTGGAGTTGGTGGCCCCGGAATTGGAGCAGCAGGAAGAGGTCACTGAAACCGCACCCGCTGCCACCCAGACGCCGGAACCAACCCCGGTGCCCAGCTTTTCGGTCGGCGACACCATCACCATCCGGACGGGGACGATCCTCGATCACAACGGGCATATTGTACCGGACGGTACAGTGGTGCGTTTCAACTTCAAGATCTCCGGAGAGCCGGGTATCACTCAGCAATTTGAGACGACGACTGCAGCCGGCGTGGCCTATTTCAACTACCGGATTGAAGCCGCAGGTGGGTTGGAAGTCAATGCGACCAGTGAACCTGCACTGCAATCCGAAACCCTGAATATCAACATCGAACCGGATGGCAGTTCGACCGTAATACTAACCTCGCCCACACCGCAGATCACCCCAACGGCTACTGATGAGCCGACGACGACCCCGACTGATTTGCCGGCGGAAGAGGCTGCGGAACAGGGTGGGCGAAACAATTATCCGACGCTGGGAGAATGGGCTTTGGGGATCATTGTGATCGGGCTGGGGAGTGTATTGGCCTTCATTGGCGGCCGGCTGTGGTGGAAGACCACTCGGTGGGGACTGCGTTCCATGTTGACGGCCCTGATCGGCGGCTTGCTGGCATATTCTTATCTCAGTCTGGGGGTTGGCGGCACGCGCTACTGGATCCTGAAATCCGGGACAACCTTTGTGGTGGAGATGGTCGTGGTAGGCATGTTACTGGGCTGGATTTCCGCCCTGATCTGGTGGATGCGCACCGAAGGACGTTACCCCAAACGGTTCAAGAAATAATTGTATTTGGTAAGATTTCATTATTGAGACGCCCCAATTGGGGCGTTTGTCTTGTCTTTATGGAAAAACTTGTAGGGTGCGCTCTTTTGTTGAGCGCACCAATTCTTGTCATTGCGAAGAGGCTGTAGGCCAATGTGGCATTTTTCTATCCAGATTAAATGCCACATCATCCAGACTGGACATTTTCCTTTTATAAAGCGAAACGAAGATTGCTTCGTCGCTCACGCTCCTCGCAATGACAAAGATAGGGGAAATTTAGAAATTCCGCAGCAGGGTCAGCAGCAGGCTGACGACCGTCAACCCACCGGCGACGTAGATCAGCACCCGCTCGGGGGTCTGGATCACACGCGGGGGGAGATAGGTGCTTCGGAAAGGCTTGGTGACCGGGGCGTCTTCCACGAACAAGGCCTTCAGGAAGGCATCGATATCCTCAGGGCGGTCCTCGGGATGCAGCTGCAGCGCCCAGTGTACCGCACGTTCGGTCCGAACGCTCACGTCCGGGTTGATCTGACGGATGGGCTTTAGGCTGCCCGGGTTCAGGAACCGGTCGCGGACATTAACCGGCGGTTCGTTGGTCAATAGGTGATAGAGCGTGCCGCCGAAGGCATAGATATCGCTGCGGGCATCGGTGTGCCCGGAATCACCGCCGTATTGTTCCAGGGGTGTATACAGGGCGGTGCCCTGACCCTGCAAGATGGTAATGGTCACCTCGCCGGGCGCCAGCATCTTGACCAGGCCAAAGTCCACCAATTTCACCAGCCCGGAGGGAGTCAGTTTCAGGTTGCTGGGTTTGATATCACGGTGCAAAATCGAAGGATCCTGGGTGTGCAGGAATTTTAATGCGTCCGCCAATTGGCTGGCCCAATCCAAAACGTCCTCTTCCGCCAGGAATGTGTCGTTCTGCCGGGCTTCCATCATCAGCTGGCGCAGGTCCTTACCGGGGACAAAATCCATCACCAGGTAGTCATGATCGCTGATCGAGAAAAAGTCGGAAACTTTGGGAAGGTTTGGGTGGTCCAACCGAGCGAGGACGGTGGCTTCACGCTGGAACTGATCGCGAGCTTGCTGAAGCATCTCCTCCGGCAAGGCGCGGTCATATTCCACCTCTTTAACCGCACAGAGGCGTCCTTCCAGGCGCAGATCCTCAGCCAGGTAGATAGAGCCCATGCCGCCCTGGCCGATAATCTTTTTCACCTGGTACCGCTTACGTAGTACCGTACCAGCCTTCATTGGGACTGGCATTGTATCAAACCTCAAAAAACTACCTTCCGGCCTGTCTTGCAAGGCCTTTTGAATGAATACGGTCTTTATTTCGGCGTCAGACCGCGATCCTGGCACCGGGAAAGTCTCATGGTGTAATGCGATCGGCGAAGTTAGAGCCAGTTCCCGGCAGCCAGAATACTTTCATAATTTTACCAGAGAAGGATTTGATGGCAATAACCCTTTGAAGGTGTCAATCCTCCCTGATTCTCAGGTTGATAATAGTCAACTCAGGATGGACGTGGTAAACTTGATGGGCATTAGAAAGAGACCTCAATGAACAAAAATATGCGAGTTATTTTCCCATTCACAGCCATTGTCGGTCAGCAGCGCATGCGCCGCGCGCTGATCCTCAACGCGATCGACACCCGAATCGGCGGCGTTCTGATCCGCGGCGAACGCGGCACGGCCAAATCCACTGCCGCCCGAGCGCTGGCCGCCCTCTTACCCCCCGTACAGGTTGTGGAGGATTGCCGTTTCGGCTGCGATCCCAACAGCCCAATCACCTGGTGTACCGAATGTCGGGAACGCTTTGCTGATGATGGGGAAATCCCGGTCGAAACTCTGCGAACGCCTTTTGTGAACCTGCCCGTTTCCGCCACGGAAGACCGTGTCGTGGGTACCCTGGATATCGAAAAAGCCATTCAGAAAGGTGAGCGGCATTTCGAACCGGGTGTGCTGGCGGCTGCCAATCGGGGATTGCTCTACATCGATGAGGTCAACTTGCTGGACGACCACGTGGTGGACGTTCTTTTGGACTCTGCCGCGATGGGGATGAACATCGTCGAGCGTGAAGGCATCTCATTCGCCCATCCCGCCCGATTTCATCCTGGTGGGTACGATGAACCCCGAAGAAGGCGATCTGCGTCCGCAGCTTTTGGACCGCTTTGCCCTCTCGGTCGATATCCGTGGCATCCTTGAACCTCGCCAGCGAGTCCAGATCATGGAACGCAATATCGCTTTTGAAACCGATCCGGAGGCTTTCCGCGAGGAATGGCTGCCGCAAGAACACGAACTCTCCGAGCAGATCGCCAAAGCCCGGCAGTTGGTGGACCATGTACGTTACTCCAGTCGGGATTTGTTGGTGATTGCAGACCTGACCGCCAAGATGCAAGTCGATGGGCACCGGGCAGACTTGGTGATCCTCAAAGCCGCAAGGGCACATGCTGCCTTTGAAGGCCGGGATACGATCAGCCCACGGGATATTGCTTTGGCTGCGGAGTTAGCCCTGCCGCACCGGGTCAAAGCCGGCCCGTTCCGTCAATCTGAGATGGGTATCACCCAACTCCAGGAACATATTGAACAGCTCAAAGGTGCGACATCGGAAGACGCTTCCGCAGATGAGGACCAGCAGTCCGCTGAGTCAGATTCCGATCAAAAAAAAAGTCAGTCTCCCCCCGCATCGAGCTTAGCATCGAACCCACTGGACCCGAGTCCATAGAGCCAACCAAACAGGATATATTTCAGGACGCCACGGCCCATTGGTGGGAAGGCGGACAAAAAGTAAAACCCGGCGAGACTTTTGAGCCGCGCCGTTTGGATACCCCCCTTGATGACATGATGCGTAAACACGGCGGACGCCGGTCTCAGACCCAGACCGACCGTAAACGCGGCCGTTATATCCAGTCCCGCCCGGCGAATGGCAAGGCGGACGATCTGGCATTCGATGCCACGTTGCGCGCCGCCGCACCTTTCCAGAAGTCCCGAGAAGAAATGCGCGAGGATGTGGCTTTTGCCGTGCGACGGGAGGATTACCAGAAGAAGGTGCGGGTGCGGCGTGCTTCTAACCTGATCCTGTTCCTGGTGGACGCTTCCTGGTCGATGGCGGTGGCTGAAAGGATGGCCGCAACCAAAGGTGCGATCCTGTCACTGTTAACGGATGCCTACCAGCGTCGGGACCGGGTGGGGCTGATCGTCTTCCAGAAAGACCGCGCGACCCTGGTGCTGCCGCCGACCAACTCGGTGCTCCTGGCACAGCGCGCATTGGCGGATATCCCAGTGGGTGGGAAGACACCTCTGAGCGCCGGCCTGACAATGGCGTACCAGGTGCTCAAGCGAGAGAAGACACTGCACCCTGATGTGCTGCCGCTGTTGATCGTCCTGACCGACGGCGCCGGGAATGTGGCGATGGGGGCCGGCTCGCCGCAGAAGGAATCGCACTTGATCGCCGAACAGATCGCCGGAGAGGACGTGCGGGCGGTGGTGATCAACATGGAACATGAAGCTTTTGATCAGGGTTTGGCGGAAGACCTCGCAAACCATCTGGATGCCCCCTGCTATACGCTGGCAGATCTGCGAAGTGAGACGTTATACCGTGCGGTACAGAGTGAGATTTACTTTGGTCCGGGGAGCGGCGCCAACCAGGAAAGCAAAAAGAATGGGGCTGAGTGAAAGATAATCGGTAAAGAATTTAGGATTTATTCGTCACAAATGGAAATTCTAAGGGATTTTCAAAAAAAAACCCCTTCCTGCCTTCGGCACCCTTCCCCTCATAAGGGGAAGGGAAGCTGCATTTGCAGCGGGATGGGGTTAACCATTGTATAAAAATAACGGCTCTCTTCATTGAAAGGAGCCGTTTATGATTAACGTGAATTTATTTCACCTGTTCAACCTTGATATCAGGGAAGAATTGCCGCAGTGTGCCGGCGACCCAGCCCTGCATCGTTGCCGGAGAAAGCGGGCAATCTTCACAAGCGCCGCCCAGCCGGACATAGACCGTGTCTTCCTCGATCCGTTCGAGCATGACCGATCCACCGTGATATTGCTCGATGTAGGCATTAAGCTGGTCAATCAACGCGGTGATCTTTTCCTCAACAGTAAATTCCTGTTCAGACATCTGGGAAGTCTCCTGGATATTTCCGGTTTCCGAAATCATATCATAAAGCCAACCGATATGCAAAAAGCGGATTTGCTGGCAGTTAAAAATGATGAATCACCGTTTTATATAAATTTCTAATGCTTCTGTGGGGTAAACGTGGGGTGATGATGGGGTTCGCGTCAAGTATTGTTTTCCAAGGTTGGATATACTGTAATCGTGAACAGTTTCTGAACAAAACATATACTCTCCTCCTGAAAAAGAGCCGGGCTGGCGTACCCGGCTCTTTCTCTATTAATTTTATCCACTGTTAACTCACAGGTTATTACCGGTTTTTCCCCAATATAAGCCACGATTTTCCACAATTTTTCAACGCTTATCCACAGCTTTTCAAGAATCCATGATCTCCGAGACCAGGCTGTCGGTCAGTTCCGTGGTCAGACCATCCGGGCTAAAATGCCAGATTACCTGGGCAAACCGGTCGATGAAGTATTGATCGTGGGCGATCGCCAGGATCGTGCCTTCAAATTCACTTAAGGCGGCTTCAAAGGCTTCCTGGGAGGCCAGGTCGAGGTGGTTGAGGGGTTCATCCAGCAGCAGGAGGTTGCAGTGCTGGGCGACCAACATCGCCAGCATCAACCGGGAGCGCTGGCCATAGGAGAGGGTCTCCACCGGTTGGAAGACCTCATCGCCGGCAAACAGGAACCGGTGCAGGAAGGTGCGGGCTTCGCTGTGGTTAAACATCTCCGGTACCTGCTGGATGGTTTCAAGCACTGTCAGGGCGGCGTCGAGCATTTCCTGTTCCTGCGAGAGGTATCCGGGGTGCACGCCGCTGCCGAAGTTGAAAGCGCCATCCAGCGGCTGCACTTCACCCAGCAGGGTTTTGAAAAGCGTGGTCTTGCCGATCCCGTTCGGGCCGACCAAAGCGACCCGCTGCCCGAGGGTGACAGTTTGGGTGATCGGCGGCAGCAGGGGAACGCCATCATAGCCGATGCTCAGGCGGGAGAGCTGCAGTGCGATCTTGCCGCTGTCCGGAAGGTCGGCGAAATGCATCCGCATTTCCCAGGCCTGGTTGGGTTTATCCAGCGCGCCCTCACCTTGCAGGAAGTCGATCCGTTTTTCCAGTTGTTTGGCGCGGCGTACAGTTTCCAGTGAGCGATCCGCAAAGAATCCGGCCGAAAAACCATCCGTCTTGGTTGGGTCGGCTTTGCCGCCTTTGTGGAACTTGGCCTGATCCCGGACGGAACGAGCCGCTTTCTTCAGTCGCTTGATTTCGTCCTGCTGATCGACATAGGACTGCATGGCGATGTCGAATTCACGTTCGCGGACATCCAGGTAGTTGCTGTAGTTGCCTGGATACTCCCGAACGCCATCGCCGGAAGGTGGAAAGGCGATCACCTTATGGATCACCGCATCCAAAAAGGCGCGGTCATGCGAGACCAGCAAGATCCCGCCCTGATAGGAAAGCACCCAGTCCCGCAGCCAGGCGCGCATTTCGAGATCGAGGTGGTTGGTCGGCTCATCCAGAAGCAGCACCTGGGGGGCATCCAGCAGCACGCCGGCCAACGCCAGGCGGACCTTTTGCCCGCCGCTCAGGCTGGCAACCGGTGTTTCCGATGGGACGTCCAGCAGGTCGAACCCCGAGAGGACATCTTTACGCACGCCTTCCATCTCCTGGGCGCGGTCGAGCGCTTTGAGACAGCGGTCATAGCGTGAAGCCAGATCAGGGTCGTCGGGACGTGTCGCGAGGGCATCACAAACAACTTCCAGAGCATCCAATGCTTCGGTCAGGTTCGCGGAAAAACGGTGAAGGTAGCCGCCGATGGTCTCCGTGGGCTCGAATTCGATCCCTTGATGCAGATACCCGATCCGCAGGTCGGAGGGGGTATAAGCGACATGACCGGAATCGGGCGCTTTCAATCCCAGCGATGATGTTCATCAGGGTTGATTTACCGCAGCCGTTCGGCCCGACGAGCGCGGCGCGTTCACCGCGGTTGAGACTGAAATTGATTTTTTTGAGGACGGGATTGAGTCCGTAGGATTTAGAGAGATTATGAACCGTAAACACATCAACCTGCTTTCTTAAAATAAAAAACCCAGGGAAAGCCCTCGGTTAAAAAGTAACGTACCGGGTGGTCTTTCCAAAAGACTTAAGAATTTAGCGGTTGATGCGAGTCACGCACATCTCCTTGATAGTGGACTTAGCCATGATTATAACGGAAAAAGCACTGATTGCAAACTCGGCTGATGGGCAGCGTTGAGCCTGGACGGGTGGCCAGATTTGTCTTGTCATTGCGAGCCCTCGTAGAGGGCGTGGCAATCTCAGAAAGGGATTAAAAGTGATTTCAATCTTTTTGGAAAATATTTGCTATGCATCTATTAGAAAATTGCTTCGCTTCGCTCTCAATGGCAGAATTCACTGTTTCTCGAACGTCTCCGGCAGCCAGACCTGCATCTTGCCCGGTTTGCGGTTATCCCAGGCGAAATATGGGACCGCGGTGAAGGTGGTCTCCTTTATTTTGGGTGGCTGAGTTTGATACAGGTCACTTCCCCAGGCTTCCCGGTCAATCGCCAAGGCCCGACCGTGAACCGTGATCATCCCTTCCAACAGGTGCGGGTCGAAGGAGGTATCAAACCCGGCGTCTCTCGGCAGATATAGGTCTTCCAATGGCACGGATTGGTCCATCTCTTCCAGGCAGTAGACCAGCGGGCCGCGCATCAAGGCCACTTTACCGTGATCAGCCTTTACCTGCGGATGGGCGTAGACCCGGGTGACCGGCATCAACCACTGCAGCCGAACCTCGTCGTCCGGGTGCCACTCACGTTCCAAAGTAATGTAGCCATTTTCGAGATGACTTTCATAATTGATGGGTTCGCCGTTGAGATAAACCCGTCCCTCCCGGCACCAACCTGGAAAGCGCAGTTTGAGTGTGAAACGGACCGGTCGTTCGGGCGCAACCTGCAGGCAGACCACGCCGTCCCAGGGATAATCCGAGTGTTGGCTGAGGATCACCTTTTGGCCATCCATTTCGATTCTGGCATCGCTCTGGATATAAAGATGAACGGCTAATTCTTTTTCAGTAACGCTGTAGATGTACTCCCCGATGGCGGGCAATAACCGGTTGAGGTTCGGCGGGCAGCAGGAGCAGGCGAAGAAGGACTGGCGGTGATGGTCGCCATCAGAAGCCAATGGATTTTCATAGAAGAAACGGTCTCCGCTGAGCGAAACACCGCTGAGCACGCCGTTATAAAGGGCGCGCTCCATCACGTCTGCATAGCGGCTGTTAAGTTCCAGTTGTAACATGCGGTGCGCCCAGAAGACCAACCCGATTGCCGCGCAGGTCTCCGCATAGGCATCCCGGTTAGGAAGGTCATACGGCCTGGTGAACCCTTCATTGTTCCCGGATGAGCCGATCCCGCCGGTCAGGTACAGTTTGTGGGTGGTCAGGTCATCCCAGAGAGCTTTAAGTGCAGTCAATAAATCAGGATCACCGGTCTCTTTGGCAAGGCCGGCCATAGCGCTGTAAAGGTACATCCCGCGCACGGCATGCCCCACCACCTCACGCTGTTCCCGCACGGGCTGGTGTGATTGGGTATAAGCGTGGCTACTGGCCCAATATGCTGCCGGGTCCTCACCGCGTTGCTGCGCTTCCCAATCGAAATAGTGCGGCTGCTGGCCGCGCTGGTCGATGAAATATTGCGCCAGACTGAGGGCTTCAGGGTCACCGGTGTGGCGATAGAGTTTGATCAGGGCTAATTCGAGTTCTTCATGACCGGGATATCCGGGCAGTTGGTCCGCACCACGACCGAAGGTGCGCCCGATCAGGTCGATGTAGCGCCGGATTGCATCCAGAAAGCGCGAGTCACCTGTGGCGCGGTGGTGGGCAATGGCGGCTTCCAGCAGGTGCCCGGCACAGTAGAGTTCGTGCTTGTCGCGCAGGTTGGTCCAGCGCCCATCGGGCTTGACCACGGTGAAGTGGGGGTTGAGGTAGCCGTCCTCCCCCTGAGCTGCGATGATCCTGTCGACAACCGCCTCCACCCGCTGCCTTAGAGCGTCGTCCGGGTAAGTCATCAGGCTGAGGCAGGCACCTTCCAGCCACTTGGCGACATCCGAATCCCAGAACACATGCGGCGCGGGACGGTCACTTTTCGGCGTCCAGTCGAGGTCATAGGCAGCCAACCGGCCGGTCGCTTCCAATTCGTGAAAAACCGCGTCCAGCCCGCGGGTGCGGTTGGCGAGGATGCGCGGCGCCCAAAAGGCGTCGGTGATCGAAACTTGACTGAGCGATATGGGATTTCTTTGGTTTGAGTTCATAGCATAAAGGTTGTTTGTGATGATTTGATTGTATCAAAAAATGAGAATCAACTCTATACAAATCGTTGTATAAATGATCCTCGTTTTGATGATGAATTCTTAGCAGTTCTCCCCCAGCCCTCGAAAAAGGGATTCGTCCTTTCGCTCCTCAAGGGGAAGCCTAAGATCCTTACGACATTTGTAAAATGAGACGCCCAGCGGGGCGTCTCTACGGTTACTAATTTCATTGGCTGTGAAGATCACTCGAAGGCGATGTTCCCCGTGCTGATGTCGTCGATCACGATCAGCAGTTGGAATTCCGCCGAGTCAAATCCTGCAGTCTGGTAAACGCCTTCATCCCGGTCGGGCAGGCCCTCCACCTTGGTGATCGTGTCAGGCAGTTCCAGGTTGCCCGTGCCGCCATCCCGGACTTCGATCTTAACCGCGGCGCCATCCGGCACATCGAAGGTGATCTTACCGGTTGACCCATCCAGGTGGACGGTCAGGTTGCTGTCCGCAGGCAATACCACCGTCATCGCGCCGGTGCTGGCTTCCAGGCGGGTCTCATAGCCTTCAGTTGAGGCCGGTAAGATGATCGTGCTGGCGCCGGTGCTGGCATCAAACGCGAATTCGTCAAGTTCCAGGCCGCTCAGGTCCAGCTCGGAATGACCGGTGCTGGCATCCACAAATAGGTCCAAAGGCACCTCAGGGCTAAGGCCGATATCCCAGGTGAGTTCCTCGCCCCGGATGCTAGGCAGGAACCAGTTGTACCAGCCTTCAATCCCGAGTTGGCGCAGTTTGACGACCTTGGCCGTGGTGCCGGTGACGGAGAATTCAATTTCACCAATGTGGCCGATCTTCGCCAGGATCAGGTCTCCTGAATCGCTGAGCGAATGGACATTGGATTCCTGGACGGAAAGGCTGAGGTCGATGCTTGCCGATTCGGTGCCGTTCAGTTCAGCGCTGAACGTTTCGGTCTTCGGCTGCGGCGCGGTCTCGATCCCCAGGTTGCTGCCGTTAAGCAGGATATAGACCACACCGGCGATCGCCAGCAGCCCCAACAGCGCACCGATCACGGCGAACCGGCGGGCGAATAGGATATCGAGCCCGGCGATGATGACCAGCACCGGCCAAAGCCGGATAAGAACCCAGAGGTTCTCGCTGGGGATGATCCCCATGTTGGTCAGCAGCCAGATCACCCCCGCGCCAAGGAATACGATTGGCCAAAAAAATGAGCGGTAGTGTCTTCGGTAAGTACGGTTTTCAGACATGTTTTCCTCTTCTTTATTGGTTTTATTTTCGATCACATTCAATCTTCAATTGTGTATACTATAATTATAGCAGTAAAGAATTCAATCAAATAAAAGCGAACGCCCACACGAGACTCACCCTGGTGTGGCAGGTTAATAACATGGAAAATTTCAAAAACGAAAAAGAATACCCTCTCCTTCTCGCACAATCCGGACCGCTGGAAGGACAGCGCTGGAAAATAAAAACAAAGATGCTCCTGGGACGCGATGCCGAGTGTGACATCGTGATCCCCATGCGCCAGGTCTCCCGGCATCACGCCCGGATCTCACCGACCGCCGAAGGGATTTTAGTAGAAGACCTCGAAAGCAAGAACGGCACTTATTTAAACGGCAGTCTGGTGAAAGAGCCGGCGACGTTGACCGACGGCGACGAACTCCAGGTTTCCCTGGCTCAACATTTTATTTTCCTGAGTTCCGACGCGACCATGCCTCTGGAAGGCCTGCCGCTGGAGATGCAAAAACGGCGGCTCCGGGTTGATATTGGAGCACGCCGTGTGTGGGTGTTGGATGAAGAGGTCGATCCGCCGCTTTCTGCTTCGCAGTTCAATCTGCTGCAGGTCCTTTACGAACAACCAGGTGAAGTTGTTTCTCGCCCGGAAGTGATCGATGCCGTTTGGAGTAAGGCCGCCGAGGGTGTGACGGAGCAGGCTTTGGATGCTTTGGTGCGAAGGCTGCGAGACCGGCTGGCGGAGATCGACCCGAGCCGGGAATATGTCGTCACTGTACGCGGTCATGGGCTCAGGCTGGATAATCCGCCGCTCTAGATTTTAAAATTAAGCTTCCTCGTTTGAAGGTTCGCTTTCCAAATTCCGTTTCATTGAAAATCGCAGTGCCTGCCGGTAGATCTGCTGGATCTTTTCTGCAGTCGCTTCCTGTCCCTGCTGCTGTTGGACCTGGTTCATCAGGTTCATCAGGAATTGCATGAAGTCGTCATTGATCTCGTCCTTGTTATCGGCCAGGATTTGATTGATCGCTTCCTCATCTTCGGCCTGGATCAGGTTTTCGATCAGTTCGATGTTCGCGCCGGGCGCACTGAGTTTCTGAATGGTATTGGCGACTGTTTGAAGTTTCTTCAGCAGGTCGTCGTTTTCATCTTTGCGGGCAGCCTGGATTCGCTTGCGGAGCACTTCCAGGAAGATCTCGCTGATATTCGGCAGCGCGTCGAGTGTAGCCTGTTCAACGTCATCACCTTCAAGGATTTGATCCAGCACTTCATTCGCCGAGGCTTCCTGTTCTTTGACGGCTTCGTCAATCTCGTTGGTCATCGCCAAAAGGTTCTCGCGCAGTTCAGTCAGTTTGGCCTGTTCCTCACCTTTCGCCTGTTGGATGCGATCGGTCAGTAGTTGGAAGAATCCATAATCCATGCCGCCGCGTGCCAACCCAACCAGAGTCGCCAGTTTGATCTCGCTGTCGGCTGCATCAATGATCATGTCGAGCAGTTTTTCCCTTGTCAACCCGGATTTGCTGGCCTCTTCGAGCGCCTGCATAGCTTCCTGCTGCTCCTGGGCTTGCTTGAGGATCTGCTGGCCGTATTCGGTATTTTCGAGGATCTGCTGCTGAAGCCCGGCGAGGACATTCGCGCTTTCCTCTTCGCCCGAGGCGGCCGCACTCTGGATCAATCGCTGGAGGATCATCAGGAGCTGTTCGTCCACCAGGTCCTCTTCCTGTTTGATAACCTCAGGACGGGATTCGGGTGTTGTGCCGGCCAGACGCTGGAGCAGGTTCAGTCGCTTTTGCTGCTCTTCCAACATTTCCGGCGTGATCCCGTCTTCTTCCAGGATCCTTTCGACCAGACGTTGGCGCGTCAGCATGGTTTCAGGTTTGAACAAATAAGCCTTACGCTGTTCCATCGGGAGGGATTCCATGACCTTCTTGATCAATGGGCCGATCATTTGTTCCTGCTGATTGACCGGGACGTTCAATGAGGGTGGGAAAAAAGTCAATAATAACTCTTTGGAGGGATCGTGGTAAACGATCGGCTCGGGAACCTGGCCGCGAAAGCCGCAGTTGGGGCACTGGATCAGGTTATAGGCACCCGATAGAAGGGTCTGCTTGGCCTGCGGATCCTGACTGATATCAAAAAGCCGGGTGATGTCCGCAGCCACAGGCTGCCCGCACTGGGGGCAAGAGACGGTTGTTTTTGCCATATTTTCTTTTTCACTTTCTTGTTGTCATTACTGAAGTTAGGATTATACCATTCAAGCTTTACTGCCTGATTTGTCAGACACATTGATAGTTTTTACTCTACCCATTTTTTCTAAGAAGTGTATAAGATTCCATCGACGGTACTCGAATGAGATAATCGCTGAACATGGTATCATTGTCTTATTATTCAATAGCCACTTAATCACCGTGAAAACAGTTAAACCCCACGTACTTGCGCTCTTGGTTTTCCTAATATTAGGTTTTGTTTGGACGCCTGGTTCCGCGGTCCGCAATCCAGGATGTGGTTTTTGATTCCGTCATGGTGGACCTCTGGCCTGAAGATGAACAGCCTTCGGTTCTGGTGATCTATGAAATTGAATTGGCGCAGTCCGTGACCTTGCCGCAGGTGCTGACCCTCCAAATCCCCGCCAACGCGGAAATTCAGACGGTGGCCTCAAGGGATGAGGAAAAGCACCTGGTGCCGTTGGAATGGCAAGCGAGCGGCACAGGTGAACTGTTGGATGTCCAATTTACAACCCAAAACCCGGAAATCCGGTTGGAATATTATGACCCGGCCATTATTAGACAGGGAGCTAACAGGTCCTTCACATTCCGGTGGACCTCCTTATATCCCGTCAATGACCTTTCGATCTATATTCAACAACCTTATGGGGCAGGAGAACTGACCACCGACCCGGAAATGACCCAGGTTGCGACCATGGCGTCGAATTGTTCGTATTACATGCTTGAAGCCGGCTCGGTTGATGCCGGTGTTCCTTACGAGTTGACATTTCAATACAACAAAAATATTGCCAACCTGGCTTATCCTGTCCTGGAGGTCTTTGCAGCGGCTCCTATCACCCGCAGCACGGCCGGCCGGGCAGCCTCGATCCTGAGCGTCGTGCTGGGATTGATGGTGATCGCTATGGCATTAATGTTGTTAGTTGGGTTGTATTACCTGCGATTTCGCAAGAAGAAAGATCTGCAGGTAAAAGGCGGCGGACCGGACGGCGTGGTGATCAACCCCGATAAACGGGCGGTGTTTTGCCACGAATGCGGGAGCCGTTCCCGGGCTGGCGATGCCTATTGTCGAAACTGCGGAACGGAATTACGCCGATTTGATTAAGTGGGGTATTCAGGGGGCGATTTGGAAAGTATCCGTCAATAAATATCCGAACCCAGGGGCTTCTTCCCCACGATAGGTATTGATAATAACTCGATTTCCTTGAATGTTGACAATCAGGAAAGTGCCTGGTGAAGGGGCTGCTCGTGTGCCCATCGCCTGACCGGATTCGATTTGCCAGACGCCATCAATCCTGACCGCGCTGTAGTTATGGGTGTGACCGCAGAAATAAGCTGTGACGCCCTCGTCTTTGAGCAACTGCCAGAAGCGATCCCGCGCCTGTGGATATTCATCCAGGCTCTCGTAATAATGGCGGGTGATGCCGGTCTTTTCATCCGGCTGGGGGAAAGCCGGCTCGTGTCCGAAGATAAATATCAGTTCCTTGTCTGTTGACTCCAGGTCGGTTTTCAGCCATTGGTAGACCGTGTCGGTGATGCTGCCGTCAATGCCCCAGGGCGAGTCGTCCGTACAATAAACGTTCAACGCGACGAAATGGGCATTCTGATAATCGAAACTGTAGGTGGTATGCGGGCAGGATTCAGGGCCCCAATTTACGATGTTCGGTTCGGCTGAGCCGTTCGGGTCGTAATTATAGTCTCGCAGGAAAGTGTAATCCGATGTACCGAAGTCGTGATTGCCGGGCATCGGGAACCAAAGGTAGTCTTCACCCAAAACCTGATCGATCGTCCAACGGGTATCAGCGGCGGGGAGCACGTCCCCAGGGCTGACCATGAAATCGCCCGGACCGACTTCCTTTAAGGTGGGACAACAACCCGGCAAAGAAATTGGGGTAATCGATATATTCCCGTCCGGAGACTTCCGACATGTCCGTCGTGACGGCGAAACTGAACTGCGGTTCCAGGGTGGGAGACGGCGAGCTTGTGGGGGTTGATGTTGTCGAAGGTGCTGCGGTGACGGTTTGGGTCGGTTGGCTTGTCTGGGTTGGCGTGACGGGACTGCTCACCGTCTGTAGCCCGGATGAGCAGGCCGAAAGGAGGAATACCAATAGAATGCAGATACCGGTAAGGTGTTTCATATGCCCTCATTGTATTTGATTTGAGGATATAAAGGAAATAAAAAGAGCCGCTGCAGAACGCGGCTCTTTCTGTTAATAGTCAAAGAAGCAGTGATTACGGGAGTAATTTCGTCCAGTTCACGCCGCCATCGGTTGTGTGATAGAGGTTCAATGGAGTCCAGGTGTTGTTATCCGGCGTGCTCAACACCCAGCCGTTCTGGCTGTCGACGAAATCCACATTCAGGAAGTATTCTCCGGACGGGATCCCACTGACTGCAATGGGTGACCAGGTCACCCCGCTGTCATGACTGAACTCGAGATTTATGGCTGCAGCCATGTAGCCGGAATCCAGCGAATAAAAATCAACGACTCGTCCGTCCTGGGCGGCGCCCTGGAAGACCCAGGTCTGGCCGCCATCATCCGTGCGGTAGATCAGGTAATAGCTGTCGCCGCTGTTTTCCAAGGCTGTAACCGGCAAATAGCCGACCATGTCGTTGAGGAAGACGGGCTGCTGTACACCGAGGAAACTGTTGCTGTACGCGGCCGGCAGGGAGATGTCTGTCTCCTGCGACCAGGTCGCGCCGCCATCGGTGGTGTAGTAGAAGTAGAAATAATCGGTCTTAGGGATATCGCCGCCGATCCAGCCGTTGTTCATGTTCAGGAAGGTGATCCCGGCTTTATGCCCGCTTTCGGGCAGGGACTTGGATGCGCCGGGCTCATGGGTGAAGACCTGCGTCCAATTTGCGCCGCCGTCCGTGGTTTGGTAGAGCGCCACATATTGCGAACCGGCGCCGGCACCAAGGTCAACCAGGGCGTAACCGCCGTTGGCATCCACGAAGAAATACCGGGCATTGGAGAATGGTACCGTATTGGATGTCCAGGTTTCACCGGCATCGACCGTTTGGAAGATCGTCCCGCTGGTGCCGCCGACGCCCATGGTACCGGGCGTGACCCAGGCGGTGTTCTGGTCGAGGAAGAAGGGGGACAGGCTGAAGGAGGTGTATCCGGAGGGCAAGGGGCCCATACCGGAGGGGGTCGCATCCAGCCAGGTTTGCCCGGCATCGTGAGTCACCAGGACGTTATTCCCGTCCTGAGTGACCGCCCAGCCCTGGGTAGGCGTGAAGAAACTGAAGTTGAAGATCACGGGGTTGGAAAAGACCGACAAACTTGAGGTGGGTTCGGCGGTAGGGGTTTCCGTAGGTGGCTGCGTCGCCGTTTCAGTGGCCGTCTCGGTAGGAGCTTGGGTGGTCGCTTCGGTTGGCGGGACGGTTTCAGTTGGCGTGGGCGTTTTGCTCCCGGGCAGCTGACAGGCGAGTGCTGCCAGCACAAGAGCAAAGATTGTCAAGAAAATCGCAAGTTTATTTTTCATCAGACCCTCCTATGGGTAAGTGGATAAGCGTCTGTGATCTTGGAATCCAGACGTTTATCGAGAATGATTCGTTCCACTATGTTGGGGGAAATGGATCAGTTGATTGTTTAATTGTTTTTCTATTTTCAGCTTAGCACAGGACGGAAGGCAGAGTCAATGCGCTTGAAAAACTATGAGATTTTATTAATAATTCGCCTGGCTTCATTCCAGTGAATGATGGTGTGCCGGGTCGGCGGCATCAGCAGGAGGCCGGCAACGGTACGGCTGCCCCAATACTCCACAGCCCCCAATCCTTCCTGTGAAACGCCGCCTTCATCAATGATCTTTCTAAGCTGCAAGGGGTTCATTTCCCGGTCGAAATCCTTGGGGTTGAGAGCTTGTACAACCTCTCGGGTGGCGCGGCCGACCGCATGGCGATAAGCTCGGAGTTCCGGGATAAAGAGGGCTGCACTGAGCGCTTTAGTGACGTCCAGACCGGTTCCATTGCCGGTGTGTTTGATGGGGGAATGCATTCGCTCCTGCCAGTCATCTTTCGAGAAGACCTGGTCCCGTTCCGCAACCAGCAGGTTCATGGTCAGGTCCTCGATCCGGCTGAGATGCCAAACGATCCACGCCAGAGAATGTTCCTTGCCAGTCGGGATGATGCGGAATTGTTCGTCCGGTAGGCCGTCCAGCAGGAGGTCCTCATAGGACCAGGGCGCTTCCGGTGCGACTTCGCTGGAATGCAGGATGCCGTGCAAGGTCAGGAAAAGTGGGATCGCCTGATCGTTCAAATCAGGTTTGGTCAACGCTTCCCGGAGCGCATTTTGTCTGGGGTTTAGTTCTTTTCGTAATACATTGATATCCATCAAGCCCTCCTTGCATTGTTGTCATCGTTCTTAATTATACAAAAATTACCGTTTATTAGGCCAAATTTCGATAGAGGATGGAAGTTGCCCTATTCTCGCGACCTTCGTTATAATTAAAAGGCAGTTACACCTGCCTTTTTCTGGAATGTTTTTTGAAAGGAGCGGATATGTCCGAGATCAAATCGGTCGTTAAGCGGGACGGTTCGGTGGTGGATTTCACCCCTCAAAGGATCACCAACGCCATCTACCGCGCCGCAGTTGCCGTTGGAGGGCGTGATAAGAAGACGGCGGAAAAATTGTCCGATGAGGTCGTGCGTGTTTTGGAAGAACAAACGCCCCCCGGCGAAATTCCCACGGTTGAGCAGATCCAGGACACCGTCGAGAAGGTCCTGATCGAAAATGGACATGCCAGGGTTGCCAAGGCCTTTATACTCTATCGGGCAGAACGCGCCCAACTGCGAGAAAAACGTGCTGAACGGCGCGCCCGGCCTTCCAGCAATATTCCCTGGTCCAAACTCTGGCGGGTATTGGATTGGGCAGTCGATCACAATGTCCATACCGTCGAACATTTGAATGAACGGATCGAAAAAGGGGAGGTCGCTCAGATCGTCGGCGAATTCGGAAGCGTTCTATAACGAGGATGTGGAAAACGCCGCCAACCTGGCCGCTGAACGTAAGGGTGAGCTGCGTATGGTGATCATCGCCGGGCCGTCATCTTCCGGAAAGACCACCACGACCATTAAGATGGGGGAGCGCCTGGCCCGTTACAACATGCGGCTGGTCACTCTTAATGTGGATAATTACTTCTTCAACCTGGAAATGCATCCCAAAGATGAATTTGGGGATTATGACTTTGAAACACCCCAGGCGCTGGACCTGGAATTGATCAACGAGCACCTGAACCGGATGTTCGCCGGTGAGGAAGTGCGGATACCTTTCTATGATTTCAAATCCGGCACCCGGCTTCCCGAGCACACCCCGATGAAGCTGGAACCGAATGATGTGATCCTGATCGACAGCCTGCACGGGCTTTATCCGGACATGACCAAGGATATCGCACCAGAGAAGATCTTCAAACTGTATATCGAGCCCTTGCTGCAGCTCAAGGATCCGGACGGGCATTACGTCCGCTGGACCGATATCCGCCTGATCCGCAGGATGCTGCGCGACGCCTCGCACCGGGCTTACGATCCCACCAAGACCTTACTGCACTGGCATTATGTCCGGGCCAGCGAGCTGCGTAACATTGTGCCTTATGTGAACACGACCGATTACATCGTCAACAGCGCCATGCCCTATGAGATGCCGATGTATAAGGCGAAGCTGTTTGATGATTTCGCCCGCTGGACAGAGGAATATGCGGGTGATCCGCTGCGCAAGGACGCCTATGAACGGGCCAGCCGAGTGTACAAACTAATGCAGTCTTTGGTCGCCATCGACGACGATTTGGTGGTGCCGGAGAACTCCGTGATCCGCGAATTTATCGGCGGGAGTATTTACGAGTATTAAGCTGGAAATAAATCTGCAGATGTTTTTTCGATGAGATTCCGTAGAGACGTTGCATGCAACGTCTCTACGCTTTTATTCCGGAGGAAAGGTAGCTCACCAACCCATTATTGGGATTGTATTGCCGTAATAATGATTGCATTTGGAAGATTGCTTCCTCCGCCTCCGGCTTCGTCGCAATGACAAGAATTAGACTGTATTTTTCTGTTGAACATGCCCACGAAAAGGTGTGATTGACACTCCAGTAGGACATCTTTAAGGATAACTTTATGAAGAAAGAACTATAAATTCTTTCCCCCCGCTTGCGGGGGGATCAAAGGGGGTCACTCTATTGCGGCCAACAAATCGCGGATCAAATCCGAGGCATCTTCGATCCCGACGGAGAGGCGCACCAGTCCATCGGTGATCCCGGCAGCCAAACGCTCATCCCGCGGGGTGTTGCGATGAGTCATGCTGGCGGGATGCTGCACGAGGGTATCCACATTCCCCAGGCTGACGGCCAACGTGGCAACCTTGACATTGTCCATCATGTGTTTGCCGGCTTCCAGGCCGCCTTTCAGGTCGAAAGCGATCATGCCGCCGTAGTCCATCATCTGTACCCGCGCCAGGTCGTAATCCGGATGGCTGGGCAAACCCGGGTAATAGACTTGATTAACTGCGGGATGATTTTCCAGAACTTTCGCGATCCGCAAGGCATTGCGGCATTGTCGCTCCATCCGCAGCTCAAAAGTTTTCAGGCCGAGGTTGGCCATCCAGGTGTCGATCGGGCTGGGCGTTCCGCCGATCAGTTTATAGACCTGGTAAAGCTGGCCGTGCAGTAAATCAAAGTCGGTGGTTAACACTGCGCCGCCCACCACTTGCCCGTGGCCGGAAAGGTACTTGGTGGTCGAGTGCACCACAATGTCCGCACCGAAAGCGAACGGACGTTGGCAATGGGGCGTGCCGAAGGTATTATCGACTGCCACCCGAGCGCCATGTGCGTGGGCGAGGTCGGTCACCGCTTGGATATCCGTCAGCCGCAGGGTGGGGTTGACCGGTGTTTCGATATACGCCAGTTTGGCATCAGGGTTTGCGGCGAAGGCTGCTTCCCAGCCTTCTGGCGTATTATCTGCTACCCAGACCACATTGATCCCATAGCGCGGGGCCAGGTTCTTCAGGAAGAGATATGTCCCATCGTAGAGCGCAGCCTGCGTGAGGACGGTCTCACCTGCTGACACGGAAGCCAGGATTGCGGCCGTTACAGCGGCCATCCCGGACGCGAACACTAAACCGCCTGCCAGGTCTTCCGGGTCGGTATCCGGGTTTTGTCTGATCAGGTCCCAGGCTTCAAGGGCGGCCAGTTTCTTCGCCAGCTGATTGTGGTTGGGGTTATTCAGCCGGGTGTAATAATAACCAGGTTGTTCGCCGCCCGCGATCGCTGCACCTGAATTGGTGTCATCGAAAACGAAGACCGAATTCTGGAAGATGGGGGGCAGGTGCGAGTTCTCGGCGTTCCCAAACTCAGTGTAGTGGGTCAGGAAAGTGTTCAAGCCTTCATACTTGCTGGGATGTTTTTTCACGATGATCTCCTTGAAGCAAATTAAAACGTATTATAAATTCAGTTCCCAAATCCGGTTGGCTTGAAACCGTGATTTCTCCGCCCATGCCGGTGACCAACTCCCGTACCAGCGCCAGCCCCAACCCCGCACCGCGATGCTCACGGCTGGCTGCACTGCTGCCCCGGTAGAAACGCTCCCAGATGTGAGGCAGGTCATCCGACGTGATCCCCTCACCGGTGTCTCGCACGTGGATCACAGCCTGGTCATCCGCCGCTTCAATGACCACGGAAATGATGCCGCCCGGCGGGGTGTGATTGATGGCATTGCGGAGCAGGTTGGCGATGACCTGTTCCAGCCTGTCCGGGTCCGCTTCGATCGTGGGGTCCGTCTCGGATTCGGCCACGATGGCGACTTTGCTCGCCTGCCAGGCCAACGCCTGGAAAGCACCGGCCACCCGTCGCACCAGGGTGCTGACAGCGACCGGCACGGTGACGATTTCCAACGCGCCGACTTCCGCACGGGAAAGGGTGAACAGGTCGTCGATCAGGCGTGAGAGGTGTTGGACTTCTTTTTGGACCGTTTCAAGGTCGGATGATGTTTGAGGGGATAAGTCGGATCGTTCGGTGATCGATTCCAGGTAAGCCTGAATGGTTGCCACCGGCGTGCGCAGCTCGTGTGACGCATTCGCGGTCAATTGACGGCGGGAATCGAGCAGTTGCGCGACCTTGTCACGTTCTTCGCCCAGGGCTGTGATCGCATCCTGCAGGTCGGCAGCCATGATATTGAAGTCCTGCTGGAGTTGGGCGATCTCATCTTCGCCCTGCACCGTCGCGCGGGCGTCGTAATTTCCCTGGCGAATCTGCTTGGTGGTCTCCGCCAGATGGTCGAGCCGATTGGTGAAGCGCTTGACGGACCAGTAGGATATGAGCGCCGCCGGAAGCAGCAGCAGCACCAATACACCGATAGTGATCGCCAGCGTGATCCCCAGATAAGGAAGCACGGTCTCGATCATACGGAGCACAAAACTCACCAGCGGACCTTCTACGTCGTGGGGATAGAGTTGATCCGCATTCCAGACGGTGAAGACGCCGCCCAAAATGATCAGGGTGACAGCGACCAGGGCCGCCATGCTGAGCTGGATATGCATCAGGTCCCAGATCAGGCGCTGTTTACGTTTCCCCTGCCACCAGCACCAGATGTATCTCAGGGCACGGAAGAACAGGTAAAACAAGGTGATAGCCAGCGACCAAAAGACGTAGACCCCGATCATGGCAGACTGATATGGGCTTAAACCGACCAGAAGCAGCAGCACAGGGACAATTACCATGATCAGCAGGGTCAGCAGGATGGTGTACACGATTTCAAAGCCGAGTTTGCGTCCCCATTTCCCTTTGGGGAGTCGCAGCCGAACAGCCATCCAAAACGACAAAATGGCATTAAAGAAGATCATGCTGTTGGTGATCAGGAAATTTTCAACGCGGTCCGCGATGGCGGGCAATATGCCGATCAGCACCAGCCCCAGGATCAGGCATTCCAACAAAACCCGAAGAATGCCAGCCGGTTTGAAGAACCGGTTAAGTTTCTTCATGAGGTTTTCCTCAGGCGATAACCGACACCCCAGACCGTCTCTATGGCATCCCCTGTGTCTCCCAGTTTGTTGCGCAGACGCAGCACGGCATTATCCACCGAGCGGTCGCCGGGCAGATATGCTTCATCCCAAACCGTTTCAATCAGATATGCCCGGCTGAACACCCGGCCCGGGTTGGCAATGAACAGCGCCAGCAGGTCAAATTCAAGCCGGGTCAGGTCCAGCGCTTCGGTGCTGAGGGTTGCCAAGCGGGTTTTCGGATCTAATTTAATATCCCCATAGGATAGGGTTTCTTTAGCGGGTTCACGGTCCTGAGCGATGGTCTCCTCGATCATCGCCATGCGACGCAGCAGGGCATGCACCCTGGCCAAAAGCTCACGGTTCGAGAATGGCTTGGTCAGGTAATCGTCCGCGCCGACTTCCAGGCCGATCACCCGGTCAGTCGCTTCTCCCCTCGCAGAGAGCATCAGGACCGGGACATGGGAATCTTCTCTGATCTGACGCAGGACCGAAAGGCCGTCCAGTTCGGGCAGCATCCAGTCCAGCAGGATCAGGTCAGGCGGATCAGCCTTGAACTGCACTAGGGCAGACTTGCCATCCACTGCTAATTGAACGGTGTGACCGTCCGCGGTCAATTCCCGCCGGATCGCTTCGGCGAGTTCGGTTGTATCCTCAACCAACAGGATTTTTGCCATAGGACGATTTTAGCACACTCAGTCCGGCCAATATCCAATCATTTCACTCCCTTCGCGCACCTGGCCGGATGACCGAGTTCGCGGCAAACAAGAGGTTAGGTGAAATCTACCTTATTGGAGGTTTCGCTCCATCGATAGAAAGAATATCATCCAGGTAACATGAAACACAAAGATAAGGAGTTTGAGCAATGAAGAAAATCGTCATCACGATCCTGTTGATCCTTTTAATACCGCTTTCCGCCTGCACCCGGAAGATCGGTTGGGTGGGGACGAATTATGACAGCAAAATGAAAGCTAACTACACCGGGTTTACCGGGCCGGAAACCGCGATCATCCGCATGGACGCCGGAGAAGAATTCGTTTTGGATTACCAGGTGATGGTGGAAGAAGGCGGTCTGACCCTGCAGTTGACCGGTGCGGGTGGGCAGGTTGTTTGGTCGCAAACCTTCCTTGATAATGGCGAGGGACAATCCCACTTCACATCTGAAGATGGCGGCCGTTACCTCCTGCAGGCAATCGGCGATGAAACCCGCGGTGGTTATGACCTTAACTGGGAAATTTTGAACTGAAATACAATTTAATGTATTGAAAGAAACCGGGATGGCGTGAACAGCCATCCCGGTTTCAAGTTAAAAAACAGGCAGATGGGGTTAGGTTTAGGCTATAAACGAGGGCATCTTTGCTTTAGTCAAAAACGAATGATCTGACTTGTTCAGGAAATCTTCTGTTCGAGCCGAGCTTTGTGTCGGCCCACATCCTTTTTATTTTTGCACATCTCCGTTTCACTCCCCACGGCAGAGTTGTATAATGAAAATATACACTCGTAAATCGCATTCGAAAGGAGCAACGAATGGCGTTTAAACTAACCTGGCTGGGCCACGCCGCGTTGGCGTTGGAGACGGACGGATACAAGATCCTGGTAGACCCCTACCTCTCGAACAATCCCACAGCAGCCGCCAAACCAGACACGGTGGACGCGGATTACATCCTGATCACGCACGGCCACGGCGACCATGTCGGTGATTCGGTCGAGATCGCCAAGCGTACCGGCGCGACCGTGGTTTCCAATGCGGAGATCGCCGGATGGCTGGCCAAGAAAGGCGTGCAGACCCACGGGCAGCACCTGGGCGGCGGACACACCTACCCCTTCGGATACCTCAAGCTGACCCTGGCGCTGCATGGCTCCAGCTTGCCGGACGGGACCTATGGTGGCAACCCGGCCGGCCTGCTCCTGACGACCAACGCCGGCGAGAAGATCTATATGGCCGGGGACACCGGTCTCTTTGGTGATATGGCCCTGATCGGCGAAGAAGGTCTGGTTCTGGCCGTGATCCCGATCGGCGACAATTACACGATGGGCCCGGCCGATGCCCTGCGAGCGGTCAAACTCCTGCAGCCTGAACACGTCATCCCGATCCACTACAACACCTTTGACCTGATCGCACAGGACGCCAAAGCCTGGGCGAAAGATGTTGAGGCGCAGACCGAGACGGTTGTTGACCTGCTCAAGCCCGGTGAGACCTTTAGCTATCCGTGAGGTGATTGATGGCACATGAAAAACGAATTCCCCCGGGTCAGCATTTGACCGAACGGTTCCCGATCTTGCATTACGGGCAGATCCCGGTTTTCAACCCCAGCACCTGGGATTTTCGAGTCTGGGGTGAGGTGGAAGAACCGCTGGTCTGGACCTGGAACGAAGTGATGGCGCTCCCCCGGAAGCAAATCCGGATGGACCTGCACTGTGTGACCACCTGGACAAAACTGGATACCCTTTGGGAAGGGATCTCGCTTGGTCAGCTCGTCGATGAAGGCACCATCAAACCCAAACCCACCGCGAAGTTTGTGATGCAGCACGCCGATTATGGCTACACCACCAACCTGCCGCTGGAAGTGATGCTGCAGGATAACTTCCTGATCGCCACCCATTACGATGGTAAGCCGTTAATGCCCGAACACGGTTATCCCTTACGCGGGGTCGCGGGTGCAATCCCGGACCGGTCCGAGTTGAAGGATGTCTATCTATGGAAAGGCGCCAAGTGGCTGCGCGGCCTTGAATTCATGGCCGAAGACAGGCGCGGTTTTTGGGAGGCTAATGGTTACAACAATGAAGCGGATGTCTGGAAGGAGCAGCGAACGTCGCGTTGATCAGGCATTCTGACGGGAGCGGATGAAAAAGAACGCCAGCGCCGCACCACCCGCCAACAGGAAGAAGCCGATCACCAACAGCAGCGGTGAACGGTTCCCACCCTGCGCCGGGGTTTCGGTCGCACTGACTGCGGAATTCGGCTGCGCGCCGAAATCGACGATCACCGTATCGCCAGCGGTCACATTCAGCGGATAGTTCAAACTGGTCGTGGCGTTATATCCATCCGGGATGCCCATGCTCAGGTTATATTCCCCTTCAGGCACATCTGCAAAACAGGGTAGATCATCGACGGTCAAGAGCGCTGGGTCACCGCTGATGGTCTCCAGGGTTTGCGAGTAAGTACCCGTGCGGTTGTTGATGCTGACCACGCCGCCGGCCAGGTAGAACTCGGTGTCCGAGCGTTTTTGGTTGCCATCGAGGTCCTCATAGAGGACCACGCAAACTTTGGCATTGCCCGCGAAGGGCGTGGGCGTCGGTGGTGAATAGGTGGGCGTTGGCGTGGGGCCTTCGGGTGTGGCGGTCGCCGGGGCAACGGTGGCGAGGACTAGCTGCTGGGATGGAAAGACGTTGCAATCCTGGTCCAGGGCGTTCAGGGCGATGATCTGGTCGATCGGGATGCCGGTCAGCAGGAAAATACGGGTGCAGGAATCGCCTTCCTGCACGGTGTAGATGATCTGGCCGTCCGCATTGGGCGTCGGTGTGGCATAAGAAGACTGCGGCAGTGAACCGGCATTGACCAACTGCGGCGCAGCGAACAGGAAGATCCCGATCAGGATCAGTACGGACATTGTGAGTATTGCAATGTGTTTTTTCATAGTCGTCTTTTCTCTGTAAGCTAGGATTATAACATTTCTCAAAATTAGTGCTAGTTTGGGAGAGTTTGGACGAAACCTGCTTTAATTATATAATTATGACCTCATGAAGCGCAAACGTTCCATCCATTCTATTAAAATTCGGCTGGGCATCCTGGCTGTTTTGCTGGGGATCCTGCTTTTCAGCGCGGGCTGTGACATCCTGCTGCCGGCCGGGCCGCTGCCGCCGACGGCAACGCCCACCCAGACCCTGACCCCGACGCCGACCATCGACTGGTTCCCGGCGACGCCTACACCCACACTGATCCCGATCGCAAGCCCGACCCCGCAGCCGACCCTGCCGGATATGCGCGACGGGGTGACGGAACTGCTGGTTTCGGATGATTTCACCAATGCCAGCCTGTGGAATACGCCCCAGAGCACGTCTGGGAATGTGGCCTTTGGGAATGAGAACCTGACGTTGGCCGTGGCGCAGAAGGGCGCTTATCTTCTCAGCAACAGCCAGCATCCCCTGGCGTCGAATTTCTATCTGGAATTCACCGCGGAGACCACGCTCTGTCAGCCGGACGATCAGTATGGGGTGCTCTTCTGGAAGCAATCCGAAGGCGATTATTACCGGCTGCTGCTCACCTGCGGCGGACAATACCGGCTAGAGGTCGTCCAGAACGGCGTAGCCACGGTGGTGCATAGCTGGGAGATCGCCAATCGAATGCAGCCCGGCACGCCTGCCAGCAACCGGATTGGCTTATGGGCCAGGGACGGGCTCTTCCAGCTTTATATCAACGATACCTTCCAATTCGAGGAACGTGTGGCGAACGAACGCAGCGGTGATTTGAGTGTTTTCGCCCGGACCGTCAGCGGCGGCGCGATGACCGTGCGTATCTCGGATTTGCAGATTTATGCGGTGAGCGGGGAATAGGTGGCAGAGGGGATCAGGTATTAGGTAACAGGTATTAGGTACCAGGTATTGGGTATTGGGTATTAGGGGATTAGGTAAGAGTCATTTCGCTGCGCGATATTTTATTTTAAGGTTTGTCATTGCGAGGAGGCCGCAGGCCGACGTGGCAATCTTCTAATTGCACAATCAAACTTATTTATCTAATGTAATAGGTACCTGTATCGGAGAAGAAAAGATTCTTTGATGGATATATTGGAAATTCTTGGGAATCGAAGATTGCTTCGTCGCTGTCGCTTTAGCCAGCGCCTCATGGCGCATGGCACGTCGTCTCCCTCTCCATTTCATTTCGGGAGCTTCGTGAAGCGATCTGATACCGCTCAGCTTGTCGCAATGACAAACTAGATATGCGGCCAGCGCAGCATCAAATCTTCCAGCAGCAACCGCACATTGGCGTAGGCATCCAACTGCTTCAAGGCTTTTTCATGCGCCAACACCAGCTCACGCGCCGTGCGGGCATCCAATCGGGCCGCCACCTGGCTGATCTGCGCCTCAAAGTCGATATTGACCAGCGGCAGGTCTGCGCCGGAAGCTTTGACGAACACATCCCGCCAGAAAGACAACCAGATCGGCAGTATTTCCCCAGCCTTTTCACGCGCCTTGTCATAGGGTTTGGAGAGGTCTTCGGCTAGTGAAAAGCGCTCATGGCGCGGCGCGGGCAGCAGCGCGAGCAGGATTTCGAGCGCCTCTCGCCGGTGTGTGAGCGCCTGGGTATCCTGGGCCAGGTGGATGGCCGCACCGATCCGGCCGCCGGAGAGATGCGCCAACAGGCGGGCCTGTTCCGGTACCAGTTGGTACTCACTTTGCAGGTAGGCTTCGGTCGAAGCGATCGAAGAAGGGCGCAGGCGGATCACCTCACAGCGCGAGATGATCGTGGGCAGCAGGCTTTCCAGGGCATCCGCGGTGAGCAGCAGGACCACCTTATCAGGCGGTTCTTCCAGGGTCTTGAGCAGGGCGTTGGAGGCTTCCTCGGTGGCGCGCTGGAAATCGGGCAGCAGCGCGATCCGGTAACGGGCGGCGTAGGGGGAGAGCGCCAGGGTGTGCTGGAGTTTGCGCACCTGGTCGATCAGGATGTCCTTGTGGCCTTCTTCGGGCTGCAGCAGGCTCAGGTCCGGGTGGGCCATCGCCAGGATCTGGCGGCAGTCACGGCACTCGCCGCAGAACTCGCCGGGCGTCTCGGCTGCGGTGCAGTTGAGCGCCATGGCGAAACGCAGCGCCAGGGTGCGCCGGCCCACGCCCTGAGGCCCCGCCAGCAGGTAGGCATGGCGCAGCTTGTCGCCCGCTGCGTGCGTACGCAGCAGCTTCACCGCCCAGTCGTGTCCGTGGATCTGCCAGGTTGTCATGGGAGTAATTGTATCATTTTGTATTTTCTTGTCATTGCGACGAGCTGCGTTGCCACAAGCAACAACAGCGATGTGCCGAGCGCCAAGAAGGCGCTGGCTCTCGCCAGAGTGCGTGGCAATCTACAGAAATTGTTTTTATGCTGAATATAGTTCTAACTGTGGAGATTTATACATTGATCAATAAAAAAGATGTGCGGACTGAAGTCCGCGATCCGGAAGAATTATTTTTGTTCGGTTAGTCAAATTTAATTTGAAATGTGATTCTGAGACTACTTCGTCGCACCCTTTGGGTGCTCACTCGCAGTGACAAGTTGGGGTGCCATGCGGCCTCCTCGCGATGACAGGAAATAAAAAAGGCTGGGTCATTTGACCCAGCCTTCCTATTCACTATTCTCTATTCACCATTCACTAGCCTTTAGGCTTCGTGGAATTCGCCTTCAACGACATCTTCGTCGCTGCCGCCGCCTTCACCGCCTTGCGGTCCTTGCGGACCCTGCGGTCCGGCAGCTTGTGGGCCTGCGCCCGGCTGCTGGTAAGCGGCCTGGCCAATGGCTTGCATATCGGCCTGTAAGGCTTCCATCAGGCTCTTGATCCGGGCTTTATCGTCGCCCTGGATCGCCTCACGGAGGTCTTTCACTTCGCCTTCCACCTTGCTGCGCTGGTCGGCGGGGATCTTTTCTCCCATATCCTTGACCAGTTTCTCAGCCTGGTAGGCTACCGTGTCGGCCTGGTTGCGGAGTTCCACCACTTCTTTGCGGGCTTCATCCGCCGTGCGGTTCGCAGCGGCCTGTTCCACCATCTTTTCAACTTCGGATTTATCGAGGTTGGTCGTGGCGGTGATGGTCACGCTTTGTTCCTTGCCGCTGGCCGTATCTTTGGCGGTCACGTGAATGATGCCGTTGGCGTCGATATCGAAGGTCACTTCGATCTGCGGGATACCGCGTGGCGCCGGTGGGATACCTTCCAGGCGGAAGCGGCCCAGGCTCATGTTATCCGCTGCCATCGGGCGTTCGCCCTGCAGGACATGGATGTCAACAGAAGTCTGGCTGTCCTCAGCCGTGGAGAAGGTTTCACTCTTCTTGACCGGGATGGTCGTGTTACGTTCGATCAGGGGCGTCATCACGCCGCCGAGGGTTTCAACACCCAGCGAAAGCGGGGTCACATCCAGAAGGAGGACGTCTTTGACGTCACCGGCCAGAACGCCGCCCTGGATCGCTGCGCCGACGGAAACCACTTCATCGGGGTTCACACCCTTATTGGGTTCCTTGCCGCCGGTCAGTTCACGGACCAGGTCCTGGATCATGGGCATCCGGGTTGCGCCGCCCACGAGGACCACTTCGTCGATCTCGTCCACGGTCATATCCGCATCCTTGATGGCTGCATTGAAGGGACCGCGAGCGCGTTCGACCAGGCCAGACGTCATTTGTTCGAATTTCGCCCGGTTCAGCTTGAGCAGCAGGTGTTTCGGCCCGCTGGCATCGGCTGTGACATAGGGCAGGTTGATCTCGGTCTCCATGACGTTGCTGAGTTCGATCTTGGCTTTTTCAGCCGCCTCACGCAGACGCTGGAGGGCCTGGCGGTCTTGCCGCAGGTCAATGCCCTGTTCTTTCTTGAATTCATCCGCAGCCCAGTTGACGATCACTTCGTCCCAATCGTCGCCGCCCAGATGGGTGTCGCCGTTGGTGGCGCGGACTTCGATCACACCCTCGCCGACTTCGAGCAGGCTGACATCAAATGTGCCGCCGCCGAGGTCGAAGACCAGGATGACTTCGGACTCTTTCTTATCGAGGCCGTAGGCCAGGGCTGAAGCCGTCGGTTCGTTGATGATCCGCATCACTTCCAGTCCGGCGATCTTGCCGGCGTCCTTGGTTGCCTGACGCTGGCTGTCATTGAAATATGCCGGGACGGTGATGACGGCCTTGCTGATCGGTTCGCCGAGGTAAGCTTCCGCATCTGCCTTGAGTTTTTCAAGGATCATGGCGGAAATTTCCTGTGGGGTGTAGGTCTTGTCAACGATCGGGATGTGCACCCGTGCATCACCTGCCGGTCCTGCAACCACTTCGTAGGGCACCATTTCGCGTTCGGCTTTCACTTCGTCGTAACGCCGGCCCATGAAACGTTTGATGGACGAGACGGTATTTTCAGAGTTAACCACAGCTTGCCGCTTGGCGGGGATGCCCACCAGACGTTCGCCGTTTTTTGTAAATGCAACAACAGAGGGGAGCAAGCGTGAACCTTCTGCGGTCGGAATAACGGTGGCACTGCCACCTTCAACGACAGAGACGACGCTGTTTGTTGTCCCCAGGTCAATACCAATTATCTTTGCCATAATATGATCTCCTTTGTTTTCGTTCTTTAATACCTAAGTATGAGGATACTAAGGGAGTCATAGAAGATCGTTAACAAAACGTCTGATTTCTGTTAGCGGGCAGGCAAAAGGGCGATTTTTAATCGTGTTTTTGGTAGCGTCGTTTGGCGAGCTGTATGCGGATGAGCAGGGAAAGGCTGTAAGACCAGTAAAATCCCGATCAGGACGGAAAAGCCAAAGACCATATCGGAGAAGGTATCGGGTGTCATCGGTTATTTTCCCTCCTGCTGAATTTTGGATTGCAGCCCGGCCAGCCGGGTCCGGTTCCAGATCAGGTCGGCCAGCAGCACGGTGAAGACCCCCAGGCTGGTGAAGAAAGCCAGCAGCATCCGGGGGGACATGCTGAAGGCTGACTCGCCGCCGGCAGCGAAGACCACCGGATGGATCGTGCGGTAGAGCCGGATCGAGAAGAAGGTCAGAGGAACGGTGATCACGCTGAGGATGGCGAAGACCGCCCCCAGACGGGCCTTGGATTCGGGTGAGTTCAGTGCACTGCGCAGGATGAAATAGGCCAGATAGATCAGTTCCATGATAGCGGTTGTGGTGAGCCGCGGTTCCCAGACCCACCAGGTATTCCAGATCGGATGCGCCCAGATCATCCCGCTGAGGATCGCTGCAAGGCCAAATACCAGCCCAACCTCCACGGCTGACAGGGAGAGCCAATCGTAACGCATTTGCCGTTTGATCAGGTAGAGCGCGCCGCCCACCGCGGCAACGACGAAACTCAGCATCCCGGCCCAGGCTGCGGCGACGTGGAAGTAGAAGACCTTTTGCACCGCGCCCATCTGCGCTTCCACCGGGGTGTAGAACAGGATCAGGGCCAGCGCGCCCGGCACCAACAGCAGGGAGAGGATATCCAACACGATCAGGAGCGGATGTTTTTTAGACAAATTATTCCTCCAGAATGGTTTCGAAGAACATCAACCCGGCTGCCAGGAAGAGGATGTTGCAGGCCGCCAGCAGGTAGAGCCACGACCGCAGATCGCCGAGGGTCTGCCCGGCCAGAACCCCGCGGCTGACTTCCACCGCCGCGATCAGGATCGGCAGGGCCAGGGGGTAGAGCAGCACCGGCAGCAGGACGTCGCGGGTGCGGGTCTGGATGCTGAGCGCGGCCAGCAGTGTGCCCAGGCTGGTATAAGCACCCAGGCCAAGCAGGACCACCAACAGCAGAGTCGGGTTAAGCATGTTTTGCTTGTAGAACAGGCTGAACACAGGCAGCAGAACCAGCGCTACCAATGAAGTGAAGACCAGGTTACTGAGCATTTTGCCGAAAAAGATCGCCGAACGATCGACAGGCGCCAGCAGGAGTCCGTCCAGGGCGTTGTTCTCCCGCTCCAGGCTCACGCTGCGGTTCAGGCCCAGGGTGGAGGCGAAAGCCAGCGATACCCAAAGCAGCCCGGCGGCCAACCCGGCTTGCAGGTCGGGTGTGAGCTGCAAGGCGAAATTGAACAGGAACACGATCAGCAGGGCGAAAACCAGCATCACGGGGACGCCCTGGCGTCCGCGCCATTCCACCTGAATATCTTTACGGAAGACGGTCCAGATGCCATGCAGGTAGCGGCCGAACCCGTTCATTGCGCCTCCTGCAGATAATCCCGGAGTTCGGGTAGAATCGTCCAGGCGATCGACAGGGAGATGCTCAGCGATCCGGCCATCTTTGAGCCAGGCAACGTGACTGGCGATCGGCAGCAGGCGGGCGGGATGGTGTGCGGCGATCAGGATGGCGCGCCCCGGCTGGCGTAACTGACGCAGCCGTTCATCGAGGAAAGCCGCCGCTTCCTTATCGAGGCCGGTGTAGGGTTCATCCAGCAGCAGGACGGATGGGTCGTGCAGCAGGGTTCGGGCGATGGAAAGGCGCTGCTGCATCCCGCGGGAATAGGTGCGGACGGGTTTGTGCCGGTGGGGCGTCAACCCGACCGCTTCAATGCTGCCGGAAACGATGGCCGGAATGTCGTTCAATTGATATAAACGTGCATAATGGGACAGGTTCTCGACCGCGTTCAGGTCGCTGTAGAACAGGGATTGATGACCGAGATAGCCGATCTGGCGGCGGGCAGCAGCGGATGCACCGATGTAAGCATCCCCAACGATCACCTCACCGGCATCCGGCCGGACAAATGAGGCGATAATCCGCAGCAGAGTGGTCTTCCCCGCACCGTTCGCACCGACCAGGACGCAGAGGTCTCCATCTTCAATGGATAGAGATAAATTATCCAGAACGGGCTGATAATGGTATTTTTTAGAAAGTCCCCGCACCACGATCTTTGCCGGGGTTGGATCGGCATTTTCAGGCATCATTGCTTTATTATATTGCACTTGAGCGGGTTCAGATCAGTTCCGCGGTTTTTCTTGCAGGGGACGGCCGCAGCGGGCGCAGAATTTATCCCCCGCCTGGACGGAAATGTTACAGTTGGGACAAAGATATGCTTCCGTGTGTGAGGATCGCCAGGCCAGCCAGGATTGCACCCGATTAAATTCTTCAGCCGTCTGGTATATATCGGGGACTTCATCCGGGAAAGTGGGAACCATTAAGCTCTGCAGATATTTCGCTTGTTGTCGTTTCGTCTCGAGTTGGAGCTGCAGACGTTTTGAAGCGGGGTGTTTGTTCAGCTTTTCTTCCAGGGCTCTGATCCCATCCATCAAGTCCAGGTACTGTCTTTCATATTCGCTTTCAGTGACGGGTTCGGAGGAGTCGCATTGCTTATTTGTGAGCAGACGGCTCAGTAGATAGGCGATTGCCAGGATGAGGAAAGTGAGCAGTCCGACAATATAATAACTCATGCGCAGATGCGTCCAAACGGCGAAACAGGTCCGAATTTATAAAAACCCACTCCCGGCTCTGATTGGTTTCATTGCAGGAGTGGGGAAATATTTTTTGAAGAACAGTTCTGGCAGGAAGATGTTATTTTGCTTTAAGTTCTTCCCGTTTGAGCAATTTATCAAAGGTTGAATCGCGCAGCTTGCGGACCAGGTCCGCCTGGGTCTCACACCAGACCTCATGCAGCGGGCAGGAATCGCCAAAGGTGCAAAGGTCCGGATCCTGGGTGCACTCGTTCAGGGTGATCGGGCCATCGATGGCTTCGACCACATCCAGCAGGGAGACGTCTTCGGGTTTACGGGCCAGCGAGACGCCGCCTCGTGCGCCCCGCGAGGTGTGGATCAACCCGGCGATTGAAAGCTGGGAGATGATCTTCGCCAGGAATGAAGGTGGAATTTCCTGCTCTTCAGCGATCTGGCTGGTAGCTGCTCGCTGGTTCGCGTCCAGCCTTGCAAGATATAACATCGCACGTAAAGCGTAGTCTGCCTGTCGGGTAATTTGCATATTCATTCTCTCTCTATCGACGTCGAATAGAATTTTCTTCTAATGTGAAATAATACGGTGCAGTGTTTTCAATTTTTTTGCATCACGATACGCGTGTGCTGATTTTTCTACGTATCGGATAGAAAATAGCGTTATTGTCTATTTTATCCAATTTAGAAAGGTTTGTAAAGGAAGGTTGATCCGGCTTGAGGTCGTT
>CAVVHL010000020.1:0-10883 GCA_963748065.1 uncultured Chloroflexia bacterium | reverse complement strand
GAAGCCGCTATCCGTACCGGAGAATCTCCCTGGATCGTAGCGCAGCAGAACCAGCTTACCGGCACATGGGATATGGTACCCGGTGATATTCTTTATGCTGCTTCAGATGTTATCCCTGAAAGCGCATCACTGCCGGGGCTGACGAACTTGATGATTGATCCCATGCCGATCCTGCAGGGTGAAACCCTGGAAATTGGCCTTAAATCGGTGAGCGGAGAGACTTTTTCTGGTTCGTTCAACGGCGACCCCTGACTTTCTTCACGGATGATGGGCAGCAATATTTCAGCTTCCTCGGGATCCATGCACAGGAACAGATTGGCCCTTACCCCCTGGAACTGACCACAACACTGCCGGACGGTACGAGCCAGACATTCGAACAGTTGGTGTTGCTAGCGGATGTGGATTACGGTAATGAATATGTTTATGTCTCCAACGGTTTGACCGCTGATGAGATTGATTTTGAGGATGAATTCCTAAAGGAAATCCTGACCATCGGTACCCCGGAACGTTATTGGGACGGCCAGTTCCAGTACCCGATTGACGAACCCTGCCTGGGCAGCACGTTCGGCCCCGACCGAAATTATAACGACGGCACGCTTTTCTTCTATCACACTGGTCTGGACTTCAAGGTGTGCGCACCGAACTTGAATATCTATGCCCCGGCAGCAGGGAAAGTGATCGTGGCCGAACAGCTCCCTATCAAAGGGAACGCCGTCTACATCGATCATGGTTGGGGTGTTTATTCCGGTTTCGCGCATTTGTCTGAATTTAATGTCGAAGTTGGTGATATGGTACAGCCGGGTGACATTATCGGTCTGGTCGGCGATACTGGCCGTTCCGCTGGCCCGCACCTGCACTTTGAGATCAACATCGGGAATATACCTGTCAACCCATTAACCTGGCTATCTCGGGTATTTCCATAGGCGACTTTAAACGAAAACAAGCACGTTTTCTGTGCTTGTGTCGTTCAATGCGCTGGGAGGGAGTCGAACCCTCACGCCTCAGCGGCACGTGGCCCTCAACCACGCCTGTCTGCCAGTTCCAGCACCAGCGCTTGAGCAGAGTAATTATATCTGAGATGATTTGGTTGTCAAGCAATTATCTATTTACTAAAAAGGAGCATTAAAATGGCTATCGTCTTGGATGCCATGGGCAGCGATGCCCGTCCTGATCCTGAAGTTGAAGCAGCGGTAACGGCTTCGAATCTGTATAATGAGCAGATCTTGCTGGTCGGCCCCGAAGAAGAGCTGAAGAAGAAACTAGCTGCGATTCCGGGAGACCGTTCCAAGGTCAAAGTCATTCATGCGCCCGAAGCCCTGGATATGAGTGACCACATCGTCGAAGCCCGTGCCAAGAAGCAGAACTCCATGCGAGTGGGTATGGAATTGGTCAAAGCCGGTGAGGCGGATGCATTTGTGACCGCCGGGAATACCGGGATGGCGATGTATTATGCCAAAAAGACATTCGGTGATATCAAAGGCGTCATCCGTCCCTCCTTATGTGCCGTTTTCCCAGTCAAGGATGGCAAGGCGGTTGTGCTGGATATCGGTGCGAATGCGGAATGCCGGCCCGAATTCCTGGTCCAGTTCGCCATCATGGGTAGGATCTATTCACGTACCATGCTCGGAGTCGAAAATCCCCGGATCGGCCTGCTTGCCAATGGTGAAGAAGAGGGCAAAGGCAACGATCTCGTCCGGGAAACATTCCCCCTTCTGGAGGATAGTAGCTTGAACTTCATCGGCAATGTCGAAGGGAAAGAGTTGTTTGGCGGGATGGCCGATGTGGTTGTCACAGACGGTTTCACCGGGAACGTGTTGCTCAAATCAACCGAAGCAGTCGCGAAATTGATCATCGACATCCTGAAAGAAGAACTGATGTCATCCTTCCGCACCAAGATGGGTGCGCTGCTTGCAAAACCGGCTTTTGGCAAGATCCGCAAGATGCTGGATCCCGCAGAGATCGGTGCCGCGCCGCTCCTGGGTATTGATGCGATGGTTTTCGTCGGTCATGGCCGGTCCGATGCACGGGCGATGGTCAGCGCTGTTCGAGCAGCCAAACAAGCGGTCGATAATCACCTTCTCGAAGAATTACGAACCGCTATTTCAGAAAGTATAAAGGAATAAGAAGAGGAACAACATGGATATTGTAAGAAATGACAAATTGATCAAACGCAACAGCACAATCGGTAAAGTCACCTCGTTTGCAGGGATAGCAATCCTGGCTGTTGGTCTGATCCTGAGTTTCAACCCCACGCCGACCAAGACGCTGCTTTCATTCGTCGCTCTGATCGTCGGGTTTATTGTCGCTCAAATCAGCACATATTTTGTGTCTCGTTTCGGTCGCAGCCCCCGTTTTGACGAATTGATCGCCGACAACCTGGAGAAGCTCCCCAAAGATTATACTTTTTATGTATACAGCACGCCAGTGTCGATGCTGCTGGTCGGCCCGTCAGGACTTTGGATTCCGATCCCGATATCCGCAAGCGGCGAAATTTCCTATGATAAAAAATGGCGCCAGAAAGGTGGCCCTTTCCTGCTGAAGCTTTTCGGACAGGAAAATCTTGGCCGTCCCGCAGCGGATATCGCCACAAATGAAAAAGAGATCAGGAAATTCCTGGAAGAATCTCTCCCCGAGAATGAGATGCCCCCAATCCAAAGTATTTTGGTTTCGCTTAATCCGAACGCTAAAATCGGTGATGTTTCAAACGCGCCGGAACCCCTGGTTGAACTTCCTGCCTTGCGCCGGTCCATCCGAAAAGTGGATCGTAAATCGGAGGATGAATTGACCTCTGCACAAATCGCAAAGCTTAATGAGGCTTTCGGAGGAAAATAACCTACCGCTCTATGTGAGGCCGGCGTATTTCTTTAATGCCTGGATCTCATCAGGTTTCAAATACCGGAAATTGCCGGGTTGGAGTTTCCCCAATTCCAACGGTCCAATTCGTACACGACGGATCTGTCTGACGGGCAAGTTGATGCGAGTGCCCATCCGGCGGATCTGTCTGTTTTTCCCCTCTCGCAGCACCATCCGCAGCCAGGCTCCGTTCTTGGTAAAGGTTTTCACTTCGACTTCCGCGGGGAGTGTCCGGTAACCATCTTCGAGTACAATCCCTCGCCGCAGGATTTTCAACTGCTCATCATCAGGTTTACGCGTCACCCGGACTTCATATTCCTTGTCATGTTCGTACCGCGGATGAGACAGCCGGTTTGCCAGCTCGCCGTCATTGGTCAACAAGACCAGACCTTCACTGTCGAAATCCAGCCGACCCACCGGATAAAGATGACGCTGATCCTTGACGATATCAAAGATCGAAGGACGTGGATCGTCGGGTTGGTCCAATGAAAGCATATTCTTCGGTTTGTTGATGGCGATGTAAACCTTCTTCTGAGCTTTCCCCACCGGCTTACCATCCAACTGAATTTCATCCGTCTTAGGGTCCGCCTGGTCACCAAGCTTGATCTTCTTACCATTGACGGTCACACGTCCGTCATCGATCATCGCTTCACAGGCGCGGCGAGAACCAAACCCTGCCCGAGAGAGGATCTTTTGTACACGTTCTTTAGCCATTAGGTTTTCAAGACTTCCTGGGGTTCATTCCCGTTTTGAACTTCTTCCAAGGCTTCAAAATCAATAAAGGGCAGCGCGTCCAGGCTTTCCAAGCCAAAATACTGCAGGAATTCTGGTGAGGTCCCATAATAGATCGGTCGACCAGGCGTATCCGCACGTCCAAGTTCTTCAATCAACCCCTTGGACATTAAAGTCCGCATCACAGCATCGCTGTTGACACCACGGATGACGTCAACTTCTGGTCGGGTGACAGGCTGCTTGTATGCGATGATCGCCAATGTTTCGAGAGCTGCCTGCGAGAGTGTACTGGTCGCTTCTAATCCGAGGAAAGTCTCCAGAATTTCACTGAAATCAGGCGAAGTAGTTAACTGCACCCTGGATTTCACTCGCATCAGCCGCAAACCATGCCCATATTCTTTATAATGAGCTCTCCAAAGCCGAAATCGCATTTTCAGCTTCCGAATCGGTCAATTCCAGGGCCTTCGCAATCTGCCCGGCACTCACCAATCCGGAAGAGACAAAAAGCATGGCCTCAATTTTGGCGCATAAGGTTGAAAGTTTTTTTATTTCTTCGGTCATAATTCATTCTTGTTCTGTTTGAAAGCTAAATGATTATACTCCATTATTAATCTCCGCCGTTTATGCACCTGTCTGGTAAAATTGGCATGCGGTCATCAAATTTGAAGATTGACAGGAGAAATAAATGCGATTTCTAGTCACAGGCGCTGCCGGATTTTTAGGTTCACACCTCACCGACCGATTGATTGAAGAAGGTCATGAAGTGATCGGCATGGATAATTTCATTACTGGAAACAAGCAGAACCTCGCTCATCTCGCCGGAAATCCGAACTTCAATTTCGTCCGTCATGATGTGTCAAATTTCATTTTCGTCCCCGGCAGCATCGATTACGTTGTCCACTTCGCTTCTCCTGCCAGCCCGAATCCCACCTCCCCGCTTGGATATCCCAACTTACCGATCCAGACCATGAAGGCCGGTGCGCTGGGCACGCATAACTCATTAGGCGTCGCTCGGGCGTATAACGCTAAATTCCTGCTGGCATCGACCAGCGAAATTTACGGCGACCCATTGGAACACCCCCAGAAAGAAACATACTACGGCAATGTGGACCCAATCGGGACTTGTTCGGTCTATGATGAGGCCAAGCGCTTTGCAGAGGCCCTGACGATGGCCTACCACCGGTTCCATGAAATTGATACCCGTATCGTCCGGATTTTTAACACTTATGGTCCGCGGATGCGCCTGGATGATGGACGCGCGGTGCCGAACTTCATCCAGCAGTCTCTACGCGGCGAACCCCTTACCATCTATGGCGACGGGATGCAAACTCGCAGCTTCTGTTATGTCACTGACCTGATCGAGGGAATTTACCGGTTGATGATGAGTGATTTCCACGAACCCGTCAATATCGGTAACCCGGTTGAGACAACGATCCTTGATTTCGGCGCTTCTGATCAACGACATCATCGGCAATGAAGCCGGCACGGTCTCCAAAATGGCGAAGCGCCTGAGCAACGACCCGCAGCGCAGGCAGCCTGATATTTCCAGAGCGAAAGAAATTCTGGGATGGGAACCCAAAGTGAGTTTTACAGAAGGATTGAAAAAAACCATCCCATACTTCAAAGAAACAATGGGGATATGAGCATTTTCAGCAGCAAACAAGAACGCATTCGTTTCCTGAAATTCGCCTTTGTCGGTGTTACGGGGACGGTGGTTGATTTCGGTATCATGAACCTGATGCGCCTGGTCTTCAATGTACCGTTGGTATGGGCTCAGGCTATTTCGTTCACGCTAGCTGTTTTCAATAATTTTCTCTGGAACCGTTATTGGACCTATCCGGATTCTCGTTCCAAAGCTGCGCACCACCAATTGATCCAATTCTTCTTGATCAACCTGGTCGGGATTGCCGTTCGGACTTCCTTGATTCCCTGGCTGAATAAACTGATACTTAATTCATTGGAAAGGTTCGATTTTAACTTACCTCTTTCAAACGAAGTCATCAGCCAGAACCTCGCCCTGGCGATCGTAATCGCAATTGTGATGCTCTGGAACTTTTTTGCTAATCGATATTGGACTTATTCGGACGTTCCGGTTGAGATCAACCGAAAAGAACCTGAGCAAGTCAGTCAAATGTCCGAAAAAAAGGAGCAGTAAATCATGACCACCTCTCATCGCCATCGTTTAGAAGTCACACTCTCAGGGAATAAACCGGACCGTTTGCCGGTCGCACTTTGGCATCACTTCCCGGTGGATGATCTGGATGGCGACCTGCTGGCGAAAGCGACCGTCGCCTATCAGCAGCAATTCGATTTCGACCTGATTAAAGTCATGCCCCCTTCCTCCTTCGCCATCAAGGATTGGGGCGTGAAGGATGAATGGCTGGGTAACGATGAAGGCACGCGGATTTATACACAACGCGCCATACACACACCGGAAGATTGGCTGAAGCTCAAACCGCTGGACCCACACAAAGGTTACCTGGGCAGGCAGCTCAAATGTCTTGCTAATCTTCAGGAGTTATTCGGTACGGATGTGCCATATCTTCAAACAATTTTCAATCCGCTTTCACAGGTCAAGAACCTTGTCGGACCCAAGCAGGTTTCCGTTCACATTCGGGAATACCCAGATGAGCTGCATGCCGGCTTGAAAACGATCACCGAGACAGCCCTCCGCTTCATTGAAGCAGCCAAAGAGCTCGGAATTTCCGGCATCTTCCTTGCAATTCAGCACGCTTCGTACCAGATCCTGACGGAAGAAGAGTATGCCGAATTCGGCCGAACGTACGACCTGCCAATCCTGGAAGCTGCTGGTGATCTCTGGGCCAATATGGCTCACCTGCATGGCGATGATATCATGTTCGACTTGCTGGCAGATTATCCGGTGCAGATCATGAACTGGCATGACCGTGAAACCAAGCCCTCCCTTTCAGAGGGACTGCAGAAATTCCCCGGGACGGTCTGTGGTGGTATCAGTCGGATAGAAAGTTTCGTCCTCGGGACTCCGGAAAAGGTCAAACAGGAAGCTCATGAAGCATTTCAACAGACCGGAGGAAAACGCCTGATCCTGGGAACCGGCTGTGTTATTCCCTTGAATACACCCTACGGCAACATCATGGCTGCCCGGGAAGTTGTCGAGGAATTGGCCTGATGCGCGTCATCTCAGGGTCTGCAAAAAGCGTGAAGCTGGCGAGCGTCCCTGGCAAATCAACTCGCCCGATCACGGACCGTGTCAAGGAAGCGTTGTTCAACATCCTTGGGACGGATGTTTATGACACGGATTGGCTGGACCTCTTTGGCGGCACTGGTGCGGTAGGAATTGAAGCATTATCCCGCGGCGCAAATTCAGTAACCTTTATTGAAATCAACTTCCGAGCATATAAAATTATCCAGCAGAACCTGGAAGCAACTAAATTGGGGGACTACGCAACGGTAAAAAAGATGGACGCTTTTACTTATTTGAACGGGGAGATTGCACAACCCTTCGATGTCGTCTACGTCGCACCGCCCCAATATTTGGGGATTTGGGTCAAAGCAATGCAAACACTTGATGCCAAACCCGACTGGATAACGAAGGACGGTAAAGTGATCGTCCAAATCCATCCGAAGGAATACGATTTAAGCATTGACTATACGAATTTCAATGAAATTGAGCAAAGGGATTATGGCGATACCCGGCTGATTTTCTATGAACGAATTTCACCTGAATGACATCACCAGCTTGCCGGCATCATCATAATGGTATTTGCCGTAAAATATTTGCTCTCCCAACTTATTGTTTTGAATGTGATCCAGTAAGACCGGCAGATCTTCAACAACCGGATAATTTTCTAATTGATCCAGAGCAACCCATTCCAATTCACCTTCGGTACGAAGGTTTCAGGGTTTCCCCTCTATACACGCCAGTGAAGATGAATAGGGCAATGCCGTGATGAGCTTGAGCGAAATCATCACCTGACCGCAAAGACGGAGGGCGACATTCGTGATACCGGTTTCCTCGAAAAGTTCCCGTGCGGCTGATTCCAGGATGTCTTCGCCGGCCTCAACATGTCCACCAACCCCATTATATTTATTCGCCCAGATATTTTTATCATCCGCGCCTTTCAGCAACAGAACCCGATCTTCATCAAAGATAAAGATCAAGGTCCTTGGAATGACAACAAACCGGTCGGGATTAAAACCCTGATCACGCTCTGACATAAATCATTCTCCTGAAAAGAAAACAGCCCGTGAAGTGATTTCCACGGGCTGTTATTGTGGTTTTTTAGGTCAGGAACATTGGGACGCCAAGGAAATTCTTGACTTTGGGTTTATAGTTTTCCTTATCATAGTAAGCTTCGACATCGACATGTTTTTTACCTGCCAAAACTGTCTCAACCGGTACTGTTGTATATTTACCGCCTTGCAGCGCAACCAATTTACCGTATTCTTCACGCTGGATAAGCTGCATCGCCAAATTGCCATAAGCCATTGCAACCATTCGATCCAGTGAATCCGGGGCGCCGGAACGCATGACATAGCCGAATTTTTGATACATGATATGCTGACCGGTGAGCTGTTTGATCTCTTCAGAAATCATTTCGCCGATCCCACCAAGTTTGCGATGGCCGAAAGCGTCTTCAGGACCGGTCTCGATGATATCGCCACCTTCAAAGGTCGCACCTTCGGACACGGTCAGGATGGCGTAATTCGAAGGACAATTTCGTTTGTCTTCAAGCAGGAAATCAGCCAGTTTTTCCATATTGAAAGGCACTTCAGATATAAGTGCCCGGTCAACATACGCCAAATAGGCGCTGATCAGGCTGGTCTCACCGGAATTACGTCCGAAAAGCTCAAAGACGCCGATCCGCTCGTGTGAGCCGACTGAAGTTCGCAGTTGGGTAATCGCATCTACGGAGCGGGTCACGGCAGTGGAAAAACCGATGCAGTAATCCGTACCGTTCACGTCGTTATCCATCGTTTTCGGAATGGCTACAACAGGGAAACCCTCTTTGTTGAGCCGAACACTATAGCTGAGCGTATCATCGCCGCCAATTGATACCAGGGCATCGATTCCCAAATGATCGAGGACACTCAGAACATGATCTGTGTAATCCATTGTCCCCTGGTCATCAATGGGTTTGCCCAGGGAGGATTCTTTTAAGAAGCCAGGGATGTCATCTTGCTTGACCTTTTGAGGGTTCGTGCGCGAGGTGTGCAGGAAAGTACCGCCGGTACGATCGATTCGACGCACACTATTGCGGTCAAGCTGGTAAATATAGTAATCATGGGTAGATGGTTCGTCCAGATCATACCAAAGCAAACCGCCCCAGCCCCTGCGGATCCCTAAAACTTCATAATCATCTTCCAACGCATTCAGGACAACTTCTTTCATCGCGGGATTCAAGCCGGGAACATCCCCACCACCGGTCAGAACACCAATTCGTTTCTTCATGATTATCTCCTCTAAAAAAATATAATTAATCTATGCAACATGCATAAAACAAGAATGTTGCCCCTGTCTTGGACGCAAATCCCTCAAAGTATAGCATAATTTTTTCGTTGTATATTCAGATAAATGCGAATTTACTGCCTTTCAAAAGGCAACTGTGGGACCTTGAGGGCCCACCAGCGTATCGAGACCATTCCGGCAAAGGCTAACAGCGGTAGACCGACGATATAAACGCCAAACCCAATCGAATCGGTCAGAGAAAACTGCGGTCCCGCTAATAACCAGGATCCAGCAGTGGTCAAGACGATTAGGGCTAACGAAAGTACGTGACCAACCAGCTTCCAGCGTTCCGCCCAGAATCTGAATACAAGAAAGATCGCGGGCAAAACCAGATATACCTGGTGAATGTTAGCCTCAACATCGAACATATAAACGAGGACCAGGAAAGCTAATATCTTCCAAGTGAATTCCCGACCCGTTTTACCCATGATCGAGATGAACAGGACGATCAGATAGATCCCGAACCCGGCATGAAGACCAATTGAAAGATAATTTCCGATACCGGGTAATTGTTTTGCCAGATAGATTAAAGGGGTATGAATCCAGGAGAAACCTGAGTAATTCCCAATCATGACGCCCAGCCAATCCAACGGCCAGGAGGGTAATAGGATCAAAGTGATCGCCCAAAGGAAAGCCAAGCCGGCAAAATAAGCAATCAATATCTGCCATCGCCTGCGAGTGATGCTCCATATCACAAGTAATAGAAGCAATAGTATTGAAACCTGCCAAGAGCCAAAGGTGAGTGCTAGGAGAAAACCGGCAAGTGTATCCTGCTTTTTTAAGGATTGCATAAATTGCCGCAAGAATGAGAAGTATCACGATTGGAGAAAGTAATCCCATCAGAGCAGCCTGTATGCTTGAGAACCAGGCTGCAAGCAGCAGGATGGTCCCGCCGCTTTCATACATGGAGACTTTCCAACCCGATAATTTCAGCGCAAAGAACCCAATCAACCCAATACTAGCGAAAACGACCACCACCCAAACAGCGCGGCTGACCTCATAAGGGAGCAGGCTGAATGGGATCGTAAAAATCAGGTTCATGATGGGATCTTTGAGCACAGATTTCGTTGGAAGCTGTCCTTGATAGGCGGAATTAACTAAAGTTTGATCGGCAAGTTGGATGACCTGGTCGGAATAAGGATCGCCGCCATCCAATAGCCATACTCTCCCCGCGGACCATGGAATCACAAAATGATCCTCAAAAGGAACCTGACGCATAATGACAGTGCTTAAAAAACCTAACCCGATGGCGACCAGGATCGCTAGACTAACAACCAGGTATTGTGAAATTGAGATTTTGCGATATCGTTTCTTCATCTTTGATTCCGTTCTGTGAAATTTTACCAGTCCGGGATATGTTGGTCAATTTTGGTAATTCTTGGAAACCTGACCACGTTGAAAATTAATCAAATCTAAATAACTATAGCCTAAAATCGCTCAAGTGACGACATCCGTTCTCATTGACTTGGGATAGCTTGACTTTGCGGTTAAGCATGTTATATATAATGGATGTGGGTTTTGATTAACTAAAAATCGCTTGGGAGAACTTATGATCACAGTTCGAAATCTAACGAAAGATTATGGGGTTCACCGCGCTATTGAAGATTTGAACTTCACCGCAGAACAGGGTGAAGTTCTTGGCTTTCTTGGCCCAAACGGCGCAGGCAAAACCACCACGATGCGAATCCTGACCGGGTTTATGCCCCCGACTTCCGGGACTGCAACCGTTGACGGCTACGATGTCGTGGACGAATCCCTGATGGTCCGTAAACATGTTGGCTATCTGTTCGGCGTGATGTAACGGGCATTC
>CAVVHL010000019.1:0-11149 GCA_963748065.1 uncultured Chloroflexia bacterium | reverse complement strand
GATATAATTTCATCCATGTTCAAACGCTTCAGGACCGATTTTTCCCATTATCCGCGCCAATTCTGGCTGATGTTCGCGGGGATGATCCTCTCCACCCTGGGGGCGACCATGATCTGGCCGTTCCTGATGATCTACGTCAGCGAGTCGCTTTCGCTGCCGCTGGCGGCGATCGCCAGCCTGATGACGATCAACGCGGCCGCGGGGTTGATCTCCTCCATTGTGTCGGGGCCGATCGTGGACCGGCTGGGACGTAAGGGCGTGATGGTGGTGGGGCTGATCGGGAATGGATTGTGCTACTTCCTGCTCAGCCGTGCGGATTCCTACGGCGCGTTCGCGTTGATCCTGGGGGCCAGCGGGCTGTTCTCGCCGATCTACCGGGTGGGTACCGACGCCATGCTGGCGGACCTTTTCCATGAGGGCGAACGGGCGGATGCTTTCGCGCTGCTGCGGATGGCGCGCAACATCGGCGTGGCGACCGGGCCGGCAGTGGGCGGGTTTGTGCTGGCGCAGTCCTATAACATCGGGCTGTACGGCGCGGCAGCCGGGATGATCCTCTACGGCTTGATGCTGCTGTTCTTCGCCCATGAAACGATCCCGCCGGAAGTCACTGCGGAAAAATCCACGCTCAAAGACCAACTGCGGGGGTACTGGCAGGCGCTGCAGGATAAACCTTTCATCGGGTTGGTGGGCGCGTTCACGCTGGTGCAGATGACGGCCGCCCTGATCTGGGTTTTGCTTTCCGTTTACGTGAAGACCGAATACGGCATCAGCGAGCGGCTCTACGGCTGGATGCCGACCACCAACGCGCTGATGGTGGTCTTTCTGCAGGTGCTGGTCACCCGCTTCACCAAACGATATCCTGCGCTGAAGGTGATGCGCTGGGGATCGTTCTTTTATATTTTCGCGCCGCTGTTGATTGCCCTGGCGGAAGGCTTCTGGGGGTTCTGGATCGCGATGGTGGTATTGACGCTGGGCGAGCTGATCGTGGTGCCCACGGCCAGCGCGACCGCGGCCAACCTGGCGCCGGTGGATAAACGCGGGCGCTACATGAGCCTTTATGGGCTGACCTGGAACATTGCCTCAGGGATCAGCCCGGTGATGGGCGGCCTGCTCAGCGACCGGTTCGGGATTAAGGCACCCTGGTTCGGTGGGGTGGTCATCGGCGCGTTGGCGGTGATGGCGTTCTGGTGGCTGCATGGGCGCGAAGCGAAACGGCCTGAAATTTCCATTTCTTAACCAAAAACGCTTGACAAAATACCCACCAAGCCTTTATGATTAGAACATACGTTCTAACTATTAGGGGCTGAGTTTGCATTGTCAGCAAAGGGCATGACACTCAGGAGGTTATCGGTAATGACAAGGGTATTGATCTTCAAGGAACCGGACGCCTTTGGCGTATTGGATGTGAACGCACCACCCGAGCGGATCGTTCGGGCCGTCAACCAGGGGCGCTGGGAAAATTATTTGCCGGATGAAAGCGGTCCGCTCTATGCCCGCCAGCAGGGTGATGTGGTCGTGGTGACGCACAGCGCACCTGTCAAGCAGGAGGACCTGCCGAAGCTGAGCCGGCGTGAACAGGAAGTGCTGGTGCTGTTGGGGGAGGGACTGACCACCGCACAGATCGCCATCAAGCTGGGGCTGCGTCCACGCACGATCCGCGGTTATGTGGCGAATATGAAGGTCCGACTGGAAGCGCATAATATCCAGCAGCTGGTCGCCCGGGCGGTGGCAATGGGGCTGTTCAGGCCGGAAATGTGAAAGGAAAGGGATTAGGAATTAGGTATCAGGAATTAGGGATTAGGTATTAGGTACTGGGTATTAGGAATCAGGGATTGGGGATTGAGCGCTTAAACCCGCAGAGAACCGCGGAAACCGCGAGCGCTGTAATAGGAATCCGCGCCGTTGTGGTAGGTGAAGACGGTGTCGAAACGCCGGTCACAGAACAGCGCGCCGCCAAGCGCCCGCATATTAGGTGGGGTCAGCACCCAGCTTGAAGTTTTCAGATCGAATTCACCGATTTTCTGCAGGGCGCGATACTGGGCCTCGGTCAGGAGTGCAATCCCCATTTCGGAGGCCAGGTCCATGACGCTGTTCTCAGGTTTATGCGCCTTGCGTGATTCCAACGCTTCCCGGTCATAGCATAGGCTCCTGCGGCCGTCCGGGCTTTCCGGCGAGCAGTCATAGAAAATAAATTCATCGCTTCCTTGTTCATAACCAACGACATCCGGTTGACCGCCGGTCAGTTCCATTTGGTTGAGCGACCAGAGTTTCTTCGGCTGAGCTTCCAGTTTCGCCTGCACGTTTTCCCAAACCAATCCCTTATGACGCGACATGTGTTTTTCAAAGCGTTCTTTCAAGGTCTGTAGCAGCTCGTTTTGTTGTTCCTGGGATAGCTCTTTCATTTTCATCACATTTCACCTCGCTCACCGATATTATTCATCGGAACTGCCTATTATCTTCTAAAATTCACTATATTCACTAATTTTCATCTTAATTATAGAATTAAATTAATGATTTAGAAACACCAGAGGAATGGAATTCATGACAATGATCTTTATAATTTGTTTTCCTAATGCCTGATACCTAATTCCTAATACCTACTTCCCAATTCCCCATTCACTGCTTTAAACACAAAGAGGCCGATCGTAAACGACCAGCCTCAATGATTTCATTGACCTGTATTGAAGAATTACTCTTGGATTATGATCGCTTCTTCAGGGCATTCTTCCATGGCCTGCTGAACAGCATCTTCATATTCAGCCGGTACGGGATCAACTAAGACTTCCGCAAAGGGTTCATTGGCCAGGCTGAAAACTTCGGGGGCCAAACCTTCGCAAATTCCGCATCCCAGGCACAGATCTTCATCTACAATAACCTTCATCTGACTTCCTCCTAAAATGATAATTCTTGTCTTTTTATGTGGATGATTATACTCCACTTTGTAAATAATCATCCTTGACCAGCAACGCTTGTTAGGATGTATTTCAGCGGAATTATACCATAGGGGATTTTCTTGGGAAGCCGGTATAGACATGTTGAAAATCACATTAATTTACGTCAATTTGATATGAAGGTATTTGTTTTTGACCTATGCAGTGACTATAATGACGTTATGGACAATCAATTCGAAGATAGAAATAGACGGTTTCATGAAGCCTGCCGGCGGTCTGTGATTGAACAGGTCCCCTGGCTCGTGGCGTTGGAAGATCAAGAGCGGCTGGCGGTTGAAGCCGTGATGACCCACCTGGTGGAAGATAAGTTCGCAGCTGATTTTGGTTTAGCGGAACCTCCGGGAGGTGCGCTGTTCGAGGACCCTTTGGAAGTCAGTGGGATTCGTGAAACATATCTGAAAGATATAACTGATGTGTGGGATGCCGTTTTTTGGCCGATGCGAGACGTCCCTGGAATGGCGCGTTACGTCTTGATGGTGCTGCGACATGGCGACGTGGTTTACCACATCTTGCCCAGGGACGACTGGGAAACAGCACAATTCAATGGGGCATTATGAACCGGCAAGCCTGGCGGAAGACGGGCTTCATTCACTGCTCCCGGATTGACCAGGTGTTGCGGGTTGCCAATGCATTCTATAAAGATCTCGAAGATTTACTGCTGCTTTGTATCGCAACAGAAGAACTGGAAGCTGAGGTCAAATATGAGGATTTGTTGGGGGAGGGTATGTCATTCCCACATCTCTACGGACCGCTGAACCTGGATGCGGTTGCGGCGGTCTTTGAACTGCAAAAAGACTCTGGAGGGAACGTTCAGCCTGCCAAGATAAATCTTTTTCTCAAGATATCTAACGATTATTTCGTTTCTTCCGGGGGTTTACTCGATTCCTGTTTCAGCTTCATCAAGTGGCCATAAAGATCCCGTTGTTTCGCTGTCGCTTGCTGGTAGAGCGCCTTAACGCCGGGGATTGATTGGTGCTCCTGCAGATATTTCACGTCTTCCGTCACCAGGGCATAATCGGCATTTGCCTGCTCAAAATCGGTGCTGAATGGCGGCAGGATATTGCCGGATTTGAGCATCCCTTCAACTTCCTGCCTTTCCAGCGCGGCCCAATGGTTGTAGAAGCCCCGGTAGTGATTGTTGAGTTCCTGCTGCGCCTGGCGGACCTCCGGTGAGGCGGGCTGGCTCTTCAGGCTGCGGATGTCCTGCTGAAAAGTGTCCATTTGGCCGCGGACTTCCGTGAGATTGCTGCTGAAAGGCGCGGTGATGGCGAAAGCCGCCAGACCGTTGCGCAGCATCTTGACCGCATCTTTCACCCGAATGGATTCACCGACCTGACCATGCATCTTGGCAATCCGTTTTTCACTGCGCTGCAGGTTTCTGATCTCTTTGGTGACGGCGCGGTTAGGCGCAGGGACTGCTGACAGCCAACGGCTGGTGGCCTGGGTTGCCTCAAGCTGGCTGGACAGCGTCTGGAAGTCTCCCGCAGGTGGTGTGTTGGGATTCAGCTCGCCCCAGCATTGGCGATAGATTTCGTCGTGGTAATGCCGATAGAGTTCGCCCTGAAGGTTCGTCAATTCTCCTTTTAAACGGTTGGTGAGTGCATCCGGTTGTTGACGGGAAAGGAAGGCCAGGTCGGCATTCACCTGCTTGAGCTGCCCGACCAATTCGTTCAAATCCGTTGAAAAGGGTTTTTCAATTGCAAAGGATTGGATCTGTTTGCGGCGTTCGATAGAGCCCAGGTCCAGCAGCATCTCCTGGTACATTTTTCTTTCTTCTTCCAGGGACCGGATCAAGCCCTGGTTTTCCGGTGAAGGTGGGCAGGTCTTCATGATCAGGATCGAATGTGCAAGCATGTCGATTTGGCTTTGGAGGCAGAAATCGCATTGTTCGATCGGTCCGCCATCGAGGATATCCATTTGCATCTGGACCCGACGGATGTCTTCCCATTGGGTCCATTCCTGAAAGTTCAGCGCGTTCATCTGCGCGACAGCCGCAGGGGTCATCTGCCCGCGGGTCAGGGCGCGCTGTTCTGACATGGTCGCGTTCAGCGCATTCTGCGCATTACCATAGGCCTGGGTCAATTGCAGCCGTTTGAGCTCTTTGTTGGTTAATTCCGCGCCCTCCCGGATGGCGTCCTGGGTGCCGCGGCCGGACTGGTGGATAGCATCACTGATCTGGTCTGCGGCCTGGAGGGCGAAATAGCCTTCGCCGCGTTCAAGCACCAAATGCGTCCCGCAGTTGGAGCAGGTCAGGTGATCAAGGTTTTCAGGCATTGAGATCGGCGCGCCGCAGGCTGCGCAATTGAGTTTGATGAGCTTCATCCATCCCTCCCGGAGATCAGATCTTTCTTAGGCAATTGGCTTGCTGCCATTATAGTCAATTAAAATTATGAAAATCAACTCAATTGAGAAATTGCCAGCAAGTATAATGAAGACCAGTTCGGATTATTCGAGAGGAATGCATTGGGAAAACTCACACGCCTGCCTTTTGGATTAGCCGGGGCAAATTTACCGCAGCCCCATGCCTTACAGCCCGATCTTTGACCCTTTGAATCAAGTCATGCCGGGTTATCGGGAGGTGGGGGTGGAGGTTGTGGTCGTGTTAGCATCATGGGAAGAAATCCGGGACCTGACGGGCCGGGACTTGCAGACGGAATATCGTGAGGCCGGGATGCGTGTGATCTACGCGCCCGCTCCGGACTACGGCGTCCCGGATGAAAGCGTCGTTCAGGAAGCGCTCACTGAAACGCTGTCCGCTGCGCGGGCCGGGAAGACAATCGCCGCGCACTGCCATGCCGGGTTAGGGCGGACCGGGATCTTTGCAGCCTGTCTTGCCAAGGTCGTATTTGGGTATGATGGGAAGGAAGCGTTCGCCTGGGTCCGCAAATCAATCCCCGGCGCGGTGGAAACCCCAGAACAATATCAATTCATTGAGGATTTCGAGTATTTAGGGGAATAATCCCGGGCGGGTATTATTCCATCAGAGGTTTGATAACCAGGGTCCCGGAAGGCCCCAACAGCCACTCGGGATGTTCGGTCACTTCGCCCAACTGCAGTTTCTCTCCCGAAGCAGCCAATTCCAGCGTATCCCCGGCGAGTACATCCACGTCGTTATCATATAAATAATAGAAGATATCGATGAATCGATTGATGGTATCTTCTTCATCCGCCGGATCACTGATCAGGCTGGCCAGGTCGGGCACGTCGAAAATCTGGTGACCCTTCGTCACCAGCCAATATTGGGATGGGTCCAGGAAAAACTTGACGTAACCCACCCAGAGGATGAAGGGAATTTCGTGTCGATAGCTGCTGATCCGATCCGGGCTGAGGAAATCCGCAGGCGGATGGGCTGTCCAGGCCTGCTCGTTGACCACGCCCAGCAGGTTTTCGTTTTCAAAGGCAAAAGCCGTCCGGTAGAGCGCGATCATTTTCTCAACCGGATCGGGGTGATCCCCAGCATAGACCAGACTCAGGTGGGACCTGTGTTGGCGCATCGCAGCTCGGATCTGCGGCTGCCAGGGGGAGACATGGATCGTGCGATCCACCACATCCGGCGGCAGCGGGGTCGGCAGGCCGGCCATCTGGATGTGATGTTCACCGAAGCGGATTTCCGCCAGGAAACGATCGGCGCTGTCGAAGGTGCGTTTGATTTCAACCATCTCAGATGTCAGCAAATCCTCACTGAAAGCCAGACTTTCCAGTAGTTCAGCATCGGTCGGAAGCTGTAAATCCGATGGTGCATAGATCAGATGAATGGCGGGCGTGAATGGATCAATTGAGGGGTTGTCTGTCATATTTTTCTCCGGATCATTTCGTTCCATTCTATTATGCCAGATACAAGCTTGGAACGGCAAGCAGTTTTCCAATATAATCAACATGATTTCGAAAGATGGCTGGTGGTAAAATTAGAAAAATATGTGAAAGGCAAAAATGATGGAATCATCTCTCCAAATTCGATTTTCCCCTGAAAAGAATGACTATGTCTCGGCTTCCCGAGCATTGGCAAATAAAACCCCAATGTTCATTGTATTAGCGGTTGTCACGCTGATCATCATGATCGGTTCCGTACTTGTGCTGCTGGTACCTTCCATTGGCAATCCCGCCTGGAACAGTGTCGCCCTCGTCTCACTTGTGGTTGGTGCGTTTTATCTGGTCTATTATTTCCTGTTGATCCCGCTGCAGCTTAATGGGACCTTTAAGAAGAACGAATATCTTCGCAAAGAACGGGTCCTGACCGTGAGCGATGAGAATGTAAACATGAAGGTGGATGACCGCAGTTCGGATCTGGCCTGGGAAAATTTTGAGAAGCTGCTGGATACCAAAGGCTTATACATCCTGATCTATAAAGCGGATCAGCGAGTTTATCCCTTTGTCCCCAAACGAGCCTTCAGCGAACCCGGTTCTGAGGAAGCTTTCCGCAAGGCATTCCTGGATCACGACATCCCGATAAAATAAACTGACAGATCAATATTGAGTGGATCATTGTATAAACTGTATCCTGACTCAATCACTGCTTGAGGAGAAATAGATATGATTGGAACGATACTGACCTCGATTGGAATTGGACTGGGCGTGTTGGTCGTTTTCCTGGCCGCATTCATCTTGCTGAAAACCGTCCTGTATTCACCTGCGCAAAAGCCTGCTGAGAAAAAGGATTTTGTCAAGGTTGACGGCAAGTCAGTGGCTGAACGCTTGGGGCTGGCCGTGCAATACAAAACCATCTCCTACCATGACCCTTCGAAAATCGACACCAACGCTTTCCTGGGCCTGCACCGCCTGTTCCAGACACTTTATCCACAGGTGCATGCAAAGCTGACACGAGAGATCATCAACGAATACAGCCTGCTCTACACCTGGGAAGGGAAGGACCCCAGCCTGAAACCGATCATGCTCACCTCGCACCTGGATGTTGTTCCGGCGGATGAGAGTGAAGAAGGCGGCTGGACTTACCCGCCTTTCAGCGGCGAAATTGCCGACGGATATGTTTGGGGGCGCGGTACGCTGGACATCAAGTCCGGCGTCGTGGGGATCCTGGAGGCGGTTGAATACCTCCTCAAACAGGACTTCCAGCCGGAACGCACGGTATACCTCGGTTTTGGGCACGATGAGGAAATCGGCGGCGAACATGGCGCAGCGGCGATTGCCGAACTGCTGGATTCGCGCGGGGTCAAACTTGGCAGCCTGGTGGATGAAGGCGGCAGCGTGATCAGCGGCTTTTTGCCCGGCGTGGATCAACCGGTGGCTGTGATCGGGATCAGTGAGAAAGGTTATGTCAGCCTCAAACTGACCGTGGAAATGAACGGTGGACATTCGTCCATGCCGGCGCAGGAAACCGCGATCGGCGTGCTTTCCAGAGCGGTTGCCAGCCTGGAACTTAACCCCATGCCGGCGCACCTGGAAGTTGTGGAATTTCTGATGAGTTACCTTGGGTCCGCCCTGCCTTTCTGGCAGCGGATGTTGTTTGCCAATACCTGGCTGTTCGGCGGCATTCTCAAGCAGCAGCTTGCCAAAGCCAATATGCTCAACGCGACCATCCGGACCACGACCGCTCCGACCATCATTGAAGCCGGAATGAAGGATAACGTCCTGCCGGCCAAAGCCGAAGCCGTGGTCAATTTCCGGATTCTGCCGGGTGACGACCTGCGTTCGGTTTACGAGATGGTGCTGGAGCGGGTCGCCGATGAACGAGTGGAAGTGACCCCGTACCAGGGTGATACGCTGGAAGGCGAATCGGGTTGGGACCCCTCCCCGGTGGCCGATACGGATTCGCCTTACTATCTACGGCTGGCACGCCTGGCAAAGGAAGCCTTTCCGGACGCACTGGTGGCGCCTTATCTCGTGCTGGGCGGCACGGATGCCCGGCGTTACGGCATCATCACGGATAATGCCCTGCGCTTCACCCCGATCCTGATGAGCAAGGCGGATGTGGGCAGCGTACACGGCGTGAATGAGAAACTCTCGCTTGATGAATGCTCCCGCATGGTCGGCTTCTACATTGCCTATATCAAAGAACTGGGTAATTTGTCCGGTGAGGTGGATGTGGAGCCGGAGGTTGAAGAAGAAGTAGAAATTATCGAGCCCGATGACGATGAGGAAATCCTGGTCATTCCGCCTGAGGATGACGCTTTCGCGGAATTGGGCGAGGAGCTGGCCGAAGAGATTGAAGAAGAGGAAGAGGAAGAAGACAAGAAGAAGTAAAAAATATACTCTTTTTATCTCCCGCTTACGAGCATGACAAAGAGGCATCGAATAGATGCCTCTTTTTTATCTTCCTATTGAAATAACAATAACATCTCACTTCAATGTAGCCTTGCTTAGAAAATCAACCATTGAAAAGCATTGTAATATTGCGGACTAAAGTCCACGCTCCAAAAGGAGTGATGTATTTGTGGTAAAGAGGTTTAGATGTAAAGCGAAATAATTATTGCTTTTTATATGCGACATAAATATCGCCTTCGATCATCTCGCCGTTGTCGAAATAATGGTGGGTGAAGAAGATATTTCCCTCGGCGTCCATCGAGGATTCACCGGCAAATTGTGAAAGGATCATTTCCGGCTCGCCCCAGGAATCACCTTCGCGCAGGGACCGGAAGATGGCCGGCGTGCCGTTGACCGTGCGGGTGAACCAGAGTTCGCTGCCATCCGGCGAGATGTTGGGCCAGCCTTCCATGCCTTCGGAGTTGACTACTGCAATGTTGACCGGGTCGGACCAGGTATCGCCGCTGCGAGTCGTCATCCAGATGTCATAGCCGCCTTTGCCGCCGGGACGGTCGGAATGGAAGTAAAGGTCGTCCCCGTATATTTCCACTTCACCGATCATGATCTCGTCCATCAACCGGGAGCCGACCGACTGCCAGTTCTGCCAGCGGCCGTCAATTAACTCAGCAGTGAAGATCTGCACACCGGTGTAACCTTCGCGGGCTGTTGCGAACCACATTTCGTCCCCCTGGATGCTGACCGCACCGTCCATTGAGAGGACGCCTGGCGGCGCAAGCCAGACCCGCTCCGCCTCACTCCAGGTGTCGCCCTGTTTGTGTGAGACGTATAAGCCGGTCACACCGTCGGTGATCTGCTGCTCCACCGGGATGCGCACATCGGGCGTGAAGAAGAAATAGAGGGTTTGGCCGTCCGGCATGATGAAGGCTGAATCCTCCCCGCCGCTGGTGTTGACGCCGCCCGGCACGGGGATAGGTTTTTCAAATTCGCTGGAATGCAAAATGGGGGGATACTGGTCGGTTGAGGGGCTTTGTTTTTGAATGTCGGAAGGCAAGGCAGCCTGCCGGTCGGATTCGGGGTAATCTTCCGGGCTGTAAGATTTAGGCTGACATCCGGTGAGCAGCGTTATGCAGACGATCAACAGCAGACCTGCTCGTTTAGTAAATTCCATCACACCCTCCCATCCTGGTGACTTGGATTAATTATAGGATGATTCGGGAAGCTGTCTGCTTGTTCGACTCAGTGCAGGGCGTTCGGCATGTAATAGTAATAGACTTCTTTGGGGAGCTGCAGGTCCAGATGGAAATCACGGTAGGCGATATACGCTGCCCAAACGCCATCTTCATCCGGCGTGGCCCCGCCCCAGGTCTCACCGGCGTTCTGGAAGTAATCGAACAGCAGGGCGATCGAATCGTTGGCCGGTGTGACGGACACGCCATCCAGCGTGGTCTTCGCGACCCCGGCTGACCACCCGTTCGGTGTTTCACCGGTGCTGTTCAGCGTCTCCAGCGCAGTGCCGAGGAGGCTGCCTGCGGCTGCGATCTGCTCGCGAGCTGTTGAAGCGGGTAAGAGGCCCATCAGATTGGCGAGCGCGGCATTATCCGGGCAGGTCGTCAGCGCACCCTGTTTGGCTTCCATGACCGCCAGCAGCAGCTTGGGGCTGATCTGGTTGGCGGCGGCTGCCTGCTGAACCAGTTCCGGGACGTCGATCGTCGCGCCATCGCTGTCGAGGATTGGGTCTTCCAGGCAGGAACGATAAAACTCCATGAAGTGCCGTACGTCCGAAACGGGCACATCCACCCGGTCGTTCGACCAGGTTTCCGACAGCCATTCGGTGTCGTAGAACGGCACACCGACGCTTCCCACCAGCGTGAAACGGATTGCGCTGGCTGAAACGGTGTGGGTCTGGGCGGCATCAGGGGTGACGTCCGAAAGCGTCACGAACGATGCAGCGTCATCATCGAAATGGAAGGTTCCCAGAT
>CAVVHL010000018.1:0-12296 GCA_963748065.1 uncultured Chloroflexia bacterium | reverse complement strand
GATTGCGCCTGAAGCCGGTACGGAGCGGATGCGCAATATCATCAACAAACCGATCACGGATCAGGAGTTAATGGACACGGTCCGATCGGTTTTTCAACACGGTTGGAATTCGATCAAGCTTTATTTCATGATCGGCCACCCCCAGGAGACACTGGAGGACGTGCAGGCGATTGCCGACCTCTGCAAAGCGGTGTTATACGAAAGCCGCAAACTCTGGCGGTCGGGCTCGGGTCCATGCCGGGATCAGCACGTTCATCCCCAAGCCGCACACGCCTTTCCAGTGGGTCGCCTTCGACAACCTCGAGTCGATCCAGGAGAAACTAGATCTGCTCCATGAAGGGCTGCGTGGCGCTAAGGTCAAAATGACCTGGAACGACCCGCAGGCTTCCCTGCTGAAATCATGGCTTTCCCGTGGTGACCGGCGCATGGCCGAAGTGATCTATCATGCCTGGCGGAACGGCGCTCGTTTTGATGCCTGGTCGGACCAGTTCAATAGCGAACACTGGCAAAATGCTTTCGAGCAGGCTGGGCTGGACCCGGACTTTTACAGCCACCGCGCTCACGGTCTGGATGAGGTTCTCCCCTGGGATCACATCAACGCCGGGGTAAAGAAATCCTTCCTGAAGACGGATTACGCCTGGAGCAAGGAAGGCAAGGTCCGCCCGGACTGCCGCGGCCAGTGCTACGGTTGTGGGATCCTCTCCGCATTCAACGAACTCCGTCTGGTGGCTCCGGACGGTGGATGGAAGTGTCCCTAAATGAGCGACCAGACACAAATCACCCGGATCCGCCTGCAATACGCCAAAGGAGACGCGCTGCGTTTCACCGGCCATCTGGATATGCAGCGCTTATGGGAACGCCTGCTGCGCCGCAGTTGTCTGCCAATCCGTTATTCTCAGGGTTACAATCCCCGGGCGCGATTCAACCTGGCCTCCGCACTGCCGCTGGGATTCACCAGCGACGCGGAACTGCTCGATTTCTGGATGGATGAACCCGTACCGGTTGATGAGATCAAACAATCCCTTTCAATAACGACCCCACCAGGCTTAACAATCCAGAATGTGGAAACGGTATCCCTTCAGGAAGATTCGCTGCAGGCTCAGATGGCCGCCAGCGAATTCGAGGTTAGCTTCTTTGATCCACAGGCTCCGGATATTCTTGAGGATAAGGTCAAGCGTTTGATGGAAGCGGCGCAGCTCCCACGCACACGCCGAAAGAAATCTTATGATTTGCGCCCCTTGATCTTCGACATTCAAATGACTGCTGGAAATACAGATGGACCCGGACTATGGATGCGATTAAGCGCAGACGCAGGCGCGACCGGACGTCCGGATGAGGTGATGGACGAGATGGGCTTCGAAAACACCGCCTATCTGGTCAAACGGACACGGTTATTACTCTCAAGCGATATGCAGTGAAATAGGGACGTTTTCCCACGCTGTCAAACTTTTTCTTTACACATACGTGAATTCTTAGGAGAACCACATGGAATTTTGGGGACTTGCAGCATCGGCATTGGTCAGCTTCGGTATGGCTTTGTTCTTCGCCTACCTGCTGCACTGGTTTGACCGGTACGAACGCGAACCTTTCCTGCTGCTCTTCGGCGTTTTCCTCTGGGGTGCGATCGTCTCCGCGGGGAGTGCTTTTCTGATCAACACGGTCTTGGGATTAGGCGTCTTCATCCTCACCGGGTCGGAAGCCGCAACCAACCTGGCTTCCTCAGTCCTGATCGCCCCGGTGCTGGAAGAGATCCTCAAGGGAGGCGCGGTCTTCCTGGTCTTCCTCATTTTCCGCAGCCAATTCAACTCATTGATGGATGGCATTCTCTACGCGGGAGTGGCTGCGCTGGGTTTTGCCGCCACCGAGAATGCTTATTATATTTACGCCTACGGTTTCCTTGAGAATGGCTGGCAGGGGTTCTGGTCGCTGACTGCGATCCGCACGCTGTTGGTCGGATGGCAGCATCCCTTTTACACCGCTTTCTTTGGGATCGGGCTGGCGATCGCACGGTTGAACCGCAATGTATTGATCAAACTCGGCGCCCCACTCGTAGGCCTGGGTTTAGCAATCGGGGCACACGCCACCCACAACCTGCTGGCGGACCTCTTACCCGGGATCGGTCCTCTGCCGATCTCCAGTGTGTTCGACTGGTTGGGTTGGCTGGCAATGCTCGGGTTTATCCTGATTGTGATGAATATCGAAAAGCATGATGTGACCCATTATTTATTTGATGAGGTTGCGCAAGGCACGCTCACCGAATCCCAATACCAAACAGCGATCTCAGCCCGCAAGGTCAACCGGACGCGATTCGCTGCGTTTTTCAGCGGCCGCTACCAAATGGTCAATCGTTTCTATCGAACGGCCAGCCGGTTGGCGATTAAAAAGAAGCAATTGATCCGGTTGGGTGAGGAACGCAACAATGGAGAAATTGTTGCCAAGTTGCGGGCTGAAACCAAAGCACTATCGAATTCGCTGGCGGGAAACGCCTGAGTTTTTCTGTTTCAACATTTTTAGGTATAATTGGTGTGCTTGAATGCCAATGGCGTTCGCATGTTCCCGTGGCCTAATGGACAAGGCGGCGGCCTCCGGAGCCGTAAATGTGAGTTCGAGTCTCACCGGGAATATTTTTATTTAAGGTCTCTTCGTGTAAAATTTAAATAACACAATCAAACACAAAGGGAAAACCCATGCCAACAGATGATCTTCGAAAAGAATACGAGGACCTGCAGAACGAGATCCGCCGCTACAATTACACCTACTACGTGACCAACGCTTCAATGGTCAGTGATTACGAATATGATAAAAAGCTCAAGCGTTTGGAAGCGATCGAAGCTGAACATCCCGATTGGGTCTCACCGGATTCCCCCAGCCAGCGTGCCGGCGTGGCGCCGATTGACAAATTTGAGAAAGTCACCCACCCCGCACCGATCCTCAGCCTGGCAAACGCCTACGACCCGCAGGGGATCAGGGATTGGTTTGAACGCATCTCCCGCCTGGATGACCGTGTACCCGGGTCGGACTTCACCATCGAACCGAAGCTGGACGGGCTGACCGTTGTCCTGCGCTATGAAAACGGCATCTTCACCCAGGGGGCGACCCGCGGGGACGGCTTCATCGGCGAAGATGTCACCGAGAACCTGCGCACAATCAATGTCTTGCCGCTCCACATCCCAGTCAGCGCTGACGGTCCGGCCATCCCGGAGGTACTGGTCGTGCGGGGCGAAGCGATCATGTTCAAAGCTGATTTCGAGAAGCTCAATCAGTCCCTTGAAGAAGAAGGCAAAAAGACCTACCTCAACCCTCGCAACACCGCTGCCGGTTCCCTACGGCAGCTTAATTCAAAGATCACGGCGCAACGTCCGCTCAAATTGCTGGTTTACGCCATTGTCTACCACGAGAACGGTGATATTCCCGCCACTCAATGGGAAACGCTCGAATATCTGAAGGCGCTGGGATTCCCGGTCGCGGATAGCTCCCAACATGTCGACACACTTGACGAAGCGATCGAGATTTGCCTGAACACTGACCCCGACCAGTTCGCCTACGAGATCGACGGGATGGTGATCAAGTTGAATGACCTGGGCGTGGCGGAAGACCTGGGCGTGGTCGGCAAGGACCCACGCGGCGCGATCGCCTACAAATTCCCGGCCCAGATCGTCAGTACGAAACTAAACGACATCGGCGTCAACGTCGGTCGTACAGGCGTCCTGACGCCCTATGCCATGCTCGAACCGGTTGAGATTGGCGGCGTGATCGTAAAGCAAGCCACCTTACACAATTTCGATTACATCAAGGAAAAAGATATTCGGGTCGGAGACCGGGTGATGGTCAAACGCGCCGGCGAGGTCATCCCTTACGTGATCGGTCCGGTGGAAGACGCCCGGACCGGGAAGGAAATGGTCTATGAACCGCCGAAGTTCTGCCCTTCCTGCGGCGAACCGATCGTCAATCCGGAAGGCGAAGTCGCCTATTACTGTGTGAACAATGCCTGCCCTGCGCAGTTGGTACGCAACCTGGAGCATTTCGTCTCTCAGGGTGCAATGGACATCGTCGGTCTGGGTATCAACACCGTTCAGCAGTTAGCAGAGGCCGGGATGGTCAAAGACCTGGCTGACCTGTATCATCTGAATAAAGCCTCCCTCATGCAGTTGGAAGGGTTCGGCGACAAGAAAGCCGACAACCTGTTAGCAGGTATTGAAGCATCAAAATCACAACCACTGGCACGCCTGATTGCCGGGTTGGGGATCCGCGGGGTTGGTGAAGTGGCGGCGCAAGACCTGGCGGAACACTTCCACGACCTGGACGAACTCAGCCAGGCAACAGAAACGGAACTCGAATCAATCGAAGGCTTCGGGCCCAACATCGCTGAAAACATCGTGGAGTGGTTCGCCACACCGGATAACCTCGAAATGCTGCAAAAACTCAATGCCAGCGGTGTCTGGCCGGTTGCAGAAGCACGTCAAGAACTGGGACCACAGCCATTGGATGGACTGTCCTTTGTGATCACCGGAACGCTGCCGACCCTCTCCCGTTCGGAAGCCAAGAGCCTGATCGAAGATAACGGCGGCAAGGTCACCGGCAGCGTCAGCGGGAGCACGAATTACCTCGTGCTGAGGGACGGACCCCGGTTCAAAGTTCGCCCAGGCGCAAAAACGCAACGTCCCGATCCTCTCGGAAGATGACCTTCGCCATTTGATTGAGGACCGGTCCTGATGAACGTTATCACCCTCAAAAAAGGCCGTGAAAAAGCCGTCCTTCGTAAACACCCCTGGATTTTTTCAGGTGCAATCCAATCCGTGGCTGGCGAACCCGGCCTTGGGGAAACCGTGATCGTTCAGGACTACCGCGGGAATTTTCTGGCTACAGCCGCCTACAGCTCTCACTCCCAAATCCGGGCCCGGATCTGGACCTGGGACCCTGAAGCAGGAAATCAATGAAGATTTCTTCCGGGCACGGATCCAGACGGCGCTTGCCCTGCGGAAAAACTGGATCGATACCAGCGAAACCTCCGCCTACCGGCTGGTACATGCTGAGTCCGACCGGCTGCCGGGGTTGGTCGTCGACCGCTATGGGGACAGCCTTGTCCTGCAAATCCTTTCCGCCGGGCCGGAACGCTGGCGCGAGGAGATCGTTTCACTCCTGGTCGACCTGCTGGACCCGGCTTGCATCATCGAACGCTCGGATGTGGCCGTGCGCGAACTGGAAGGGCTGGAAGAACGTTCCGGTGTGCTTTACGGTGTATTGCCGGATTCACCGCAGGTGATCGTGGAAAATGGGATTCAGTACAAAGTGGACCTGGTTGGCGGCCAGAAGACGGGCTTCTACCTCGACCAGCGCGATAACCGGCAGTTCTGCAGAAATATCGCGGAGGACAAAAAGGTGCTGAACTGCTTCGCCTACACCGGCGGATTTACGCTCTCCGCGCTGGCCGGTGGCGCTTCATCGGTGCTCTCAATCGATTCCTCCGAAGAAGCGCTCGAATTGGCGAAAGAGAACGTGGCCTTGAATGGTTTCCCGCAAGAACGCTGTGAGTGGATCGTTGGCGATGTCTTCCAGGAGCTGCGTACCCTGCGTGATAAGGCGGAACAGTTCGACCTGATCGTCCTCGACCCGCCCAAGTTTGCCCCGACCGCGTCCCAGGCGCAGAAAGCCGCCCGGGGGTATAAGGACATCAACCTGTTCGCCTTCAAGCTGCTCAAACCGGGAGGAACATTGATGACCTTTTCCTGCTCCGGCGGGATCGATGCACCCTTCTTCCAGAAGATCACCGCCGATGCCGCCCTGGACGCAGGCGTGGATGCGCAAATCCTCTATCACCTCTTCCAGGCACCGGATCATCCCACCCTGCTGTCATTCCCTGAGGGGAGTTATTTGAAGGGGTTGGTAGTTAGGGCAGATTAGGGATAGGGGATAGGTATTAGGGATTAGAGATCATGAATCATGGATCAACTTTGACGTGCAATATAACTTGATTTACAAATTTTTTCATAAAAAGAAATGTCTCAGAAGAAAAATCTTTAAATGCAAATCAACAACCATATTTTACAAACTTATCCAATAATCGCTATATTAAAATTTCGGAGCGCGGACCATGCCCCATCTCCGGGGGGTTAGTCCGTAAGATTAATCATTCAAATCCAATATCGTCTTCTCTACTCAAGAAGACGGTCATTCACCTACCAAAAAGGCGCAGACAACCTCACTCCGCCATTTAGTAAGACCTTCCTCCATTTACTCAAAGTTCTCAGCTAAAAAAGTCAAGATCGCTGTACTGAATTCCTTATCCTCGATCGGATCATCAAAATACTCATCAAGAACAATGAAATGATGATCCCCTTCACGAATGAGGACTTCCAGGTCAATATTGTAACGAAGAGCAGATGTCTGGTTCTTTTCAAATTCCGAAAAGGGGATCTGGCTATCATCGGTAGAATGCATCAATAAAATCGGACGGTCTCCCAACTTTTCAATTTCTGTTTGAGGTGAGTATTTCAAAGCATCAAAACCATAATGGAAACCGAGATAGGTCTTCAGGAAGGGAATATCCAGAACGCCGATCACTTTAGGAATACCAATAGAAGCCATGTTGTCGACGAACAGATCTGGCCAGGAAGAAAAAGCGGACATCGCGATCACGGCGTCAATTTCCGGTATCTCGCCTGCTGCAATGATCGCTGTCCCACCGCCCATCGACGTCCCCATAACGACGATTGGCAATTCGCTGATATCCTCATCCTTCAACAAATAATCTACACCAGCCTGGACATCCCGCCATTCGGTCATGCCTAAGCCTATATCGTTTCCTTCACTTTCTCCGCGGGCGCGCATCTCGATCAACATCGAATCCCAACCGTTATCAGATAGCATTTTGGCATAACCGAAGAAGGCCGTCACGGAGGGGTTCTGGATGCCGGACAAGATGATTACGGTCCCTTTTGGCTCAGCAGCTCTTGTACGCCAGGCTGCAAGGTTGAGAGAATCCTCCGTCGTCAGCGTGATCCTTTCCGATCGAACCCCATAGTCCAAGGACTCATAAATTGTCTGGTCATAATGCTGACCCAAAAACATGGGCATAACCATGATCGGAATCGCAATCAGGCTGCCAATGAGGATCATGATTACAGCAATGGAAATGATGAGAAAGGTTTTCTTAAAATTAAGTTTATTCGGATTTTCACCGTGCTTATTTGCTTTCATAAGTTCACTCCTTTTCTTACAGACAAGCGTATCTCCGCCATAATCGATATCGTTTTATCGGTAGATATCTGGAATAGATCACCTGTGTATAACAAATTTTCCCGCGTGAATCTGATCGATTCAGGTAAATTTTTAATGCTATTTTGATGTTTCCTGATAGAATAAGCGCCATATCTCCACATCAAAATCCTGATACCTCATACCTCCCACTTAGATACCCAACAACTAACACCTGATACCTAATCCCCCCTTCTCTGCCAACCAAGAAACCGCCCATCCTAGGCGGTTTCTTGGTGCTAGTGGAGATGGCGGGAATCGAACCCGCGTCCGAAAGAATTGACCCTCGGATATCTACGAGTGTAGTTGACCTATTCAATCTCGCTCCAGGTTAGCCAGCCAACGGGGCGACCCTTTCGCAAGCCGTTGGGACCCGAAAGTCCTCTTTCATGCAATTAACGGCATCCTGCATGGCATCCTGACTTTGTGTCGCCACACTCATTCCCGGCCAGGAAAACGGGCGATGAGGGACGTGACCTCTTCAGAGGTCAGGCTCTTAGCCTAACAGCTTACGCTGCGAGGGGGAGAGCTGCGTATTCAGTGCGATTGGCACTTAATTGGTGTACTGAGTTAACGAGTTCGGTACCTCTCGACTCGCAATCCGGGACCAGCCTCTCCCGTCGAAGCCAGTCATCCCCGAATGGACTAACATTATACTCGAAAGCTGTTAATCCTGTATAAGAAAAGGCCGCTCTTTACAGAGCGGCCTTTATTCTTACTTTCTTAGGACGACCAGGCTTAAGGTGCAGGTGTTTCGATTTGAGCAAGCTGATCGGCTAGGATGCCATTGGCAACATCATTGAAGTCGTTCAATGCTGTGCTGACGTCCAGGGTGGGATCATCAACGATGGCAGCCATGACGGCTTCAATCTCATCGCGGACGAAATCATAACCTGGGACGTTCGGTTCGGCAATACCGTATTTGAGCATGTCGAATGCGGTTGCGTAAGAAGGATTGGCAGCGAAGAACTCGGTCATCTGATCGGCAACACTCGCCCGAGTCGGGAAGTACATACTTGCCTTCGCCCAATCAGCCTGTGGGCCGGGGCTGGTGTAGTATTTCAGCCAGATCCAGGCAGCTAATTGGCGTTCGGGGGTGGTCTTCGGAATGCTGACGCTTGCGCCGTATACGTTCATGACAGGATCTGCAGTGGTGTGCGGGATCGCGGCGACAGACCAATTGAAGTTCGCGCCATCGCCAACAGCGGTGCCATAGTAGGGCAGACCGGAGGATGAACCAACGGTGAAGAGCAATGTCCCGGCGCCGAAGTCGGTCTGGTCGCCATAGCTCTCGGTCACGATTGTGGCGCAGCCATCGGCGAAGAGGCTTTGCACAAACTGCCAGGCTTCAATTGCCTTGGGATCGTTGTAAGTAAACTCGTTGGCACCTGCATCAAAGACATTACCGCCATAAGCGAAAGTCCATGAAGCAAAGCGAGAAGCATCGATGGAAAGCTCATAGCCAATGCTGCCTTCTGCTGTCGCACCACTGTAGGGTTGAGCCGTTGCAGCGCAGGCCATTTCCTTGAATTCAGCAGGGGTGGTCGGCGGTGCAGCATAGCCAAGTTCCGCAAGCCAATCCATGTTGTAATACAGCACTTCCATGGACCGGTTTGGCGGCAAGCCTAAACGGGCATTACCGAAGGTCGGATAAATATCCTGGGCAAAGAATCCAGGGAAGAAATCTTCCTGATCTGCTTTGGGCATCCCCCAGGTGGGATCATCCATAATCTCGTTCATGTCCCAAAGGGCATCTGCGAGTTGGTAGGTTGCGGCCTGGTTCTGATATGCCACCACGACGTCCGGTACCTCAGGTGTATTGAGGATTGGGAGCATCTTGGTGAAGATATCACCATAACCGCCGGCATACTCTGCCGTCAAAGTGATCCCGTATTCATTGCTGGCGTTGAAAGCATCTACAACTTTCAGCAATTCGGTCTCACGGTCGCCACTGTGCTGGTGCCAGAAGGTGATTTCGGTTGCAGGTACGACCTTGGACCAATCGGTGCTGCTGGTCGTCCCACCCGTCGTCTTCTGGCAGGCAGCCAGAATCATTGCAGCAATCACGATCACTGCAAAGATCCAATAATTGTGCTTCTTCATATCTTATGCCTCCATTGAATAAGGATTGAATAGAGAGAATGTGGTGATAAACGAAACAAGGGATTGTTTCGTAATATCCAAAATGAATTTCAGCAGATGATTCAAATCCGCTCACCCCTTCAAACCGGTTGTCGCAATACCTTCTGTGAATTGCTTCTGGGTGATGAAATAAATGATCAAGATCGGGATCAATGAGATCACCGCGCCTGCCATAAGCAAGTGTGTTTGCGGACCTGCCTCCCGAACAAAGGTCCAAAGTCCCACCATCATCGGCCGCCAGGTGTCATTTGTTGTCACCAGCAATGGCCAGGTAAATGAATTCCATGACGCTGTGAAACCAAAGAGCAGTACGGTCATGATTGGGGCTTTACTGATTGGTAAGACGATCTGGATCAGGAAACGAGTGTGATCACAGCCGTCAATCCGAGCGGCGTCCCATAGGTCCTTGGGTACCTGGGCAAAGAATTGCCTTAATAGAAAGATGCTAAACGCGTTCGCGATGAAGGGTACCGTCAGGGCCCAGAAGGTATTGAGCCAGGAGCCACCCGGTAAAGGAATGATTGCACCTCGGATCATCAGGAAGTTCGGGATCCAGGTGACCGATTCGGGCATCATCATCGTTGCCAGGAATAATGCAAAAATGAGGTCCCGTCCCTTTAAAATCAATCCTGGCAAAGGCGTATCCTGCCATTATGGATGTAATCAGCAAGCCTGACAATGAACCGGCAGTGATCATGACGCTGTTGAAAAAATATTTACCGAATTTTGCTGTGCTCCAGGCATCCACATAATTCACAAATTGAGGTGTCTTGGGGAGTAATTGTCTGTTGATCGTTTCACCTAAAGTCATGAATGAAGTCGAAATCATCCAGAAGAACGGGAAAATTGCGACCAGTGCGCCAACTGTCAGGACGATATAGATGATGATCTTGCCAATGATCCTGCGAGCCTGGCCTTTATGGCTTACGCGTCGGGTTGAAATGGAGCTTGATAGACTAGCCATAGAAAACCCTCTCACCCATGATCTTATTCTGCACAAAGGTTAATCCCAGGATCACGAGAAACAGGACAATTGCCTGGGCGGTCGCAACGCCATACATATTGGCCTTATAGAAACTGTCGAAGATGCGAATACTCGCCGTGATGACGGAATCCTGCGCGGATGGCACCCTTAACACATAGATATGGTTGAAAGCTTTGAAAGTACCGATGAATGCCACCAGAGACAGGTAGAAGGTCACCGGTGAGAGCAATGGCATGGTGATATGCCGGAACATATCGAACCGGTTTGCGCCATCGATCTCAGCCGCTTCGTAGATTTCCTGGGGAATATTTCCCAACCCGGCCAGGAAGATCACCGCGTTATACCCGACATAAGTCCAAATACCGAAAAGAATGATCGTTACCAGTGCAAGGCTTGGACCTGCAAGGAAGCCCTGGATGTTCAATCCCAGGAGCTGCGTGACCGGCTTGGGTTCGAACCGCCATTTTAACGGGTCAATACCTAAAATGCCCAACACCATATTGGCAATGGAGGTATCCCTGGAACTGAAGATGATCTGGAAGACCACGGCGGTGGAAACCGTTGGGGTAATGTAAGGTAAAAAGTAGACCATGCGGTAAATTTCTTTACCCTGGATGTGCTGGAAAAGAATATATGCCAGGACCATGCCAAGAATGATTTCCAACGGCACTGTACCGATTGCATAATATAACGTGATAACAAGTGAATTCAGGAAATCCGAGTTCCCTGCGGCAATCATCCTCCCCCAACCCGAAGCCAGGACAAATCCGCCCGCAATCAGAGCGATGGCCGCGATCAGTTTTGAGATAAATCCACCTGCTGTCATAGACTTGAAAGCTTTATTCCAAACCCAATAAGCAAGGCCAAGTAAGCCGACCCCGGCCAGGAACATTAGGAAGCCCCAGACATCACCGAAGATATCAAAGTAGTGGCCGAATCCAACAAAATTGCCGCGTCGTACGCGCCAATTGAATAGACTCATATAGAAGGAATAACCGATTGGGAAAAGGCCAAATAAGAAAATGATAATAAATGCTGGAAGAATATAGAGGAATCCTGTAATTTGCTCCCGCTGCTTAAGCCACTGGATGCCTCGCTGCGGTTTTGTGGATTCCCCCTCGGTCGACGTCATTTCTGCCAAATTTCTCCTCCTAGTGCTCACCAGTAGGATATCGGTAAATTTTTTGAACGTACCCTTTTATTATAAACAATGAATCGCTGTGAAGCAAAGGATTCAGAAACATTAAGGTACATTAATCACTCCTTAACCCCGCTAACATACCCCAGAATGGTTGTCGGGTATTCATCTGTGACCAGGAGAAAGCCATCATTCATCCGGACCAGACCTTCCCAGTTATTCGATTCATCACTGGTCAGGGTCAGGTAAATCGGCATGGCATCCGCCAGTTGGATACCATCGGTTGTGATTTGCAGCTTTATGATCCGCTCCACTTGTTCGTAATCCTGATGGGTTGTACCTATCCCGAATTCTTCTGCAATTCGATCGTCAGCCGGTTTGAGTTTGGTATCTCCCGGGAAGAAATAATTGATCGCCCAAAACGAGCCATCGGCAGCGACAGTCGTGGCATCAGTTACCCTATATTCAATATTGGGCAGGCTGACGTCTCCTTCAGACTTTAGCCCCAGATCAAACGCATGCGCCACCGGATTGGGATTCACATTGATCCCATTCGCTTCGTAGATCGTGTAAATGGTGTTCTGATAGATCAGGATCGTTTCATCGCTCATATTGCTGAGGTTCGCCTGAGGTACCAGTTCGGTCCGGGTGTCCGAATCAAGTGTGATCTCAGAGCAGTCTGAATTGACTTGGCCTTTCACCAGATATCCCATCATTCCACCAGATCGATGTGATTTAATGGTCACGAACACATTTTCACCATCAAAGGCAATGGCT
>CAVVHL010000017.1:0-133616 GCA_963748065.1 uncultured Chloroflexia bacterium | reverse complement strand
ATCTATTCTTTTATTTCTTCGCGATTTGGATCAGTGGTGGATTGATCTCCGCCTATAACTATTGGGGATCATCCATGGTGATGCGGATCTTTATTTGGCTTTCCGTACCAATTTCCATCCATCTGCACTGGTTATTTCCCAAGCCGTTCCACCCTTTAAGGAAGATCACCTATTTCTTCATATATGTCATTCCCCTATCCATGATCCCTCTGGAATTTTTAAGGTTAATTCCGAAAAATCTATATCTCGTAGGATTTTTAATCGCTATTTTTTGTGCATTGATGTTCCTGACGATCAAACTCTTCCGTTTTAAAGACCTGCGCGCAATTATGCGAAACCTGCTCTTCGGATATTTCCTTTCGGTGCTGCCGCTGACCGTAATGGCCGTTCTCATGCTTGTCGGATCAGTGCTACCTCAATCCAATATCGCATTGATCGGGCTTACCGCTATCCCTGGCTTCTATTTCTTTACCGCCTATCGAACAAGCCTCAAGCGTGACCTCCCCAGGGTCAATGTAGCCATGCGGATGTTCATTGGCGGTATTCTGTTCCAATTTATGTTGACATTCCTGATCTTGATCATTACGCCGGATTTGATAAAACCATCAATCATGTATTTCCTATCCTTTATGACCATCGCCATCATCGGTTTTACCGATTTAGGCGTCCTTTTCATCATGCCGGCGTTGGCAAATGATCAGGTTAATCTTTTCCAAACCGAAACCTTTTCTTTGCGATTCAGCGCGAACCGGGCTGCAGCATTAATCAACTACCTGCTGATCATTGGTCCGATTTATCTCATCCTGTTATTTTTAATCCCAAGTAATCAGACCAGACCATTTATTGACATTTTCATGATGGTTTTTATCTCGATTTTTATTACCGGCGTGTCCATCCAAATTTATGGACGTTTTCAGAAGATCTTCAACCGTTACATTCTGGGCATTCACCTCCCACCAGAAGAACTTATCCATAGTTTCACGCAGCGAATTACAGCCAGCCTGGAAAGTGACGACCTGGCAAAGCTGCTCAAACTTGAAATCATCCCAAGTCTGCTGGTACGGGAAAGCATCCTGTATATCTTGCACCACGACGGTCATCCCGAAATCCTGTTCAAAACCGGGGTCAGGGACATCGATCTGACACCGCTTTCAAAAATCGCGGCTATCGAGAACCTTCCTTATGACCAACTCTCCCTGCAAATAGCTGACCTGATGCCATGGATCAGGCAAACCATTCCATTGATCTTTGAAGGTGAGCTTGTCGGACTATGGTGCTTTGGACAAAAAGATCCCAACAATATTTACAGCCAAGAATTCATTACAGTCTTACGGACCCTTGCCAACCAGACCACACTAGCTATCTTGAATATCCGCCAACGAGATATGCTGCAGTCCCTCTATAATGTGAACGTCGAGCGTCAGGAAAACGAGAAATCGTCCATCGCTCGGGATTTGCATGATGTAATTTTGCCTTCCCTTGGTTATTTGGTGGAACTTCAGAGTAGTGATTCGTCAGCGAGGGAATTCGAGCAAGCTGTTCAGCAAATCAATGACATGGTCCGGGAAATTATGAGCGGCCTCCGGCCCACAACATTGGATATGGGCTTGGACGTCGCCCTTGAAGAACTAGCTGATGAGCCCAAAGCCCAGATTGGCGGGCAAATCGAGATCTTCACCGAAATCGAGGTTCCGAAACCGGTCAATTATGACCGTGATGTTGAATTACACCTTTATCGGATCGTGCAGCAGGCTTGCCGGAACACATTGGAACATGCCGAAGCTGATTCTATTTTGATCTCAGGGATACTGGACATAGATCGGATTGACCTCACCGTTCAAGATGATGGCGTCGGCTTGCCCGTCGATGGCATGCCAAAACTGAGCGATCTGCTCGCTCATCGTCATTTTGGATTGGCAAACATCTTTGAAAGAGCGAAGATCATCGGTGCAACTGTGAGCTATTCATCGAAGCCAAAAGAGGGTACCAAATTGCATGTCGTTTGGGAGGCCGATGACGTTGGATAAATCACCAAGGCTATTTTAATTTTAAATTTCGATTGCTCTTCTCCTCATCCTATTTAGAAGCGGGAATGGGGTCTATATGGAATCGCTTGAAATCATCCAAGTACCACTTGATGAGCATGAAATCATTAATCACCTTTGGGTCGCTTTTGCGGTCCTTCAGAAATAAATGCAATGATCCCACCTCTGCTTGGCGCAGGTTTTTACCTTCTCCGTCAAATAATACTCACCAGAGTGTTCGGCCCACTCCTGCTGATCGTCATCATGAGCAGCTTAAGCGGTGTATTTTACGCGCTCACCTGCCCCTCGTCCTAGTCTTGCATAATTAATCGTGTCTGGTATAATTTACCCTATGACTGGTCCTGTACCTGGTTCATTTGGGCTGGGTGCATGGAGACCTGCAAAATATAATCTTAAGGAGAAGCAGTGTCATGGCATTAGAAAAAGAAGCAAAAGTCGAGATCATTGACGAGTACAAGCGGCATGGTGACGACACAGGCTCACCAGAAGTCCAAATCGCAATCCTCACCAAGCGGATTTCCCAATTGACCGATCACCTCCGGGTGAACAAACATGATGAGAGTTCCCGTCGTGGATTGCTCAAACTTGTGGGACGCCGCCGCCGTTTACTGGCTTATCTGCGCCGGAAAGACTATAAACGTTACCTGGCGCTCACCGAAAAGCTCAAGATCCGCAAAAAATAAATTTTTTGTGCTTGAACTAAAAACGGGAACAGACCGCAGATTTAGCTGATTGCAGAGCCGTTGGAACAGGATTTCTTTGAAGCGACTTTGTAATTGTCTTCTCTGCGGTAGTATTTTTTAAGTCATTCAAGTCCGTCGGTCGGGAATTGAAAATTGCTGAGGATTGGCACCTCACCGGTTTTCAGTCCCTGACTGGGCGGGAATTAGACGAAGGGATAACTGAATATGCAACCCAATGCAAAGATTTACCGAACCAAACTCGGTGATAAAGAAATTATCATCGAAACCGGCAAGCTGGCTGGACAAGCCGGCGGAGCCGTGACAATACGTCAGGGTGACAGCGTGATCTTCAGCGCCGCAACGATGGGGAACGTGCGCGAAGGTCTCGACTTCTTCCCTCTGACCGTTGATTATGAAGAGCGGATGTATGCCGGTGGACGCATCCCCGGATCATTCTTCCGACGAGAAGGTCGCCCCGGGAGCGATGCTGTCCTGATCGCCCGGATGACCGATCGCCCGATCCGTCCCCTCTTCCCGGACGGCATGCGCAACGAAGTCCAGGTGATCCTGATGTCGCTTTCCGCGGATGCGGAAAACCCATTGGATATCCTTGGCATCAACGCTGCTTCAGCTTCTTTGATGATCTCCGATATTCCCTGGGCCGGCCCTGTCGGCGCAGTCCGGATCGGCTATATCAATGACGAACTGGTCGTCAACCCCACCTTCAGTGAAATGGATGAATCCAAGCTGGATCTGGTCGTTGCAGGTACCAAAGAAGCGATCGCCATGGTAGAGTGCGGCGCGAATGAAGTCTCAGAAAAAGTGATGATTGAAGCGCTTGAATTGGCCAAAGAATCCATCCAACCGATCATTGAAGTTCAGGAACAGATGGCTCGCGAGGTCGGCAAAGAGAAACGTGAAGTTGAACGGGTGATGAAAGATGAAGACCTGGTCAAACAGATCCAATCGAACATCTCAGACCAATTACTGGAGATCCTCGGCAAGCCCTACTCCAAAGAAAACCTCTACGATGGAATCAGAGACCTCAAGGATGCCGTTGTCGAAGAAATGACAGCCGACAAGGTTGAGGAAATGAGTGAAAACGAACTCAAATCCCTTAAAAAGACCATCACGCACGCTTTTGAAGAGGCAGAGAAAACCATCATCCGTGATCGGATCCTTTCCGAGCGTAAACGCCCTGATGGCCGCAATCCCGACGATATCCGTGACATCTGGTGCGAAGTGGACGTCAGCCCCCGTGCACACGGCTCCGGCCTCTTCACTCGAGGCGAGACTCAGGTACTCACGCTGGCAACCCTTGGTACGCCAAAGGAAGCCCAGGAACTGGACAACCTGACTCCGACCGACTCCAAGCGTTACATGCATCATTACAACTTCCCACCCTACTGCGTGGGTGAGACCGGCCGGCTCTATCGTTCACGTCGTGAAATTGGACATGGTATGCTGGCGGAACGCGCTTTGCTGCCCATGCTTCCTGATGAGAAAGACTTCCCGTACACCATGCGCCTCGTCTCCGAAGTCATGGCCTCCAATGGGTCATCTTCAATGGCCTCCACCTGCGGCTCCACCCTGGCGCTGATGGACACCGGTGTCCCGATCAAGCGACCCGTTTCCGGTGTTGCGATGGGCCTGGTGATGAAAGACAGCGAATATGTCATCCTGACCGACATCCTCGGCATGGAAGACCACCTGGGTGATATGGACTTCAAAGTCACCGGCACCACCGAGGGCATCACCGCCCTGCAGATGGACATCAAAGTCGGTGGCCTGACCACCGAGATCATGGCGGAAGCCCTTGAACAGGCACGCGAAGCCCGGCTCTTCATTCTCGACAAGATGCTCGAAGTCATTTCAGAACCTCGCGCCGAGATCAAAGACCACGCACCGCACATTGAAACCATTCAGGTGCCCATCGACAAGATCGGCGCTGTGATCGGTAAAGGCGGCGAGACGATCCGCTCCCTACAGGAAGAAACCGGCACCCGCATCGATATCGATGATGACGGAACCGTCTACATCGCCTCAACCGACGGCGTCGGCTACAAAGCCGCCCGTGAACGGATTGAGCGCCTGACCGAGGAAGTTGAAGTCGGACATATCTACACCGGCAAAGTTGTCCGGACGACCGATTTCGGCGCTTTTGTCGAGATCCTGCCCGGACAGGATGGCCTGGTACATATTTCGCAGCTCGATACCAACCATGTGACCAATGTCACCGATGTCGTCAATGTAGGCGACGAGATCACCGTCATGGTCACCAATATTGACAACCAGGGCCGCGTCCGGCTTTCACGCCAGGCACTGCTCGAAGGTTGGACCCTGGAAGAAGCCCAGGCGGCGGACAGCGGCGGCAAGAAAAGTGGTGGTGGCGGCAATCGCAGTCACCGGAACAACAACCGCAGTCGCCGGTAAAACCCAAACGAATAGATAAAATTAAGACTGGTCTATGACCAGTCTTTTTTTATTAAGATTGGAAGAAAGGTATAAGAAGAACTAGAAAGATTTACCTTTCCGAAGCTGCAAATAAGTCTCTTCAAGGTCACTCATGATCCGGTCCTCCCGCTGCGCGATGTAGGCTAAGATCGCAATTTCATCCTGCAGCGGCGCCCGTCCCGCCACCTCCATTCGGCGGGACTCCTGATTCCTGATCAGGGTCAGAGACTGGACGATTCCGGACACCTGTACGAGTTCGCCTTTGTCCGGTAATTTGAATGTGAGCTGAACTTCATCTTGCCTGTCATAGGTGACGTCATCCTGGACTTCAATATCCACCCGGAACGTATGCTCCTCAAAAGACGCCAATGACATCAAAACACCCTGGTACGCGCCGTGCAGGTCCGAATCCATTTCCACTCGAATCTTCTCAAGGGGTGTGATCCAGGAATGGTAAAGGTCATTCGGAATGGAATGGGGAATTTTGAGCTGCTCCAACAAGACGACCTTGTTGGTATAGTCGATTGAGACGGGATAAGCTCGAACTAATTCAGGGATACCCCTGGATTGGATATACGTACGCCGCTCCTGCTTGATGCAGACGGTCTGGAAGGGATGGGTTACCACACCAACATACTTAGGGTGGACCATGGCAACGTCCGCTTCATACGTGATGGGAATCCCCTCAAAGGTGTTATAAAGCGTGATGGGGCGTTGTTCGCGCAGGTGGTCGCGTAAATTATCAAGGATTGCGTCCAAATCCCACTTACCCATACTTCCACTGACCACGTCGATGCTCCTTGATGAATACTTTTGGATCAAACCTCCGGACTGGTCGGCAAGACCGGCATTTCCGGCCCTTCCTTGCCCAGTAATTCCGCTAAAGCTGCTTTGACCGCCGTTCGGTCGTCCCAGGGATATTCGATCTGCCCGAAGCACATCGATTGTTCGTGTCCCTTGCCGCAGACGATCACCAGGTCGCCGGGTTCCGCCCGCTGCAGCGCTCTTCGGATCGCGGTGCCCCGGTCGGGTTCACGCCAGAAGGTTTTGCCTTCTTCGCCGCCGCCCCGCACTGCGCCTTCGGCCATGTCCGTCAGGATGCCTTCGAGCGACTCGGTACGGGGGTCTTCCGCCGTGAGGAAAATCTCATCGGCGATCCCGATTGCGATCTCCGGCATCATCTTTCGCTTTTCAATATCCCGCAGCCCGGCTGACCCGAATACGGCAATCAATTTTCCGGATGTCAATTCGCGGGTCGTGCTGAGCGCCTGCTTGATCCCGTTGGGGGTATGCGCGAAATCGACGATCGCCAGGAAATCCTGTCCAAGGTCAACGGTTTCCATCCGGCCCGGCACGATCGGGATCTCGGCGAAGGCCTTCTGCGCCGTTTCCACCGGGATAGCCATGCCGAAGACGGTCAACCCCAGCGCGGCCAGGCCATTAGACACATTATACCTGCCAATCAAAGGCGTCCGGATGGGGAAAACCTTGCCCGGTCCATGCACGGTGAAGCGCAGCTCGCTGGGTGTGTTTTCGATGTCCTCCGCCCAGATGTCTGCACCGGCCGATTGGCTGTATGAAAGCTGCCGGACTTTCGTGATCTTGGTGTAATAGGGATAGGATTCGTCGTCCTTATTGAGGACAGCAAGCCGTTCAATCTTTTTATCAGTCGTTTTAGGCGCTGAGAGCATCTCAAAGAGGATGCCTTTGGCCTCAAGATAGCCCTGATAGGTGCGGTGATAATCCAGGTGTTCGTGGGTCACGTTGGTGACCGCCGCCAGGTCGTAATCCACTTCCGCCACTCGCTGCTGGACCAAGCCGTGTGAAGTGGTCTCCAGGACGACGTGGGTCAGCCCTGCGTCGACCATCTGGGCCAGATAGCGCTGGATGTCCGGTGATTCCGGCGTAGTCACGTGGAACCCGGTGTCGAGCGTTTGGTCGCCGATCACGGCGTTGACCGTCGAGATCATCCCCACCGCCAGTCCGGCGGTTTTGAGAATAGTATAAACCAGGTTGGTCGTGGTCGTCTTCCCATCGGTCCCGGTGATGCCGATCACCACCAGTTTACGGGATGGATGGTCGTAAAAAGCGGAAGCGAACTTCGCCAGCGCAGCCCGATCATCGCCCTCGATCTGCACGTAAGGCACTGCCAGCTCGAGCCCGGGTTGGGTGCCGATCACCGCCGCCGCGCCGTTGGCAATCGCCTGCGGGATGTATTGATGACCGTCCACACTCTCACCGACCAGCGCGAAAAAGGCGTCTCCGGGCTGCACCTTGCGGGAATCCCAGGCGATGCCGGTCACTTCGGTATCCGTATAATCGTTGAGAACATGGTCAGAGAGTTCTTCCAGGCAGAATGACAGGCTTTTCGAAGGCTTTTTTGTCAACGGATCGTTCCTTTCCGCGGTGAGTTTCGAGGATGAATAAAATATTGGGTTTAATCTTAACCGCAAGCGGGGATTAGAACAAGGTAGCTCTATTTTAGTATTGCGTGATGCAAAATTTATCCGTCATTTCAAGAACCAAAGGTTATTTTGTCATTGCGATAAGCTGAGTGGCGTCATACCACCGGTTCTTGTCATTTTGAGCAAATCGAAGCAATCTCTCTTTCTGCGAGGAGCTCTAGCGACGAAGCGATCTCGCCTTCTTGTCATTGCGAGAAGCGTTAGCGACGAAGCAATCTTCGAACTTGATTGCCTATTACCTTCTCCAGACACAACACATTTCACATTTCGATATTCTCAGATAAGTCTTCCCAATCAGAATTCATTCCATTAACCAGATCAATCTTATTTTGTCTTGATCCGCCTTTAATTTGTTTTTCTCTTAAAATAGCATCTTCAATAAAATCATAAACCTCATAATAAACCAACTTAGTTAAGTGATATCTGGAAGTGAATTTTCCGCCTTTGCCAGTTTTACGCTGTATTGTTCGCCGGTAAATATCATTTGTGACACCGGTATACACCATCTGGTTTATGTCGTTTGTCATGATGTAGATAAAGTCAGTTCTATCTGTCATGTCCACCATTTGCCAACACTACCAATAAGAGTGAAATGTATTTACGATTGAGAGCCGAAGATTGCTTCGTCGCACCCTGCGGGTGCTCACTCGCAATGACAAAAACATCTTGGCATTGCGAATGAAGTGAAGCAATCTCTCCTTCTTGAAATTACAAGAAGCCCTTACAACAAAGCAATCCCTCCCTCTTGTCATTGCGAGAAGCGCCAGCGACGAAGCAATCTTCTAACTTGATTACCTATTACCCTCTCTAAACAAATCACTTTTCACAACTCCAAATCCTCAAACAAATCCTCCCAATCAGGATTCATTCCATTTACCAAATCAATCTTGTCTTGTCTCGATCCCCCTTTGATCTGCTTCTCACGAGCGATCGCATCATCAACATAATCAAAGACTTCATAATAAATCAACTTGGTTAAGTGATAATGTGAGGTAAATTTCCCACCCTTTCCGTTTTTATGCTGTTTCGTTCTCCGATAAAGATCATTCGTGACACCTGTATAGATAACATTGTTCGTATCGTTCGTCATCAGATAAACAAAATAAGTTCTATCTTTCATAACCGCCCTTTACAACATATCCGTTGAGAGATAAATGTATTTACGATCGAGAGTCGAAGATTGCTTCGTCGGCCAAAAGCCTCCTCGCAATGACAAATGATGGGTCATTGCTAACCCTATTAGAGACTTGGCAAGCTCAATATTGGAATATCGAGAAGGCTACCCTCCCCCTACCCTTCCTTCTCCTCCTCACCTTCACCCTCCTCACCCGCGCCTTCGGATTTCATGCGGTTGATCACTCGGCGCGCCACCAGGTATGCCCCCACCATCGAAAACGGCACGCTGACAACGCCTCCTCACCTTCACCTTTCTCCTCCTCTTCCCCCTCACCTTCCACCTCCTCACCTGCGCTCTCGGCTTTCATGCGGTTGATCGCCCGACGCGCCACCAGGTACGCCCCCACCATCGAAAACGGCACGCTGACAACGAGGAAGATCAGAGTGTAGCGCGGCGTGGTGCCGTTGGCGCGGTCCAACAGGAATCCGCCCAGGATCGCCAGCCCGGCGACGACGAAGGTCAGGCAGCCGGAACCCAGGCTGACCAGCAGCATACGCTTTAAGGATTGCGAATTACTATTTTGGGAATTTTGCGTCATTGATTTTAACCTCAGATTTTCAAGAAATTATACCTAATCACCTGAAATCTGATAGCTAATTCTTTTCCTTCTCCCAAGCTGCTTTCATAACGGGATTATTGTCCAGATACGCTTTCCTCAGTTCCTCCGGCACATTGTTCAACGGACAGGAGAAGTTCACGCACTTCGAGCAGATCTGGCTGTAAAGCAGGTAGCCAAAGGTAGCTGCTCCAGCCAGGGCGATCCCGGCCAGCAGGTACTGGCCGCCGACCGCAGTAAATACGATCGGATAGAACAGGAAGATCATCAAACCGATGATGAACTGGATCTGCTCCCAACGGCTCATGGGTTCGGGATGGTAACGCCAGATCTTATAGACGCCGTAATTAGCGTGGCAGTGCAAAATCTTGCTGTCCTCCGCCCAGTATGGGCAGTGACTGCAGAGGATACGCGCTTCCCAGACGAAAAAGAAGAACAGCATGAACCCCAGCCAGCCAAACAGCCACCAGCCAAACCCGGCCGTGATCATGCCGCCGATGCTGGCGACGAAGAACGGCAGTGCGATCATTAAGAAGTGCAGGGTGTCACGGGCATCGTAACGGCACATCAGGCGTGTGCCGAGCGTGCAATCGACGCAAACAGTCTCAGGTTGATTCGTACAGGTTGGGCCAGACATGAAAAACTCCAATCCAAGTATTATGTCCCACCCTTATTTTAGGACTGTTTTACTATTTTGACGAAAATACGAGATGAGGTTTTACGGCCGCGCCTGCAGCATCCGCCCCAACACGAACAGCGCGCCCCAAAACACCAGCGCCACCAGCCCGAACCAGAGCGCTAACTGCGAATCCAAGCCCCAAAGCGAGGTCACCCGTACATCCACGTCCACCACAGCGATCGGCACGGCATCGAGCACATCTTCCGATTCATTATAGAACCCAAAGGAGACGTAGACCTTCCCGCCATGGTCACCGGCCACCGCCGGGGTCATCACCCAGGTGAGCACCAGATCCTGTCCTGCCGACAGGTTGGTCTGCACCAGCCCGAGCGGGTCCAGCGCTAATCCTTGATCGCAGGTTCGACCAGCACCGTCTGCGCAGGCCGGTCCACGCTTACAGCCTCAGTGCCATCCTGTTCCACCAGGGTCGCGCGCAGGGTGCCTTCCTGCCCCTTGCGCAGCCTCGCCGGCCAATCGACGGTCAGGACGTAGTCCGCCGGGCTGGCATAGCCCGAATCAGCCGGCGCGCCGGGCAGTCCCCCAGCCGCAATCGTAAATTGTGCCGCATCCGTCGGCGTCGGCCAGACCGCCCAGGCCAGGATCAGCAGCCCGACCAGCAGGAAAACCAGGCTCAGCCCAAACAGGAGCTGGCTCAGCCAGGGCAGCTTCTTTTTCTTGCGGGTCACGCTTACCCGACCCACACCAACACCACCATACTCAAGACGAACAACGCAGCGATGATCCACGCCAAAAGCTTGTTTCCTGCCTGCAAAGCAAGATATGCGCCGAAGGGCAGCAGGATCTGGATGGCCAATAAGGCGTTCTTGAGAGTTGATTTGCGACTTATCTTTGTTTTTTCTACGGTCGTTGATTCAGTCATGAAATTTTCCTAAACCAATATATTGATAATGAACGCCGCCAGCGCCACCGAACCAACCGTGATTGCGCCGTAACCGAGCAGCTTACGCATCACGGAACCCTCCTGCCCGGCCAGCCCCACCGTGCTGCAGCCGACGATCACCTTTGCCGGCGCCAGAACGCTGCCCAAGGCAGCCCCTGCGGTCTGCGCACCAAGGATCAGCGGCACGCTCAGGCGGAGCAATTGGGCTGCATTTTGCTGCAGGACCGCGAAAAGAACGTTGGAGTTATTATTGCTGCCGGTAATGAAAGCACCCAGCGCGCCGATGAACGGTGCGATCAGTGGATAGAAATCTCGGCTGAAACTCACGCTCAGCCCCTGCGCCAGCAGGTTCGTCATTCCGCTGTGCAGCATCACCGAGGCGACGCCGACCATCGCCAGGATACCCAGGCTGGAGTTGACGCCGCTCTTGACCACTCGACCCAGGATCGCCTTCAAAGCGCCTTTCTTGATGTACCCCACTTTGCGATAGATAAGGTAGGAAATGATACTGGTATAGAGCAGGATTGCACCCGGATGGCTGAAGATTTTGATCACACGCCCGGTCCCGGCCGGCGTGACCCAACCCAGCGCGGTGGATAGCTCCGGGAAGTTGAGCGTGAAGCGCACCTGGCTGAGGAAGGCGTCCACCGGTTCAATCAGGTTGATCGAGAAGGCTAATACCACCAGCAACCCATAAGCCAGCAGCGAAAGCCAGAGCGACTTGCCCTTATCCTCTTCCGCTTCCGGTTCAAGGTCCAGTTCGTCCGGGTCTGCTCGATAGGCTGGCAGACGCATCAAGCCAAAGCCCACCGCCAGCCCGGCAATCCCTGCACCTGTCGCGCCGAGGGTCCAAATCCCATTGGTCGTCAGCAGATATTGCACCACACCCATCACCGTCCCAATCACCAGCACGGGTACAACCGCTCGCTTCAAACCTTTCCAGCCGTTGCCGATCAGGGCCACCAGCAAACCGCTGGGAATACAGGCGATCCCCAAGAGGATCGCGGCAAATGGCGCAAGCATTTCGCCCGGTAAACCGGTGATCGCCATCAGAGATTGGAAAGCGGAAGCCAATGATCCAAAAGAGACTGCCCAGCCGTGCCCGATGGCCGCCATCGCCACCGCCTGGATGGGGTTATAGCCCAACCCGACCAGCAGCGGTGCACAGACCGCAACCGGTACACCGAAGCCGCCCATCCCCTGCAGGAAGGAGACCATCAACCAGCCGATCAGCAGGGATTGCATCACCCGGTCGCCCGTCATCGCAGGTAAAGCGCGCCCGATCATGCGGATCGCACCGGCTTCCCGAGCGATATTGAACAGTAATAATGCCGACCAAATGATGAAGAAGACATCCAGGCTGAGCAGGATCGCCTTGATTTGAGCATACGCCAGCAGCTCGAATCTGGCGCCGAAGAAAGCCACAGCCACCAATACGGCCGTAAACCACCCCAGGCCGCCTGCCCGGCTGCCCCCCAACGGAAAACAAGCATCAATACAACCACAACGAGTACCGGCAGGAACGCCAGGAGCCAATTCCACAATGATAACGATAATGCCATTCGATAAACTTTCCGTTACTAAATTCCGACGATAGGCCGGGTTGATAAATTATTCAAGATACACGGTCTCACTGACCATCTCCACGGTCGCTTGCAGACCTTCACAAAATCCAGGCTGCCCTCCGCCCACAAAGACCGTGAAAGAGCCAGGTTCGATCATCCATTCCCCGTTCTCATCCACCAGGGCGAAGGCGCGTGGATTGACTGCCAGGGTCACCCGCTGTTCATCGCCTGGTCCAAGCCGGATCCGTTTGAATGCAACCAGGCTGTGCAGCGGGATTGGATAAGGATGCTTCCTCATCCCGCAGATAGACCTGAACCACTTCGTCGCCTGACACCTCACCGGTGTTGCGGACCAGACAGGACACCAGCAAGGTCTCCGGTTGTTCCATCCGGTTGAAATTCAAGGACAGATCGCTGAATTCAAAACGGGTATAGCTGAGCCCAAACCCGAAGGGGTAAAGCACATTGCCGTCGAAATAGCGGTAGGTGCGTCCCTGCATTGCATAATCCGTAAAGGGCGGCAGTTGGTCAACAGATCGATAGAAGGTGATTGGCAGCTTCCCCCGGGATTAAAATCGCCGAAGAGCGCTTCCGCCACTGCCCGACCACCGGATTGCCCCGGATACCAGGCTTCAAGGATCGCCGGGAGGTGCTCATCGGCCCAATTCACAGCCAGCGCGCTGCCGTTCAGCAAAACCAGCACGACGGGCGTGCCGGTGGCAGCGACGGCTTCCAGGAGAGCTTGCTGTTCACCCGGCAGGCCAAGGGTCTCGCGATCACCTCGAGTGGCAGTGCCTTCAGGATTACCCTCCTGCTGACCTTCTTCCCCTTCAATCTCCTGCGATAATCCCAGAACCACGATAGCGACATCCGCCCCCGAAACGGTTCGGACAGCCTCATCGAAGTCCTTCTGTCCGGAGGCTGCAATGTCACAACCGCGGGCATACTGCACATCTGTCGCGTTTGAAACGACCCCACGAATCCCCTCGAGCACGGTGATCGAGTCTGACGGTGTGCCATAATAGTTGCCGCGCAGCACCAATGCGTCATCCGCATTCGGGCCGATCACGGCGATGCGTTTCAGATCTTTCGTCAAAGGCAGGAAGTTATCCGAATTTTTCAACAACACGAGCGACTGCCGGGCGACTTCCAGGGCTAATGCCTGGTTTGCGGGTGAATCCACCACCTGGATCGGGATTTGCGCGTAAGGTACTTGTTCAGGGGAATCAAACATTCCCAGACGGAAGCGCGTTTCAAACAGGTTCATCAAAGCCCGGTCGATATCCTGTTCCCGGATCAGCCCGTTGCCCAGCGCAGTAAACAGGTGTTCATAGGTGTCGCCGCAGTTGAGGTCGCAGCCGGCTTTGACCGCTCTGGCAGCGGCTTCTTCAGGCGTCTCGGCGGCTTGATGGTATTTGTAAATATCACGGATCGCCATGCAGTCGGAAACCACATAGCCTTTGAAGCCCATTTCCCGGCGGAGAAGATATTGCAGCAAGTTGGGGCTGGCGCAGCAGGCCTCCCCATTCACCCGGTTATACGCGCCCATCACACCGGCGACCTGTCCTTCTTCCACCAGGGCTTGAAACGCCGGCAGATAGGTCATCTTGAGATCACGGATATTCACCTTGGCGTCGAATTGATGACGCTCAGCTTCCGGACCGCTGTGCGCAAGGTAATGTTTGGCACAGGCTGCCGTCTTAAGGTAATGTGGGTCATCGCCCTGCATCCCTTTCACGAACTGCACGCCGATCCGGGAGGTCAGGTGTGGGTCTTCGCCGTAAGTCTCCTGCCCCCGACCCCAGCGCGGGTCGCGGAAGATGTTGATGTTTGGCGACCAGAAGGTCAGCCCGGTGTAACGGGAATGATCCCCCTTCCGCAGAGCCTCATGATGCTTGGCCCGACCTTCGTCTGAGATTGCGGCGGCCATCCGATAAACCAAATCCTCGTTCCAGGTTGCAGCAATCCCGATCGCCTGGGGAAATACGGTCGCGATACCGGCCCGGGCGATGCCGTGCAGTGCCTCGTTCCACCAGTTATAGGGGGGAATGCCCAGCCGCTCAACACCTGCCGAATCCGCCATCATGCAGCCGACCTTTTCGGCCAGCGTCATTCTGGCGATCAGGTCCTCAGCACGGTCTCGAGCCAGAGCTTCAGGGTTCAGATAAAGCGGCTGTAAATCAGAGTGATCGGTCAATCCATACTCCTTTGCGAGGTATCTAAGGAATTATAAACGGAAATCACCAACGGATTATCAGGCTCGCGACATAGTTCTAAATACAACAACGGACAGCGGATTTCTGCATCTTCCCAAGGAAAGCAATAATGGTAAAATAGTGAAGCGTTTGGGGCAGTGGCGGAATGGCAGACGCAACGGACTTAAAATCCGTCGGTGGTAACACCGTGTGGGTTCGACTCCCACCTGCCCTATTTGATGGATTATTTAGGGGGTTAGCAAGGTAAATCCCGCCTTATATTGGGTATTTCGGCATACTTAAAAAGTGTGAGCTATATTTTCTCAAATATCATTTCTGAAGAGGGTGGAAGATCAGGAAATTTTCTTTCGTTAATGAAAGGAAACTCACGATCAGGATGCAACAACCACTCGGTCTCGTCCTAAGTTTTTCGCGGTGTAAAGCGCAGCATCTACAGATTCCATAACTGCTTCAGCGGTCGTGCCGTGGGTCGGAAAACCTGCAACACCTAACGAAATGGTTATCTTACCCAAGCTTTGATTATTGAATTGCAAATCAAGCTTGCTTACTTCTTCGCGAATACCTTCTGCTCGCAGTTCGGTTATGTAAATTGGCGCTTCGGGCATCACAACGACAAACTCCTCGCCTCCATACCGACAAATAAAATCAGCAACCCGGATTTTCGCCTGTAATAAAACACCAATTTCATGTAAAACAATATCCCCTGCTAAATGACCAAACTTATCATTTAATTGTTTAAAATGATCAACATCCAGCATGATAATTCCAACAGGAAAAGATCCTCGCTCCGCCCGTCGAATCTCGCGTTCAAGGGTCTCATCCAGATAACGCCGATTAAACAAGCCAGTTAAATAATCACGGATCGATTGCTCTCGTAATTTCGCTTCGCTCTGGAGCAATAAATCTTTCTGAAGAGCAATTTGTTTAGAATCACGCTGCCTGATATAGCTGGTTAGAATGCTGACTGCTGAGAGGATGATGATGAAAGGAAGAAAACTTGCCCAATTTATATTTGCGGTAACAGGCATTAGGGAAAGTACATAAATAAGAGCTGCCAGTTGGATCCCAGCAGCTATCGATGTAAACAAAGGTGGGAGAAGGATACTTGATAATATCACCGGAATAGTAACAAAATTCAAGGGAATCAAATCTCCTTGAAGGATTGCGGGGTCCAGTATAAGTGAACCCCAAGGAGCCATAATTGCCCCTAGGATGGTCAACACCGCCGCCAAGTGATAATGCCCAATTCGGTTAATAATAAATGCAGCTATAAAAGCAATAACGAGAGCCAGAATTAATACAATGTAACCAACCCGTTGTGGTGTACTGGGGGGAATGATGAAAATTGAGGCTAATGCAAGGGTAATAACCAACATCAGCGTCCATGCTAACAAAACCGATTGGCGGATTAGGGATTCCGGGAGTGAATTGGCAGGTTTTATAAGCCAGCGGAGCCATGAAATCAATGTGCTTTTGATCTGACGCATTCTTGACATGAATATAAATCTTCTTAATTTGCTATTGTTCTGGCGCCACTTCGGTCAAAGGCAAAAGATATTATGCATGCCAGTTAAGTCAGAATTTTATAAATTTTGTGTGAAGAATCTGCATCGAGATAGCTTTTATTACGAATTAGGATATTCCCCTTTCAAAAAACCCCGTTGATTAATGCTACCATATGATCTTTGAATTAATAATCCCTCTGATAAACACTCTTTTTTCAAATCTGCTAAAACCAAGTGGGAACTTATTTCGGTGATAACCAAAAGTAGAATGAGATCAAACGTATGCTGGCAGTGATAGATGACTAAAGAGAATGCAGGTACAAAAACTTGTTATCCGTCGGTAGTAATGCCATGCAGGTTCGACTGCAACCTAGCCTAATCAATTTTTTCAAGGGGAAAGGAAATTTCTGTGACCACGCTCAATCAAGCTTTTTATAGAGAAGATAATGGAAATCATGCTCTTCAAAGTGCTGAACATCATCTCTGATCAATACGTAGTTATCTGTTAAATACGGAAGATCGATACTCCCCGCAAACTCATCATCGCGCACAGGGTAGAGAAAGCACTTCCGGGCTGCCGCCATGGGAAAAACTCCGCAAGTTGAGAACAAGGAAAGAGATCAGGGGCAAAATAATGAACGAGTAATGATTATCTAAATATAAATTGAATTGATTTGTAGCAGAAGAACAGGAAGATTGCGAAGGATAGGACTTCAAAAATAAAAATGCCGATAAAGGTTGTATGAGAGATCAAATAGCCCATTCCATACAGGAAATACAACAGTGGGCCTCTTTGGTCAAAGATGTCTCGATACAACACACGCCCATTCATCATCGCTTTACCCATCGTGAAAGAGGCATTTGTATCGACCCAATCATTGAACGGGTATAACGGGGATGATTTCGTGCAAATCAACAGGAACAAAGCAGACAGCAAGAGGCAATATCCAAAGATAAACCAGTTATTCTCAAGCCATCGCTGTATTTTGCTTTCCAATTTATTCATCTAATCCCATAACACTATGAGTTGATCATTCAATTATGAGTTCGTTGCTAAAATTTATTATACACAAAACAAACAATCGAGATAATTCATTTCCAAGCGACATACAACTTCATCAGATGGATCGCCTTTCAATCATAATCATAACCCAGTCCCATTGAAAATATTTTGAAATTGTGAAAAACAAATATGATAATACTGGTAAAATATTGGTGCATTTAAAAAATCGGATAGCCTTTCATTCTCTGCCTGCATCCCACTATCATTTCGGAAATCATCCAACGCACAATTATCGTAAAGCTGGCACTTATACCGCACCGAAACCGGCTGTAAATACAATCTAATAAATAATTCAATATAAGAGGAGAATCATCATGTCTAAGAAGAGATTATGGATCGCATTTTTCATTATCTTTCCCCTTGTCGTCGGTCTGGCTTGCCGCTTCAGTCCGGTCAAAGACCCGACCGCCACACCCACCATGGAGGACATAGTCCAGGCGCAAACCGAGGCCTTAACGCAGGCGCCAACCGAAGCGCAGATGCAGGAGACGACAGTCGCGGCTTCCGGAGAAACGCAGGACCTGGTCTTACTCGATCAGGATTTCTGGACGCAGGACGGAGACACAGTTATCATGGTTTTCTTCTTTGAGAACCCAAATCGAGACGTCACCTTTGAAGACGTCGATTACACCATCCACCTGTATGATGCCGGCGGAGCCGAAATCCAAAGCGACGGCGATTTTATTCGCTGGGTCTTTCCCGGCCAGACCTTAGGGATTACCTCCACGACATACCTGGATGATGAAAATCAGGTGGTCGATTCCATCTCTGTTGATTGGGAATATAATACAGGTTCCCCTGATGGCATTACCTACCCATTCACAACCGATAACGCTATTTACTGGCAAAATGGGGATTACCCCATCGTCACCGGGATAATCAACAACAACGCCGCTGACACCTATACCAATATCCGCACCAATATTGTCTGCTATAACAGCGCAGGGGACATCGTCGGCGGTGGATACACCTACCTGGATTTCATCCCGGGAAATGATTACATGGGGTTTGCGACCTATGTAGATGCGTTCGATTCAGTCGATTATGTCGAAGTTTATCCGACGTTTTCCTACAGCACCTTATATTACGAAGGGACGGACTTCTGGTCCGAGGTCACAATCCTCAATGATTATTTTTACACCGATGAATACGGCACGCTCCAGGGAGGAATGGTCATTCAAAACAATCTCGATACCGTGCTGTCCGATTCGGTCGCTTATGTGACCTTCTACGATGACAACGGTAATGTCACTTCCGTTGCGACGGAATATATCGACACCCTCCTGCCCGGCGATACGCTCGGATTCGCACCCTGGCCGATGATGCCGCCTGATGGCGCGATGACCTCGACCTATGATATTCTGATCCTGCCTGGCGATTACGTGAACGACTACGAGCTGACGGAAAACCCCTTCCAGATCAACAGTGCCAAGCTGATCGGTGACTATAACGACACCGTCGCAGTCAACTTCACCAACACCTACAGCAAATCGGTAAGCGAAGTGGATGTCTTCGTGTTGGTCTATGACGCCGATGGGAATATCATCGGCGGCGGCAGCGATTGGACCTCAGAGCCGACACCAGCCGGCGGCAGCACAGATATCGATATTTGGGTGGATTACGACTCTGCCCGGACGGCCGATTCGATTGATGTTTGGGTCTACCCCAGCTATTGGACCGAATTCGAATAAATTCTCTTAATAAATTAAAAGACTCCCGGTGAATGATCACCGGGAGTTTTTATTTATTAAGGCACCTTTTTAAAGATAAATTTGATCCTTAGAATCTTGCTCAGATCGTCCATTCATCATGGGCAATGCCGATCAGATACCAAACACCATCTTGCTGAATAAAGACCAGCCTCAAACTCTGCCAATCCATCCCCGCGTATTGAGGGTCGGAACCAGCGATGTAATACTCTACAAAGGAACTGCCCGGGTAAAAATCAGGTATGTTATTAATTGTATTGCCTTCTCCCAGACGTTCATCAATTGCAACCTGGTCTGCATTAGCAAAATCGGCTGAATATACAAACTCATTATAATACTCTGAAAATGTCAGTTCGATTGGCTTGCCGGAGCCATCATAGTTTCCCCAACTGAAAATTTGATCTGAATCTAACAGCCCAGATAGCTCTGAAGGATAAAATACTTTATTGTTATCAGTCACATAGGCATAGGGAGAAAACCGTACACCACGATCAGGATCAACCAGGTCTGCCAGGGCGGTCAGGTTTTTTTGTTTGAGTGCTGCTATAGTTCGGTCAGCTGCAGCCTGTAAAGTTAATTTTACGGGTGGTGTATTGACAATCACATTGGTCGTTGCTGTGGGCTGCGGTGAACCACTGTTTTTAGATAACCCCTCAATTAACTGAGAAAATGAACAAGAGGCCAGGAAGAATATTGTTAAGATTGAAACAATAATCGGCATTTTCTTCATTGAGAACATCCTTAATTTCTAGTTGCTTTTTCACTATGATTTTACCTTTTCAAACACTTTTACCAAGAATGTATTGAATTGCAGAAAAATATATAGAATTGAAATACTCCATCTTGACATTATCCGTCACTGCAGTAAAATAATATGCTTGTGAAGTTACCTTTTTTGCAGAGGTCTTCATCACCTTTATAAATGAACATTTGAGGAGTAGAACGCGCTGATAGAAGTAACTCCGTTTATGCGATTACTGCCCAAAGAATCTTATTCAACGCTCAGCACCGTTCAGAGGTTTGAAGAAGTTCTACGCAATTATTTTCTCCCCTTTTTTATGATGAAACCTGCAAGCACATGTAACTCTTACCATCGACACGCGTCAATAGGTTTTGATTAAGGTTGCAGTGATTTTTCACAAATCAAATTGATGCCTGCCCTCAAATAAGGTAACATATAAGGTAGTAAATTAATAAAAATGTAACTTATTCAAGGGACATTCGCACGTTTCAAGAAACCGCTACGATTGCCGCCAAACAAGTGGAACCGAGTAATTTTGTTTGTCTTGTCAATTTTGAATGGTGTCTTCAAAATACCCTTAAATACGTACCAGATCGCTGATCCAAGCTTTATCGAACCTTCCCGACCCGGACGCATTCCTGATTTTCCAGACACAAAGAATATGCAAATTTCCTCTCAAAACTATATGAGAGCTATTATCGTTTAATTAGTAATATGATTAAGGAGAACGTGTAGGATGGACCTGGAAAGATTAGAAGCAGGTGGACTGATTTACAAAGACAATATAGCCATGGTTGGATTGATAGGCATCCCCACCCATCCCGGCATTGGCGGACGTTATTTCACAAAGATCGCGGATTTGGGTATTCACGTTGAATTGATTGTGAATCTTTTTGACGGTGATAAATACGATCACATCCTCATCTGCGTCAGGAAAGAAGACCTCGAAAAAACGCTCGAGATCACTGAAAAGATCCATGAAAAGATTGGCAGTCAATCGGTCATTCACGACCCGAATGTCGCTCTGGTTTGTATTTCAAGCCTGGATTTCGATGACAGCCAACAGATCGCCGGCCATATGTTTAAAACACTCGGTGATAGTGAGATCAACATTCACGGGATCAGTTCGTCGGTCTCATCGGTGACCTGTATGATCAACGCCGCCGATCTGGACAAAGCCGTAGCAGCTTTACGGCAGGCATTTATCTTGCCATAAACGCGAGCTTTATGTAGATCATTCGAAACCTGAAAGAAAAGAAATATGAATGCAAAAGAAAAAACGCAACAACACACCGGTTCCATCGTTCGTCTGATTGGACCGGTGATTGATGTCCGCTTCACTGATCGAAAACTCCCCAAACTGCAAACAGCCCTGACCATCCCCGTCGAAGACCGCGTCATCACGGTCGAAGTTCTGGAGCACCTTGACGAGAAGACCGTCAGGGGCGTGGCAATGGAATCCGCCGAAGGGCTTCGCCGAGAGATGACGGTTTATGATACCGGCTCGCAAATCATGGTACCGGTTGGCGATGAAACCCTGGGGCGCGCATTCAATGTCCTTGGTGAAACGATAGACGGCGGATCGGAAATGCCGGAGGGTGTTGAACGCGAAGGTATCCATCAATCCCCGCCGCCCTACATCGACCAGCGCCCGACAAGTGATTTATTCATCACAGGTTTGAAAGTTCTGGACCTGCTGGCGCCGTTCGTACGCGGTGGTAAAGTTGGCCTGTTGGGCGGTGCAGGTGTTGGAAAAACCCTGCTGATCATGGAAATGATCCGGCATACTTCCGCTGTCCATCAGGGCGTTTCGGTTTTCGCCGGTGTTGGTGAACGCACCCGTGAAGGGAATGACCTTTATCTGCAGATGAAGAACAGCAATGTTCTCAAAGACGCCATCCTTGTATTCGGTGAGATGAACGAACCTCCCGGTGCACGCTTTCGGGTGGCATTCACCGCACTCACCATGGCCGAATACTTCCGTGACAAGAAACACCAGGACGTACTGCTCTTCATTGACAATGTCTTCCGCTACATCCAGGCTGGCGGTGAGGTTTCCGCCCTGCTTGGTCGTATGACCAGTGCGGTCGGTTATCAGCCCACCCTCGCTACAGAAGTCGGCGAATTGGAAGAGCGGATCGTCTCCACGCAGAACGGAGCCATCACGTCCATCCAGGCAATCTACGTGCCTGCGGACGACCTGACAGACCCCGCACCTGCAGCGACCTTCTCCCACCTCGATGCAACCGTCGTGCTCTCCCGCCAGCTCGCCAGCCAGGGGCTTTATCCCGCTGTCGATCCACTGGAATCCGGGTCCCGGCTCCTGACGCCGCGTGTCGTTGGCGATAAACATTACCAGATCGCCAGTCGGGTACGCGAGACATTGGCGCGTTACAAGGAACTACGTGACGTGATCGCCATCCTCGGTATGGAAGAGCTGGCTGAAGAAGACCGCCTGCTGGTCCAGCGCGCTCGCAAAATTCAGCGCTTCCTGACCCAGCCCTTCTTCGTTGCCGAGCAGTTCACAGGTCGGGAAGGCGTCTTCGTGCCGCTGAGTGAGACTCTGCGCGGCTTCGATATGATCCTCAACGGTGATCTGGATGAGATCCCTGAACGATTCTTCTACATGACCGGGACGATCGACCAGGTTGTCGGCAGTTATGAGAAATCCAAACGGCAGGCGAAAGCCGAAAACCTGGCGGAAACCGGTCAGGAATCCGAAGGCAACACCGAAGATGATGTCGAACAAACGCCTGAACAGGAAGAACCTATGGAATCCGAGCAGAAAGAAACCGTCGGATGACCGAACCCACCCTGCATTTGGAAGTAATCACGCCTGATAAGAACGTCCTGACGACAACCGCCGACGCTATGCGGGTGCTGCTTCCGGATGGCTGGTGGGGCATTTTACCCGGGCACGCGGCGATGCTCTCTTACATCCATTCCGGAATGGTGTACTACCAGAAGAATGAGACCATCCGTTACATCGCCATTTACCAGGGTACGCTCGAAGTTCAGCAGCGGTTGCACGATCCGACCCGAGTCCGGATTCTCACCGCCGCAGCGGAAGAGGGCGATGACCTGGAATCGGTCCAACTGGCGCTCTCACAGCAATCCGAGAAACTTGCCCAGGTTGCTAAAGAGGCGGATATGGAATTTGACCAGATCCGGATTTCTCTTGAAAAATCCTTACAGGGTTCAGATATTACGGATGTAGGAATGTAATGGCAAGCGAGAAAGAAGAATTCCCGGAAGAAGAGATCCCGGTACGGGTTTCCAACCCGCAGCAGCCAAAACTCTGGCGGCGAGGTGAAACTTCGGGCGGTCTGAGTCTACTCGCTCAGGTAACGACCCTGGCCTGGAATCTTGTCCTGCCGATCGTTGGCGGCGTGATCCTGGGACACTTCATTGATACCCGGACGCAAACGCACAACACCTGGACGTTGAGCCTGCTTGTCCTTGGGATCATGGTTGCCTTTAGCAACCTTTATAATATTTACATGGAACATGGACGTCAGAAGAAAACTCAAGAAAAAGAACAAAGTGAAAATTCTGACAAGGAGAACCATGAAGAACAACAATGATTTGAGTAAGAGCGAAAAGCGAAAGAAACGATTTGGCGTCATTATTGTCTTTGTGTTAATCTTAGCAATGGCTCTGATCTCCTTTGAACTTCGGAATCGGACCAACTTCGAACCAACGCCGGTTGTGGAAGAGATCACGCCAAAGGTCGTCTTTTCAATTGGCCCCGTTCAGGTCACTTCAACTATCTTGAATACCTGGGCCATGATCGCAATCCTCAGCATCGGCGCGTTCTTCATCGGCCGGTCCTTTAAGATCAGACCAGGATTCTTCCAGAACGCCATCGAATGGCTTGTGGAAATGATTCGGGGATTGATCTCAACTAACATCGACGAGAAGAAAACAGACCAGTTCTTCCCGCTGATCATTACAATCGCAATCTTCATCGGGTGTGCGAACTTACTGAGTCTTATCCCTGGGCTGCAATCCCCCACACCGGACATCAACACACCGATCGCCATGGCACTGATCGTCTTTGTGAGTGTGCCTTATTTCGGGATAAAGAACCGCGGACTAGGCGCTTATCTCAAACATTATATTGAGCCTTTCTTCCTGATGCTTCCTCTGGAGATCGCCTCCGAGATTGCCCGGACCTTTTCGCTCACCTTCCGTCTTTTCGGAAATATCATGGGTGAAGAGATCATCATTGCGATCCTGTTCATCATTGCGCCGTTCATCTTGCCGGTCCCGCTGATGGCATTCAGCATCTTCACCGGCGTCCTGCAGGCCTATATCTTCACGTTATTATCAACCGTTTATATTGGCGGGGCTGTCAAAGCCCACGAAGCATAAAAATTACAAGAATAAAGGAGTTAACATGATTGACTTGTCGACATTACCCTGGGATAAAATTTACATCATCATTACTGTGATCGTCTCAGGCTTCGGGATTGCATTCGGCGTCGCCGCGCCGGCAATCGGGCAGGCTATTGTTGCCTTCAGCGGCTTGAAAGCCATTGCACGTCAACCGGAAGCGGGCGACCGGATCAACAGCCTGGTTCTGCTCTCGCTGGCCATGCTCGAATCACTCGCCATTTACGTTTTGGCCGTGATCCTGATCCTCGTGTTTGCGAACCCCATGCGGACATTCATCCTTGGAGTCTAACGCAAGCAAATTTGAAGTCCCTGACATCCTCCATTCGGACCTTGTGAGACGATTATGCTGAATATCAACTTAAGTACGATCCTGTTGCAAATGGCCAACTTCTTTATTTTGGTCTTCCTGCTTTATCGATTCCTCTTTAACCCACTGCAGAATATGATGAAAAAACGGGAAGAAGAGATCACCAGCGCCCTGGACGAAGCAGCGCTTGCGAAAAAAGAGGCTGCCCTTGCACAGCAGGAATATGAGGAAAAAACCAGCAATATCGATTCTGAAATCGCAGCTCGCAAGAACGAAGCTCGGATCGTGATCGAACAGACACGGCAGCAAATGCTCCAAGAAGTGCGAACACAGATCGACCATTTGCGTCACCAGACGGAGGAAACGCTATCCGCCTTACGCGCCGAAGCGATCCAGCAGCACAAGCAGGAGATTGCCGATCTGGTCGCAAAGTTCGCCCGGGAAATGATGTCGGACCTGATGAACGCCCAACTTTTAGATCTCTATCAGGAAGAATTCCTTGACAATATCAAGGATATTGACCTCTCCAAATACACCGAAAACGCTACACCGAATGAAGACCTCTACATCAAAGCCATCCTGGCTGGTGAATCCTCTGATTCATTCCAGAAACGATTGAAAGCCATCCTTGACGAACAGATCACCCTCCCCTTCAACCTCACTTTCGAGGTTGATAAAAACCTCATTGCCGGTGGTGTGCTTCGGTTTGAAAACGAATTGATCGATGGCAGCCTGGGAGGGCAGATCAATAAACTTAAAAAGCAATATCAGGAAAATGCATGAAAAAAACAGAGAATCAAAACGAATCTCAAAACATGCCTGAAAACCCGGAAAACGACAACCTCCATACGGAGGATGTCCGAAATCATATTCAGAGCATTATCAAGGACCAGAACGAAGAATTGGAAGATCTGAGAAAGAACTTTGATCTGAAAACGGACCGTTCCTTGAATGCGCTGCAAAAGGCTGTATCGAAATTCGGGTATGAGCTGCTGACCGAAAATGTCGGTACGGTCAAACAAATTGGCGACGGTGTCGCCCTGGTTTCCGGCCTTCAAGGCGTGATGGAGAACGAACTCCTCGTCTTCCCGGATGGCACCTTCGGCCTGGCAATGGACCTCAACGAATTCTACGTGGGTTGCGTTGTGTTAGGCTCCGGAGATGGCATCCAGGCAGGTGATGTCGTTTATGAGACCGGTCGGGTTGTAGATGTACCCGTTGGCAAGGAACTCCTTGGCCGTGTGGTTAACCCACTGGGGCAGCCAATCGATGGTAAGGGAACGATTGAAGTCGACCATTACCGCCCGGTTGAATTCCCCGCGTCAGGGTTCATTGACCGCACCCCGATCGACACCCCACTGCAAACCGGGATCAAAGCGATCGAACTCGATCATCCCACTCGGAAAGGGCCAACGTGAGTTGATCATCGGCGACCGGCAAACAGGTAAATCCGCCATTGCGGTGGATGCCGTCCTGAACCAGAAAGGCCAGGGCGTTTACTGCATCTACGTCTGCATAGGCCAGAAAATGTCCACCGTCGCTCAGATCGTCCAGACTTTTTACGAGTATGGCGCGATGGAATATACGACCGTGATCGTCGCCAGCGCGGAAGACTCACCTTCCTTGATCTATCTGGCGCCGTATGCCGGGTGCGCGATGGCTGAGGAATTCTTATACACTGGCCAGCATGCGTTGGTGATCTATGACGACCTTTCCAAGCACGCCATCGCCTACCGCCAGCTTTCGCTCCTTCTGGAGCGACCGGCTGGACGAGAAGCCTACCCCGGTGATATTTTCTACCTGCATTCACGTTTACTTGAGCGCTCAGCCAACCTGGCCCGCAGCGCCGGCGGTGGCAGCATGACCGCCCTGCCTATCGTTGAAACGCAGGCAGGTAACATCTCCGCCTACATCCCCACGAACTTGATCTCGATTACCGATGGACAGATCTACCTCAGCGCGAAGCTCTTCGATGAAGGCATTCAACCCGCCATCGATATCGGACTTTCCGTTTCTCGTGTTGGCGGCGCCGCTCAAAATGACGCCATGCGCGCGGTTTCGAAAGACCTATCATTGGATGTCGCCCAATACCTCGAACTGCGAGTTTTCGCCCGTTTCGGTACCGAATTGGATATGGAAACCAGGCAGCAGTTGGAACGCGGCGAGAAGATCCGTGCCGTTCTGACCCAGCCGCAGTATGAACCCCTGTCTGTAGCCCACCAGGTCGCCATCATCTATGCTGCAACCAACGGCTATCTCGATGAGGTACCACTGGACCAGATTTCTGAATTTGAGAAACTGTTCATCCGCCACCTGCGGCAGCAGCATGCCGGCTTGTTGACGGAATTTTCAGCCGGTCATTGGGATGAACATCTGGAAAAAGAACTCAGGGACATTCTGCGCACTTTCCTGGACAAGCTGTACGAAACCGGCTTCCTGAAGGTCCCGGAGGAAATGGATATCTGATGGAATCGATCAACGACATCCAGAGCCGTCTCCAGGGCATGCAGGATATCAAGCATCTGCTCCGCTCCGTGCGCGCGATGTCAGCCATTCGCTGGCGCCGCGCAAAAAAACACCTGGAAGTCGCCCAAACCTATGCCCAATATGTCGATAACCAGTTGGGGACCCTGCTGGCAAAAGTCGGTACCGGCCTACCTGAAAGCATGACGCCGCATATCATCGGCAAGAATCAACGGGTGAACGTGGGTCTGATCTCACTCACCTCCGACCGCGGCCTCTGCGGCAGTTTCAATACCGGCCTGATCGCCAAAGCCATCCACGTGACCGAGATCCTGAACCGCAAGAACAAGGATGTCAAGATCATCTCGTTGGGCGGTTACGGTGAGCCGCTCTTCCGCAGCGCCGGATATGAAATCTTCCATTCCGAAAAGATCACCACTTCTCAAGCGGTTTCTTTTATCAATATCCGAAAAGCCATTGCGCATATCCGCGCCTTTTATGAAAGCGGCGCGATTGACGAGTTGAACATCCTCTATAACCAGTTCAACTATTTCGGTTCCTATACACCGAAGTCCATCCAAATCCTGCCGCCGCAAATCTCGGAGCTGCAGGAAAAGGTCGACCCTTCTGCCGAGGACCTGATCATCAACAGCGACCCAGACGAGCTGAAAGCATTCCTGCTGTGGGAGCATCTGGCAGCCCGGCTCTATCTCGCCTTCATCGAATTGACTGTCAGTGAACACAGCGCGCGCTTACAGACGATGGACTCCGCTATCAGCAACCTCGATGAGCGTGTGGCGGAATTGGAGATTCGTTTCCATACCATCCGTCAGGAAAAAATCACCCAGGGTGTGCTTGAAGTACAAAGCAATATGCGTAAACGCAAACGCCAGGAAAAACTTTAAGTCAAAAACACAGTATGGGGGAAATAATTAATTGCAGAAATCTATCTACTAAAGGTGAATATTGCCGGACGTTGAAGGTTAAGGCATAATAGAACCAACCTCTCAACCCAACACGAAAGGCGGATTATGGCTGTAGAAAAACCGAGTCAAAATCATAACCACGAACATTGGATGAGTTATCTCCTGCCGGTTGCCCTGATCGCTGGACTTGTAGCACTTCTAACTATTGTCGCTAAACAACCTACCGGCGAACTGCAGCCCATTATTCCCCAGGAAATCTGGCTGACCCAAGTCGTCGGATATCTGATCCTTGCCACTGAGGCCGCAGCGGCTTATGTGATTGGCGCAGGCATGATCCGCGCGATCATCAGTTACACACGACATCTTTTCGATAAGAGCAGAAAGCAGATAAATTCCACGGAGGAGATCCGCCTCCGGCTTGGTCACATGCTGACACTGGGGCTTGAGTTCGCCATGGGGAGTGATATCCTACGATTAGCGGTTTCTCCTACCACTGCCGATGTCATCATTTTATTCGCAATCGTGCTCCTGCGAATTTTATTGAACTACTTCCTTGAACGTGAGATCCATACTTCCTCCGACCTCATTCCACCAACAGAATCTTAGAAGGACAACCAATGCCCAACGATCCCTCATTACAGCAAGCCATTGATTTTATCGCATACGCCGATCAATTAAAGAACGTCATTCGCCGGAACGGCCTTTTCGATGGTTCCCGCCGTGAGAACACGGCCGAACATTCCTGGCATGCCGCCCTCAGTGCACAGATGCTGGCCCCCTTTGCTAACGAACCGGTAGATGCAGACAGGGTCACCAAGATGCTGCTGATCCACGATCTGATCGAGATCGAAGCCGGCGATACCTATGCCTACGATGTGGAAGCCCGTTTGCAGCAAGAGGCTGTTGAAGAAAAGGCTGCCGAGGTGGTCTTCGGCCGGATGCCGGAACCCAAGGGTAAAGAACTGAGAGAATTATGGGATGAATTTGAAGCCCGGGAGACGCCTGACGCGAAATTCGCCAAAGCGATCGACCGTTTCATGCCGCTTTACAGCAATTATCACAACGGCGGGTTTTCCTGGTCGCCTGTGAAGGTTTCCAAAGAACAGATCGTTGAGGTCTGCTGGATCATTGAAGAAGGATCTCAAGCGCTTTGGGCATTGACGCAAAAGATGCTGGATGAAAGTGTCAGCAACGGATGGATCGAGCCTTAGGTTTTTGGATAATTTTCCCCACTAAAAATGCTATAAATTTAACCAGCGTTCGGTAAGTTTCGGCAGGTCACCCAACGGACCTTGTTTGAAGGTGCAGTTAGGCAGCGATTCGAGGAACAAACGGCCGTACCGCTTGGTGAGCACGCGCTTATCCAGAACGGCCACCACACCTCGGTCGGTCTGCGTGCGGATCAGCCGCCCGAAACCCTGCCGGAACCGCAGGATCGCCTCCGGTAAGGCGTATTGATAGAAGGGGTCTTCAAAGGTTTCCGACCGCGCCGCGATGATCGGGTCGGAAGGCACGTCGAACGGCAGTTTGACGATCATCAACACCGACAGCGCTTCACCGGGCACATCCACGCCTTCCCAGAAGGCTCGGGTGCCCAGCAGGACGGCCCGCTCCGTTTCCCGGAAGGTCTCCAGGAGCATGTTTGCCGAAGCGCCTTCCCCCTGCTCATACACCTGAATATCGTCCTGAGCCAGGATCGATGAGATCCGGTCGGAAGTGCGCTGAAGCTGCGAATAAGAAGTGAACAGGGCCAGCATCCGGCCGCCGGAAGCCTTGGCAACAGTTGTGATCGCGGTTTCGACCGCGTGTTGGTGCCCGTTGTAATTCGAGGGTTCAGGCACGTCGGTCGCGACATAAACCAGGGATGCGGTCTCATAATCGAATGGAGACCCCACCACCAGGTCGTCAGCGTCCTCAGCGTTGAGCCGCTGCCGGAGATATTCGAATTCACCGTTGGTTGTCAGGGTGGCCGAGGTCAGGATCACGCTTTGCTTCTGGAACCAGAGATATTTTTCCATCAACTGGCCGATATGCAGCGGCGCGGCATTCAGGCTGATCTCCTGGTATTGGGGATGGATCTGCACCCAATAGATCATATTGTTGTCCGCGTCCTGGGTCAGCCCGTTGAGGTTGAACTGGATCTCTTCCAGGCGAGTGAACATATTACCCAGGCTGCCCCACATGTCTTCCGCTTCTTCATTTTCCTGGTCTGCCAGTTCCCGCATCGGCGTACGCAGTTCCCTCAGGATGCCTAGAAGACTCTTCAGGGTCTGTTCGGCTTGCTCCCAGGCGATCTCCACATCCACCCAGATCGGCAGGGTGCGCGTCGCAGGTACAACCCGCTCCTGCTGCGGGTAGGTCCCAAGAGGACGTCCCTCACGCTGCTCTTCCAGAAAGGCATCCAGCGCCTGGTAATAAGTGCTCATCAGGCTGTCGAACCGGAAAGCCAGGTCGGATGCTTTCTGCACCAATTGGGTAAGAGAAGCCATCTGCGCGGGTTGCAGCAGGCCCTCACATAATTCGATAAATCGCCCCAGAACACCGGTTTTGGTACCACCCAGTTCGCGGATCAGGCGGGTGATATCCACCGCGCGGACCCGGAATGACATGGCGCTGGTCGTGGCCGATTCGAGATGGTGAGCTTCATCCACCACCAGATAGTCATAGACAGGCAGGACTTTATTTCCGGTGGCCGTATCGGCCAGCAGGAGGGCGTGATTCACGATCAAAAGATGGGCGTTCTCCGCGGCGATTTTGGCGCGGTAGAAAGGACAGCGACCGCCGGTACGCTTAAGACAGATCTCCAGCCGGCAGCCTTCATCTTCAGCCGATAATCGAGACCAAATCGATCGCTCGACCGGACCATTCAGGTTGATCTCGGTGCGGTCGCCCGTCCGGCTTTGCAGCAGCCAGACCAGCACTTTACCCAATACCCGCATCTCGTGAATGGTTTCCGGTTTGCGGCGGCGCATGGCAGCCAGCCTGCGCGGGCAGAGATAATTGGAACGCCCTTTCAGAACGGCTGCTCGAACAGGCAAGTTGAGCGCTTTTTGCAGGTCGGGGATATCCTTGTTGATCAATTGGTCCTGCAGGTTGATCGTGTTGGTTGAAATGACTACCCGGGTATTATTTTGGATCGCCCAATATGCCGCCGGGATCAGATATGCGAAGGACTTGCCGGTACCTGTACCGGCTTCCACCATCAGGTGCTGAGAATTGCTCAATGCATTTGATACGCTGCGCAGCATCTCCACCTGCTGTGGGCGATATTCATACTCTTCAAAATACTTATCAAACGCCCCACCGAGGTCCAGTGTGGCAGCGATATCATCAATGTCCAGATGCACCTGACCGGCTTCCGAATCAACCTGCAGGGATTCATCCTGCACTGGTTTCTCGAAAAGTGGCCCGTGGGTGCCACCAGCGGCTTTTTTCGCCTGGACCGGTTCCTTGGCTCGTTCGCGCAGGACCTGCTGCAGCACCCAATTGGCCTGCCAGTCGAGAGGCTCACCCATACGGACCAATTCAGCCAGCAGCTCCAGAGGAAGCTGATGGGCCTTGTTCAGGAGTTCAATGAAAACGCCGTGCGTTGCTTTTGCATCGTCCAGCGCGCGATGCGTGGCCGGTATGAGCACGTTCAACTGCTGGGCCAGAGCGGAAAGGTTATATCGGCTGGCGGTGGGCATTAGCACAGCCGCCAGTTCGTAAGTATCGATGCTGATATTATCCCGCAATGCACCGGCCTGGTTCAAAAAGGTCAGATCAAAACTGATGTTATGCCCTACAACGGGCACATCCCCGGCAAAAGTGATCAGGTCGCTGATCACCTCCATCAGGATCGGGGCGTTACGGACCATATTGTTTGAAATGCCTGTCAATTGTGTAATGAAACCCGAAATGGGTCGGCGCGGGTTCACCAGGGTCGACCAGGTGTCCTCCACCCGGCTGCCGTTGAACTTCACCGCACCAATTTCAATGATGTTATCCTCTTGGGAATTTAAACCAGTAGTTTCGATATCGACGGCCACAATTGAAGACATAGGACGATTATACCCGGTAATCCCTTGACTCTCCCCCAAGAGGAGGCTGTATACTATGAACACTGAAGGCCTTCAGTTCAATAGTCATGATGGAGTGGCATGCTCAAGATCGGCGAATTCTCAAAGATTGCCCAGGTCAGCGTCAAAGCCCTGCGTTATTACGACCAGGTAGGGCTGCTCAACCCGGCACATATTGACCGCTTTACCGGCTACCGGTATTACACCCTCTCACAGCTCGAACGACTGAACCGGATCCTGGCGCTCAAAGACCTCGATTTCTCGCTCGACCAGATCCAGGGATTGCTCAAAGTTGACCTGCCGGGCGAAACGATGAAGAAAATGTTGGAGAGTAAATCTTCGGAACTTCGCGACCGGCTCAATGAAGACCAGGCACGCTTACTGAGAGTGGAGAACCGCCTGAAACAGCTGGCAGCAGGCGTTGGGGCGTTACCGGCGGCCGTGGTGATGAAGTCCGCACCGCAGCTGCTGTTGGCGACGATCCGTCAAACCTTGCCTTCCCAGTCTGATCTACACGGCTGGCAGGTTTCTCGCCTCGAGTTGATCCATAGTTGTCTGGCTGAAAAGGGCCTGTCTTCCGAGGGACCCGACTTGCTGATCTACCACCAGGACGAATACCGAGAAACGGACCTGGACGTGGAGGTCGGTGCGGTCATCCGGGAGGCATTGCATGAACAAGACGAGCTGCCCATCTCAGGACCGGTTCGGTCCAGAGTGCTTCCGAATGCTGACCAACTGGCATCCGCCATCCATCAAACGCAGACCGGTATGCTCTGGGAGACCTACGCCTTGTTGGCCGAGTGGACCCAATCGAATGGGTATCACCCTGCCGGGCCCTGGCGAGAGGTGACCTACCAGCAGCAGGAACCGACCCTGGAAACGGTGGTCGAAGTTCAACGCCCGGTCATCAAAGCCAATCAATATTATTCAAAACTGGAGGTTATCAGCATGGAACCAAAGATCGTCAAAAAAGATGGATTTACACTGGTCGGGATGCGCTATTTCGGCACCAACCAGAACCAGGAAATATCGCAGATGTGGGGGCAGTTCAACCAGCGTATGGAAGAAATGGGCGGACTGCCCAATGACACCGGTGAAGGGGCCATTGGGTTGTGCATCACGCCGGAAGACGCGCCGGTGGAAGACGGGTTCGAATATGTCGCCGGGGTGCCGGTCAGCGAGGTCGGCGACGTTCCCGAAGGCTTCGTGGTCAGGGAGATGCCAGCCTACACCTATGCCGTCTTCGCCCACAAGGGGGACTTGGCGGGGTTGGCCAAGACCTACGAGTATATCTACGAAACCTGGCTGCCGCAGTCCGGTTATGAACTGGCTGCAAAGATCGACTTCGAATATTACAACGAGGAGTTCAAAGACTTCGCGCCGGATTCGGTGTTCTACATTTACATTCCCATTAAAAAAGCCTGAGAAGTCCCCCGATTACAAAGAAGACTGCTCGATTGAGCAGTCTTTTTAATTTATAGTTTTTTAGGGGGGAAAAGTGGGAGAATGAGGGCAAAATTATAGACTTAAAGTGGGAAAGATTATTCAAAAAGTTACGAGGTTTTATTATCTTGTGGGGGAAGATTCGAAAATTAGATTAATAGCGTTCGGAGATAATCCGAAGTTCGTTTAGGAATCTTCACCCATTGACGATTAATCAGCACTTATGCTATAAATATTATTACAAATCGGATAGATTTAGGAGTAATATAATGGAAAAAGATTATTTTTCAGATCCCTATGTCCAAACAATGATGAACAATTTGCCCGATAAGACAGGAAAATCCTGGGAAGAATGGCAGCAGGTTTTAAAAACCGAAGGTTTAGAGAAGTATGGTGAGATCATGGCTTTACTCAAGGGGCAATTTGGATTGACCCATGGCTTTGCAAATACAATTACCCTCCTTTATCGCCAAATGCTGGCGGGAGGTCCACCCACAGATTCCGAATTGGTCACTGCACAGTATGCCAAGAAGCAAAATATGAAGCCCTGGTTCGACCAATTGATCAAAGCGGTCAAAGAATTCGGCTCAGATATCGAAATCGCCCCCAAGAAAAATTACGTCAGTTTGCGACGAGCTACACAATTCGGCATCATCCAACCCAGCACACAATCCAGAATGGATCTCGGAGTAAAGTTCAAAGATGTGGAACCAAGCGGCTGTCTGATCGAAGGTGATAAGTGGAGCGGGATGTGTTCACATCGAATCGAAATCCACAGCGAAGAAGATATTACACCGGAAGTACTCGGCTGGCTCAGGAAAGCATACGATCAGGCGGGATAGCTAAATCCGGAAGATCAGGGGAATTGTAAACAAATCAGTCCCGTCATTTGACAATTAAATCGCGCCTATCTCCAACGGGATTCCAACAATTACAACTGAATACAATTTACAATCATGACTCGATCTCGGTAGAATTAGAAATAAACCTAGACGGGAGTCATCAATGAAATATGGTATTGTTTACCCTCAGTACGAATTTCCAACCGATGTCGCTGCGATGCGGGATTTTGCTCAGGCCGCGGAGGACCTCGGGTTTCATCACATTCTGGCCTACGAACACGTCCTGGGCGCGAACCCGGACCGACCGGGAGGCTGGCATGGGCCTTATACCTATCAGAACGCCTTTATGGAACCGCTGACTTTTTTCTCCTACCTGGCTGCGATCACGAACACCATCCAGTTCACGACCGGGATCGTGATCCTGCCGCAGCGGCAAACCGCACTTTTCGCAAAACAAGCTGCTACGCTGGACGTGCTCAGCGGGGGCAGGCTGCGCCTGGGCGTCGCTTTGGGCTGGAATGAAGTCGAGTATATTAGCCTGAACGAACCCTTCCACAAACGCGGCGAACGCTTCGAGGAACAGATCGAGGTCCTGCGCCTGCTCTGGACCCAGCCTCTGGTTAACTTCGAAGGCAAATTCCACCACATTCCGGATGCCGGGATCAATCCGCTGCCGGTCCAGCGTCCGATCCCACTCTGGTTTGGCGGACATGCCGACTCGGTCTTACAGCGGACGGCCAGACTGGCCGATGGCTGGCTCCCCAATTACAAAACCGTCGATGATGCCAGAGAGGATATCGATAAGTTGGCAGGATATCTCCGGGAGGCTGGACGCAGCATGAGCGACATCGGGATGGAACCGCGCATTCGCTATGAGGACGGTAATCCCGACACGTGGCGCAAACGCGCCGAGGAGTGGGAAGCCGTCGGCGCGACCCACCTGACGGTGATGACCATAGGCGCAGGGTTCCACACAGCGGACGAGCACATGCGTGGCATGGAACGCTTTGCCGAAGCCTTGGATATACACCGGGATTAACTTAAATTCAAAAACGAGCCGCGTAAAAACAATCTGACGGAATCCTATCAGGCTGCTCCCATCTCAGAGATTCATCATGGATTTTTTGTATGATTATCTTGAGAGTCCTGTTTGAGCATTGGATCTCAATACAGTCCACATCAATCCCAATATCTGAGGAGGAGAAAATGAAGAAAAGCCTGACTCTGGTCATCATTTTTGTTTTATTGACGGTCGCACTGACGAGCTGTAATCCGCTCAGCTTCCTCATCAAAACGGTTGAAGGTTCGGGTGATATGATCGTGGAGAAACGCGATCTGCCGATGTACAACGCCATTGAGGCGCACGGCGATTTCGAACTCTTCATCACCCAGCTCGACAGCGGCGTGGAAGTGCATGCGGAGAGCAACCTGATGAAGTATGTCCGCACATACGTGGAAGATCAAACCCTGGTCGTCGAAATTGCTGATACCGATGGTTCCAGCATCAACCTGAAACCCCTTGAGCCAATTAAGGTTTACGTAAAACTCGTGAAGATCAATAGTATTTCCTTGTCCGGCGGTGTGGAGATGACTTCGAGCCAACTGCTGGCAGAGGACGCCAAGATCGACCTCTCTTTCACAGGCGGCAGCATGGGTACAGTTAACGCCATCCGTACCGGCACGCTGACGGTTTACCTCTCCGGTGAATCCAGTTTATCGGTTGTCGATGGCCAGGTTGATGACCAAAAGATCCAGGCCAGCGGTGAATCTTCCTATACCGCAGACTGGTTGAAGAGCGAGGTAACTGAAATCCAGCTCAGCGGCGGAAGCGAAGCGACCATTTGGGCTGAAGAAACCTTCTATGTCGATCTTTCCGGCGGCAGCATGGCCTATTATTACGGCAGTCCGGTGCACCTCAATGAATTGCGCAACAGCGGCGGCAGCGATTACATCAGTCGTGGTGAACACTAACTCCTTTATCCAGACTGACATCTGCAAAAACCCCTCAAACGATCTGAAACCGGCAGGACAAACAAATAAAAAAAGCAGAGACACCTTGCGAGGTGTCTCTGCTGTCATTTTACCAGGAGGTCAATAAATCACAAGGTGTTTATTGAGATCAACTTCCGGTAATTGCATTCTGAATACGTTATTGCTTTATTCCCCGGTCAAAGGCAAGGTGAATTTGAAATCCGTCCCCTGATCCGTTCCCGCGCTTTCAGCCCAGATGCGGCCGCCTTGCGCCTCAATCAGCCTGCTGGCAATTGTCAGGCCCAGGCCGCTGCCGCCTTCCTGGCGTGAACGTGAATCTTCTACGCGATAGAGCCTTTCAAACACATGCCCCAGATGTTCAGTGGGGATTCCAATGCCGGTATCGGAAACTGAAACCTCGGCAAATCCATCTGAGATATCCGTCGAAACCGTCACCTTACCGCCCGAAGGCGTGCAGCGCAGCGCATTTCCCAACAGGTTCATCATCACCTGCTGCAGGCGGTCCTCATCGGCAGTGATTTTGAGAGGTGTCGTCGAAAGATCGGCTGAAAGCTCCACATTCTTATGCTTGAAATTGAACGCCATCGTTTGAATGATGTCCATCAGAAATTGATTCAAATCAACCGTCTTCAGGTTCAATTCCAGCGCGCCTTCGTCGATCCGGTTCAACTCCTGCAGATCATTCACCAACCGTTCCAGGCGGTCAGCCTGACGGTAAACTCGTTCGAGAGTTGCCGAATCAGGCGTCAGGACGCCATCCATCAACCCTTCCATCGATCCTTTGATCACCGTCAGCGGTGTTCGTAATTCGTGAGCGACATCGCCAATCCATCGCTGGCGGCGCTCCTCCACCTGCTCCAATTGGGATGCCATTCGGTTGAAACGCGCCCCAAGACGTTGAAGTTCATCCTGGTCTTCTTCAGCACCTCCTTCCAATGGCAGCCGTTCCGCATAATCCCCTTCTGCAATCCGGTCAGCTGCCTGTCCCATCTGCTGCAGCGGCCGGACGAAACGGCGGCTCATCACCGCACTGAGCACCAGGGCGATCCCAACCGAGGGGAGGAACGCATACAGAAAAGCATCCAAAGTGATCTGATTGAACACACGGAACAGGTCGGTAAACAACACCGACCCCCCCATCGGATTGCGGCCACCCATCATGTGACCAAACTCCCTGACGCCGTACTGCGAAAGGATATCCGCCATACCGACCAGGTGCCGGTTGAATAATCCAGGCAAGGCGACCCGGATGATCACGCCCATCACCAACATGCTGACCAATACCAGGACGAAATTTGAAAAGAAGAATTTCCAGAATAAGTGCTTTTTAATGAATTTCAACATTATATTCGTGCATCCTCAAAACGATAACCCACGCCCCAAACCGTGGTGACAAAACGGTCGCCTAATTTCTTGCGGATATGCCCGATATGGACGTCAACTACTCGTGTTTCACCGTAATAATTCATGCCCCAAACTTGCTCCAGCAGTTGTTCCCGGGTCAGCACCTGCCCGGCATGTGCCATCAAAGCCTGCAGCAGGTCAAACTCGATCGCGGTCAACTCAAGCGCTTCATTCTCAATCCAGGCCTTTCGGGAACCCTCATCCAGGCGGATATGAGCGAACCGGTAGACACGTTTATTGTCTTCCGATCCTCCCATTGTCAACCGGCGAAGCGCAGCATTCACTCTTGCGACGAGTTCACGAGGTGAAAAAGGTTTGGTGAGATAGTCATCCGCGCCCATATTCAACCCGACCAGTTTGTCGACTTCTTCGGCTTTCGCCGTCAGCATGATCACGTAAAGGTCCGATTCCCGCCGCAAGGTGGAAAGCACATCCAGGCCGCTCAATCCCGGCAGCATGATATCCAGGATGACCAGGTCAGGGTTGGTCAGCCGGGCAATCTTTACAGCCTCAGTGCCGTCCCCGGCTTCAAAAACCTGGTAGCCTTCCTTTTCAAGATAGGCCTTGACCAGATCCCGGATGTCCTTTTCGTCTTCAACAATGAGAATTTTAGCATTTGCCATTCGATAACCGTTCAGTTGCTTAACGTATCTTCAATTGTACCTAAACAGGGCACAGAATATGCTTCTGCGCCCTGTATTATAGAGCGGTCCAATTTCATCGTGTAGGTGCGCCGCAGTGTGGGCAGTCCTCCGCTTCGACCGGGACAAGACCCTGGCAATAATCGCAAGGGTAGGGCCTCATACGGATTCCACAATTGGGACACCAGGTGAAGTTGCCTTCAATGACCTTGCCACAGGACGAACACTTCGCTGTGGTTTCCCGAGTCGATTGGTCAGAAACCGGGCGAGCAGCTAGTGCAGTACCGGCGATCAGCAGGCCAAGGAGGCCTCCTCGAGATCGACCACAATGCATTTATTTTTCCTCGTCATGAGGTTCTTCAAGCGAATGGCCACAATGCGGGCAGACTTTCCAATCAGAAAGTACTTCCGCGCCACATTCCGGGCATACCAATGGCTCAGTTGCGTTTTCAACCGTATTCGATTTCCTGGAAGAACGTACCAGTAAGATCACACCAACCACGATCAGGGCAATGATTCCAACCGGGAGGGCAAACATCAACAGCCCACCGAGAATTCCCATATAAGGCAACCCAATGTTTCGGTCCATTCGTGTCCCATGATTGAACCAAAGGCCATCGGATCGGTTAAATGTGCTGAACCGATCACCAACGGAATACATGGGGAGATGGGCAAACCGCATGAAGCCGAACCCCGCTAAAACTAAACCGCCGATCAGAACGAAAGCGACGATTCCAATAATCCACCACCAGATTTTCTTCATTGTTGCACTACTCCTTGTAAAAATTTTAATCTGCCAATTACCAACAGCCACCAAAGGGCATGCCAGGCCCGTTGAAATCGGGCGAATTGCCATAGTTGTGGGTTCCACGTCCGGGGCCTTGTTCTCCCCATTCCTCGCCCATGCGATCCATCATCCAGTTGATAGTGATCCGACGAACCAAATTGATCCTGATATTGTTCCATATAAGAGTCATGGGTTTCATCCATCAGCGCATCGAAATCCTCAGCGCTCATCCCAGCGTCAGTCGCAATGGTGTAAAGCCGTTCACCATCCCCCAGTTTCGCCTGGATCTCATCCACGCTCAGGCCTGTTTTTTCAGAAACAGCTTCGATCATGGCTGTCATCATGGGCGGGAACGTACCATCTTCATCCGTCCTCATGCCGAAACCGCGCATCGGCACATAATCGTTATCCGAATTTGAACGGTCATAATATGGATTGAATGGCGTTCGGCTATGAGCCAAAGTGCCTGCATAGACGATACCCGTCCCTGCGATCAGCAAGCCTGCCACGACAAGTAAAACGATACCGATTATTCGTTGTTTTTTCATAGTCTCCTCATTAAGAAATTCACTTGATCTACATTTTATTTATAGATTTAATATGTAAAGAAAGTTTAAAGGTATAGCGAAGAAGCTGTGAAGAAAACCTGGAAGGTCAGGAAACGAACTATCCAACTCACCAGGCTCACCAAAACGGTTTCGTTTATAATAAATTCACCAATAAAGTATCAGGAAAGGAAATTGAAATGGATAAAAAATTCTTAGTTGCCTATGGGACCGCGGCCGGTTCCACCGCCGAAGTGGCTGAAGCGATCGGGGAAGAAATGCGCAAGGCAGGCGGGCAGGTTGATGTCGTCGCAGTGGAAAATGTGAAGGATTTGTCAGATTATGATGGTGTTATCATTGGATCTGCGGTCCGCATAAATAAACTGCTTTCCAAAACCAAGAAATTCCTTCGAAAGTTTCGCAAACAACTCAAACAACTCCCTTTGGCCTACTTCCTGGTTTGCATGACGATGGCGGAAGAAACGGATGAAAACGTGCAAAAAGCTAACAGTTTTGCAAAACCGTTGCTCGATTTCAAGGAACCTGTCAGTCTGGGGCTTTTCGGCGGTTGTATGGATCCGGAAAAATTAACTGGATTTTTTGCAAAGACCATGCAGGGACAACCTAAGGAAGATAAACGGGATTGGGAAAAGATCCGGGCTTGGGGTGCGGAATTGGTTGGCAAACTCTCAGTTTGAGTTCGGACCGAAACAATTTAATAATCTTTCAGTTAAAGCACATTAGCGGATGACCTTGATGGTCATCCGCTAATGATTTTCGGAAGGAGCCTCTAAACCAAAAGGAGAGAAAAGATAATAAAACTCTTTTCATTAAACTGGGTTTCAATCCCAATTTGATGGTTACAGTATAACGGAATGAACCTACGAAGTGCTTAAGAACACGTTAAGGGTTCGACAGCAAATGTTTAAAATTATATTGTGGGATTTATGTGGTCAAAAAATACTATAAAATATCGAACAAATCGTCTTTATTCAAAATCTGATTCACTAATCACCTCACCAAACCCCAAATATTTCAAACCAATATCTCACACGATTCTTCTCATTTACCTAAATACAATCATGCAAGCGGTTCTATGGCGAAACCTGCTGCCTGAAGCGCTTGCCGGACCGCCTTCGCATTCTCAACCGCCTCAGGGTTGTCCCCGTGCAGGCAGAGTGTGTCAACGGTGATCATTTCACCATTGACGTTAATTCCCTCTTTAGCGAGTCTGACGGCGTTGGCTGCCACCGCCTCCGGGTCGGTGAATACAGCGCCAGCCTGACTCCGCGGCATCAATTGGCCGTTGGAAAGATATGCCCGATCGGGGAAGCCTTCACTACCGACCCGTAAACCCGCTTCCCGCCCGGCAATGACCGAGAGAGACCCCGCCAGCCCGATCAGGATCAGCCCCGGATCAAATGCTTTCACTGCAGCGGCAATAGCATCGGCTGTCATCCTGTCCCTGGCGGACTGGTTGTAAAGCGCACCGTGTGGCTTGACGTGCACCAGCGGGACTCCGGCTGCCCGGGCGAAACCGGCCAGCGCGCCAAGCTGATAGATCACCATCGTCCGGACCTCTTCCGCGGAGAAGGACATCGCCCGGCGGCCAAAACCTTGCAGGTCCGGGTAACCGGGGTGCGCGCCCAAAGCAACGCCGTGTTCGGCAGCCAGAGCAACTGTTTTCTGCATCACCCAGAAATCGCCCGCGTGGAACCCACAAGCCACATTGGCCGAGGTGATCAATGCCATCATTTCGGCGTCTTCGCCCAGGTTGTAATGACCAAAACTTTCGCCGAGGTCGCAATTTAAATCAATGGTCAAAACTGAAGCCATAAATCCTCCTCAGAACTGATGCCTTGATCGATCTCTTTAACCGCATCTCGATACAGATCCTGTGCTGCTGCGACGTTCACCCATTGGAAACGCAGTTGTGTTTTCTCCGGTTCCGCCTGGGCCAGCCGCGGCAGGTCATGCCGAATTACGGTGCCAATGCAGGTATATCCACCCGTCGTAGGATGGTCGGGCATCATCACGATCGGTTGACCATCGCCCGGCACCTGAATTTCTCCCAGCACCATACCTTGTGAAACGAGATCCGCCCCATGTCGATGTGCCAGTGTCGGCCCCGAAAGGCGGTAACCCATCCGATCCGAGCGCGGGCTGACCTGATAGTTTGCTTGCGTGAAATCAGTCAAACTTTCAGACGTGAACCGGTCCTGATGCGGACCTGGGACAGCGCGTAAAATGGTTTCCATTGAAAAGTCGTCATAGGGGCGCGCTTCCTTTGGAAGCGAACGACCTGCCAAGTCAGGTAAAACGTCATTGACCAAACCCAACGGTACTCGGTCACCAGCGGATAGCGGCTGTCCAAGCCCTGCCCGTGGATAAACACTGCGTGACCCCATCCAAGAGGGCGTCCGAACCCCACCCGAGACCGATAGATAAGCCCATTTCCCACCCGCCACCTTCTCCAGGGTGATCCGGTCACCCGGATGTCCAATGAAGGACATCCAGAGGGGGATTAGCCGGCCATTGAGTCTTAACTCGTAGCCTGCGCCTGTCACTGCCAGGAGCGCATGAGCTTCCAATTGAAACGCTGCCGATGAAAATCCCAGCTCCAGACAGGCTTCCCCCGGTTCGTTCCCGACCAACCTGTTGGCCGCTCGGTGTGCCCACCAGTCCATCGGCCCTGATTCCGGCATTCCGAAACGTTGATATCCGATGCGTCCTTGGTCCTGAACGGTGGTTATCAACGCGGGTTGTTCGACCAGGAGCGTCATAGAACGGTACTCCCCGGTGCAACCACAAAACGCACTTCATCGCCGGGCGCGAGCAGGAAGTGCGGTTCATGCACCGGATCGAATAATGTCAGATCCGTCCGCCCGATCAACTGCCAGCCACCGGGCGACTCCAGCGGATAGACGCCGGTCTGCGTGCCCGCAATACCCACCGACCCGGCAGGGACCAGCGTGCGCGGGTTATCCAGACGCGGCGTTGCCAAATCCTGGATCCAATCCCATTAAATAAGCAAACCCCGGTGTGAAGCCCATCATCCCCACCCGATAGACTGCAGCGGTATGCCGCTGCACAACCTCTACAGGTGTGAGCCGGTGTTGTTCGGCGACGAAAGTCAGATCAGGCCCGTCCACACCGCCATAACGCACAGGAATCTCAATTCGGCGAGATGCACGCGCCTGCGCCGGTGGGCAGGAAGGCATTCGCTCAGCCAACCAGACGGATATTTGCTCAAAACTTAGCATCAGGGGATCATAATTCACCAACAGGCTGGCATATCCGGGCACCTGGTTGAGGATGCCTTCTGGAGGGTCTTTTTTCAGCCACGCATCCAGCGCATAAACCTGGTCGTTGATATCCCGGTCAATCTGTTCACCGAATTCGATCAGGATCGCGTATTCACCAACGGGCGTAACGCGTGGAAAGCCCTCAGGTATGCTGCTCATTCAATTTCCTGTGGATTGCCGACTGGATGGAAGCGGTCAGATGCGCGCCCAACAAAGCCAGCGAGGACGTGAGGTAGATCCAGAACAGCAGAGCCACCACAGTCCAAAGTGAACCGTAGATCAGACGATACTGTGATAAACCACTGCTGAGGTACCAGGTGAAAACATTGTTCAGGATTTCCCAGGTCACACCGGTCACCAGGGCGCCAATCAATGACGCCTTGCGGCTGACATCAACCGAGGGAACCCAATAATACATCGCCCAAAAAGCCAAGGTGTTGAAACCGATCGGCACAAGGAATGAGCCAATTTGCCAAAGGAGGGTCTCATGTAAGGATTTATCATTAAATGGGATTTGGATCGCAGGGATCAGGCCGACCCCGGTGGTAACGGCGAATGCCAGAATGCCCAACAGTCCCATGGCAAGCAGCATCAGGAAACCCATCCAGCGACCCTTGAGGAAATCCGGCACAACCGCCTTTGGGAAAGCCCGGTTGATATTTTTCGCCAGGATATTGAAAACGCTGGTCGCGGACCAGATCAGCGTGACCAGCGCCAGAAAAGTTACCGCGCCGCGCAGCTGCAGAACCTGGTCAATATTCCCGATCACCAGGTCTTTGGCACCTGGCAGAACCCCCTGCAGTAAATTCAGGATTTGCTGCTGGACAACATTACGATCCAAAAAGTAACTGCCGATGACGATGAAGACCAACAGCATGGGGAAGATCGAAAAGAAAGCATAATACGCCAGGCTGGCCGCTGCTTCCGACCCCCGCTCCTGACCAAAACGCATAAATGCTACGCGAATGATCTCAGGTACACCATCGGTGAATTCATCGAATTTGTAATAAATAGTTTTTAACAATTGCTTAAGTTTTTGCAAAAATTGCTTCATTTTTCAGAAACCACAAATGTCTCATGTATAATTCACTCAATTCAATCATTCATTATACTGGTATTTATTTCCTCACAGATCCTCCACAGTACGGCGGAAAACCCAGCAGATAAATTCACAGAACAAAATCATTACTTGAACACATCCAGGAGCAATGATGAACATTGAAACGATCCAACGCTATTACAAAGCCCGCGGTCTGCAGTGGCCGGACGCCAAAGACGCCCTCTGGTTCTACCTTTCAGAAGTGGGTGAACTGGCGGAAGCCTACCTGGTGCATCACCAGGATGAATTAACCGAAGAGGAAGTCGCCATGCTGGAAGCCTTTACCAATCAAGGCTTGCATGCCGACGAGATCGTTTCCCGCGTACCCGGCTGGATCCGCAACAACGACCGGGTTCGGAAAGAAAATATTGCCAAAGAAGTCGCCGACTGCGAAATGATGTTGGCTGTCTTCATGTACAGCCTCACCCAATCCTCCCCGGATGAAGCCTTGCTCGAAAAAATGAAGGAAAAACTTGGGGACAAGTCTGATCTATTGGATTCATAAGGGAATCGGACTGTTTGACAGACATAATAATTTCGATTAGACTCGGTATCAGTCAATGAATTGAGGACGAAAGGAGGCAGTTTAGATGTCATATCAATCCAATAATGATGTCAAAGATTTAATTTACGCGCCTCCTGCCGGTCAGATCAGTTAATAGTTGATCACAAGTAACTAATTTGCCACAGGCTGCGCCTGTGGTTTTTTATTTTCCCAAAAATAGAACCCCAGATCCAATATTTCCCCACGTGCTTATATTCGAGCACCGGGTGAAAATCGTTCTTGAAAGAAAAGGACTTTATCTTACATATGAATTCAAACAATCAATTTGAGTTGGCAGACCAATTGGAAGACTTCGATTCGCTCCCCGCAATCCGAAATGTTCCCGAAGACCAACACATACGGCGACGCCGGCCCATGCCTAACCAAAAAACGCGGCTTACGAACCAGATGGAGAAGCTGGCAGAAGAAGAAAACGAACTCGATTTCAGCTATCACGCATCAAAACATGAAAAAGCCTGGCTGATCGATTCCCTGGCGGATTTTTACCGTCAACAGTGGTTTGATGACATCCTCACTCTGGTGAAAAGCGGCGGCAAGGAAGCTTCCGTTTATCAATGCTTGGGGAACCAGACCACAGGAGAAAAATATATCGCCGCCAAAGTCTACCGCCCACGCCGTTTCCGCCAACTGCGTAACGACTCGCTTTACCGGGAAGGCAGGGTCAACCTTGACGATGAAGGTCATGAAATCCACGACGACCGGGCTATCCATGCCATCCGTAAACGGACCCGGTTCGGTATGCGCCTGCTGCATACCTCCTGGATCGAACATGAATTCCAAACCCTGACCCTGCTGTACGAAGCCGGGGCGGATGTCCCACAACCCTTTATCAGCGGTAATAATGCCATCCTGATGGCTTACGTCGGTTGGGATGATCTTCCCGCACCAACCCTGAACACGGTCGATCTGGAGCCTGGTGAAACGAATTCCATTTTCGACCGCATTATCCATAATGTTGAGTTGATGCTGGAGAACCACCGGGTGCATGGGGACCTCTCCGCCTTCAATATCCTCTACTTTGACGGCGAGATCTCCCTGATAGATTTTCCTCAGGTGATCGATCCGGATGTGAACCGTAATGCCTACCCTATTTTTCGTCGGGACATCCTTCGATTGTGCGAGTATTTCCAGGCACAGGGGAAAAAGTGCAATCCCGGCAAACTCGCGGAAGACCTATGGCTGAAATACGGCTTTCCCATCCACGAGGCAGCCGACCCTCGGCTGGTCGCACTGGAAGAGTTGGATGAATAATAAAGTTGGGGTTCGCGCGGGTAATTTCAGTTATTTCGATATCGTCGTAGAGACGTTGCACATGCAACGTCTCTACAAAATTCTCGTTTGAATTGCAAGTGGAATCTTACTCGCCTAAAAAGACCCAACTTTCCATGACGAGTTGATAAAGTGATTCCATATCTTCGGTTGCCATAGGAAACAGCGCCGGTTCCATTGGAGCAAAGACCAGTTGAAAAGCCTGGCTGCCGTGATCCACCCAGATGATCCGGCTGGTATTCTCGAGTGGATAACCGTCAATAATGACTGCGGGATAGTTACCCCAAACGGCATCCACCTGATCTAAACTGGCCGGCATATTCAGGACTGATTTTTGCTGCCGAATATAATCTTCAAAACTGAAACCATTCAAAAAGGTCAATCCGATCTTCAGGGATGCCTGGATCGGCAGGCTGCCTTCTGCCCCATAGTTCTGACCTTTGATGAGCCAATCCGCATCCTGGCCGCCTTCCTCTTCGGTGAAACCTTCTGGGATTGAAAAGCAGAAACCAAAACCTTCCGAACGGAAGATCGCTTCCACACGGGTTTCGCCGTCTTGCGGTTCTCGGCAGGAAGAAGGTTCGAGCTGGGCAATATTATCTATCTCCAGGGTGAATGTTTCAGTCAGGTCGCCTGCGTTTACGGTATATTCACCCGCGGGTAGTCCTTCCACGTCGAGGCTGACCGTTTCGTCAAAAGGCGTCAACACCGTTGCGCAGGCAACATCGCCATCGGGACGGCTGGCCGTCAACTCAATCGTGAAGACGTTGCCTTCCCGTGAACTGGTAATATCCTGAACCTTTGTGCAGCTATCCGGCAGGTTACCGCTCAGGTCAACGTTGACCTGTACAGGAAAGGACTCCATCAGATTCACAGTCATCTTCTCCAGGTAGACAGTTGCACTCGGAATCTCTTCTGTAGGCGGTTCCTGTGGGACGTTATCCACCGACAAGTCAAAGGACGCGGTCTTGTCTTGGGCGATGACAGTATAAGTCCCGGCAGGCAGGCCATATACATCCAGTGGAACATTTTCTTCAAAGGGAACCAACGCTTCCGTACATGCCACATCACCAGCCGGGCGTAGCGTATTTATCGTCAAGATTAAGTCATTACCAGATTGATCCACTTTGATTGTATCTAATTGAACACAGCCATCGGGAAAATACCCGGACACGATGGCCTGGACCTGGACCGGGAAGGATTCCAGGATCATCACCTTTAGTGATTCCACCGTAGCTTCCTGCCCGGGAACCATTTCGCCTCCGCTGCCATCGTTTCCGCCGGAAGGTTGCCCAGAGGGCTGGCACGCGGCAAGTAAAATCACGGCCAGCAGCAACAGGCTGACCAGGAAAGGTATTTTCTTCTTCACAAGTTGTCCTTTCTTCTCGTTGTTCCTTCTCCTATAATGACGGTCAGGATCTTCCTTTTGTTCCATTTTACGTTAATTTGACAATATAATAAATTAAGGTCACTAGTTGAAAGACGCCTATGAAAGTCTTTGATGTCATCGTCATCGGTGCAGGCCCGGCCGGATCCACGGCCGGATATCATCTGGCATCAGCCGGGTTATCCGTGCTCATCCTGGATAAAGCCCGCTTTCCCCGTCGGAAAGTCTGCGGCGGCGCCCTGACAAAACGAGGCCTTGAAGCGCTTCCCTTTAATATTACCTCCCTCATCCACCGGACTGTCAATTGGGGCTACGTCAGCTTTCGTGGACGGAAAATCTGTACGATCCACAGCGAAGAACCCCTCTCCTATCTCGTCGAGCGCACGACCTTCGATGATTTTCTGTTGCTGAAGGCTATTGAAGCTGGTGCAACCTGGCGTCAGGGAGAACGTGTGATCGGTGTCTCACAATACGTCGATCGGGTGACCGTCAACACCGCCACGGAATCCTATCAGGGGCGCTTTGTGGTTGGCGCAGATGGCATTCACAGTCTCACTGCCAGCCAAACCGGATTGCTGCCTGATGGTACCTCCAGCCTTTGTTATGAAGCCCGGATGGCGATTCCTGCTGACTCAAAAAAGACAATGACCGATACGATCACTTTCGACTTTGGCACCCTGCCCTGGGGTTATGGTTGGGTCTTCCCCAAACGAGACCATCTCAATGTGGGTGTGTTTCACAACTGGCCAGGAAAGCGTACCACCAGGAAGCATCTGCTGCGTTACATTCGCCAGCATCCCGGTTTGCAGGAAGCAGACATACTCGACATCCGGGCTTTCCCCGGGCCGACCGGCGGGACACCAGGTCCGGTGCACCAGGGACGCATTCTGCTTGCGGGCGACGCTGCCCACCTGGCGGATCCGTGGCTGGGCGAGGGCATCTCCTACGCGATCATCAGCGGCAGGATGGCGGCTGAAGCCATTCAGGAGCAAATGGATAACGACCTTCCCGATCTATCTTCTTACTCCAAACGCATCAACCGGGAGTTCGTGAACCAGTTCATCTATGCCCGTAAGATGTCCGTTTTGGTCAACCTGTTCTATTTCCTCAATGTCCATTTCCTTAAACGCAGCCCAACTTTACAGATGTTCGTTATAGACCTCCTGCGAGGTGAACGATCTTACCAGGAAATCTGGGAGGACCTGAAAACCCATTTCCCGGCAGTTTTGTGGAAGATCTTAACAAAAAAATAAACGACGATTTTATCCAATTTTTATCTGCACAAAAAAAGGCTGCCTCTCATCTTGCAAGGCAGCCTTTCATTCTTCCTTGAACACATCTAATGCAGGTATTCGTAACGCGCTTCCAAGGTGTTGTAAATATAATTCTGCCAGAGGTTGGTCATATCCTGGTCTTTATAGTCATGTGTGGAGAAGGTCTGCCAGACCATCCTCCCACCCATGCACTCTGTCAGCAGCCCATAGGAACTGTGTTCTTTGGGCAGCCGCCCGGCCATCAGGACCGCATCGGACCCGGAGATCTTCTCCACGGTATCGCCAACGTCGTCAATCCAGCGGATATCATAAGGGATCAACATACCAATCGTGTTGGGCTGCGAGAAAAGCGGCGCATCCGGTTCCAGGAGATAGATCAGGAAGGAGTTCAGATCTGCATTACTTTTACGCCACCAATCCTGGTGGAAAGTGATCCCGCAGCGCTGCATCACAGGCTGGATCCGACCGTTGAAGACCTGGTCGATATACCAGGTTTCCAAAACGACGGAACTGCCCCGGTCAATCTCATTGGCGAGCGAATCAAAGATCTCGCCCTGAACCTGGCTGCGAAATTCCGAGCCAACGATGATCAGGTCCCAGGTGATCGCAGAATTCATTTCGGAGAGGAAGTCACCGATGTTCGTACCGACATTCTTGGTATTACTCCCAAGTCCCATACCGTCGATGGCGTTTTCGATCACGTTCGTGTCCCCCCGGCCATACATGGCGTCATACAGCAGGATCTTGGCGTCCTTCTTCCAGTCTTCAAAAGACTGCACCGGTGCCACCTCTTCGGTTGCCGGGGCTTCGGTTTGTTCGACCACCTGGCTGGTGAAGGTCGGGTAAGGCGTATAGGTCGGTTGGGTCGCCGGCGGCTGGGTCTCCTGGATTGCAGACTCCGCGTTCCGAGTTTGTTCGAGCGCCATACTGGTCTGCATGACCGCCAATGCCATCTTTGTTCCTTCCAGGCTCGGGTCTGTACCACCACCCGGCAGCGAACAAGACCCGACCAGAACAGCGATCATAACCGTGCTAAAAACAAGAATAATTAACCTCTTCATCTCTTCCTCCTTCTCTTGAATAACCTCCCCTAACCCGACAATATGAATAATCTAATTTATCATTTTTCTGTATAAGAATCAAGTTTTTTACTTTTTAGAAAAATCAAATTAATCTGATTCTCATCTGCAGATTTGTAGCGAAAAGATATAATACATTTAAAAGTCGAATAATCGAATAGAGGAACACGATGATTTCCAAAGAAAATAAAAACCGTATCTGGATATTCCTGGCTTTCTCCTTTGGGATTTCATGGATTACCGGTCTGGTCATTTACCTGACCGGCGGTTTACAGAACAGCCCCACCATTTCCATCGGTGGGACGTCATTCAGCCTGGCATTGGTCCTTTTGGCAACCTTCTACATGTTTGGGCCCGCCCTGGCGAACCTTTTCACTCGTCTGATCACTCATGAAGGGAAAAAGGACTTATTCCTGGAACCCGGGTTCGACCATCGTCGGTGGGTGTATTGGCTGCTGGCATGGTTTGGCCCCGGCGTGTTGACGCTCCTGGGTGTCGTGGTGTTCTTCCTGCTGTTCCCGCAATATTACGATCCAAAGCTCGGCGTATTGACCGCCCGGATGGCAACTTCGGGCGTGACAACCAGTACCAATCCCTGGCTGATCGTCTTCACGCAATTCCTGCAAGCGATCCTGCTTGCGCCGCTGCTGAATGCCATCTCAACTTTTGGAGAAGAATTCGGTTGGCGGGGTTACCTGCTTCCCAAGCTGCAGCCTTTGGGTGCCCGCAAAGCGCTCCTGTTGTCGGGTGTGATCTGGGGAATCTGGCATTGGCCCGTGATCCTGATGGGATATAACTATGGTTTTTCCTATTTCGGTGCCCCATTCCTCGGCCTTCTGGCGATGGTTTGGTTTACGCTTGGCATGGGAGTCTTTTTCGGATGGCTCGCACTCAGGAGTCACAACATCTGGCCGGCAGTGATTGCTCACGGTGCGCTCAATGGGATCGCGGCGATAGGCCTGCTGCTCGTCAAAGGCGCGCCCAGTTCGCTGCTCGGTCCCGCGCCCACCGGCCTGATCGGCGGCATCGGGTTCACCCTGGTGGCTTTATTGCTGCTTTTCTTACCGAATGCGCTTAAGAAAAAAACGAGTAATTAAAACCAATCAAGAATTTACACGCAAAACCCTATCAAAAAAGCCTCTCGAATTCGAGAGGCTTTTCGAAATTTCGGGTCATTTCGACGTAGCGCGGTAGCGGTTCCGATTGTTAGGTTTCGACATCCTGCCACCTTTGGTTTGCGGAGCGGAGTGATGCCGGGGTTCGGTGAGTTTGGTTTCATATCCACTGACATTCCGCCGTTCCAGTTTCTTTCCCATCAAGCGTTCAATTGAACGAACCATTGAAAGGTCATCCTGTGTGACGAGGGAAAATGCTGTCCCCAGGTTTTCCATACGTCCCGTTCGTCCGGTGCGATGGGTATAAGCTTCGGCTGTGTCAGGGATGTCATAATTGATCACATGACTGACTTCCATGACGTCAATCCCGCGGGCAGCAATATCGGTGGCTACCAAGACCTTTACATGACCCTTGCGGAAAGCTCTCATCGCGGCATCTCGCCTCGATTGAGAAAGGTTCCCCTGCAGGGAAGTTGAAGAGATCCCAGCCTCGTCCAACTGCTGTGCCAGCTTGGTCGCTCGGCGCTTGGTCCGGGTGAAAACCAGGACTTGATCGCTCTCTTGCTGATGAAGCAAACGCAATAATACGTTCAACTTATGAGTTTGATCCACCGGGAAAATGGCATGATCGATCTTATCAATCGGTTTATGGATATTTATTTCCACTTTCACCGGATCGTTCATCATTTTAATGGCAAGGTCATTGATCTTGGTGGGCATTGTTGCAGAAAAAAGTAATGTCTGATGTTTATTAGGCAAAGCGCTGATTATCCTTTTCACATCCGGCAGGAAACCCATATCCACCATATGATCGGCTTCATCCAGCACAAATATTTCGATACTGCTCAAATCAACTTGACGCTGGTTCATCAAATCCAACAATCGTCCGGGGCAGGCAACGACAATATCCACGCCGCGGCGCAATTGCGCGATCTGAGGTTTAGCGCTGACGCCACCGTAGATGGACATCGCATGTAAACCGGATTTAGCGCCAAGCTGGCGGAAGGCGGCATGGGTTTGTTCAGCCAATTCACGTGTAGGCGCTAAAACCAAAGCGCGTATTTTCCCGCGTTCGCCTTTCATTAATTGCTGTAAGATTGGCAGCACAAATGCCGCCGTCTTTCCGGTTCCGGTCTGGGCTAACCCTAAAACATCTTTACCATCCATAATTTCGGGAATGGTTTTCGATTGGATCGGGGTTGGCGTTTCGTAACCAGCCCTGACGATCCCCGCGTTGATCTGCGGATTAAAAGCAAAACTATTGAAATTCAAAAGATTATCCTTAATGGGTGTATAAGGTAGCGCGCAAGAATCATTTCCTGCGTGTCCGCTCCCTCATCCGCACTGCGGTAACACCATTAAATGACATGGAGCGGTATTTTACATAATAAAACCAGGGGGTTCCCTGGTTTGTTGAAAACACGGTTATTCAACTTTAGGCTGAGTGAGTATACCATAGTTACCAAAAAAGGGTAACTGTTCCCATTTATAGGAATTTATACGACGAAGAGAGTCAAATTGAATTGTTGATCCACTTACCTAGCTTGATTCCCAACCCTCCTCACCAACCAGCGGTACAAATACTACCGGGATGCTGTTGGAGAATCTGAAGTCCTCCCCTTCCCTCTCCCAGATTTCCAGATGCTGCGAGAAGCGGCTCCCCACGGGGATCACCAACCTGCCGCCATCCGCGAGTTCCAGCTTGAGGGTGTTCGGCACGTCCGGAGCGGCCGCGCCAACCAGGATCCGGTCGTAAGGCGCTTCGGGCGGGTACCCTTTGGTCCCGTCCCCAACGTGCACATGGACATTGCTGTAGCCCAGGTCCGCCAGCGTCTTCGCAGCCTGTTCGGCCAACTCGGGAAAACGCTCAATCGTGTGAACTTCCCGGGATAACTCACCCAGCACGGCTGATTGATATCCCGGAACCGGTGCCAACGTCCAGCACTTTATCCTCAGGCTGGGCATCCAGCAGCTCCGTCATGAAGGCGACAATATATGGCTGCGAGATCGTCTGCCCGTTGCCGATTTTAACCGGGCTGTCGACATAGGCGTAATTGCGCGCTTCGGGCGGTAGAAAGAGCGGCCTTGGCACCTTGCGCATCGCGGCGATCACGCGTGGATCCGTGATCCCGCGTCGGATGATTTGTGTCTCTACCATTTTGTTGCGTAATTCCTGATCGTTCATTTGACACCACCTGAACTCATCAATTGGTTGGCAATCAACCGGTCAACTTTCCCCATCGGGTAATCCGCCAGATCGGGCAATGACACCCAGACCACCTCATCACTTTCAAGCGGCTGAGGTTCCTGACCATCGTTCAAATGACAGTGGAACGCATGCAGTGTTATTTTGAAATGGGTATAGGCATGGTTATAGGTTCCAAAGCGTTCCCGAACTTGTACATCAACACCCAATTCCTCCCGGATCTCCCGCTGTAAACACGTCGATAAATCACGATCAAAGTCTTCTTTCGTCCCACCCGGGAATTCCCAGAGACCGCCTAACAATCCGCCTGCCGGGCGTTTCGCCAGCAGGACCTGTCCATCCCGAGAGATGACTGCTGCGGTGACCGTCAGATGAGGGACCTTCTTACGGGGCAGTTTGACCGGTCGTTGTTCCTGAATGCCTAGTTGGAAAGCCTGGCAACCTGCTGAAATAGGACAATTTTCACAGTCAGGGGTTTTGGGCGTGCAGATCGTTGCACCCAGGTCCATCAGAGCCTGGTTATATGAGCTGGCTTCACCAGGCGGCAGATTCTCCTGCGCCAACTGCCAAATCAGCTTTTCCCCCGCCGCGCTGCGCGCCGGGACCGTGATGTTATAGAGCCGTGCAAACACCCTGCGGATATTCCCGTCCACCACCGCTATGTCTTCTCCGAAAGCAATGGATGCAATAGCCGCGGCTGTGTAGGGTCCAATACCCGAAAGTTGTTTCAAGGCTTCGGCTGAGGTAGGCAATTTTCCATCCATCTCAATAACAACTTGCTTCGCAGCTTGATGCAGGTTTCGCGCTCGGCTGTAATAACCCAGCCCTTCCCAGAGCGTCAGGACCTCTTGCTCATCCGCCTCTGCAAGCGACCGCATATTCGGAAATCGGGCCATCCAACGTTCAAAGTAGGGAATCACCGTATCCACCTGGGTCTGCTGCAGCATGATTTCCGACACCCAGGTACGATAGGGTGTAAGTTCAGAACGCCAGGGTAAATCCCTGGCGTTCTTGTTATACCAATCTAAAAGTTTTACAGTCCAGGTCATCAAAACTGGAACCCACCATGGAGTGGCGCTAATTTCACATCATAATTGGTCACAAAATCCTGCAAATGATCGTTCAACTGCTCCCACTCTTCAGAATTAATGATGTTCCGAGCGCGGTCTACCCCAGGCACGACAGCGCCTACCAGGATCTGGGGATGCTCGCCGTAGATGGTCACCCATGCATCGCTCAGCGCCATACCAAGTTTCTGAACGCCCGGCATAAAACTGCGCACAACGAATTCGAAGTATTCCTGCTCACGTCCCTGTTTGATATCCCAGGACATGATCACTTTAACATTCATTAATTCAATCCTTCCACCCGGTTCTTCTGGAATTTACTTCGTGATTTCCAGTACCATCACCCGAGTTTCATCAGGGAGCGAATTGACACTGGAGAGTTTGATCGACTCTTCCGTGTCAACCTGGTTCAATCCCATTTCTTTGAGGAATTTTGCCAACGGATCCAACTCAAGTTTATTTTCAGGAGTGCCATAGTGCATTGGGATGACAATACTCGGTTCCAGCAGGCTGATCACTTCTGCGGCTTTAGCAGCGTTCAAGCTGGTTTCACCACCGACAGGCACCAACGCCACATGGACCTCGCCCATCCCTTCCACTTCCGTCTGGCTGGGTACGCTGTTCAACTCACCTAAGTGCGCGATGGTCAGACCGTTATAATCGATCACGTAAACCGTGTTGATGATGTCATCTTCGGATTTTTTCCGTTTGCTGCCATTGAGCCGTACGCCGGTGATGAAAACACCACCAATCTCATATTCGCCAGGCCCGGTGATCTCAAACGCCTTGCCCTTAATACCCTTTATATAATTATGCCCGGGTTCGTCGCAGCTTACCGTAACCACATCCGCCCGAAGTTTTCCCGGGTCGAACCCCACAACTTCAGGGTCATATGGATCGGTAACCACCGCAGCCATACCGCGCTCAATGATCCTAAAACAAGAATTGCCGTGCCAGGTTATATCCATGAAACCTCCGTCTACTATGAATTATACGACGCCTGCCAAGCAGGCGGTAAGCGCAACTATAAATTCTATCAGGAAATTTTACCTATTTAATTGTAAAATAAAAGAGTAAAAACGACAAAATAGGTAAAATAAGGAGTAAAAAATGCTGAACAATTTAGCTGGCCCCACAATATTCCTGATCTGTTTAATAGGATTCCTGGTATTTCTGATCCTGCTCATCCTGGTCAGGTCCGTCAAGGTGATCCCGCAATACGAGCGTGGGGTGATCTTCACCCTGGGTAAGTTTACCGGTATCCGGGAACCCGGCCTTAATTTTCTGATCCCGATCGCACAGACCATGCGACGAGTCGATATGCGTTTGGCGACAGCTGAGGTGCCCCGGCAGGAAGTGATGACCAAGGACAACATCCCCATGCTGGTCAACGCCGTGGTCTATTTCAAGGTGATCGATCCCGAAGCGGTGATCATCAAGATCGAGGATTACATCTTCGCCATCCGACAATACACCCAGGCAGCCCTGCGAGACGTGATCGGTAACAATGAAATGGATACCGTTCTGATGGAACGCCTTCGGATTGCGGACGCCATCCGGGAAATCGTCGATACTGAGACCTCCGATTGGGGTGTCGATATCGAATCGATCAAAATCCAGGAAATGGAGCTGCCTGCCGAGATGAAACGTGCGATGGCCCGTCAGGCTGAAGCCGAACGTGAACGCCGAGCTACCGTGATTGCATCACAGGGTGAACTGGAAGCCTCCAAAAACTTGCGTACGGCTGCTTCCGTCATGGCGGAATCTCCCGGCGCGCTGCACCTGCGCACCCTGCAGACCATTCGCGACATCGCTTCAGACCCTTCAGAGAAACTGGTCCTGTTCCTGCCTTCCAACATTGCTGAGGTTATGTCTGAATTTACCGATAATAAGGAAAAATAGGCATGGAACCGCTTAATAACAATATCCGCTATCTGCAGATCGCCTTCAACTACGATCTGCGGATGGCGATGCAGATGATCCCGCAAATTCCACAAAGCGACCGTATCTTTATCGAAGCTGGGACACCCTTTATCAAACTGGAAGGCATGAAAGGCGTACGTACAATCCGCAGGATGTGGCCGGGGGTTGTGGTCGCGGACATGAAGGTCACCGATGGTGCTCTGGGTGAGGTCGATATGGCTTATAACGCCGGTGCTTCGGCCATTACCGTGTTAGGTAACGCCCCCACAGAAAGCCTGAACCTATTCATCAACCGTTGTAATGAGTTGAGCATGCTCTCGATGATCGACCTGCTGGGTGTGGACGACCCCCTGACGGTCTTGCGACCGCTGCGGAAGGCCCCGGATATTGTCGTGATCCACCGCGGTCGCGACGAAGAAAATACAGCCGGGAAGGTGATTCAATATCGTCAGGTCAATCGCATCCGCAGTAAGTTCGATTCACTGATCTCTGCGGCCGGTGGTGTGGATCTGCGTGAAGCGCGCAGTGCCGTCTTCAATGGTGCGAATATCGTGGTTGCCAATATCGTTCGTCCCGGTGATGGTTGGACGGGTATCAAGACGACCGATGACATTAATACGATCGCCAAGAAGTTCCTGGAAACGATATCGTAAACAGAATTGAAGAACATCGTAGGGGCGCCATATATGGCGCCCTTACGGAATGATAAATATTCAAATTTTTATCGTCCAAACGTGAGTATCACAGATTCTCAGTTGGCTTAGAACCCTTCCAATAAACTCAAATCGGCAACACCATTTGAAAGTGCCGCCACGCTTTGCAGCAGTGCCAGGCGGTTCTCACGCACGGCTTTATCCTCAGCCATCACCAGCACCTCATCAAAAAAGCTGTTGATCGCCGGGATCATCGGCAAGAAAGCTTCCATAAAGGCGTCCACCGTCTGCAGGCCGTTCAAATCACCCTCCGCCGATTGAATGGCTTCGTAAAGGTTCTTTTCAGAGTTGGTCTCAAAGGCGGCAGGATTCACGCTGTAGGTCTCTTCCAAATCCCGTGTGATGCGGACACAGCGGCTGAAAGCCGGCAGGATCTGGCCCCAATCTTCCCGTGAAACCCAATCCGAGAGCGACTTGATCGCAACCAGCGCGTTATATGGATCGTGACCCTTAGCCGCCAGAACGGCATCCACCACATCGTAATTGAAACCCAAATCAAGCAGCATCACCCTTAGACGACCCTGGATGAAGTCGAAACAGGCTGCCTGTTCTTCAGCAGTCACATCCATGGTCAAAACGTTGGCGGCTTCGGCCAGCGCGACTCGCAGATCGAACGGCATTTCCCATGCGATCAGGTTCTGGCAAATCCCCAAGGCTGCACGGCGCTGAGCGAAGGGATCCTTGGTACCTGTCGGCGCAAGACCCGCGGCGAATAAACCCATCAGCGAATCCAGCCGATCCGCCAACCCGACTGCCAATCCCGCTTTGGATTTCGGCAGCTGATCATTGGCCGACCGCGGCAGGTAATGTTCGAAAATGGCGTCTGCGACTTCTTTCGGTTCGCCGCTGTGGAGGGCATAGTAACGCCCCATCACGCCTTGCAGCGAGGTCATTTCAACGACCATGTTCGTCGCCAGGTCGGCTTTGCAAAGTTCAGCGGCTCGGATGGCGGTCGCTTTTTCAGTTTCCGTCATATCCAGCATGGGTTCCAGTGCCGTCACCAGGCTCACAATCCGTTCAGTTTTATCCAGGAAAGACCCGAGCTTCTTCTGGAAGGTCAGTGTTTTCAATTCGGGGATGAAATCAGCCAGTGACTTTTTAAGGTCTTTCTCGACAAAGAACCGCGCATCGGCGAAACGCGCCAGGATCACCTGCTCATTGCCATCGGCTACGATGTCCAGATGGTTTTGGTCCCCGTTACGCACGCCTACGAAGTATGGCATCAGGTTTCCCTGGGCATCCACCACCACGAAATAGCGCTGGTGCTTGCGCATCACTGAGATCAACACCTCCGGCGGCAGCACTTCCAGATAAGATGCGTCGAATTGACCAAGGAAGGCGGTGGGGCTTTCAACCAACCCAGTTACCTCATCCATCAGATCGGCATCGTCAGAAATACGTCCGCCGACCTTTTCAGCAATCGCTTGCGCCTGTTCACGGATCGTCTCTTTCCGAATTTCAGGATCGAGAATGATTCCCTGGGCAGCCATTCGCTCGAAATATTCAGCCGGCGAATCTACCGGGAACGCTGCGGGTTCCGTAAAACGTAAACCTCGTGTTTTCCGGCCGCTCTCATATCCTGCATATTGGAAGGGCACGACCGCACTATCCAGCAATGCCATGATCCATCGGATCGGGCGGGAAAATGCGACACCACTCTCGTTCCAACGCATCGACTTCGTGAAGTGGATCCCGGCGATCAGGTCCGGCAGGACCTTACGCAGCACATCCAGTGCAGATTGACCCATTTCTTCCACCCGGGCAACCACATAATCCCCACCGTCTATGTTTTCGACCACCAGATCAGCAACCTCAAGCCCTCGGCTGCGTGCAAAACCCTCCGCAGCGCGGGTGGGTTTGCCGTCCGCATCGAAAGCCCGGTCGGCAGGGGGGCCTTTGACCTCCAAAACACGATCCGGTTGATGCGTGGCAAGGTCTTTGACCGAGATTACCAATCTCCTGGGCGTGCCAAAAATCTCAATCGCGCCGTGGGATAATCGTAAGTCATCTAACAATGCTGGGACAGCGTTTTCTATCTGCACCAAAGCATTAGAAAGATCAGCCGTCGGTAATTCTTCTGTGCCAATCTCAAGTAAAAACGGTGCCTGCGCAGTTGTGATCTCTTTCGTTTCAACCGTTCCAGTTGCTGATTTTGCCTCGGTCTCCTCGACCATCCAGGGAAATTCCTCCGCCTGACGTTGAGCGACATAAGCTTCCGCCACCCGTCGAGCCAGCTCACGTGTCCGGCCGAAGAGCGCCTGGCGTTCCGTCACGCCGACGGCACCGCGCGTGTCAAGGATATTGAAGGTGTGAGAAGTCTTGAGCACGTAGTCATGGGCGGGTAAAACCAATCCGCTTTCAATCGCCCTCACGGCTTCTTTCTCGTACATATCGTAAAGGGTGCGCATCCGATCCACATCGGCGACGTCGAAGTAGTAGGTGCTGTGTTCACGCTCGCCCATCAGGTTCACGTCTCCGTAAGTACGTTCCGGGCTCCACTGGATGTCCTTGAAGTGCCGGACGCCCTGCAAGGCCATTGCAATCCGCTCCAGACCGTAGGTGATCTCCACCGAGACAGGATCCAGATCCAGACCGCCACACTGCTGGAAATAGGTGAACTGGGTGATTTCCTGCCCGTCCAGCCAGACTTCCCAGCCCAACCCCCAGGCGCCGATCGCAGGCTGCTGCCAGTTATCTTCCACGAAACGGATATCATGTTCTTCCGGGTCAATCCCCAATGCCTGCAGGGATTTCAAATAGATCTCCTGCGGGTTCCCCGGATCGGGCTTGAGGATCACCTGGAATTGATAGAACTGTTGGAGTCGGTTGGGGTTATCGCCATAGCGACCATCATCCGGCCGGATTGAAGGCTCAACATAAGCCACCTTCCACGGCTCCGGCCCTAGAACACGCAGGAACGTAGCCGGGTTCATCGTCCCTGCACCTACCTGGGAATAATATGGCTGCCAGATCAGGCAATCCCGTTCCGCCCAGAAATCCTGCAATGTCATAATGATCGATTGAAAATCAAGCGCTTTTTTCATTAAATTTCTTCTCCAAACACAATAAATGATGCCATGCCAACAGGTACTGCCCATTTAGCCGCTTCATTATACCATTCCGCCTTTGACGGTATTCGCTAACTAATCTTCTTCGGAGCTTTTGGGTTTCTTCTGTATTTCTCGCAGGAAGTCGGGTGTGTTAAGTTTACGCTCGAGGATATAGGTGATATAGCGTTCGATCAGGTCTGCCAGGGAGGGTTCGATCGCCGGTGGAATGATGATATCTTCGATCTGCGCCCAGGTGGAACGCTGTAAATGCCGGAAATAGCGCAGGACATCCTTCCCCACCACCCAGGCTTCCGGGCGGGAACGTCCGCAATTCGGACAGGCCACACCACCAACCAACGGTGAGAAGAACTGGTCTTCCGCTTTGATCGGTTTCCCACAGTCGACGCAATTGAATAACTGCGGGCGGAAACCGACCAGGTCCAGCAGGCGCAGTTCATAATAGTGAACCACCGTGGCGGGGTTGGGATGCAACTCCAGCCGTTTGAGCGTATTTGCCAGCAAACGGAAGATCCCCACATTCTGCCCTTCTTCGTAGGTGAACCGGTCGAGCACCTCGACAACATAGGAGGCATAAGCTACTCGCTCCAAATCTTCCCGTATACCCTGATATGCATTCACCGTCTCGGCCTGGGTCACGATATCCATATTGCGGCCTTTGGCTAAAAACAGCGTCACACGCGTGAATGGTTCAAGGTGCCCCGCTTTCCGGGAGCGAATCTTACGGACGCCTTTCGCAATGGCCGTGATCTTCCCTTTTTCAAAGGTGAAAAGTTTGAGGATTCGATCCGCCTCGCCATATTCGATATGGCCCAGGACGATCGCTTGCGTGCGATAGGATCGGGTTTCACGAGGTGACATAATCTCCCATTTCCCGGGTTAAGAAAAGCGCATGCCGGTCTCCCGCCCATGCGCTAACTGATCTACTTAGACGTCATTCAGCGGAGTCGGCAAGGTCTCCCTCACCAAAGGCATCCGGCAGCAGGTCGGCAACAGTGTATTCCGCTAACAGCTCGCCTTCGAGGTTGGCAATCAGCACCTTGATATCTTTACCGAATTCAGCCATCACCTGGCGGCAGGAGCCGCAGGGCGTCCCACCGTTCTTGGTCACGACCGCAATCGCCTGGAATGATTTGTCACCGTTCGAGACCGCCTTGAAGATCGCCGTCCGTTCCGCGCAGACCGTCAGGGGGTAAACCGCGTTCTCAATATTCACGCCATCGTAAATTTTGCCTGAATCGCTCAGGACGGCTGCGCCTACTGCGTAATTCGAGTACGGCGCATACGCCCAATGGTAAGCCTCAATAGCCTTCGCGATCAATATCTCACGTTGTTCTTCTGTCACCATTTTTTATTCCTTTTTTTCATCGTTCTCATCCACGCGTATCGCCCGGACTTTTGAAATCCGCCGACCGACCACTTCATCAACGATCAACGTCACGCCATCCGCATCGATGTGTTCACCGCCGGTTGGCACGTCGCCAATTTGGCCGTAAATAAAGCCGCCGATCGTATCCGCATTATCCGTTGCTATGGTTGTACCCATGATCTCATTGAAGATATCCAGGTCCACCCTGCCCTGGAAAACATATTCATCCGCATTGACCTGCTGGTAAGGCATCTCTTCACTCTCATCATATTCATCACGGATTTCGCCGATAATTTCTTCGACGATGTCCTCCAGCGTCACCACCCCCGCCACCCCACCGTATTCATCGACGACGATCGCCATGTGCATGCTGCGAGCCTGCATTTCTGCGAGTAGTTCGTCCACTTTTTTGGCTTCGGGGACGAAATACGCCAGGCGAAGCAGGTCACGGTGATTCGCGATCAGGTCTGCATCCTGGTGAACGCTTAGGAGATCCTTGGCATAGAGCAGCCCAACCACATTGTCCACTGTATCTTCATAAACCGGTACCCGGGAATGACCTACATGAACGAACATCGATCGAGCTTCACCCAGGGTGGTGTTGATATCCAGCGCCAGCACATCGATCCTGGGCACCATGATGTCTTTCGCAAGCGTATCGCCAAACTGAAAGATAGAGTAGATCATCTCACGCTCGCCTTTTTCCAGGGAGCCTTCCGGTTGGCCGACCTCGACCCAATTTTTTAGATCTTCCTCCGTCATCGAAGCCAGGGTAACCTTATTCGCGTTCTCACCCAATAACTTCATCAGCAGCCCCGCCAACGGTGAAAAGAAGAAATGGATCAGGCTGCCAAAAGGCTGCAAGGTGATCGCATTTTCCTCCGGGTCCTTGAGGATAAAGGATTCGATCACGAATTCAAAGAAGCTGATCAGGATCATCTCCAGTAGGAGATACAACAAGATCAACCAAACATTCAACTCAATACCATAAACCCGCAGGGTGATCGGTACAATCCCCGCCAGAAGGAAATGGAAGAACACCATCGCCAACCGGAGGCTGGTACGCAGCCTGGGCTGTTCGATGACGTTCATCGTACGGTCAACCAGGGACTCACGGCCTTCTCGCAGGCTCATTAAATATGGCGGCCGAGCGAAACTCAGGCTGACTTTGACCGCAGAGGTCAATAAATCCAGCCCAAGCAGGACGCCTGCAAGGATCCAAACCAACAAAGTATCAGTCAAGGTGCTCCAACTTACGTTTTTCTTTGGCCGGCGCCCCAAACACAAGGGTATCTGCCGGTACATCCCGAGTGACAACCGCCCCCGCTCCGGTGATGCTTCGGTCTCCGATTTTGACCGGCGCCACCAGCATGGTATCACTGCCGATAAAGACGTCATCGCCTATCTCGGTGGGATTCTTCTTTTCTCCATCATAATTGCATGTGATCGTCCCGGCGCCAATATTGACATTAGCTCCGATTTTTGCGTCCCCAATATAGGAAAAATGACCCATTTTCGTATGTGGACCAATATATGATTCCTTCACTTCGGCGAAATTACCCAGGTGTACGCCTTCCGCCAGGTGTGCGCCTTCCCGCAGGTGACAGAAGGGGCCCATTGTGACATTATCCTCCACCACGGCTAATTCCAACACCGAACGGATCAATTTGACGCTGTTCCCGACTGTGGCGTTCTCCACGGTCGTATCCGGGCCGATCTCGCAGTCTTCCCCGATCACCGTCTTGCCGACCAAATGGGTATTGGGCTGGATCACCGTATCCTGCCCAATTTCGACCTCAGGGCCGATATAGGTCGCATCCGGGTTGATGATCGTCACGCCGGAAAGCATCCATTTCTCGTTGATCCGCTGCCGCATGATCTTCTCCGCTGCGGCCAAATCCACCCTGTCATTCGGACCGACCGCCTCCGATGGGTCTTCCAAAACCAATGCATTCACCCTGTAACCATCCTCAATCGCCAGACCGACCACATCGGTCAGGTAATATTCTCCCTTAGGTGAGATCGGGATCCGCTCAAGTGCCTTCCAGAGCCAATCCGCCTTAAAACAATAGGCACTCACATTATACTCACGAATAGCAAGCTGTTCTGGCGTGGCATCAGCCTTTTCAACGATAGCCGTAATCTGCCCGGCATCATCACGTACCACCCGACCGAAGGCGCTGCCCTCCTCGCCGATGAAACTCGTCATGCTCACCGGGCTATCCGCTTCCTGATGCAATGCGATCAACTTCTCCAATGAGCTCTTGGTGAGCAAAGGCATGTCCGCGAAGGTCACCAGGACCGTATCCGCCTGATCATTCACTTTCGAATGTGCTGAAATCACCGCATGGCCGGTGCCCAACTGTTCGGTTTGCAAAGCGTAGTCCGCCACGTCCCCCATTGCCGCCTGGACATCTTCGGCTTTATAGCCGACAACCAGCACCGGTGGGAAGTCGCTTAAGCCCTCAACAGCCTTAAAGGCATACCAAACCATCGGCTTGCCTGCCAATGAATGCAGCACTTTAGGAAGTTTTGAACGCATACGGGTGCCCTGACCAGCAGCCAGGATAATGGAAGCAATCTTCATTTGATCTAAAGGCCACCCCCAAGGCAAACGACAAGGTTATTAAATAGAAAACCACACGCCAGGCGATGGGAACTTCCATTCGCCAAGGTCGTGCAGTATCTATCAGGGATTATATCTTCTTGCGTACTCAATTCAATCTTCTAATATGGCCGGGGCACCAGGATTCGAACCTGGATCAACGGATTCAAAGTCCGCTGTGCTGCCATTGCACCATGCCCCAGAGTGATAGGCTATATTCTAACACATTTTAATTATTCATCAAACCGTTGGCCAATGCCTTATCAGGTGGGAGAATTTTATCATCGTAGCCGAAAATTCGAAAAATTTACAGGATAAATCTAGACGATCCGGATCAAAATTACAAAGCCTTCCCCTTTGGGGTTAGGAGAGCGATACGCTGGATGAGGGGGAATCTCATCAACTGTCCTCGATTGACCTTATTCAGTAATATTTTTACACACTTACGATGGCTGGGGTAATACCACCTTACCAACCCGCAACAAAAACGGCTTCTTTTTTAGGGAAGCCGTCTTAAATTTTATTTATAAGAAAAAGTACTAGTTATTTCATCCACCCTGTTGTCGATTCCTGGTCATCTTCAGGATGCTCTTTATCTCGTTTTTCTTTCTCTTTCCTGCGTTTCTGCAATGCCAACCCGGCTGCCGCGATCACGCCCAGGATCAGGCCGACCAACTGCAGAGTGAATATGAAGAAAGTGAACGCAAAGGTGTTTTCAATGTAGCCCAGAACGATCAGGAAAGGCAGGATAAAGCCCAGGAAAACACAGACCAGGCCGATCCAAAACAGGCTACGAGGTGAAGTCAGGTTCTTCATAGCGTTCATCATACAGCCAGCAGGCGGCTTCATGCCCTTCTTCAATCGTGAAATCAGGTGGGATTTCGACATCACACACACCGGCAATGGCGAATTTGCAGCGCGGGTGGAACCGGCAACCTTCAGGTGGGCGCACCAGACTCGGCGGCTCTCCAGGGGGCACTTCTTTGAAGCCCAATGCGTTCTCATATTCCGGCTCGGAGGTCGCCGTCAGGAGTGCATACGTATAAGGATGCTTGGGATTATTGAGCAAATCCCATTGTTTCGCTTTCTCGACGATCTTCCCGGCATACATCACGAAGATATATTCGGAGAAATACCGTACCGTCGAAAGGTCATGCGTAATGTAAATAAAGGAAAGGTTATGCTCTTCCTGTAGGTTGCGCATCAATTTCAGGATTTCAACCCGCACGGAGGCATCCAGCATGGAAACGGGCTCATCTGCCACGATGATCTCGGGGCCCTGGATTAGAGCACGAGCGATCACCACACGCTGCTGCTGACCGCCGCTGATCTGGTGGGGGAATTTGTTGATGTAGTCATCCACCGGCATCAGGCGCACTTCCTGCATCACCTTGCGGATCCGCGCCATGCGTTCTTCCTTATCTTTGACGCCACCCACAATCAGGGGTTCTTCGAGGATCCGCATAATGGTCATGAATGGCGGCAGCGCACCGAAGGGGTCCTGCTGGACGTATCCGATTTGTGATGAACGGTACCAACGCAAGGTTTTGCCATCCATCTCATCAAGGTTACGCTCGTTATAGTAGATCTTCCCATCCGTGATCTCGTTCAATCCGAGGATGGTCTTCATCAAACTGGATTTACCACAGCCGCTTTCACCTACAATGGCGATCGCTTCACCGCGTTCCAGCATGAAGCTGACGCCGTCCACGGCATGGACGTAACCGGCATGGCCAAAACCTAACCGGCGAAGTTCAAACCAGACCTTTAAATCCTGCACGCTGAGTACAAGATCACGCCCGAATTCCGTATTATCGTAGGCTTTTTCAGCTAAACCTTTTGATTTCTTTGCCATTGATTGCTCCTACGCATTCTCTTCATAAAGCCAACAGCGGACCTTGATCCCATCCTGGTTAAACATAGGTGGTTCCTGATCGCATTTCGCAAACCGTTTCGGACAGCGCGATTTAAACCGGCATCCGGTCGGCGGATTGAGCAGGCTTGGTGGCTGCCCTTTGATGAAGTCAAGTTCCGCGTCACCATGCAGCCGGGGGACGCTTGCCATCAGTTTCTCGGAATATGGATGGAGCGGCTTGGTGAAGAAACTTTTCGCATCGCTCAGTTCCACCATCTGCCCGGCATACATCACCGCCACATTTTCCGCTAATTCACTGGAAGTGGCGATGTCGTGTGTGATCAGGATATAGCTGGTGCCAAATTCATCCTTAATACGTTTAAGTACATTGAAGATATTCGCCTGGGTCAAAAGATCCAGGGCGGAAGTAGGCTCGTCCAGAATGATCAGGTTGGGCAAAGTGACCAGCGCCATGGCAATCGCCGAACGCTGACGCATGCCACCGCTCAGCTCGAAAGGATAGCGGATCAGGAAATCATCCGGGACGCCGACGTGCTGAAACATTTTCCGGGCCATTCGCCAGGCCTCATCATTCTTCAGGCCATGGTGCACAATCACCGGTTCAGCCACCTGGTCGCCAATCCGTAGAACGGGATTGAGCGAGTTCAGCGCAGCCTGCGGGACCATGGACATACCAACCCAGCGGACATTCCGCCGGAAGGCCTCATCATCCAACTGCATCACATCCTGTCCGCCGAACCACACTTTTCCACCATATTGACTGACATTCCTTGGCAGTAAACGCAGGATCGCTTTTGCCAGTGAGCTTTTTCCACACCCGGATTCACCCAGGATCACAACCGAGGAGTTATTATCAAGCTCAAAATTCACCCCATCGACCGCCTGGACCTCACCCTGAGCAATCTTAAAGTAAAGCTTGAGGTCTTCAATTTTGAGCAACTTGTCCGTTGAACTAGTCATCACCATAGTGCTAAAGCCCTCTCAATCTCGGGTTGAAGATTCGGTCCAGTGAAAAGCCCAGCATAGCAAACGCAAAGCCCGTGATCATCAGGAGCGCCGCCGGTTCAAGTATCCAATAATAAAGACCACGATAGGTCGCGCCGTTCGATTCCGCATCGTAAATAACCTTGCCCCAGGTCGGTATGACCGGATCGCCAAGGCCAAGCAGCGCCAGAGATGCTTCGAGGAATACGAAAGTCGGGATGGAAGAAACCAGCCCCGGAATTAATAAAGGGACAATGCGGGGGATCAGATAAAGGAATATGATCCGCATATCATTGGCGCCATAGGCTTTGGCTGCTTCAATGTACATCGATTCTTTGATCTGCATAAAATTGGCACGGTAGGTTTTAATTCCACCGCCAAAAATACTCAGAAGGACGACGACCGCCATCATGACCCAAAGACTCTTCGAATAGAACGTGCCAACCATAACGAGGATGGATAAGAAAGGCAGCACCAGATTGACTTCGGTGATCCGCTGGATCAATTCGTCCACCCAGCCGCCATACCAAACACCGATGGCTGCAATGATCATGGTCAGCACTGTTGTACCGATGGCCGCGATCATGCCGAAAGACAGGGCAATCGGGATACCCCAAAGTAAAGCGACGAGTATGTCGCGCCTGAGATGGTCCGTTCCCGCAATTCCATGGACCTGGCCGTAAATAACCAACTCTGCATCTATATCAGAATCAGGTTCAAACCCAATACCCTCCACCTGCAGTGTATAAGTGCCTTTCATCACCTGCGGCGGATCGGTGTCCGGGATCATAAAAAGCCCGATCTGGGGAGAGACGCCGTCCAGGCGCCGGGTCAGTTTTTCTTCCTGTGAGAAGTAGATCGTCTGTGAAACATCAATACCCTGGCTGGCTACTCGGATTTCTTCACCATCGGGCTTGATCATATAAATATCCGCAAAAGGATTCTTCTCCTCGAAGGTCGCATCTAAATAGAGCGCTACTTCCTGCGGGAAAGCATCAAAATTGTAATCAAAAGTGTATGTATAGAAAATGTCGACCTGCTTTTCAGACACAAGCTCACGTGTCTTCTCGACATTCTCATCGCCTTCCCTTAAAAGATAGGAGGTTGGTTTCTTTTCTTTTGAAAACCAATTTGTCCAGACCGGTGGGACGGCTTTGGGGTTCTGGTACCAAACATCTTCACCGCCGCGCCAGAGCCGAATCGCCTCTGAATATGGGATCTTGATCATAACAACAATTGCTGAAATGACCAGAATAATAATAACGATGAGCCCAGCCATGGCTGAAGGGTAACGCTTGATCTCTCTAAATGTATTCCGCAATGCTTTCATCATGGGTCTACCCTCTCCTCCTTCCACCACCGACTTTGACCCGGGGATCTACCAGGGCATAGACGAGGTCGAGCAGGAAAACCGTTATTGCCAATAAATAGGCATAGATGATTGTTGATCCGACGATCACGGGCGTATCATATAGCCCAATCGCCTGGTATAACGTTCGGCCGAGGCCCGGCCAGTTAAATACTGTTTCTGTAAGAATGGCACCCGTCCAAAGTGCGATCAGTACAAGGGCAAACTGGGTGATGATCGTCGGAAGGGTCGGCCGCAGGATATAGCGACTTTCGATCTCACGATCGGTAAGTCCTTTCGCCTTACCCATCTCAACATAGTCTTCACTGGAGTAGATCAGGAAGAACGTACGCCAGTTATAAATGCTTAGAAATAAGGAACTGATCACCAACGCTGAAACAGGCAGGATCATGTGCTTCAAGACGCTCAATGCATACTGCAAAGAGTTTTCAGGTGGAGGCGCACCGATCATGCCGTTGAATGGTAAAATGCGCAATATCGCTGCGAAAATCAGGATAAAGAACAATCCATAAAACCAGGATGGCGCAGAGGACGTTGGAGACAAAGTAATCACCGCTCTATCAAAGAAGGATCCATATTTCCTGGATAGCATCAACGCCAGATAGACGCTGGAGAAGAACAGGATGAGGTTCGAAGTCCCCATCAGAAGCAGCGTTGGACCTAAACGTTCCAGGATAATCAACCGGACCGTTCTTGACCCGGTATCGCTGGTCATGTTCAAAGCTCGTCCCAAGGTTCAGCGCTCAGCCCATTCCACAGGAACCTAAAGCTTCGGATGACGAAGGGTTGGTCCAGATCCCAATCGTTTTTCTTCGTTTTGAACCTCAGACTGGAATGAATAGTTCCTGCGCTTCCGGACTCAACTCCTGATATGACGGTTGGTTACGGAGGGTCATCGCGATATTCTCACGAATATTACCGCGCATGATCTCATCCACATACCCACCCATATTGGCGATGAGAATGGTCAAATAAACACCCACAACAACAGTGACCGCCATTGTACCAACACGCATCAATGTATATTTTGCCACTCGGGTTATAGTTCCAACCCAAGCCTTTTTCTTTGCAGTAGAAATAGATTGCATAGAGTCAGTTTCTGTTGCCATACTCAATTCCTATACCTCAATAGAGAGCGTGAAAAAATAATTATTTGATAATTCCTAAAGGGGGTTGTCCTCTATTGAATTGATAGGGACAAGGTTTTACCCTTGCCCCTATCATGTCTATCATCTAGCGAAATGCAACGGACTATTCAGTCTTACTCAGCCGTCACAAATTCGAAAGCGGAGAAGGTCGGGACGCTCACTACCAACGGAACTGCGATAACTTCGAGTTTGTTGGAGCCAGCTTCGAGACCACCGGTCAGATCAGCGGACAGTGTCACGCTGTACAGACCTTCTTCAACCATATCAGCAACGCCACTGTCGACCAGCGTACCGGTCGCATCAAATACCAGGTATTTGACTGCGGACAGGTCTGCCGACGGATAAGCAGCGCCATCGAAGGTGATGGAGGCCTCAAACACGGCTTCTTCGCCGATTGTCACACGGCCGGGGCCGTCAACGGAGACTTCAGCGATTTGTGGTTTACCGAAGCGATCCCACTTGCCAGCCGGATCAGAATAATCCTGATAGCGGGTCAGCGTGAGGGTCTTCTCAACGGGGAACACCTTGTTCAGATAGAACGGGCCGGTGCCAACCCAGAAGTGACCCTGAACGCGGTACCAGTCAAGCAGGTTCTGATAACGGAGGGCAGCGTCGTCAGCGGTGATGTATTGACCGAGTGTTGGGGCATAGGGGATGTAGCTGTCAGCCATTGCGGTGTCAAGTTCTGCGCGCAGGATCTCCAGACTTGGGCCACTGGTGTAGCCAAGCCACTCGAGATCATTTGCGTCGGCCTTGTCGGCTGAGAAGGCAAGTTCGCCATTGGAGTCAGCCAAAATACCGATGGCGAACATTTCCCATGAACCCGTACCATAGTCATATGCGGAACCAGGATAGAAGGTCACAACATTGTTCTCAGCATCCAGGGCATAGGCGTCGGTATAGTATTCGATGGTCAGAGGATCAGTCGAAGCGACCTTGAAGCCCTTGAAGGAAGCCATGAAGGATTCCAGTGCGCCAACCTGTGATTCATCATAGATGATGCTGTCCGGTTGACCAGGATCAAGCGCCAGGATCATATCCATGACAAAGTCAGCCACAGAGAGTGGGCTGCCATCATGCCAGGTCACGGTATCGAAGAGGTCAGCGGGATAGGTTACAACGCTCTCCACCTTGGCGGTGAAGTAGGCAGGAACATCGGTCGCCTCAGGATCCTCAGCCATGGCGGCGAGTTTCTCATCAGCGGTGACGAAGACCTGGTTCACGGGATCCCAATCAACCCAGGCATCGCCGGGGACCTGAACTTCAGGCTGGAATTCGAGGGAGACCCAATCATAGGTCGAGCCAATCGGCAGACCTTCCTGAGCAATAACCTGAGCGCTTTCAATGCGCTGCGGTAGAGCCAGACCGGTATAAGGATCGGGGATCACGCCGAAGTCCATCGTCGCGCGTTGGGCCATGGAGTCATAGATCCAGTTGGAGCCGCCAAGTGCGTTCCAGGGTTCGACCAGCAGGTCGGCCTGAGCAACGGTCATCTGGCCGCCAACTTCACCCGCGTAGCGCAGTGTGTGCGCCCAGAGCGGCGTACCGGAAATACCGGCAGCCAGGTCATAGGTCACGGTCACATCGGCCGCAAAGGGTGAGAAAGCAGTACGATCAACCAGGAAGATACGGTTGGAGCTTTCCATCGACATCGGCAGCGCCTGTTTGAACATGGCAGCGCGTTCGTCGAGTGTATTGAAGTTATTGTTGATCAGGTCCTGGCAGAGTTGATCAAATTCAGGCGTAATCTGGTAGGCCTGCCACAGAGGTGTGAAGCCGTACACGGAGCGCGGTGAATAGAAGAACTCAAAGTCCTCACCCTGGTCGCGGGCGATAGCGGTGGTGATCCAGCCGCCTGTATACAGGTGCCAGAGACCATCAGCGGGATCGCTCTGGATCCACAGTGGGGAGGCTTCGGAAGAGGTCTTGTACTGACGATCAACAGTGAAGCCAATGGATTCGAACTGGTTGGCGATGTAATCACCAATCTGGGTGCGCTCATCTTCGCTGCGGATAAGGAAGATTAAGGTGATCGGGGAACCTTCATAGGTCCAGACACCATCAACCTTGGATGCACCTTGAGCTTCCAGCTCAGTGGTGATCGTAGCATCAGCAGCTTCCGGATTGTAAGCGTACTTATTTTCAATTTCGCGCACGGTGGCTGCGAAGTTGGCATAGTCCGGGAACACATTGTTCAACAGGGTGTATTTCGGGAGTGCAAGGCCACCCATGATTTCCTGAACGATATAATCGCGGTCAATGAGCATGTTGGTTGCTTCACGGACCTTGGCGATACCGAACGGGTTCAATGTACCATCATTGAGGATGGGGCCAGCGGGGTTGAAGGTCAGGTCGTTGTAGGAACCAACGGACTGCACATAATTGAGACCTTCATCCTGTACCGTCGCAAATGCTTCAGCACTCGAACTGGATTGAGCATAGACATCGATGTCATCAGCTAAAATACGAGCAACTGCTGATTCGACTGCCGGATCGGCAACCATCACGACGGTGTCAAGCCAAGCACCATTACGATCAACGGGGGCTGTCACTGTCTCGATTTGGGTGACGATCTCGGTCTTTATGACCTGCTCAGTAACAACAACCGTCTCAACGACGGTCTGCGGAGCGGCAGTGCAGGCGCCCAACACAACAGCAAGAGCGACGACAATACCTAAGATTGCCAAAAGTTTCTTTTGCATATTTTCTCCTCCATAACAATTTTTGTTTGTCATGAATCTAGTGAATTGAAACAAATTTGGGAATGACTAAACAATTCTGCTGATGAGGTACACATCACCTCCTTTATTCAAGCATTTGACCAAGCTAAATTGATTGAATTTAAACACAAGCAACACGGATACCTACAAATATCCATATTGCAAGTAATTTGAAAAATAATATAGCATACATGTATATATTCGTCAAGAATTGGGGGTTTAAAGGTTGTTAACCTTAAAAATGCTTCCATGAATATTCTAATACGGAAGCGAATTTTATTAATGGATCAGTTATATTTCTGAATTTTTGTTTTGGTCTTGTTTCTAATTCTTAAGATTAGGTGAGAAATATTAACTTTTAAGTAAACTCCAATAAAGCGACCAATTTACAAAATTTTCTGATTTGTTTTCATTTTTATTGACTTGATTGCTTTCTTTTCATTACCTTAGCCAGACTTTTGTCAGGAATAAGGTGAATAGGATCCAGGCGATAGCAAAGACCAGAACGATCGTCAATCCCGCAAGCAACGCATACCAGGTATACCGACGAGTTTCCGACCGGGTCAACACGGTCTTCGGTTTTACCGGTTGATCCTTATTCCCAGTCGTGGAGACAACGTTCTTCTTGGCTTTGCGCTCACGTCGATCGTGCCAAGGCATCCCTGCCACGTCCATGCTCGCGATCACACGACCATCATCGTCATCATATTGCTTTGGCTTCTTAGCCATTTGAATATTCCTTAATCATAGAGATGACAGGCAACTGTATGACCTGGCTCGATCTCCTTGATCTCGGGCACAACCTTGCTGCAGATGTCCATACGTTCAGGGCAGCGGGTATGGAACTTACAACCCGAAGGTGGGTTTGCAGGTGAAGGAATGCTTCCCTCCAGAATGATCCGCTTCTTGTTTGCTGTGGGGTCCGGAATAGGCGCGGCACTTAATAACGCCTGGGTATAAGGATGAAGTGGGTTCTGGAAGATCTGCTTCTTTGAACCAACTTCAGCCAGGTTGCCTAAATACATCACACCCACCGAATCAGAGATATGTTCCACAACAGAAAGGTCGTGGGAAATGAAAAGGTAGGTCAACTCAAAATTATCCTGCAGGTCTTTCAACAGGTTTATGATTTGCGCCTGGATCGAAACATCCAGCGCGGAGACAGGTTCATCACAGACCACGAATTCGGGCAGAAGCGCTAACGCTCTGGCAATCCCGATCCTCTGGCGTTGTCCACCTGAGAACTCGTGCGGATAGCGATCTTTATGGTAAGGTTGGAGACCGCAAATCTGCATGATGTTTTCAACATAAGCATCATACTGGTCTTTCATGATCAGGTGATGTTCTCTGACGGCTTCCCCAATGATCTCGCTGACGGGCAGCCGAGGTGAAAGGCTGGAATATGGGTCCTGGAAGATGATCTGCATCTTGGGCCGTAGCGCGCGGAGATCTTTGTGATTAAGTGCAAAGATATCCGTACCATTAAAGTAAACATTACCGTCGGTCCGCTCGTTCAAACGGAGGATGGTCTTACCGACAGTGGTCTTGCCGCATCCGGATTCCCCTACCAAACCCATGGTGGTGCCGCGTTTGATCTTAAAACTGATACCATCTACGGCTTTGACGTATCCAACCACATGTTGGATCAGGCCTGCTTTGATCGGGAAGTATTGTTTGAGGTTTTCAACCTCAAGCACGAACTCGTTCTTCGGTCGATCTTGTTTTTCGATTATTTTTTCAATATTAAATTCTGCCATGTTATTCCTTCACCGGTTCTTCGATGTATTGGTAACATGTCACCATATGAGTCGGTGTCACATAAACTTCTTCAGGGTAGGCCCCATTGCATACATCCATCCGTCGGTTACAGCGATCCCTGAAATAACAATAATTGGGCATGTTGACGGGGTTCGGCACGCTGCCCGGGATCGTATACAGCCGTTCAACTTCCTTGTTCACGACCGGTTTCGACCGCATCAAGCCAACCGTATAAGGATGCAGAGGGTTTTTAAAAACTTCGAGTGCGGTCCCTTTTTCAACGATTCGACCCGCATACATCACAACGACGTAATCCGCCATCTCGGCGATGACGCCCAGGTCATGGGTGATCAGCATAATGCTCGAATTGATCTGATCCTTCAAGTTCCTGAGCAAATCGAGGATTTGTGCCTGAATGGTGACGTCAAGAGCCGTAGTCGGCTCGTCAGCGATGATCAGTTTGGGATTACAAGCCAAAGCCATTGCGATCATGATCCTCTGGCGCATCCCACCGGAAAGCTCATGAGGATACATCATATAGACACCTTCACCGTTGGCGATGCCAACCATGTCGATCATCCGCAGGGTCAACGCCTTGACCTCTTCATCCGTCATTTCAGGATTATGTAATTTGACGACCTCATCAACTTGTTCCCCAGACCGGAAAACAGGGTTGAGGCTGGTCATCGGCTCCTGAAAGATCATTGAGATCTTAGCGCCGCGGATGGTTTCCATCACTTCCGTCGGCGTTTTGGCAATGTTGTAAACTTTTTCACCGCTATCAAAACGAATTTCGCCTTCAACGATCTGTCCCTGAGGTCGCTGAACGAGCTGCATCAGAGAAAGTGCAGTTACAGATTTCCCACAGCCCGATTCGCCTACAACGCCCACTGTATGCCCTTTCGGGATTTCGAAAGTCACACCGTCAACGGCCTTAACTGTCCCAATATCCGTGAAGAAATAAGTATGCAGGTTGTCAAATTCGACAACGTTTGCATCATCTTTCATCTTAGTCAGATATTCGGATTCTGTAACATTCTTACGATTGCGCTCTTTTTCCAGTTTATCCGTAATCCGACGGTTCGCACGTGAAATACGTGCGGATTCCCGTGCGGTTATATGTGTACGAATTTTCTTTTTAGAAACCGATTTCTGTTCTTCTTTAGGAGCGGTTTGTTGTTTATCATTCATATTAACTCAACTACCTCTTCATCCTCGGGTCAAATGCGTCCCGAAGTCCATCACCGATGAAATTGAAACCAAGTACTGCAAGCAGGATCAACATACCTGCCGGGATCCACATGAACCAGAAGTTGGTCATCACATAGGCATCTGAAGCATCGTTAATGATGCTACCCCATGAAGCAAGGGGATACTTTAACTCCCAGGCCCAGGAAGCCCAATGTCGCTTCCGCAATGATCACGCCACCAAGACCAGCCGTTGCCTGGACGATCAGGAGGGGCATCACGTTCGGGACAAGGTGTGTAAAGATACGTCGGCTCGTTCTGATGCCGGTGGCTTCAGTCGCGACCATGAAGTCCTGCTCACGCAGAGAAAGGATCTGGCCGCGGACAACACGGGCTACGCCGGTCCAACCCAATATACCTAAAACAGCCATCAAGAGAAAAATCCGGCCTAACGGAGAAACTTCCAGGGTATCCATCACGGATCCCAGGATAATCACGACTGGATAGAAAGGGATGCTGTTGACCAGATCAACAAAACGCATTAATGACGTGTCTATCCATCCGCCAAAATAACCTGAAATACCACCAATAACCACACCAATGCCTGTCTCGAAGAACACAACCACGAAGCCAACCATCAGCGATACCCGGCCGCCGAACATCAACCTCGTCATCACATCCATACCATTATTATCCAAGCCAAGAGGATGTTTGAATGAGGGTAATTCATATTGCCGGATCAAGACGGTAGGTGTTTCTTTCTTGATATAGTAATTTGCATTGACAAGATCAATTGCGTATGTAACTTCTTCGCCGCCGTCTTCTATATAAGAAAAGGTTGATTCATTATCAATGATCGCTTCGCGAACTGCGGTTTTAAAAGTTACCGGGATAAATTGCGATTGGTCAAGAGGATTCACGATAATGGTCGATATTTCAGCGAAATCTTTGCCGTTGCTGTCCGTGATGGTCGACTGGCCTTCACCAACGTGGATAGAATAAGTCTGACCGTCATAAGAAAAGGTGGATTTCTCTTCGGCTATGGCGCGTTCGCTAGCCAACTCAAAATCATAAGAGTTTACTTTATCGACATCTGCCTCATTATAGGCGTCGTAGATGTTCAACGTTGCCAGCGCAATTTCCTGCTCCGTTGAAATATTGGTTGTTTTTCGATCCTCGGTAATGCGGTAGGTAACGCCATCCAGCGTGAACTCATTACGATCTTCTTCAATCGCTGACTCATACTCCGTAGTGAACGCATCACTGATCACAAAATTATCCACTGGATTGAGTCGGCCTAAAAGGTCGACGGCCACCGGTTCCAGACGAACGATCTGGTAAGTATTTTCACCTTCCGGAAGATAGTAATAATCCGCATCATTATAGCTGAATACCACCTCACCTTTGCTCAATGCCAGTAAGAACTGTGCGCGTGCTGCGGAAGAGAAATCTTGCCCATCCGCCGTTGTAAAACGAAGCTCATTGTTATAAATTGCACCTGCAAAGTCTTTAGACATGGATCCCATACCGGTAAAGACCTGTGTTTGTTCATATGGTGATAAGAAAGGCCCCACAAAGGCAAAGATGAACATCAATACAATGATGACCAATCCGATCACAGCCAGTTTATTGCGAATGAAGCGTTTAAAAACCAACATCCCTGGAGATAGGACTTTAACACGCCTCGCATCGTCCAGACGCATTTCCTCCGAATCCTGGATTGCTTCTTCGCCCTTATATTCCTGATCGATTTCAGATGCTAAATTTTGATTATCTGTCATTTGTCACCGCCATCAATTCGCCCTGACACGCGGGTCTACTACCGCATACATGATATCTGCGATGATGAGACTAATTTGTGTCAGCACAGTGAGGAATGTGATATAAAACATGGCGAATGGGATATCCCCACGAGTAATGGCTCGATACGAAATGTACCCAATACCCGGGATCTGGTAAAGCGTCTCGGTTATCAAAGACCCACCAAACATGCTGGGCAGCAAGTAGCTCAAATAAGAGACTAGTGGAATCATGGTATTTCTAAATGCGTGTTTATTAATCACGACTTTCTCAGAAAGGCCTTTAGCCCGAGCCGTACGGATGTAATCGGAGTTCAGAACTTCCAGCATATTGGTCCGTGTATACCGCATCAAGCCACCGATGGAAAGCATCATCAGAGTAATGACCGGCAAAACGAGGTGGTAAGCAATATCGCCGATCTGTCCAATGGGCGTCATTGATGTATGGAAACGCCCGGTGAGGCCATAAAGATCAAACCATCCCAGCTTGATTGAGAACACATACTTTAATATTGTTGCCAGGAAAAATGTCGGCAGCGATATACCGACCAATGCAAACACGGTGATCGCATAATCCGCTCTGCTATATTGTTTTCTCGCCGCCGTTATTCCCAAGGGAATCGATATAAGGATCTGAACCAGGAAAGTCACGATATTTATGATGATAGAATACCAGATCACCTGAGAAAATTTTTCAGTTACGGGTATCCCGTAATTCCATGAATCGCCAAAGTCACCTTTGATCGCATTGCCCAACCAACCGACAAAACCTGGGATAACACCTACGTCGAGATGATAGACGGAATTTAACTGATCGAGCCATTCCTGATAGGTTTTCGTGCTTAGTGGGTTACTGGCGCGCTGCCTCGCGATCGTCTCCACATAAGAGGCGGGCAGGGAACGAATGACCGCATAGGCCACGAGCGTTCCAAAGATCACGATGAAGAGCCCCAGTATTAATCTCCTGATGATAAAATTCTTCATATCATTCCCTTGTACATTTTTCTTTCAAAGTATCTCAGAGCATGAAAGTGAGCCCACTCTATTTGGTGGGCTCACTTTTTCTCTAATATCTAGTGAACGACTAGTTCATTTCTAGCAGTTCGATATCATTCATCCAACCCCAGAAGGTCGTGATATCGGGGGTAATGGTGCTGATGTTGATCCGCTCAGTGCTGAAGATAATAACATTCAGACGCTGGTAGGTCGGGATTTCGACAGCCCATTCGATGACTTTATCGAGAGCCTGCTTGTAGATGGCTTTCCGATAACTCTGGTCGTCGCTCAGGCGGGCATCAACAATCAACTGATCCAACGCGGGATCGTCGAGGTGGTAGTGGTTCGAATCTGAACCGCCACGACCGGGGATGCCAGAACTGTGATAGACCTGGTACATATCGGGATCGATCGTCGTACCCCAGGCAGCGGTCCACATTTCCTGTGTACCTGCATCCAGAGCGTCCCAAAGGACGTTGGCATCTGCGGGGTCGTTGATCTTGAGTGTCATACCGAGTGTGGCAAGTGAAGCCTGTGCACTCGTCAGGATGGCGAATGCCGGGTGGTCACCAGTACCATCACCAGGAACGATGATCTCATATTCCATCTTTGCGCCTTCGGGAGCAGCGGTAACGACACCATTTTCGACGGTGTAACCGGCAGCTTCAAGGAAGCCCAATGCGGCAGCTTCTGCGGCAGCATATTTCTCATCCAGGGCCATATCTGAGGTGTAGATCGGATCGCCGTTGACATCAACGGAGAATGCAACCTGATAACCCTCATCCGTGGGTTGCGGGGCAGCCCAAGAGGTATTCGAGATCGGGTAGTTGATGACGGATGCGCCCTCACCGTAGTAGCTGTCGATAGCTACATCACGATGAACTGCGAAGATGGTGGCGAATGCACGGCGCAGGTTCTTTGAAGCATCTGAACCGGGATCGTCGCCAACTTTGACGGTGTCAGCATTGATGCCGATATAACCATAACCCAGGTTATCAACCATGCTGGAGGTAATAACATCACCGGTCATGGTGCCGTTGGAGTTGTAGGATTTGACCTCAGCATAGCGTTCGCTGGAGTAGGTCATTTCGCCGGCATCAGCTGTACCGGTCTGCACAGCGGAAGGAACCTCAGCGGAAGCAGTCTCTTTGAACTGAACTTCAGCAATCTTGGGGCATCCACGATAGTAGTTTTCATTGGCTTCGAAGTAAACAACCCGGTTATCGTATTTCACGAATTTGTACGGGCCGGCTCCCATCGGGGTAGCTGTTAAGCTTTCCTGTTTAGAGAGATCACCGAAGTCGAAACCGAACTGGTTATTTGCGTAATCATATTTGGCTGCATCACCGTAGTAGTGCAACGGTGTTACCTGAATGCCAAGGATGGAGTAAACCGCGGGAGCGGAGAAACCGTTCACGGTCACCTGGACGGTGTAGTCGTCAAGCTTGACGATACCGGAGATGTTCGGAACGCCCTGACCGCCCATGGCTTCGTCCATAGGACCCCAGAAACCAATCCATTGGGATTTCACGAGGGCGAGGACATCGGTGCCATCTGCTGATTTATAGGGGAAAGCTGCGGCGATATCACCTTCATAGGCTGCAACGATTTCATTGGCGTAATCCTGGACGGTTGGGAAGTTCTCAACCAGATCCCAGGTTTGACCGGTCGCGGAGGTGAAGGAACCATCATCTTCAACGCTACCGAAACCCCAGAGGGCCATACCCAAAACAACCTTCAAACCATCACTGGCTGCAACCTCATCGGGTGTGTAACCAATATAGTCTTCGGCGTAAGCATCATTGTAGTTGACAAAAACATAGTCAACGATCTTTTGAGCTTCGTTCAACACAGCAGCATCAATACGTGACCAGAAGTCATCCTGCTGTTCCTGGGTCCATGCGTCACTCTCTGACCATTCATGGTCGGGGCCTGCGGCGTAGATCTCTTCAACCATGGCGGAATATTTATCATAAACGTCGCTGGTCGTCTGAGTTTGATAGTCCTTGAGGCCAACAATGTCGTAGGAGTACAACGTGGTTGAACCGACATAGGAAGGATCGAGATAGGTGTAATAGGTGAAGATGATGTCGTCAGCCGTGACAGGAGTGCCATCGGAGAACATCATGCCTACCCGCAGTTTTGCGGTGTAGGTGGTGGTGTCGGTTGCTTCATCATAAACGACGCTGGTATCGGCAGCACCTTTGTAGAGGTAATCTGTACCGTTATACGCGCGTGTTTCACCTTCAATGGCATTGTTAATAATGCCACCGACGCGATCGGTTGTCAGAAGACCAATTTGGGTCAAACTAACAACGTCCTGGTCATAGCCTGTATCGGCAAAGAAGGGGCTGAACTTCTGTGAGAAGTCCTGATATGCGACAACCAAGGGTGTATCAATGGTCGGCGCAGTGGGTAAATTGTCACCGAACGGTTGGGGTTCATAGACCACTTCAGTCGGTGTTGCTTCAGTCGCCATTTCCGTCGGAGCTGTTGTTGGCGCTGCAGTTGGAGCTGCGGTTGGGGTTGCTGTCTTGCAACCGGCCAATAACATGCTAGCCACGACGAGAAGGCTTAGAAACAAAAAGAAAGAACGTTTCATTATTTTCTCCTCCATAACAAATGAACTTTGTTACGAATCTAGTGAATAAAAAATCTTTACACTCGATTTCCACTTACAAAACTCCTGCTGGAAACCACCTCCTTTTTCTTGATCACTTTTTTATTTTCGTAATCAATCTCAGTTTGAAAAAATACTAAATAAAGCTACTGAGAAAGTCAGTCGCATAATTATACACAGAGAATCTGTTTTTTGCACATGCTCTTGCAAAGAAATTAACCTAAAAATCATCCTTAAGGGTCTTGTTGTTGAATTAAGACTTCTTTACTTTTTTTGGCCTTTTTTATGTATTATATCCGCTTTGCAGTTTTCCCCAGGAAACTTGTCTTTGATCCATTAAAAATCGGTGCTCAGGGGAATTTGCTTGGCTTATTATAACGGATGAGTCAAGTGTGTAAAAGAAAGCAGTCAAAAATTACCATTATTTTTATTACATTAATCAGTAAGATTTGCGGAATCTACTATTTTCTCTTCCTCATTTCCTGTAATTTTCATCACTTTGATTTGTTTTTGCATCCGCATCAATAAATAAACTGAAACTGCAACGAGCAATTCCACAAGCAGGAAAACGAGTTCCTTCAGATCAAATCCCTGTGAGAAAAAGATCAAAAATACAATTTCGCCAAGGATCCCGACACCAACCAGCGCCAGCAAGAAATTGGTCGCAGATTTGAGACGTTTGAACGACAGCTCCACTTCTTCCCGTTTGTAATCCCGTTTTTCTTTGGGGATTCGTAATGCACTATCGATCAGGAAAAACAGAGGCAAAAATGAAAAGACATATGGCAGAGAAATATAGAAGCTGTACATTGCCTTGTTGGCAATAAAACCAACCGCGAGTTGGCCAATCACTATCAAGCCGATCAGCAGTAATATGAAACCGCGAACTCTCCTCAGTTGTGTTTCATCAAGATTGACTTCGAAATATTGCCCAATATAAACAGGAACCTTCCGTTCGAACCCAAACTCATCTATCTGAACAACGTTTTCATAGTCTTTAATGTACTTCCTCATTCTTCATGACCTCAATAACATTGTAAACAACCCGGTGCTAAATCCGGTTTACATTTCTCAACAACAAGAACTTACCATGTCATTAATCCTTTTTCACATAGGACCCAGGTCAATGACAAGCTGAACTCGAATCTACCACATCAGTGGAAATACCCCAAGTATCAACTATATCAGGACAGATACCGTTGCGTAAAAAAACGACCACCGGACTCGACATTAATGGTATTGCAGGCACAGCACTGGTGAAAGCGGATTCAGCTTTCCCAAGTGGTTCCCCACCTGCCGACGGCAAGGCAAGTACCGCATCACTGCAGGCTGCATCATAAGCGCTATCCTCAAAACCGGCGATATTTGTGCCGATCCAATCATTTGCCTGAGAAGGGACTTGCCAGCTTTCATATAAAGCACAGTCAGCTTCAGGCAGCGGCGCCCAGGCCAATAGTGCCAGGTCGAACTGCCGTCCGAACAAGGGACCATCCGGCCCTGGCGCGTACACGGCTTCGGCGGGTTCGGACAGGACGTTCACACCCACCCCACACTGAACCAGCGAATGCTGGATCTCGGCGGCTATTACTTGACGCACAGGGGACTGGTCGACATACAGGTTGAGGTTCAATTCGGTTCCCAGCGGAACGTTGTTGATATACCAGGCTTGCAAGGGTGTCGCGGGGTCGCCATCATGATCCCGCCAACCGACGGCTTCCAACAATTGCACTGCCTGCGCCGGGTCATAGGTCAGAGACTGATCCGGTGAGAGCTGCGAATCACCAGCGGTGACAAAACTCGGCCAGAATTCAGCCAGGCCGTTATAAACGGCTTGTCGGATGGCATCTCGGTCCAGACAACTTGCGATCGCCTGCCGGGTACGAACATCACCGAAAATATTCGGCCGATCGCCATAGATCGGGTTGTAAAAGTCATCATAAGAGGCCGGCTTGATCCCAAAAATCAACTGCGCCCAGGAACCGGACTGTCCGATAATCCGATCGACATCAGGATTGGTTTCAATGGCCGAGAGCGCGTCGGCGTCATTTTCAAAATGATAGGATTGGTCCAGGATGTCGCAGGTCCCCGCTTCCAAAGCCGTCAAGGCGTCATTCGGGTCTGAAACAACCTGCACGGTGACAACATCCGTCGATAGTGCAGCAGAATCATCCAAACCACTGAATGAGTTCCGTTCAAGCGTAATAGACAATTCCTGCCAATCCGTCACGCCGTATGGACCATACCCGGGCAGCGGTTGTGACCAGCGTGCATCCGCGGAGACCGTTTCCCAACCAGCATCCACCACAAAGAGCTGTGTGGGTAAAGGTGACCAAAACAGTCTGTCAAGCTGGGAGGTGGTGAAACCCAGCTTCCCCGTCCAGACGACAGTCTTTTCATCCACAGCAGAATAGCTGGACGTGCGGGATTCGAACCATTGGAGTCCCGGTGCAGCCGGGTCGTTCGCCAGATCAAAGCTAAAAACCGAATCAGCCGCCGTAACAGGAGTCCCGTCCGACCAGGTCAGCCCGTCAGCCAACCGGAATATGACGGACATCTGGTCCATCGACAGATCGCTCTCCCCATCCCAGGTCACCGCGCAGGCTGTCTCCCGGCAACCGCTGGGACGAACAGTCACACCGGCTTTAAGCGTCACCAATTCACCTCGAGCATCCACCACCGTTTGGCCGCGCTGCACGTTCACAGATGAAAGAGTTATGCCGCCATTGTCAAAACTTGGGACTTCTGCCAGGACAGTCGAAACAAATCCGTTATCAGCCTTTGTAAGCGCCTCAGGTTGAATCATCGCGAGCAGATTTTCCTTGGAAGCGGAGTTCAGCCCACTATAAGGGAAAAGGCTTGTGGGCAAACTGGTCGTACAAACTGCCAAAGACCTTGGCGGTTCTTCGGTCGGAGCGAGTGTCGGCGAGGTGGTCACCGACTGGCACCGTCTGAGTTTCTGTTAATGCCGGTGTCGTCACAACCTGGGGTTTGCAAGCTGTAAGGACCAGTAGGCTCAATAACAGGAAAAATGAAAATCGGCGCATCTTTCTTCGTCCATTCGTTATTTATTTGATATCCAGATTGTCGGAAAAAGGTTGGGACTCGTCGCCAAACCGCAGCCGCAGGTAAGACGTGTAACGCTCAGGGGAGACCCGTCCCGCTTCCACGGCTTCGCGGACGGCGCAGCCTGGTTCATGGGTGTGGGTGCAATCGTTGAACTGGCAATCCGGCACCAGGTCCCTCAACTCGACGAAATAGGCATCCAGCTCTTCCGGTTCCGTATCCCAGAGGGCCAGGGAGCGAATCCCCGGTGTATCGGCGACATAACCGCCAATATCAAGCGGGAAAAGTTCCCGCACCTGGGTCGTATGGCGGCCTTTGGACGTCGTCTCGCTAACCGCTCGAACTTGCAAACCCAAGCCCGGCTGAATGACGTTCAATAAACTGGACTTGCCCACGCCGGAAGGGCCAGTCAATGCAGAGACCTTTCCTTTTAATTGCAAACGCAAATCCTCAATCCCTTCACCGGTTTTGGCGGAGGTGTAGATGACGGGATAGTCCAACTCGGTGTAGAGGCCGAAGATCCCTTCAGCCTGTTTCCGGGTGACCAAGTCAACTTTATTTGCAACGATCACGGCATGGATATTTTGTTTTTCAGCGATCACCAGGAACCGATCGAGCATACGTAAGTGCGGCTCGGGGTCAACACAGGCAAAAACGATTACGATCTGGTCGGGGTTAGCCAACAGGATCTGGCGGAAATCGCGTTTGATCCCAGAGCGGACCCTGGAAATGACCGCTTTCCGTTCACGGATCAATTCGATCTGCCCGGAGCCGTCGCCATGGTCAGAAATGGTCACATGGTCGCCGACCGCAGCGATATCACCTTCTACTTCCCCTTTTTTCAGGCGACCAGGTAAGCGGCATACAATCTCACCCGCATCCGTTTGCACGGTCAGAAAACCGGACTGTGCACGGATAACAAGGCCTTCCCGCTCGATCACCAAACCAAATCCATTCTAGGGTTCTTCCGTCGGGCCTTCATAGCCATAAGGCGTATCTGTTGGGACCGGGGTCGGTGATGCGACAACATAGGGATAGGCTTCCCAGGGGAGTACATAACCGTAATCCACATAATTGGAGAAATAAAGCGAGACCGCCCGGCGGAAGACAGGTGCAGCCATCTCGGAACCTTCACCGGCATTTTCCAGGATCACGACCACCGCGATGTCCGGTTTATCCGGATTACCGACGGAGGTATACCCGGCGAACCAGGCATGTGAATCACCAAAGGGATTGGTTGCGGTGCCCGTTTTGCCATAAGCTCGATAGCGCATGGTACCCAATGGGATTTGAGCCGTGCCGCGGCCGTTGCTGATCACACTGCGCATTGCTTCCGTAATGATACCGAGGTCCTTATCGGAGATCGGCAAAGTGCCGACCGCTTGTGGTTCGAAAGTATATGTTGGAGTCCCGCCATCCGGGCCGATGGAATCAACCAGCGTCGGCCGGTAGAGCGTTCCGCCGTTACCGATCGCGGCAATGAACTCAGCGACCTGCAATGGGGTGACGGTCATCTCGCCCTGGCCGATCGCCAACTGCGTATTGACTTCACAGGTATCCGTCTGTGTCGGGATATTACCTGGCTCCTCGGGAATTTCCACACCGGTTACGGTGCCCAACCCAAAAGCGCGGGCCATATCGGCGATGGCGTTGGGATACCCATCGAGGGTCAGGGTTTGACCAATGGTGTAAAACCATGGGTTACAAGAGCGCATCAAGCCTTCCGGCAAGGTCAAGTCACCGCTTGGCGGATCATCATGTTCATAGGTCCAGTCATAAAGGGTATTTCCGCAGACCTCAATCGAACTCCCACAGTAGATTGATGAGGCTGCCGTGAACTCACCGGTATCCAGCGCGGCGGCCATGGTGATGATCTTGAACACGGATCCCAGAGGATATTGACCGCTGGTTGCCCGGTTAAAAACCGGGTCGTCTTCCTGGTAATAAGGATTGTCCGCGTATGTGATGTTTTCGTTATTGATATCGAACAGATTGGGATCGAATTCGGGGTTGGAAACCATCGCCAGGATGCGGCCGGTTTCAACTTCCATTACAACAATCGCACCCCGATAATTACCCAGAGACTGCTGCAATAAATACTGCAATCTTGGATCGATAGTTGTGGTTAAGGATTGGGCCGCCACTGCGCTGCGTTCGGCGATCTTGGTAATGATCTGTCCACCAGCATCTTTCAAATAGAGTGAGCCCCCACGTGTACCGGAAAGATCATCCTCGAAAGCATTTTCCAGGCCGGTGCTGCCGAAACGTCCGTTGGGGCTGTAGCCCAGCCGGAGATATTCGTTCATATCATCCGGTGAAAGATAGGTCAGATGCCCCACGGTTTGGGGAGCAATCCCACCATCATAGTAAAAACGGGAGGTGTAGTAATTAAGGTAGACACCGCTTAAAGCTGAAAGCGTTCCGATCCGACGGTCCACGTCTGCTTGAGGGACTTCCCCTAGCGGGATATATTCATAAGGTGGGATAGTGTCAATCATTTCGACAATCTCATCCGTCTGATAGATCGTCAGGTCCGACATTGTACTGTAGAAAAGGCTCATCAGGTCCGGATCGAGGTCATTCGGCACAAACCCAATAGCGACAATGTCTTCCTGCGCGGCGATTGGCGATCCGTCGTTGGCATAGATGTTCCCGCGGCTGGGGACATCCCGCACGATCTCGAGTGAATTGCCGCCTTTGAGGTCGGGCATCACCACTGCTTCATCCCAATTCAAGCGCCAGTTACCCGATTCACGGACCAGCGACATTTCGATGTCGCGAGTGATCGTGGCGAAAAGGTTGGTGTTGTAATTGACCTGCACCGTCGCAGTCGCCATATCGGGATTGACCAAGGTGTTTGTTAATGCATAATCGATCCCGGTCTCATATTGAAGCGTGAGGGCAACAGCCGTGTCCTGGTATTTTTGAGTGAAGGCCTCTTCGGTAATAGCCGCCTGGCTGGATGTCGAAAGCAGCGCATACATGGTTGCGTAATCTTCCGTCTTCCAGGCATTCATGAAGGCGGCCACCATACTTTCCACATCCGGCGCGGGTGTGACTCGCACTTCCGGGCCGGGCAATGTAGGTGTACCGGGGGTCTCTTCTGTTGATGTGACCGTCGTCGAAGGCGTCGAACAGGCGACCAACGTCAATAACAGCATCAAGATCAGTAAAGGTCTGGTTTTTTTCATTAAAATTCTCCAAAATGCGATACCAACAAACGCATTTATTCACAACGTTAGGTTTTACAAGGTCTGATTATACTGTGTCATTCCCCAGATGTGGAATCGGGCGTTAACGTAGGAGTCGGCTCCGGCTGGGAAGGCACATACGGCTCATCTTCCCAGGGCATCACGCCGCCCGTATCCTGATAGTCTGAAAAATAAAGCGAAACCGCCCGACGGAAGACCGGTGCAGCCATCACCGAACCCTCACCGCCGTTCTCCACCAGCACGACCACGGCGATATCCGGCCGGTCCGGGTCATTTTGGCGGGTGAAGCCGGCGAACCAGGCATGCGCATTGCCGCTGGGCGTCTGGGCGGTGCCGGTCTTACCGGAAACTGGGATCTCCAGACCCTGCATGGCCCAATAACCCGTCCCGCGGGAATCTTCGACCACCAATCGCATCGCGTCCAGGACGGTTTGACGCGTCGCTTCTGAGATCGGCAGTTGGCCGAGGGTCTCTGTTTTGAATGTAAAAGTTGGGTCCCCGGATGGCGGCTCGATCTTCTGGACCAGGGCTGCACGGTGCAGTGTCCCCCCATTCGCCATTGCGGCGATGAACGAGGCAACCTGCAGCGGCGTGACCAGGATCTCGCCCTGGCCGATCGCCATCTGGGCGCTGGTCACACAGTTTGCGGCCGTCTCCGGGATATTCCCCGCCGCTTCCGGTATCTCGATCCCGGTGATTGCGCCCAGGCCGAAACCGCGGGCCATATCCGACAGCGCACTTTCGAACCCCTCAGTATAGAGCGTCTCGCCAATCCGGTAAAACCAGGGATTGCAGGAACGCATCAAACCTTCCGGCAAGGACAATAATCCACTGGCGCCCGTACCGTGGCTAAGGGTCCAGTCATCAAGATAAACGCTGTCACAGGTCCAATAAGTTGTCTGGCAATTGAAGGTAGAGGATGCGGAAAAGACTTTATCTTCCAGTGCAGCAGACATCGAAACAATTTTAAAGATCGACCCGAGGGGATACTGCCCCTGGGTCGCACGGTTGAACAGCGGCTGGTCCTCATTCGTGAAATAGGATTCCAACAGACCGCTGTCGGCGCCGGTCAGGTCAAAGGCGTTGGGGTCAAACCCCGGGTTGGACACGAGAGCCAGCACGCGGCCTGTGTCCACCTCCATCACCACGACTGCGGCTCGCAGGTCACCCAGTGACTGCTGCAAACGCAGCTGGAGGGTCTTGTCGAGCGTTGTGTAAACCGACTGCCCAGATTGTGGATCATTGGAAGCCAGCAGCCCGCGGATATCGCCATCCGGCCCAACCAGGTAGAGTGCACCGCCGTGCGTGCCGGAGAGTTCAGTCTCGTAAACCTCTTCCAACCCGGCCGCACCGATCCGTTCATCCTGGCGGTATCCCAACCGGATATATTCGTCAACCTGGTCTTCGGGGATATACAGCAAATAGCCCAAAGCATGCGGCGCGACGCCGCCATCGACGTAAAACCGGGAGCGGAATTCGTCGATCCGCACGCCGGACAACCCGCGTAAAGTGTCCATATGCGGTGCGGCTTCCGCCTGTGAAAGCGAAACGATCGGGAGATACCAATCATCCGGCGTTCGATCAACCATATCCGCCAGTTCGTCTGGAGAATAGATGCTGACTTCCGCAAGTGTTTCATAGATCAGGTCGGCCTGTTCGGGATAGATCTCACCAGGCACCAGGCCCAGCGCGATCGCGTTCTCATAAGCAGCCAGCGGTGCGCCATCCGCCGCGAAGATCCGCCCGCGGTCCGGGATCTGGTGAACGAATTCCAGGGTGCTGCCGTCGCTCAACTCCGGCAGGATCAGGCCCATCTCCCACTGGACGCGCCAGGTTGTCTTCTCCCGCGTGAGGTTCATCACGGGCTCTCGGGTCAGGTCGCCTACCAGCAAGGTGTGAAAGGTCACTCGGTAGGACACCTGGGCGTAATCCGTCCCTGCCAACGCCGATAAAACCTGTGCATCCAGAGATTGCAGCGTGAGGGTGTTAGACACATCCTGATAGGTTGTCGCGAAGTCTTCCTCGGTGAGCGCGTCCTGGCTGTAGACCGAGAGAAGATCGTACATTGCTGCGAAATCCCCATCCTGCCAGGCGATCAGAAACGCTTCAGCTACTTCCTGAGCCGCTGATGCCAACGCAACATCATTATGCGATAAATTAACGTTTTGCCCGCTTCGGTTCGCAAGCCCACAGGATGCGAGCAGGAGCGAGAGCAAGATAATTGTGATGATCGATCCGTATAGGGATTTTTGCTTGGAATGGATCAAGGAAGTCTCCTTTAAGCCGATCCCAGAATTTCCATAAAAACAGGGCACTCGTAATGCAGCGTCGCCTGGCAATCCGCTGGAAGGGAACTCGGTACTTCGACGCCAAAATACCGCAAGCCCACAGCCAGGTGACAGAGCGGCAGGCCCATCACGGAGGCATAACACCCTCTCAGCCCTTCGACTGGGTGAAAGCCTTCATGCTGGATGGCATACGCGCCGGCTTTATCGAGCGGGTCACCGGTGGCGATGTAGGCTTCGATCTCGGCATCCGAATATTCCCGCATGGGGACGTCCGTGCAGCAAACCGAGTTGTAATGTTCACCGGTTTCCGTGTCCATCAAGGCAATCCCGGTGTAGACCTGATGGGTCCGACCTCGCAGCTGCATCAGCATCCGTCGGGCATCCGATTCATCCACCGGTTTACCCAGCAGTTCGTCGCCATCCACAACGATCGTGTCCGCCGCCAGAATCAGGCCATCCACCTGATTGGCGATGGCTTCGGCTTTCTCACAAGCCAGTCGCTTGACATATTCCACCGGCGGCTCACCCGGCTTTCGAGACTTCATCGATATCGGCGGGGATGACCTCAAAAGGCCAGCCCAACAATCCTAGGAGTTCTTTTCGGCGGGGGGAATTGGATGCCAGGATCAGGTTCTTCATTGGAGGGATTGTAACACAATCATGCAAAGGCAACGTCCGCCATTCACCCTCATCAATCTGTTCTGCAAGAAAACTTCTCATAAAAGAATTTTTCCTTGATTGATGAATTGCAACAAAATTTTATCCGGTAATTATCTTATTAAATGAAAAAACGGTTTCTCACTGAGGGTTTTTAGGCTTTCACCGCTCTGGCGATCTCCACCAGGTGTTCCGGGCTGGTCCCGCAGCAGCCGCCCACAAACTGCGCACCGGCATCCAGCCAACCCGGCACCAGCGCGCCCATTTCTTCGGGCGTCACTGAATAACTCGGTTTGCCATCATCGTCCATTTCAGGCATCCCGGCATTGGGCTTGAACCAGATCGGTAAATCGGTTGCTTCCCGCAGTTCCTGCAGCGCTTCGAAATTTTCATCCAGGCTGCGCCCACAGTTGATCCCCACAGCGTCGACCGCCAATGCACCGATCGTCTCGGCCATCTGCGCAGGTCGGACACCCATCATGGTTCGCGTCCCCCGGTCGTAACTGAACGAACACACCAACGGTAGCTCGCTGTCCACTTTCCGCACACCGCGTACGGCTGCAGTCGCTTCATTCAAATCGAATTGAGTCTCGATAACGATCAGGTCCACCCCGCTTTCAACAAGAATCCGAGCCTGATCGGTGAAATTTTGCTCGGCTTCATCGACACTCAGGGTCCCCAAAGGTGAAAGCATGTGTCCCGTTGGACCGATCGAACCGGCCACGAGAACATCGGTAGCCATTACGGCTTCCTGGGTGATCTCAACCGCTTTGCGGTTGATCGCCTCGAACTGATCCGCCAAGCCGGAAGCATCGAGCCGCAGCCGGGTGCCGCCGAAAGTGCAGGTCAGAAGTAGATCCGAACCGGCTTCAATAAAAGCTTGTTCTAGCGACCGGATCGCATCAGGATTTTCAAGCACCCAAAGTTCCGCTGCCGCCCCCACTGGCAGGCCCATCCGCTGTAAATTTGTGCCTGTAGCTCCATCAGTGACGAACACCTCCCCCGCCGCCAATCGCGCTCTTAAATCAAGGCTCATCAGTCTGCTCCATTAATTTTTCAAATTGAATTTTCTTAATCCAGATCACGCTTGATCTGGAACTGGTCGAAATCACGCGCCACATGGGCCGTCGGGAAGATTGCCTGAGCTTCCTCCAGAACATCTCTTTCGCGGTAACGGCGTGAAAGGTGTGTGAGATAAAGTTCTCGTATCTTCGCTTCGTTTGCCAGTTCTGCGGCTTGAGCCGCCGTGATATGGCCGAAGTCCTTCGCCAGATCAGCTTCCTCATTAATATAGGTCGCTTCGATCACCAATGCATCCGCATCCTTGAGATACGGCAGAAGTTTGTCAGGTCGGCCCACATCGCCGACAACGACCAGGGAAATACCCTTTCGAGCGTCCCCTAATACCTGGTCGGGATCGATGGTCCGCCCATCAGGTAGTTCAATGGATTTGCCTTCCACCAGGTCACGCCGCCAGGGCCCCGGCGGGATCGCCAGTTCCTCAGCTTTCTCCGGCAGAAACGGCCGCCGGCTATGCTCTTCAAACCGGTAACCCAGCGAATCAGACCCGCGATGGTCCACGGGAAAGGCGGTAACTGAAAAACGTTCGGTGTCGAAGAACTGCCCCGGCTTGATTTCGTGGAGGGTCACTGGGGACTTGCCGCGATAGCCGCGCAGCACCACACCGAAAAGCAGATCATGGACCCGGTCGAGGGTATGCTGGGTGCCGTAGATTTCGACTTCTTCCAGCACCTCCCAACGCATAAAGGTTGAGAGGAGCCCCCCAAGACCCAGGATATGATCAAGGTGGCCGTGTGTAAGGAGGATTTGGTTGAGACGCTTAAACCCAACACCGGCACGCAGGATTTGGCGCTGAGTGCCTTCGCCGCAGTCGACCAGGAATCGGAATTCCTCATGCTGTACCAATAGGGCAGACAACCCCCGATGCACAGATGGCGCAGAGGCTGATGTACCTAAGAATGTGATTTCAAACAATGGGTTAACCTATGGGACCGGCTTTTATTTTGAGCCAAGCCCGGCGATCATGCGCAGGACTCCCAAAACACCCAGGCCCACCTGGACGCCTTCACCAGTGGTCAGCTTGGGTTGGGTCTGTTCGGCTTCGGCCCGTTTAACAAGTAAGAAACCGGATAGTGCGCCGACTGCCGCACCGATGACGGTCGCGATGATGATGGTCGATGTTTTCCAATTATTTTCTTTCATATCTTTTCCTAGTCTTATTTATTTTGAGTATTCAATGAGACCCGGTCAAAGTTTCACGGGCTCGACTTAGCGTTAAATTTCCATCCAGGTTATGAATGGCGGAAGAAAGCTTGCACCCTCTCAAGGAATTTATTGGTCGCCGCGCCAACACTTTTCACAGCAATGAAAGGACTGGCGAATTTATCCGCAATATTCCCAACAATATGCGAAACCCGCCTGAAGAAATCCTGGACAACAGAAGTATATCCCGGGATGATATTCAGGAGTTTCGCCAGCAGGTAGATCAACCCGCCTAATATCACCAAAACAACGACGGCGAACAACAGCGCAGGCAGGATCAACCAGATCAACGACGTATCCGCCCAGGTCGACACCTGACCGACAGGATCACCGCCGGTGGCCGTCAGGATCACCAGCGTGATCACACCCACCATCAACAGTCCAACCAGGATGACCGGCAGAAGGATCTGCCAGAACATCTGACGTCGATGCCGCTGGTAACTGGGACGATGTTTAAATTCGGAAGGTCTCGTTCGGGTCGCGTTATCCATATTCCTTACTTTAACATGAGTTCGGTTGATTAACCAAAAAATCCCCTTCGCCAATAATGATGAAAAAAGATATTGGCTCACAGAAATAGCTATACGAAAGATTTTTGTCGCTTAAACACAATTCCAACCCTGCCAACCTCTATTTAAACGTAAACCTTTATTAAACGATTTTTTATTGTATAATTAACGCTGGAATATAGGTCAATCCGAAATATGGGTTGATTGAAAATTTATCCCTCTGCCGTCCGAGAATATGGGCCGCAGCTGATTTATCAAATCGAACCGTACGAAATTTTTTCGCCGGCTTCCTGCCTGGCATAGTGATTACTGATGACGCCGGTTTTGAAGGGTCAACGAGATTCCCACTATAAAAGGGATCTCTCCTTATCAAGATTTGAGTCAGACAACTGATTGCAGGATAGACATGGTCACTCATTACACCTAGGTCACCACTGCCGACCATCTGGGTTCATATACTGGTATTGAGAACCCGGGCCAATAACGACCTATCCTAAACAGAATCATAGACGGATCGGATTCTTAAAGATATAACAGCCGCAGCCTCTCGGGGAGAGATACGGCTGTTTGCAGTTTAAAGAAAGTTGGGATGGAACGGGAGATCACGGCCATCAAGGCGCAAAAGCGCAACAAACAACGGGTAAGCATTTTTCTGGATGGCGAATTTGCCTTCGGGCTTTCCCGGTTCGTTGCCGCCTGGCTGGAACCCGGCCGGAAATTATCCCAGGCCGATATCGATAAGCTGCAGCAGGAAGACACCTATGAGGTCGCCTTCCAAAAAGCGATGCAGTTCATCAATTACCGGCCGCGGTCCGTGGACGAGACTCGCCGACGCCTTGGCGAAAAAGGTTTCAGCGAGGAGGTCGTCGAAGCCACCCTTTCCAGATTACTGGAAAAGAGCTGGCTCAATGACCTGGACTTCTGCCGGCAATGGATCGAAAACCGGAACACCTTCCGTCCCCGCAGCGACCGTCTCCTGTCCTATGAGCTTCGGCTCAAAGGTGTGGCGGATGACGTAATAACGCAAGCGCTTGAAAAATATGGAGGCGACCAGATCGAACTGGCGTACCAGGCTGGCATCAAGAAAGCCAAGCAGTGCCGTCAGGAGACCAGGCTGGACTTCCTGAAGAAAGTCGGCGGTTTTTTAGGCCGTCGCGGTTTCAACTATGGGATCGTCAAACCCACCGTGGAACGTCTTTGGGAAGAGTTCGCCCTACCAGCACAAGAGCGCCTGGATGAAACTTAAAAATGGAGTGAAATGATGAATAACCTAATATTGTTAATCAGTATCGGCGCCGGTGGTTTGGTGTTGGGCGGTTTGATCGGTTATATGATCAAACAATCCATCATCGAAAACAAACGACGAGCCCAGAACCTGAAAGCGGACCATATCATCACGGAAGCAAAAGAGCGCGGTCGTGAGATCGAGCTTGAAGCGAAGGACACAGCTTTGCAGATCACCCAAAAAGCGGAGGACGAGTTGACCCGCCGGCGGATCGAGCTGACCAAGGAAGATGACCGTTTGCAGAAACGCCGGGAAGAGCTGGATCAGCGTCTGGAAAAATATGAAGAACGTGAAAACCGGCTGAATAAACGCCAATCCAGCATCGACAAAAAAGCAAATGAGATTGAAGAGCAGTACGAAGAAGTGATGGCCGAATTGCAGCGAGTGTCAGAAATGACCAAAGACGAAGCTCGCGAGGTATTACTGGCCGAAACCGAGAAAGAATCGCGGGCAGACATGGCCCGAATCATCCGCCAGATCGAGAGCGAAGCCCGCGAGAAAGGCAACAGCCGGGCCCGCGAATTGATCGCCGACGCCATCCAGCGGGTCGCATCGGAAAAAGTCGCCGAGGTGACCACCTCACTGGTGGAACTGCCCAATGAAGAAATGAAGGGCCGGATCGTCGGTCGCAACGGCCGTAACATCCGTGCTTTCGAACAAGCCTCAGGAGTGGACGTGATCGTGGACGATACGCCCGAAGCGGTCACAGTCTCTTGCTTCGATTCCGTTCGTAGAGAGATCGCCCGACGATCGCTTTCCCGCCTGGTGATTGATGGCCGTATCCACCCCTCGAATATCGAAAAGATCCTCAAAGAGGAAAACGAACAGATGGACGAGGATATCCTTGAGGCCGGGGAACAGGCGGCTTACGATGCCGGCGTCGCCGGTCTGCATAACGAGATCCTCAAGAAAATGGGGCGGCTGAAATTCCGCACATCCTACGGGCAGAACCAACTCGCCCACGCGGTGGAAACCGCCAAGATTGCCAGCGTCATCGCCGCCGAACTTGGTGCGAATGTGGAATTGGCCAAAGCCGGTGCATTCCTGCATGATCTCGGGAAGGCTATGGACCACAATACGGAAGGCACGCACGCCCAGATCGGCGCGGAATTCGCCCAACGGCACGGTGTGAACGCCAGGATCGTCAATATCATCGCCTCCCACCACCATGAAGTGGATCAGGAGTTGGTTGAAGCCGTGATCGCTGAAGCCGCCGATGCGATCTCCGGTGCACGCCCCGGTGCACGTCGGGAAGACCTGGAGCAATATATCAAACGGCTCCGTGCGCTGGAAAACATCGCCAATGCCCATGATGGTGTGGATCGCAGTTACGCAATCCAGGCCGGTCGGGAAGTGCGGATCATCGTCAAACCGAACGAGATTGATGATGTGGAAGCTAACCGGATGGCGAAGAGCATCGCCCAACAGATCGAGGAGACCATGCAGTATCCCGGTCAGATCCGGGTCACGGTCATCCGCGAAACCCGGGCAACAGAATACGCGAAGTAACGAATTTCCATTGATGAAAATCAGGGCTATCCCGATCGGGATAGCCCTTTTTTATTTTGTCATTGCGTAGAGGCCGCAGGCTGACGTGGCAATCTTCTTTTCTCACAAAATAACAACATTTCAAATATTGGATACAATGCCTCATGCAATTAAATTCTGAGATTAGTCATCGCCACGGCCAGCACCTCCAACTCCTGGCACTTCGCTGATGTGGCCTGTCGCCACTCAGCTCGTCGCAATGACAGTTCCCTCACAGAAAATGGGTTAAATTCCTTCTCATGCCCAACGGTGCTCTCCGGGCCGTGACCCGGCAGAATGCGGGTCTCATCCGGCAGGCTGAACACCTTCTCACGAATCGAACCCAACAACTGCTCCAAATCCCCATCTCGCAGATCGGTCCGCCCGATCCCTTCCCGGAAGATCACGTCCCCACAGATCAAGGCCTGCAGCGGTTGGCAGTAGAACATCACATGCCCCGCGCTGTGCCCGGGTGCATAACGCACCTCGACCACGTTTTGCACTTGCGGAGACAAGCCCAACATCATCCCATCCTCGAAGTGCAGTTCCGGTTCAGGCGGCTGGGGAATGGACATACCAAACATCCCCGCCCCACCCCCTTCTCGATACCAATCGAGGTCCCCCGGATGCAGCCCGACCGCTAGCGGTGGTTCATAGGCATTAGCAATTTCTGCTGCACCAGCGATATGGTCGAAATGAGCATGGGTCAGCCAGATCTGGCGCAAAGTCCACCCTTTCTCTTCGACACGCGCTAACACGAACTGGCTGTCATAACTCGGGTCGATCACCACTGCGTCCCCGGTGTCGTTGTCTCCCAATAAATAGACATTATTCGGCAAAGGTCCTAACGTCAGCCGAATGATCTCAAGGTTCATCTTGTACCTCAATTTCCAGTGATTCTTCAAAAACGGGCTCCGCCCGGTGATACCCATTGCGGTGCATGAACCGCAGGCTGAGCACAAAAGCGACCCCCAAAACGGCCAGGCTGATCGGGAAGATCGAGATCGGTTTCCAATCATAGAGGAAACCCGCCACCACCGGCGCCGTAAGGTAAGCCAGCGAGTTGAGTGATTCCACGATCCCAAACGCCAGGCCAATCTCCCGTTCGCGCACCACCGGTCGTACGAGGGCAACCGTCATCGCCCGGCAGAGGCGGTAACCGCCGACAAAGGCGTAAGCCAGTCCATACCAGAGGATGCCGGTACCCCGCCAGAGCAGCAGCGAGAACAACCCCAGGCCAACCTGCCCGATCAATAAAGCCGCCCCGGCTTGCAGGTGGCCGAAAACCAGCATCAGCACCACGCTGCCCAAGGCACCGATCGAGCCAAGCTGACCGATCCGGCTGAGTGAGAGTCCCCGTTCGTTCTGCAGAAAATTGGCTGCCAGCGGCTGCGGCAAGGTCACGGCGAACATGATCAGTAATATCATCGCCAGCATACCCAGGAAACGCTTGTTCTGCAGAATATGCGCCTCGCCCTTTACCACCGGATATTCAACCACTTTCTGATTGCCGGCGAACAGAACGATGATCGTCGAGATGGTGAAAATCACCCCGGCGATGGTATAGACCGTACGCAGGTTGTAACTTTCGCCGATAAATCCACCGATGATCGGCCCCAGGATTCCGCCAATATTGTATGTCGCTGAGACAAAACTGACAGCCCGACCAACCGACCACTTCCCCCGTGCGCCCTGGATATAAGTATTCAGCGGCGCCATCACGGAAGACGTGATGCCGTAAAGGAGCATCCCGACCATGAACATCGGCAGGGAATGTGCCAGGGCCATCACCCAGGTGGCAGCCACACCACAAATCCAGGAGAACCACATCATCGGTCGTCGCCCGATCCGGTCGGCCAGGTAACCTGAGGGGATTTGTCCGAGGGTCATCACCAGGCCGTTGATTCCCAGCAACATACCGATCAGGATCGGGTCCGCGCCCAACTGCTGCAGGTAAAGTGGCTGGAAAATTAAGAACATACCCTCGCCGACGCCCCAGGTGATCATGGCCGCGGAGAGGATCTTCAGGTCTCTCGTCATTAATATTGATTCCTATGCTTCGATGAAATCCTCAAGGGGCGCCACCGCACGAGGCATGTCGGTCAGGCTGACCAGGCCATCCTGGCTCACGACCACGTCATCCTCGATCCGCACGCCGCCTTTGCCGGGCAGATAGATCCCCGGTTCGACCGTAAAGGTCATCCCCGGTTCGAGGATCAGGTCGTTTTCAGCAAAGATATACGGCGCTTCGTGCGCCTCCATCCCCAGGCCGTGTCCGGTACGATGGATAAATGCCGGGCCGTATCCGGCCGCTGAAATCACCGACCGCGCCGCCCGGTCGACCGCGCCGGCGTCGATCCCGGCCCCACCGGCTTCCCGCCCGGCCCGGTTGGCCGCCAGCACCACCTCGCCGATCTGGCGCAGTTCCGGATCAACCTCCCCATAGGTGAAGGTGCGGGTGATATCGGAGAAATAGCCTTCGAAACTGGCACCCCAGTCCACCAGCAGCAAATCACCGGGTCGCAGCTCACGTTCCGTTGGGACCGCGTGTGGGTTGGCGCTGTTCTCGCCCAAAGCCACAATCGGCGCGAAGGGCATTTCCGGGTCCGACCCGGCTCGGAAAAGCTGCACCACCAGTTCACTGGCAATCGCCTTCTCCGTCATCCCCGGCCGGATCGTTTTCAGTGTCGCCAGTAGCGCATCCTGAGCAATTTGCGCGGCCTTGCGCATCTTCGCCACTTCATCAGCATCTTTATACAGGCGCAGGGCTGCCAACGCGGCTGACCCATCCACGAAATCAACCTTCGGGAAGGCATCCTGCAAATACTGGAGTTCCATGAAGCGCAGTCGGGTAGGTTCTACACCAATGCGTCCATCAGAGAGGGCCAATGCAGTCGCGGCTTTATCAAAGGCTGCCGCCCAGGTCGCCGGGTCGTCGCCGTAGGTGACTGGTAGGAATTCGGTCGCCTCGCCGGTCAGCTTGCCTTTTTCCAGCTCTGGCAGCACGATCACAGCCTGACCAGTTTTGGAGATCAGCAGCACGGTTGGCCGCTCCATCAGGTGGAAGTGCAGCCCGGAAAGATAGGTCAGGCTGGGTCCGGGGTTGAGGACAACACCGTCCAAATCATGTTGATTCATCAGGGAGATCAGTTTTTCCAAGCGTTCATTCATTGCATCACCTTCCATTTCACAATTGGCGTTTATTATAATGGAAGGTATTAGGTATTGGGTATTAGGAACTGGGAATTTAAAGGTTTTCGTTATGAGATTTATCGAAACCAGTTTTTTATTTTAGCTAATTTGAAGGACTATGGCCAATCAGATTCATCCAAATTCGAGAAGAAGGTCTCAATTATACTTTCCTAATACCTGATACCTGTTACCTAATCCCTACTATCCCCTTGACTCCATCCCAATCCTCGTTATAATTAAGATATAAATTATCTAATTTATGTGGAGTGTATGATGTTTACTTGCTTATGTCTGAAGCGGGGTTGCTAGAAACCGCTCAGACGGCCTAACTGAAAGCTCATTCAGCCAGTCGACCTGGGCGGCGGACAGCCCCGCAACCACGATCTATTTGCGGTGCGATGGTTTCGCTGCCTTTTGTGTTTAATCGACTGGCTTTGCCTTTTAAATCAAGACTGAGTATGAATTAAGTGATCAAATAAAGAAAGATGGAGGAAAAATGAAAATCTACAACAACATCACCGAACTGACCGGTAACACACCGCTCGTTCGTTTGAACCGACTGAACAAAGACGGCGCCGCGGATGTGGTGCTGAAATTGGAATATTTCAATCCTGCCAACAGCGTCAAAGACCGGATCGGCGTCGCGATGATCAACGCGGCGGAAGACGCCGGCTTGCTGACGCCGGAAAGCATCATCGTCGAGCCCACCAGCGGCAACACCGGTATTGCGCTGGCGATGACGGCTGCGGCCCGCGGGTACGGCTGCGTGATCGTGATGCCGGAAAAGGTCAGCTATGAACGCAAGATGATGATGAAGGTCCTCGGCGCGGAATTGATCCTCACCCCGGCCAACCAAGGCATGCAGGGCGCGATCGAAAAAGCTAAGGAACTGGTGGCTTCCGACCCGCGGTATTACATGCCCAACCAGTTTGTCAACCCGGCCAACCCCGAAATCCATCGCCGGACGACGGCCCAGGAGATCTGGAATGATACCGATGGCAAAGTGGACATCTTCGTTGCAGGCGTGGGGACGGGCGGTACCATCACCGGCACCGGCGAGGCACTCAAAGCCCATAATCCGGATATCAAAGTCATCGCAGTCGAACCGGCAGCCTCCCCCGTGCTGGCTGGCGGTGAAAAAGGCCCTCACCCGATCATGGGTATCGGCGCGGGATTCATCCCCGAAGTGCTCAACACGAAGATCTACGATGAGATCGTCGAGGTGAAAGGCGAAGATGCTTTTGCCACAGCTCGTGCGCTGGCATCTGAAGAGGGACTCCCGGTCGGGATCTCCGCAGGCGCAGCAACCTGGGCCGCTCTGGAAGTCGCCAGGCGACCCGAAAACAAAGGCAAGCTGATCGTGGTGATCATCCCCGACTTCGCCGAACGCTACCTGAGCACGCCGCTGTTCGACGACATCCGCGATTAAGCTGGATCAGGCTTGATTAGGTAAGATTAAAGGGACAACACAATGGAAAACACTTCAACACTGAAACTCCCGAAAGACGTCCGGGTAAATGTTGATAAGGAGCTTGGTTTGTTCAAAATGATCGTGGAAGATATCCGCTGCGCACTTCACCGTGACCCAGCCGCCCGCAACTGGGTGGAAGTCCTGTTCAATTATGCCGGTCTGCACGCCATTTGGGCCTACCGCGTCAACCATTGGCTCTGGGTCCACAAGGTCTATTTTCTCGCGCGCTGGTTTTCACAGGTGGCGCGCTGGTTCACCGGCGTTGAAATCCATCCCGGCGCGGTGATCGGCCGGCGTTTCTTCATCGACCACGGCATGGGGGTTGTGATCGGCGAGACTTCCGAGGTCGGCGATGACGTCACCTTCTACCATCAGGTAACGCTGGGCGGCGTGAGCCTCGAAAAAGGCAAACGTCACCCCACCCTGGGCGACAACGTGGTGGTCGGCGCGGGGGCCAAGATCCTGGGCGCGATCGAGATCGGCTCCGGCAGCCGGATCGGCGCAAACGCGGTGGTGGTCAAACCCGTCCCGCCTGATTCGGTTGTGGTCGGCGTCCCCGGACAGATCGTTAAACGTACCCATAAAGACCTGGAAGAGAAGATCGATCTGCATCATGACCGCCTCCCCGATACCATCGGTGACGCCATGCGGCAGGTGCTCGCCCGCCTCGATTATCTGGAAGAAAAAATGGAAGTCCACGAAAACGGGCATATCGAGACCGACGAGGAAGGCAACTGGACCGGGTCTGATTTCAGCATATAGGTTTTTCAATCTGTCACGGTGCTCTGCGGCACGTGACCTACGAATCCAATGTAAAACCAAATTCCCGGGATTTTAGAAATCCCGGGAATTTTTTATATCTACGCTTTAACACGTCAGGGTGAGGCATGCCTCGTCCCTACGATATTCGTAAATGAATGTTTTTCAGGTCTTTACTTCTTCCGACTTCGGACCATATCCAGCGTCTCCACGGCGTGACGCAGGTGCGGGATCACGATGCTCCCCCCGACCACCAAGCCCACGTTGAAGGCATCGTACAGTTCCTCATCCGTCCATCCGGCGTCCACGCATTGGATGATATGGTAATCGATGCAATCGTTACACCGCAGCACCATCGACGCGACCAGCCCAAGCAGTTCCTTGGTCCTGGCGTCCAACGCACCTTCTTCATACGCTTTGGTATCCAGATTGAAAAAACGTTTGATCCCCAGATGCTCGATCTCGGCGATCCGGTCGTTCATCTGGTGGCGATAATCCTCAAACCGTTGTAATCGATCACTCATCTTTGTCTTTCGTATGCTCTTTGCGCCAGAGGGCTTCCCGCAAGGTCGCAACCAGCAGGATCAGGACCAGGACCGAACTGCAAAAGATGATCCCATCGGTGTAGCCAATCTCCTCCGGCGTCGGGGGCAGGGATTCCGTCTCCTCCACCAACAGGTCCGGGGCCAGCTCGTTTTCGTCTGTGCCAGGCGTCACGGAAGCCGTCGAGGCGGGAGTCGTCGTAGCATTCATATGCCGCTCCGGGTGGATGAAAGCGACACTGGTCAAGATCATCACAGCCAGTACCAAAGCCATCAGGACCCAATGCGGTCCGAAGCGCCGCCTTGCCGGTTTGGGTTTTATCTCGCGAAGCGGCATGCTCATTCCTCCAGGCTTTCGACAGCCACCTGAGCTGCCTGTCCGGGATCGACCAATCCCTGCAGGATCTGGCGGGTCCCTTCGCGCAAGACCGGCCCCAGGCTGGCGATCAAATCGTTGGTCGGGCGCAGTCGCGTCATCAACGCGACCTGGCTGACCGTGCTGCGCAAGCCTGCGTCCACCCAGGTATCCAGGGATGAAGGTCGTGGGGGTATATACCCGGCAGCCGCCGTCCAGGTCGAGAGGAATTCCGGTTGGACCAGGAATTCCGCCAATTGAACGGCTAAGGTCTGATGGTTCTCATCGGGAGAAGCCACCGCCCAACTCATACCGGTCCCCAGGGTCACGTAATCGCTTGCCATGGGTAAGAACGGCGTTACCGCCGTATCCGCCGGGAGTTCTTTGAGGTAATTGGAAAGCCAGGTAACGGCCACGTTGGTCTGTCCCTCACGGTAAGCCGTCCAGATCTGGCCCAGTGTCTGGAATTGGTTCAGCCATTCAGGCAAGACGCCGCTTTGGGCACCGTCCTGATACAGGTTGAAGACCGTGGTCAACGGTTCCATTTCCAACACCGGACGGCGCTGGTTATCCTGGATCAAGCCTCCTTCCGCCTCATAAAGCGCCAGGGTAAATAGGGCCTGGTCACTATCTGACGGGAAAGCAAATGTAAGGTCGCCTTCAAATAGAGCCTGCCAGGAAGAAGGGAATTCGGGCAGACTGGCCGGGCGGTAGACCAACACCAAGGCATCGGCTGCAAAAGGCAATCCAAAGGTGCTGCCCTGCAGTAATGCCATCTCCCGGGCGAATCCGAACCAATCCGGGTCATCAGGGATCTCGATTTTGCCGTCCAGGGGATAGATCAGGTTCTTGAGCGCTGCGGTTTCCAGGTCCGGCCGGGATAACGCGATCAGGTCAGGAAGAGCGTCAGGTGCAGCCGCACTGGTTGCTGTCAGCGCATCCAAAAGTCCGCCGGTGCCGCTGGTTGCTTTAACGCGTACATCAATCACCAACCCGTTGTGCTGATCGGAGAATTGCTGCAAGCGTTCGGCGAACATCTGGCTGGCGTCCGTCCCTGCTTCCGGATCCATTTCCGGTGGGACCCAGAGTGTCAACTGCGTGATCGCCTGGGGCGTCGCTTCGACGGAAATGGTCGCCTCAGGTGTCGCGGTCTCTTCAACCGATCCACCGGGGCCCGGCGTCGGGGTTGCAGTCGGCTGCTGCAGCCAGGGCAGATTGATTCCCAAGCTCTGACAGCTTGAAAGCAAGAGGATCAGGACCAACCCAATCCCCAGGAATTGTCTGAATTTTTTCAAAAACCTAGCTCCATTTTAGAAAACGGTCAATCAAGTTTGATCGGTTCGCTCAATAGTTTTACCAGAAGTTTGACCGCATTTTCAACGTCATCGGAGTCTACCATTTCGGAGGGGGAATGGATATATCGGCAAACAATGGACACACAGCCTGCCGGGACGCCGGCCCGGGTCATCTGGATCGCACGGCCGTCGGTGCCACCGGCTGTCAGCACTTCCATCTGGTAGGGGATTCCGGCATCTTCAGCCTGGTTGACCATCCAATCCACCACACGCGTGTCCGCGATGAAGGATGCGTCCCGCACCTTGATCGCAGGCCCTTTCCCGAGCGCCGTTACCATCCTTGGCGCGGCCTTGGGGGTATCGCCGCTGAGGGTCACGTCCACTGCAAAGCCAACATCCGGGTCAACGCCGTAAGCCGCAGTGGTCGCACCGCGCAGGCCGACCTCTTCCTGGGTGCTGAATACAAAATGGATTTCATGCGGCGTACTTTTCAACCGCTTAAGTGCTTCAATCGCAATGGCGGCGGCTATCCGGTCATCCATCGATTTGGCGACCATGCGCTTGCCAAGGTCCATGAAAGGCCGTTCGAAACCGCAGACATCGCCAACCTTTACCGGGCAGTCATCCGTGCCGGTCGCACCGACATCAACAAAGAGATCGGTCAATTTCGGACGGCTATCGCGCTTGACCGCGTCCGCACCAATCACGCCGCGAGTACCGTTCATGAAGATCACCCGCCCACCGATACAGGTCAGCGGGTTCACACCGCCGATATTCGTGACCCGCAGGAACCCATTATCATCGACATGGGTCACCATCAGACCGATCTCGTCGATATGAGCCGAGACCATCACGCGCATACCCTGATCCGTCTTCTTGCCCTTAAGGGCGATCAGGTTACCAAGCGCATCCACACGGATCTCATCCGCCGTGTCTCCGATCAGCTCTCGGACGACATCCCTGATCTCATACTCAAATCCGGAAGGGCCGGGGGTTTCAACTAATTTTTGGATTAATGATTTCATTAAATGCTCCTGAATGATTGAGTTCGAAAAGTTGGCTCGCTTCGTCCCGCCGGGTCAATCCCGGCGTTCCCCCGCCAGGAGCTCAGGGGTCACCCGGCTCAGCGCGGTATGCAGTAATTTCAAGGTGTTCGCCCAATCCTCGATCCGAGCGATCCCGGCCGCCGTGTGGGCGTATCGGGAAGGGACCGAAATGGACGTGCTCGGGACGCCCTCGCGCACTTTGTGGATCACGCCGGCGTCCGTCCCGCCCCCACCGGGTTGGCGGAATTGGTAGGGAATACCTGCTTCGTCACCTGTCTTGGCCAGCCAGTTTACCAGGCGGCGATCGCCGATCGTGGAACTATCCATCACGTAGATTGCGGGGCCGGCATCCAGCTTGGTGTTGTAACGCGCATTCTCATCCTCTTCGTCCCAGGCTGGCAGGTCATTTGCTGGTGTGGAATCCACCGCCAGCGCCATATCCGGATTGAAATGATAACCCGCAACTTTGGCGCCGCGCAGCCCAACCTCCTCCTGAACGGTGAACGCCAGCAGCAGATCAATGTTGTCAGGCGCATGTTTGAGGAGTTCGATCAGGGTCGCCACACCCAGGCGATCATCCAATGCCTTGGCGCGGATGCTCGGCCCGATGATTTCAAACCGTGTGGCGAAGGTCGCCCGGTCACCGGGTTTGACCTTATCGCCGATCTCCGGCCCCAAGTCGATCCTTAGCGAAGAAACCTTGATCTTATCCTTCCGCTCGCTGGCGGTCGTATGGTGAATGGGTTTCGCGCCGATCACACCGGGCAAATGGTCCCGCCCAACCAGGACGGCTTTACCCGGTAGTTGGCGTTCGTCAATGCCACCAACCCGCTCAAACTCAAAGAAGTTGTCATCATGCTTCTTAACGATCATGAAGCCGATCTCATCCATGTGTGACGCCAGCATCACCCGAACGCGGTCTTCACCGCGTCCCATGCGGGTGACCAGCACATTTCCCAAAACGTCCACCTTGACATCGTCAGCAATCAGCTTAACCTCTTCCAAAACGATTTGGCGGACTTCATGCTCATCGCCCGAGACGGCGTTTGCATTGCAAAGTTTTTCCAATAATTCAAACTGGCTTGGCCCAATTTCCGGGACCGTACCGGCTGAGATTTCAAGTTTCTTTGTCATGGGTCACGCTTCCCAGTTGATATGGTCTAAGGAATCCGGTTTTAAGTCGGCAATGAACCCGGCCATCAGCCGCCCGACACGTTTCACATCTTTCAGAGAGACCGTCTCGACCGGCGTATGCATATAACGCAATGGGATGCCCAAAACCGCGCAGGGAATGCCCTCAGCAACCACTTGAACTGCCATTGCATCCGTGCCGGACATTCTAGGCGTCAAATCTTTGCTGAAGGGAATTTCCATGGCTTCAGCTTTTTCTTCAAAGGCTTTATAAAGTGCCGGATGAATGTTCGGCCCATAACTCAGCCCAACACCCCCGCCAAACGGCAGGTTCTGCCAGTCCGTCGCGCCCGGCCCCTTGGCGAAACAGACATCCACCACAATGGCAATGTCCGGGCGGATATCGAAGGGCGAGGTTTGCGCACCACCCAGTGTTTCTTCTTCCTGGACTGAGGCAACCGCCCAAACGTCCCAGTCATGCAGGACGTTTTGGAGTTCCTGCAAACACAGCGTGGTTGCGGCAACGGACACCCGGTTGTCGAGTGTGTGCCCTGCTAGTGCCTCTCCGGTGAGGTCCATCGGTTCCTGCGCGTAGGAAACCAGGTCGCCCACCCGCACTTTTTCAGCCACTTCATCCGGCCGTAAACCGACATCCACCAGCAGGTATTTCATTTCGACCGGGCCGCTGCCCGCTGAATCCGGCAGCAGGAATGATGGCGGTTGGACGACCACACCCGGAAGATCTTCCCGGCCATGCACGATCACGGGCTGACCCGGCAGGATGCGATGGTCGATACCGCCGATTTCGGTGATATGCATCAGGCCGTCGGTGACATCCGTCACCATCATCCCGATCGCATCCATATGTGCGGAGATCAGGACCCGGCGGCGTGGCTCCTGCCCTCGGCCCTTTTTCAAACCGTGCAAGCTGCCGATCTTGCTGACCGCAATCTCATCCGTCAGCGGTTCCCAGGCATCCCGGATGATCTGCCGGATCGGCCCTTCAAAACCGGATAGGCCGGGAGCGGAGATCATCTCCTTCAGAAATGGCAAGAAATCATTCATCTACGTCGGGCTCCTTTATGTATGGATCAGGGGGTTTGGGTATCCGTCGGCGTGGGCGTCCGGGTTGTTGTTGTCGTTACGGTTGCGGTCGGCGGGACGGTGGTTGCGGTCGGCGTTGGTGTGGCTGTATCGGTCGGCGCGACCGTCTCGGTTGGCGTGAGCGTGATCGTGGCGGTCTCCGTCGGTGTGGATGTTGGCGGCTGCGTGCCCGTCTGGGTGATCGTGGCCGTCTCGGTCGGGGTATAGGTGATGTACGGTGTCAGGGTAATGGTTGCCGTCTCTGTCGATGTGGCAGTGACCCTCGGGGTAACATCAGCGGTGCGGTTCTGATTGACTCTTAAAATCACCAAGCCCAGACAATAACAGGGCAAGGTGATAACGACGGCCAAGATCAGGATATACCGTATCCGCTTTGTGCTGCTGAGATCCTTCAAAAACGCCTCCAACATGTCAAATCATATCACCAGGATATTGACCCGGCAAGTTAAAGTATACAATAACGGCGGAAATTTACGACTCTGCCGGTTCATCATCCAAAAGCAGTTTCGGCCGCAGCCCTTTGATGAATCCGATGATGAGCAGCATCGCCAGTCCACCTGCAAAACCGTTGTTGTAAAGGTTCATAAAACCGTGCACACCGCCCACATGCATCACCATCGGCAAGTGCAGCGCACCCGCGATCACACCGGCAAGGATGCCAAATTTTCCCGCCAGCGGCGCGAGGGTGGTGCAAAATAAAGCGGCCAGCAGCGGTCCCGGGTCAGCATGCGCCCAAATATGGGTAAAACAGGAGAGATAGACGCCCAACATGATCGGCAGGATATTGCGGGGGTGTTTCCCAAGGGCGCCGAACCCCGTTACGGTGAAAACGCCGGCCAGGGTCGCGCCGTTCAGGTCGCCGCCCACCAGATGCACGTAGCCCAATGCGATCAGCCCGACCACGCCCATATTGACCAGGGTCGTCCCCAGATCGGTCATCACCACAAAATCGGAAGTCAACCGTCCCGAATCCGCCCAAAGGAGTTTATAACGGGAGAACTTTGCACCCCAAATGAACCCCAGCGCGATCAAGCCCACCAGGACAACCAGCACAAATATGGTCAGGAATCCGGTGTAACCCGTCGCCCAAAAGAAAGCCGGTTCGACATTCAAACCAAAACCGCGCATGGTGATATACACCGCCATCGCGACGAATCCACCGGTGGTCCCGGTGTTATAAAGGTTGTATCCCAGGTGAAAGCTGTAGATATGTTTCATCAATGCCGCCAGCAGCGCGCCGCAAATCACTCCCAGTACGATCCCGCCGACCAGTCCCCACCACCCGAAATCGAAACCGAAAGCCACCTGGCTCACGACCGGCCCGAGGGTGGTGCCGAACAGCAGCGGGGCGATCAGGTCCCGCATCGGCTGGTGGTTGAACACTTTATCATAGATATAGACACCGGCGAAGATTGGCAGGATGTTGAAGACATTCTTGCCAAAAAATGCAAAACCCGCCAGGGTGAAGATCGCTGAAAGCAGGTATCCGTTGAACCGGGCCCTGATCAGCCAGGCCAGACCCAGCCCAATCAGCGTGACCAGGCCGGCATTGAAGAACGCCGCCCCGAGGTTGGCATAGGCGATATAGTCGGTGATCAGAATGCTGGGCGAAGTAATGATCGCCAGTTGCCCCTGCAGGATATCCTGTGGGGAAGCGATCAGGAAGGCCAGGGCGACCATGCCGGCGCCAAAGACGCCGACAAGCCAGGAGATCCGTTTTCGATTGAGGATGGGATAGGTTGTCTCTTGTAACATCATACACCTCCAGGGTGGGGGCCATCACGGGGTCCGGAATGGGGGTTGGTAAAATGAATGGGCAAAGTATCCGTAAAAAGGATTATTCGGTTGTAAAATTCATCTGGCACGCTTGCTTTATCAGGCCAGACATTCGGGCGTCCGTTCATACAAATCACGAGCCTGGATGTCAGGTCGTTCAATCACGCAACATCTTGTATGGGATGTTGGATGGATTCTATCATAGAAAGACGGGGCATTAATGAAATATATCCACGGTGAACCTCTCGGCAACTCCCTCACCTGTCGCGATATTTATGGAAATATGGTCACCATCCCCTTGGAGAAAATGATCTTTCGTAACTCTGTCTACGGATTGATCGTCCATGAAAGCAAGCTGCTGGTGGTACGCACCCGCAGCACCGGCCTGTATGCCTTCCCGGGCGGCGGGATCGAGATGGGTGAACCGATCGCGGATGCACTGGAACGGGAATTACTTGAGGAGACCGGGATCACTGCGGAAATGGGTGATCTGGCGAGGGTGGAAGAAGACTTTTTCTATTACAACCCGGGCGATGAAGCTTATCACGCTTTCATGTTCTTCTATTGGTGCAAGCCGCTTGTCTACTAATCTGGTCACCGACGCGGATCTGTACGATGAGGAATCAGAAGCCTGCCGCTGGGTGCCGATTGCGGAACTCTCCCCAAATGATTTTCAGGTGGCAATGCGAGATATATTTCGTTTGGTTAGAGATTCGGTTAAATCTTAACCGGGCTTCCGGGCGGTGAACCAGACCCGTGAAGAAGTGGTCTGCACGCTGGTCCGCTTGCTCAGGCTGCCGTACATCCCGGCGATCTCAAACCCAACTGCGGTCAGCAGGAACTGAATATCGGCGATCGGGTAGCCGCGTTCCCGGTGGATCTCTTCAAACCGTTCCCACAACTCCCCTTTTTTCTGGAATACCGTCACCATCATGCTGGCGACCGTGTTCTCATAATCGAATTCCTGACGATGCAGCTCGATGAAGTCGTCCGTTTCATTCTGGATGTAGGTCTCCTGCCGCATCCAATCCACGGCCAGACCATAAACGGTGTTCATGTCAAAAATATAATATCCGCCGGGCCGCAGCGCGCGGAACGCCCCGAGGAAGGCTTCCTGCAGGTCCGACACCGCCAGCATATAGTTCAGGCTGTCAAAAAAGCAGGTCACAAGGTCAAATTCCCCCACAAATGGCAGTGAGCGCATATCCTCCACCCGGAAATCCACGTTCACATCTGCCGCCAGGGCGCGGTCCTGCGCCAGCTCGATCATCTGCATCGACTGGTCAATCCCGGTCACCTGGTAGCCTTCTTCGGCCAGCGCCACCGCCAGCGATCCCTCACCGCAGGCAACATCCAGGATCTTCTTCGGTGCCAGGCCAATCTCTTCCAGGTATTCCGGGAGGACCGATTCAGCCAGGCCCTGTGAGAACCGCAAATAAGGCCCGCGCTGGTAAATCGCTGCAAACTGATCGTATAACGGCATTGTCCTGCTCCTCACTGCATGAGTATGCTTCCATTATAACGCTCCCGGCATACATCCTGCACAGGTTAGTGGAACTGAATTTAACTTTCGACCGTTCTATTCGCGAGTAATGACCATATAATCCTGTTTACCTAAGTTTTACACATCTGATGCCTGATCACCTAACACCTAATAACCTAATACCCGGTCACCTTATACCTAATTACCTGATACCTAATCACCTGATACCATTCCCCGCTATAATATTCCCATGAAGACCGCTCTACACCGCGCACTCATCCTCATTCCCATCGCACTGATCCTGGCCGCGATCCTGCCGCTGGGCGCGCATGCGCAGGATATCCCCTCGGAAGCCTCTGTCTGCTGTGTCTACGGCTACCCGCAGTCCTACGCCCTATCCTGCGAAGCGCGAGCGGCGTCCGATTGGGCGGCATTTTTTGGTTACTCGGTCTCTGAATACGAACTAATGACGTCCTTCCCGTCTTCGGATAACCCCGAGAAGGGGTTCGTCGGCTATTGGAACGGGATCTGGGGCAATATCCCGCCCAACAGTTATGGCATTCATCCCCCACCGGTTGCGCAGACCCTGCGCGATTTCGGTGTACCCGCCCAGGCTTACAGCAACCTCACCTGGGACGACCTGCGCCGGGAGATCGCGGCCGGAAGGCCTGTGATCATCTGGGTAATCGCCCAGATGTGGCCCGGCACGCCGATCGAATACACTGCGGAAGACGGCGAAACGACTACGGTCGCCTATTTTGAGCATGTGATGATCCTGACCGGATACAGTGAGACCAGTGTCCAGGTAGTGGACACCAACACCGGCACGACCAAATATTTCTATCTGGATGCCTTCCTCAAGTCGTGGTCCGTCCTCGGCAACCGGGCGATCCTGGCCGGTGAACCCGAACCGACGCCCACACCGACCAACACCCCTACCCCGACGCCCACCCCCACCCCAACACCATCTCCCACGCCGATTGGCAGCGTGACTGTGCAGCCGGGCGACACCCTGTTGGGGATCGCGTCCGCCTACGGCGTCACCTGGCAGACCCTGGTGACGATCAACGACCTGCATTATCCTTATTTCATCTATCCGGGAGATGTCCTCCGGTTGTACTGATAAATACGAACGATTACTCATATTTGTGCTTCTGGGAATTAAAAAATACCCCTGGATATCCCAGGGGTATTGATTATCAAAGAAAGTCGAGTTATGAGAAAAGTTCTTCCCGGTTATATTTCTCATCCAGCTTCGCCAGTCCATACGAAATGACCGCGCCGACGAAGAACAGCGCCGCGCTGATCGCCAGCGTCCAGCCGGTCACGCCGGAAGGGATGATGGCAATGGTGGAGCCGACCACAATGCCCAGGATCAGGTGATACATGAAGGCATAGTGCTTCTTGAAAAGCAAAGAGATCAACCGGGCCAACAGCAATACGCAGGCGATCCCACCCAGCATCAGTGGGACGATCACACTGAAATTCAGGCTGCGGATCCCGGAAGCCATTGGCTGGTAGAGACCAAGGTAGATCAGGAAATTTGAGGGGCTCATCCCGGGCACAACGACGCCCAACCCGATCATCGCGCCGGATAACAGCCAGTTCCAGAAGGAGGGCATCAGCTGTACGCTGCCCATGTTTTCCATCCAGCGCATCAGGAAGAACGTGCCGCCGGCGATCAAAACCAGCAGGAACCAGTGGCCCCACTTGCGGCCTTCCTTGCCGGAGGTTTTGAAAAGTGATGGGAAAGTCCCGGCGATGAAGCCGATGAAGAGCCAGGTGAACGGGCCGGGGTAACTGGTGAAGGCAAAATCGACCACCGCCGAAAATGCCACCACCCCGATCACGCCGCCGATCCCTACCGGCAGGAAGAATAGGAAATTCTTGACGAACTTATCCCGCAAATTCCCCAGGAAACGCATCAATGGTTCGTAGATACCGAAAACCACAGCCAACACACCGCCGGAAAGCCCGGGGGTGATAAAGCCGATTCCCACCATAATGCCCTTTAATAGTCGCACGAACCACTCGACCACGCCGCTCATTTTCTTATTATTTTCTGCTGTTGTCATAATCCTCTCAACTTCCATTTATCCCAAGGCGGATAAGTATACCCCGACTAGGTGGGATTAATCTAAGCCCGGTATTCACCCATCAAATTCAACAAACGGGCAAAATGCTTGGCGCCTTTGATATACAGATCCAGGCTGATCGATTCGTTCGGCGCGTGCGCCTGGGTCTCGGAGTCGCCCGCACCGGAGGAAATGATCGGCACACCTAAATACTTCTGAAAAATGAAGTTCGGTCCGGAGCCGCCGATCATCGGGATTACCAGGGTGGGTTTTTCGTAGACGTCCTCAGCCGCTTCCACTGCCATCCTGACGGCCGGATGGTCCGGGTCTGTCTTGGCGGGTGGGTTGCCGCCCAAATTGACGATCTCGATATCTTCAAAGCCATGCGAATCGAGGTGCTCACGGAGCTGCTTCAGCACTTTATCCGGCGTCATATTCGGCACCAGGCGGAAATCCACCTTGGCGCTGGCCTTGGCCGGCAGTACCGTCTTGGAGCCTTCACCCTGATACCCTGCGGTCAGACCGCAGATGGTGCAGGTGGGTTCATAAACCTGTTCGATGGCCAGTTCCAGTTCATCGTCAATGTCCTTGAGAAATCCGGTCAGGCCGTATTTTTCCTTATAGAAATCAAGCATCTCAGGGCCTTCTGCCAGAAGCTCTTTTTCCCGTTCGGTCGGCGGGACCACGTCCTCGTAGAACCCGGGCAGCAGGATATTCTCATCTTTATCCTTGAGGCTGTTCAACGCCCAGACCAGCCGCCAGGCTGCATTCGGGAAGATCGACCCGCCCGTTCCGGAATGAACATCCTGGTTGGCCGTTTGTGCATGCAGTTCCACATAGCAGATCCCGCGTAAGCCGACCATCTGGATCGGCGTGTTGGTGTGGTCCACCCCACCGATCTCCCAGACGCAGACATCCCCCGCCAACAAGTCCTTGTTGTCCCGGACAAATGGTTCCAGGTTGACGCTGCCGATCTCCTCTTCACCTTCAACGACAAATTTAACATTGCAGGGAAGTCCACCTTCCGAAGCCAGGACCGCGTCAATCGCGTAGAGGCGTTCAATGAAATTGCCTTTGTTATCCGCCACACCACGGGCAAAGAGCCTGCCCTCACGAATGGTCGGCTCGAAGGCTGGCGTGATCCAAAGGTCCAGCGGTTCAGGCGGCTGCACGTCATAGTGATCGTAGACGACCAGGGTCTTATCAGCCCTACCCTTACGCTCCCCGAAAACCACGGGCGACCCACCGGTCGGCAGGATTTGCACATCGAATCCGCGCGCCTTCAGCGCCTGCGCCACCATTTCAGCGGTCTCTTCGATCCCCCATTTCTGCGCGGCCACACTCGGCTGCGCGCACAACCGGGAAAGTTCTGCAACGCTCTCATCCAAATGCGATTCAATGTAACGGTCAACGGCTTTAAGATTCATATTTTTTCCTCTTTCTTTCAAAAAGGGCTTGGCAATTTTAACCGAAAATACTCCCAGGGAAAGTTGTCTACAGAATACCATTCACCAGATTCATGACCCAGTCTCCGGCATAAGCGAACATCATCATCTTCAAGATCTTTCCGATCACGCAAAACAACAGGAACTTCCACACCGGCATTTTGAGGATACCGGCGCTTATCCCGGCCAGATCGAACAGCGGATTGGGGATGAAAGCCAGCACCAGGATGGTGATATCGCCGTACTTTTCCATCCAGTGGACCACTTTCTCATAGCGCTTGGAGTTCCTCCACCACGGCCTGACCGCTGAAACCGGCCAAATACCCTGAGAGCTCTCCAATGGCCGCGCCTGCTCCTGCAGCCAATGAGACCCACAAAGGATTGAAGACCGCGCCCATCGCGGAGGTGAAAACCACTCCCGGCACGGGGATCAGGATGGTTGCATTCGCCAGGATCGAGAACAGGAAAATACCCGGGTAACCGTAAGCCTTCAGCGACTGGATTTGATTGCGATAAATGATCAATACGACCGTCAGAGCCAACACTAAAACCAGGATGACGCCTCGGATGATGTTTAATTTGGTATTGGAAAGTTTCTTCTTGGGAGCGGTATGATTGGAGTCCGCGCTCTCAGGAGCTTGGGGGGGTTCCTTTGTTGTCAACGGGTGATTCTCCATTCAATAGAGACTGCAGCCTGGCAATGACCATTTCCAACGCCACCGCGTTCAAGCCGCCCTCAGGCACAATGATGTCGGCGTAGCGTTTGGAGGATTCTACAAACTCCAGGTGCATGGGCCGGACCGTCAGCATATACTGATCGATCACCGATTGCAGCGTACGGCCGCGCTCCTCGATGTCACGCTTCAACCGCCGGATAAAGCGCAGGTCCGGGTCGGTATCCACGTAAATTTTCATATCAAAGATTTCTCGCAGCGCTTTTTCAACGAAGATCAGGATCCCTTCCACCAAAACCACCTGACGGGGTTCAACGTGAACGGTTTCTTTTTTCCGGCTGTGGGTCGTGAAATCATAAACCGGCATTTCGACCGCCTGTCCGGCTTTCAACTGCTGGATGTGCGAAACCAGCAGTTCTGTCTCCAATGAATTCGGGTGGTCGTAATTCAACTTGGCGCGCTCTTCCAGCGGCAGTTCTTTATGGTCACGATAATAGGCATCGTGCGGCAGGTAAGCGATCTTTTGCCGTCCGATGCTTTCGAGGATCAATCCAGAGAGGGTGGTCTTCCCTGAGCCGGTCCCGCCGGCAATCCCGACCACCATTGTCTTCGATTTATTTTCGTTCTTCTCATTTTTATCCGACATCATGCAGAAATTATAACTGTTGATTCAGGTATAATCCTTAAAATTACAACCATTTCGGAGGAATCATGCCAGCCAAAATCATTGATGGAAAAGCCATCGCAGAATCAATTCGAGAAGATGTCAGGAAAAGCGTCCAGGAACGCATCGCTCAAGGCTTACCGGTGCCCGGACTGGCGACCGTGATCGTTGGTGATAACCCTGCCTCAAAAGTCTACGTACGGATGAAACACAGAGCCTGTGAGGAAGCCGGGATCCTCTCTGTCGGCCACGAACTACCTGCAACTGCTTCTCAGGAAGAAGTGGAAGCACTTGTCAAACAGCTCAATGAAGATCCCGAGATCAATGGGATCCTGGTGCAGTTGCCTCTTCCCGCCGGGTTGGATGAAGAAAGCGTTCTGAGCGCTATCAGCCTGAAGAAAGATGTCGATGGCTTCCACCCTGTGAATATCGGCAGGCTCGCACAAAAAGGAAGGGAACCTCTCTTTGTGCCCGCTACCCCAGCCGGGGTGATGGTCCTGCTGGATGAGAACGGGACGGAACTGGACGGCGCCAACGCGGTTGTTCTGGGCCGGTCGAACATCGTCGGGATGCCCGTCAGCCTGTTGCTGCTCCGCGCCAACGCCACCGTGACGATCTGCCACTCCCATACAAGGGATCTCCCTGGCGTCATCCGAGAAGCGGATGTGCTGGTGGCCGCCATTGGCAGACCGGAATTTGTGCGCGGCGATTGGATCAAGCCCGGTGCGACGGTGATCGATGTCGGCACCAACCGGGTCGAAGATCCCGGCAGTAAACGCGGCTATCGACTGGTCGGGGATGTTAATTTCGACGAAGCGGTAAAAGTCGCTGGTGCGATCACGCCCTCTCCCGGCGGCGTTGGCCCGATGACGATTGCCATGCTGCTGCGCAACACCCTGCGCGCCGCTCGTCTGGCCGATGGACAGGATGTCTAAGTCAACTTGAAAAAATCGTAAGGGCGGCATAAATGCCGCCCTTTTTTATCTTTACTCGAAATCTTTATATCAATTCGTTTAGGCAAGTAATTAAAAATAATCCCCACCATCTATACCTTTCTCCTCAAGGAGTCAAACGACAAAGCCCTCTTGAGAGCAAAGGGGAAGCATTTCTCGATTCTATGTACGGGGCCGACCTCTGTGTCGGCCCGATCATTTCAAAATACAAAAACAATTATTCTCTCAATACTCCATCACGATCGTGACCGGCCCATCGTTGACCAGCGACACTTCCATATGCGCGCCAAAGACACCGGTTTGGGCCGGCAGGCCACGGTCGGTCAGCATGTGCGCGAATGTCTCCACCAAGCGGTTCGGCGATCTCCGGTCTGGCTGCATTGATAAATGACGGACGGCGTCCTTTAGCCGTATCGGCATAGAGCGTGAACTGAGAGACGACAATCGCCTCGCCGCCAACATCCAGCGCTGAGAGGTTCATCTTCTCGTCCGCATCCTCAAATATGCGTAATGTGGCGACCTTGTCCGCCATTTGCGCTGCAGTTTCCACCGTATCGCCGGGTGCGATCCCGAGCAGGATCAGCAATCCCTTGCGGATCTCCGCGACGACCTTCCCTTCCACAACAACCGACCCTACACTTACCCGCTGGATCACTGCTCTCATGTTTTGCCGTCCTTCATTAATAAAATAAGTACACCCAATAATTTCTGTGCATTTGATTATAGCATTTTGACTTAAATTACCACTGACTTTACGGAAGCATAAATGGATAGGCTATAATCAAGGCATGTTGACTGCACTCAAAGACACCGAACTGGTCATGGTAGACCAGCCGCAAGAACTCAATGTAATTGCCAAAGAGCTGGCCGCGGCCGATGTCATCGCCGTGGACACCGAATCCAACAGCCTTTACGCTTATCAGGAGCAGGTCTGTTTGATCCAGTTTTCCACCCGAGAAAAAGACTACCTGGTCGACACACTCGCGCTGGAAGACCTTTCCCCCTTAGGGCCGATCTTCAATTCGGATCAGACCCTGAAAGTCTTCCATGCTGCCGAATATGACCTGATCTGCCTGTTCCGGGATTACGGTTTCCGGTTCAAATTCCTATTCGACACAATGATCGCCGCGCGCATCCTGGGTTTCCAGAAGGTTGGTTACGGCTCACTGATCGAAAAGTACTTCGGTGTGGAGATGAATAAGAAATACCAGCGCGCCAACTGGGGTAAACGCCCCATGAAACCCGAGATGCTGGAATATGCCCGTCTGGACAGCCACTTCCTGATCCCGCTGCAGGAAATCCTGCGGGAAAAGCTGGAAGAGGCTGGTTTATGGGAACTGGCGCTGGAAGATTTCCGCCGCCTCACGCAAGGGATTGAAGACACGACCAGCAGCTCCGAAGAGGACTTCTGGAAGCTGCGCGGCGCGCGGGATCTCAGCCCGGAAAAGGCTGCCGTGCTCAAAGCTCTCTACCTTTTCCGTGAGGACCAGGCCGCCGCACAGGACCGCCCGCCTTTCAAGGTGATCAGTAACAACGCCCTGGTTGAAATCGCCCAGGTTTGTCCTAAACATAAAGAGGAATTGTATATTCTTCAAACGCTCAATGACCGGCTGGCTGACCGTTATGGTAAGAAGATCATGCAGGCTGTGCATGAGGGCAAGCAAGCGAAACCGATCCGTCCACCTAAACACAAACGCCCGGAAAACTCAGTCCTCAACCGGATCGACTCCCTGCGTCAGTGGCGTAAGGAGACCGGGCAAGAACTCGGTGTTCCTTCCGACGTGGTCCTGCCGCGCGACGTCCTCTATCGAATTGCCTGGGCTGCGCCTGCAGGGAAGAACGACCTCAAAGCTGAAATGCACGACGTGCCCTATCGATATGGCCGTTTCGGCGAATCCATTCTCAAGACCATCCACAATGGAGCCCATTCCTCATGAAACTGACCATTTACGGCGCCGCCCAAACCGTCACCGGTTCAAAATATCTGTTGGAGGTCAACGACAAACGCCTGCTGCTGGAGTGCGGGTTGTTCCAGGGAAAGCGCGCCAAAGCCTACGACTATAACCTCAATTTCGACTTCGACCCCACTACTGTGGACGCGGTGATCCTCTCGCACGCCCATATTGACCACAGCGGCAACCTGCCGAACCTGGTCAAGCATGGCTACCGCGGCCCGATCTACGCCACCGACGCCACCCGCGACCTGGCTGATATCATGCTCAAGGATTCGGGCCATATCCACGAATATGACGTGAAATATGTTAACAAGAAACGGGCGAGGAAAGGCTTGCCCCCGGTCGAACCGCTCTACACACTGGCGGACGCCGCGCGGACGATCCCTTTCTTCGAACAAATATCGTATGACACCGAGTTTCACCCCGTCCCGGGTGTGACAGCGCACTTCGTGGAAGCCGGGCATATCTTAGGATCCGCGGCGGTGGTACTGGATCTGGAAGAAAACGGCCGTAAGCACCGATTGTGGTTTTCCGGCGACATCGGTCGACCGGATAAACCTATTCTGCGTGACCCGGTGCTCCCCGGGGGGAAGGGCGTGGACACCCTGCTGATGGAATGCACCTACGGCGACCGTCCCCACGACGACATCAACAACGCGGTAGCTGAGCTCAAAGATGTGGTGGACCTGACCATCCGCCGCGGCGGTAAGGTGATCATCCCGGCCTTCTCGGTCGGGCGCACGCAAACCCTGGTCTACTACCTCAACGAAATGATGTCCAACGGCGAGATCCCAAAAGTGCCGGTCTTCGTGGACAGCCCACTGGCCGTCTCGGCGTCTGAGATCTACCGCCGCCACCCGGAATGCTACGATAAGGAAACCTGGGAATTCATTTCAGAACACCGTCATCCCGCCCTGGATTTTGACCAGCTCACTTACGTCCACTCGGTGGACGAATCCAAGGCGCTGAATTACCGCAAAGACCCCCTGATCATCATCAGCGCATCAGGCATGGTGGAAGCCGGGCGGATTCTTCATCATGTGAAGAACAACATTGAAGACGAACGCAACACGATCCTGATCGTTTCCTGGCAAGCCCCTTATACCTTAGGCCGGCGTCTGGCCGACCGGGAACATGAGGTGCGTATTTTCGGTGAGACCTACGAGCGCAAAGCCCAGATCGCCACGATCAACGGTTTCTCAGCGCATGCCGGGCAGGGTGGGCTGGTTGAATACGCCAAGGCTGTAGCCGGGCAGGCTGAACGCATCATCCTGATCCACGGTGAACCGGAAGGCGCTGAAGGCCTGCAGGAGAAGCTGAAAGGGGTTAAGGACATGCCCCCAATACACTTCCCTGAGCGATTGACCTCGTTTGAACTATAACGCCCTTCATCGCAGCAAGCGTTGAACCTGAATGGCTTGGTTTGATGAAATGATTGGAGGCGCGATGAAAAAACAATATTTATTGAGGCTGAGTGGGGCAAGTGCGGTGACGGCCGGGATCTTATTTGTGCTTGTGGGACTTTCCTTTATTCTGACCCTGTTCATTGGTGAAAAAGCGCTAGTCGCCAGTGGATTTCTGCTGGTGTTTGGAACGCTTTTTGAACTGTTGGGCCTGATCGGCTTCTTCACCTGCCAGACGGATATCCTCCCCAAAATGGGGCTGATTGGCTTCGTCCTGATGGTCGCAGGGATCATGATCGATCTTTTCCCTCCGGCTGGGCGCGTGTTGTTTACCGTGGGACTGCTGCTCTTCGCCCTGGCAAACGCGAAAACAAAAGCCCTCCCGGTTTGGGGTTTCTGGACTTGGCTGATCGGCTCATCGATCGTGCTGGCTTCAGCCTTTATCGTAGGCAACCTCTTCACCGGGCTGGGTGCGTTGGTCAATGCCTGCGCCCTGGTTTGGCTTGGCACCGCGCTGCGGAAACAAAATTCAACCGCCTGAATCCGGTTTGCTTTTTGCCCCTGATTAATTTCGAGTATAATGGATGCCTGCTTGTGGAGAGGTGCCAGAGTGGACGATTGGGACGGTCTCGAAAACCGTTGTAGCCTTATGGCTACCGAGGGTTCGAATCCCTCCCTCTCCGCTGTCACAAAAAAACACCCTGAGGGTGTTTTATTTTTTGGAATACTTTTCCGATCTTAAGATTCCGGTTTTATCCCATCATTTGATAAATGACGTACGATTTCCTCCAGCGATTCAACCCGTGATTGAAGCTGCACCTGCCTCGCCAGTAAACGGCCGGCGATAAAAAGTATTGCGGCAAAGGCAAGCACAATAACGCCGAGAAAAATGCCCAAATTGATCAACCCAGCCCGAAGTGGCTGAAGAATGATCCGGGCCAGTTCCCCAATACCTGCCAGCTGAAGAAATATATCATTATTCATGATTCCCTGAGCGGTTGAAATGACAAAGATCACCAAAACGATCGCCAATACAGCCATGATGCCGGAGAGAATATAAAGCACCATGCTGAAGGTGCTTTTTTTATTCGACCTGATTTCTCTTTTATCCAATTGAATTATCCTTCATTGTCCATTGATCGAGGGTATTAATTTCGAGGACAAAGAGTATAACATAATCGACCTTTTATCAGCAGCAATTGGTCTATAGTCTTATGTCGAATCTCTATTGTTGCAAATCCAGGCAAAACACATCTTAATTCAAGATATAGAATCTCAATTCTTTGGCACAATGATCTTCAAGGCGTTCGGCGCAACACTAAAAGTTTCCGGAAGCTTGCCGACAACGTCGCCATCAGCCTGAAAAGCCATATCCGCTTTTGTTGAAAGCCGGACCCTTTTCCTTACGGGCCAATAGCGTAAATGGGGCGCTCGTCGGGTTTGATCGATCAGTCGAAAATAGATGATGCGAAGAAAATCCCAAACGGTACGAGACCGAATTGCATACAGGTCCAAAATCCCATCATCGATGCATATATCTTTATCCAATTCACCTTTGACGATCCCTATCTCACCGGTATTAATCAGCGCCACTTCGGCGGCCATAAAGCGCGATTTCTGTCCATCCACCTCAAAATCGATCCAAATTGGCTGCAGTCCGGTCAATTTCTGAAATATGGCACCGATATAAGCTAGCCAACCGAGTCTGTCCTTCTCTTCTCGTGAGACTGCGCCAAATGCGGCTGATGAGACCCCGAAACTGATTTCCAGAACCGACAGACGGTCATCATATTCGATGGCGTCGATGGTTCGTAATCGATGCTCACCAAGAATAAGTTCCAGAGCATGTTCCAGTTTTTCCGGAATATCCAGTTCGACCGATAGTGCGTTGACGGTGCCGCCCGGCAGGATCGCCAAAGGTACATCTCGCTTATAGACCCCATCCGCCACTGCCGATACCGTCCCATCCCCACCGCATGCGATCACCAAATCGTACGTTTCCTTTTTCAGCGCCTCACGAACAACTTCTCGCAGGTCCTCTTTTCCAGTGGTTTCATAAAGGTCATATGTCCAGCGTCCCTCTTGCCGAGCCTGTTCGAGCACCTTTTTCTTCTCTTCGGGACCTCGCTGCCCGGCAACCGGATTGAAAACTACAAATGCATTCATAGGATCCATTCCTGAGATGATGATTGTTAAATTTCTTTGTGGTGTTTTTAAAGGCTAAATAAAGTCTACCCTCTAGATGAGAAATATCCATATTTTGAGTTGATAATTTTAATTGAAAAAGGAGTGCTAAATAACCCAATCGTATTTATTGAATCAAAAATGCTGCGGACCTACCTGCCCGCAGCATTCACTATTCACCATTCACCTTTCCCCCTTCCCCATCCTGCTAATAATCCGTGATCGCCATCTCCCCTTGGCCGCGGTCCTTGGCGTGCTGCAGGGCCTGGTCCACCTTGACCAACAGCTCGGGTACCTGCACGTTCGGGTAATCCACCGATTCCAGGCACACACCGCCAACAGAAACATTTGGCTGCACCTCGATATCGGTTGTGAACTTGATCGTGATCGGCTTGATCTTCTCTTGGATCCGGTGCAGCACCGTCCGTAACTGGTCTTTACTATACAGCGGGAAATAGAGCAGGAATTCATCCCCACCCATCCGACCGACGCCGTCATACGTCCGGGTGGAAATACTGAGCATGCGTGCCAACTCAACCAGGCATTTGTCCCCGGTCTCACGGCCATATTGCTCGTTGATGGCTGCAAAATTGTCAATGTCGAATAAAGCCAGACCGAAGAACTGCCGAGTACGCTTTGTACGGACCAATTCATTGGCTGCACGTTTGAGGATCGAACGGCGATTGAGTAACCCGGTCAATGGATCGATTGTGGCAAGCCCTTCAAGCCGTTCATTGAGGTCTTCAAGCTGGATATTCTTCCGCTGCAGCGAGCCCTGCAAGCTGGTCAACTCATCGTTCATCTTGGCGTAATTGACGTCGCCCAATTCGAAGTTCAGGCCTTCCTGGTTGGGAATGAAAAGGGTCGTCGGGCCGGCTTCGTCGATCGACAAATCGAAGAAGAACGAACGGATGGGCTTTTCGGCGATGCGCAATATAATCAGGTCCAGCCACAAGACGGCCGAGCAATAGACGACCTTATACGGGATCGGCATCAAGGGTGTCAGGTCCCAATTCATCACGGAATGCTTCGTATCGCATTCATCGAACAGCCGGTTCAGTTTTGCCAGGGAGCTGTCATTAAAAATGTCCCTCAAATTATTGATATCCGCCCATGAAAAAAGAGCAAGGTCGTCCGCAAAAATGTACTGGATCTTTTTCCGATGGTCACAAACAAAAGTGGAAACATTGGTTGCTGGCATATTAGACCTCACGACGGTGATTAAGATTGGGTTGAACAAATAACAGGAGATGACACCTTATATAGTATTGTCTGCCTTCATCATCACAAAGGGGTTATGGATCATTTCCTGATTTCCATTGTACAATATCCGGGTGTATTCTGCGAGAATTTCCTAATTAATTTCTCCAAAAATATTGTAAACAAAAAACCCACGCTGTACAGCGCAGGTTTTTATCCCAGCGGGGAGGGGGGGATTCGAACCCCCGGTTGAGCTTTCACCCAACAACCACTTAGCAGGCGGCCCCAATCAACCACTCTGGCACCTCCCCGGATATTCTTTGACTGTAATCCCCTCCTGGGTTGAGGAAGGGTAAAGCCAGGCGGAGGGAGAGGGATTCGAACCCACGGTGGGCGTGAACCCACACCTGTTTTCAAGACAGGCGCCTTAGTCCACTCGGCCATCCCTCCAGAGAGTAGAATTCTAACATTAATTAGAGGGGTAGACAAGAGAACGGGGAAAGATGGAGGAAATCAGGAGGTTCAGGAATCAGGGATCAGGCAATCAGGAATTAGGTGAATAGTGATAAGCGATTGGGAAGAGATTATTTCGACAATTATTCATGCAAGCGCGCCGGGAAGTGTATTGCTATTTCTCCTCCCTTCAAGCAAGGATCGGAGCATAGAGGATGGGGTACGACTTCCCCCTGTCTGCGGGAGCAGCTGGGTGAAACAGTCGGGTGGGGGTAAGCAGGTTGAGCTAAGTTTCCTTTTGATGGAACACCTGCACCCCATCACCGTGGTCCAGGATCAGGATATCCTGCGGCTTACTCGCCAGCCAGATCGCAGTGACCACATCGCCCACCGAAATGGCGACGTTCATCGAAACCAGCAGCATCACGCCGGGCACCAGGTTAAGCGGCACGAACGTAACCGCTGCAATGCCCAGCACTGTGATCACCAACAGCGGCACCAGGCTGATCCAAAGATATGAAGATCGCGGCAGGTACCACTCCGACGCAGAGGTATAGGCATAAAAACCACGGAAACTCATCCTGGGGAATTGTTTGGTGACAGCCCAGAGTACAAGGCCTTGTAAAATTTCTCGAAGAACGATCACCATCACCACCGACACCACCAACAGCAGTACCCCACGCCAAAACTCCCGCATCCCGGTGATGATCAGGATGTTTTGTGAAGAGACATAAGCGGGGCGTAAAAAGGTGAGGCTCTCCAGAAACAACCAGCCTGCACCGAATAATAATCCCAGTCCGGCCAGGTTGAGGATCATCGCCAAACCGCGGTTCTTGCTCAGTTCCAGTTGGGCGATCTGCCGGTAATTCTCAGGTAATGTTTGGGTCGGTTCAATTTTTTTCATGACTTCCTCACTAAGATTCAAACTTCGGGGGATGTCCTTGCTTCCCCCTGGGTGGTCCCTCTACGGGCCGGTAGTGTCCGTCGGCCAGGGTGTGATGGTCGGCTGCGGTTGGCCGAATTCTGACGATGCCGTTGCTGTCACTGTTGCGGTGGAGGCTGGTGTGGGCGTCATCTCGACGGTCGGCGTCCAGAACTCGGTCACCAATTCGACGGGCAGGTTCTCAGTTACCACAGGCGTTTCCATCGCCGGATTGCGTCCGCGCCACCAGCGCAGCCCAACCAATACACCTGCGATCAGGATGCTTGCCGCAGCTAACACTAACAGACAACCGACCAGCCAGCGGCGTTTCCAACTCACACCGGAGAGTTTGGCTTTGCTGGAAGGCGCCTTCATCAGCACAATTGTGATATTGTCGTGACCGCCGCGCTCATTAGCCATCCCAATCAGGATCTCAGGCGCGTCAGCAAGATCCTCCTTTTCCAGGACGGCTTTGATTTCGTCGTCGCTGACCAGATCGGTCAACCCGTCACTGCATAACAGGATCAGGTCGTTGGGTCTCAACTGCAAACCCTGGTTGGCCTTTGCCGCTTCGTCGTCTTCACCATCAAAGAACCACATCCGGAAATCGGGTTCAGGTGTGTCTTTCGATCCCAGGTATCGTCGAATGACATGCGCGTTGGGATGGTTCTCGCCTTCTTCGCTGGAAATGATCCCCGCGTCCAGCGCTTCCTGAATCCAGGTATGATCGGTGGAAAGCTGAATCAAAAGGTCGTCGCGTAACAGGTAGATGCGAGAATCGCCGAGGTTAGCCGTATAGAGCTTGTCCCCGATCACCCAGGCGCAGGCACAGGTCGCGCCCATGCCAGCTCGCCCCTGGTCCGCCTGTGAAGCGGCGTAAATCGCCGCACTGGCCTGCGTGATGGCGTCGGTCAATGTCTTCAGCGGATGGCGTTCATCGCCGCCCGCCACCGTTTCGGTAATGATTGTGACGCCCATCTCTGCTGCGACTTCTCCCACGCGGTGTCCGCCGATGCCGTCGCAAAGCACGGCCAATACAGCCGGTTTCTGCCCACGGCCTTCCGTTTTAAATGCAGCAACGCCATATCGGTCTTCGTTTTGTTTCCCCGTCATACCTTGGTGGCTGCCGGCTTCAATTCGCAGATGGGAGTTTTCGGTTTTTTTCATATAAGCGGTTCGTATTTCGAAACAATAGCTTTCCGAGGTGTTGAGCCTGAATTTATTGTAAACCGAAAACCTGAATTTCCAAAATGCACCAGATCACCCGGTGATAGGTTAACGGCCTCTCCCCCAACAGGCTGATAATTGACCCAAATACTGCCTGATGTACCCTGATTTGCCAGCCAAAAGGCATCGTCTTTATAGAAAAGGTGGACATTTATTCCGTTTATCCCGGCGTTTTCGATCTGCACGCCCTCTCCTTCCGGGGTATTGGTCAAAATCGTATCCGGTTGGATAATGGCGATCGCGCCCGGGTCCCCCTCCCCGAGCAGAGAAGCGAGCGGGATGAACGTCGCCAGCACAACGGCATCACCCGGATTCAGCAGGCGTGATTTCACCGGCAGTATCCGTCGGCGGCGTGAAGATCCGGCCGCGTAACTCTTGTATGCGCTGGGATTCCCAGAACCGACGAAGCAGCCAGTAGATCAACAACAGGATTGCTGCGATGGCTACCACACCTGCCGCAATCGCCCCGATCTTTTGCCAGTTCACCCCTGGCACTGCTTCAGGCTTGATAATTGCCACCTGAACCCGCGTCACAATCGTCGAGGCAGTTAATCCCAGTTGGTCTTCAACTTCAATTTGAATGGTGTGCTCGCCATCTTCCTGCAGATCGCTCAGATCCCAGGTAAACGCATCAAAGGGTGGCTTAGTATTGACAGCCACCACGACGCCATCCACCAGCAAACGGCTGGTACTTTAAATCTCGCAGGTGCCCATCGGGGAATTCGAGGATGATGGACAGTTGTTCGGAAGTTGGGACAAGCGCTTGTGCATCTTTTTCACCCACCCACTGCCGCTGGATCGCAACAGGCGGTGAGAGAAATATAGGATTTGGCGGCAATACTTCAATTTGAAAAGGTTGTCCTTCCCCACTGGCTATCACGCCGCCCAGGTCAACGTTCAATCCAATTGAATAACTGCCGCTTTCGGTCAGCGCAGAGGTGTAAGCAAGGCGCTCGACATATCCCAGGTTCAAATGCAAGGCTTGTAAATCCGGGATTCCCTCAGTCCCCGTAAAGTGGAGGAATTGACCCCCCGTATCGGCTGCCAGACCTGTCAGCGCCCGGCCCTGGTCGTTCGAAAGAAATAATGCCTCTCCCACCATCCAGACGTCCACCCGGATTCCGGCACTGCGTGCTTCTTGCGTCAGGGCGTTGAGCGGTGCAATCTGGTCCGGCGTAGGTGGAGGTGTGATATAAAGCAAAGCCCGGTCAACGCCGAAATGAAGGTTTTCTTCCTGCATGGTCTGCAAAGCGATTTCCAGACTCGTCAGCTCAGGCTCCATCAAGCGGAAGTTTGGCTGGTATGCCTCCAGCGCCGTCCGCCAGGCACGTAGATCATTCGAATTATGTAGGATTTCGCCGTCATTGGTGACCAGCGAAACGGCGTCCGCGCCCATCAACTCATATTCCCCGGCCCAATCTTTGAGGGCTGAGGTTATTTTTTCATAACGTGAGATCCCATCCGAATCCCGCAGATCCATTTCACGATCACCGTTGATCGCCAGGGTGAAATGCACACCGCGATACTCCCGGCTCAGATCCTCGATCTGCCGGGTTTCTCCGTTTTCCCTCAGCGTGACCTGATCTATGTTGAAGTTCGTGATCGGCTGCTTGTTGGCGTCCAGGCATTTGAATTCGACCGTCAGGTTGGGAAAAGCAGTCAGGTCGGGAGGCTCGAAGCGTAACGGTCGCGGCGGGCTGTGCATTCACTTGAGCAGCGAAAGAAAATAGTAAAGCTATCAAAACGACAACTGCAACTAGGAAATGCCGGTCCGCGCCGGGATATCGAAATGCCAGAGACATTGGACTGTCTCTGGCATATCTGTTCTTGACGAAATCTCAGGCGAAAACGGCATCAGTGGTCAGTATAATGATTTTACTTACGATTTGCTTCTCTTCTTAGGCTTCGGTTCAGGCTCGGAAATGACTTCCGGTTCCAAAGGCGTCGCTTCGGCCAGGCGATGATAGGTCAATGTCCAGTTCGTCAGGACATAGGCTTGTAAAACACCGCCCAGGAAGATCAACACCGGCACGATTATCAACCCCAGGATCCCGCTAAGGATCAGCCCGATGGTTGGCATCTGTGTGAACCCGGTCGTGAGCATGTTAACCACGAACGGCACAGGGATCAGGATCACAGGAACAACGATCAGTAAGCCAAACACGATCTTCAACACCCCGATGATCAGGAACATCACGGTGACCTTACCCAGGTTTTTGATCATCAACTGCCAGGCACGCGCAATAGCTTTAAAGATTCCCAGATCTTCCTCGATGACTGCAATCACACTGAAATAGACCAGCGTATGAATGAACCAGCCGATCGGGATCAGCAGGAACAACCCCAGGAAGCAGGTGCAAACGACCAGCAAGACCGCAGGAATGGCAAGAATGACACCGACAATGAACAAAGCCACCTGCAAACCAATCGTCAGCAGTAAAACCTTCCAGTAATACGGCTTGATCGCTTTGAAGATCTCCTTGAAGGAAATTGGCTTCGCTTCCTCGTCAGCGTGATCCGCCATACCGGCGCCTTTAATCACACCGGTCAGGCCCAGGTTCCCCAGCAGGATCGCAGCGATGGAAATGATGAAGATCAGCACCACAACGCCAACCGCAATCGCAATCCAAACCCATGGCTGGATATCACCTACCCAGCGGAAGAACTCCTCAAAGGATCGCTGCGTGGAAGGTGCCAAAACCGATGGTCCATTGCCGTACCCGTTTTGAGGGCTGATAAATCCCGAACTGCTGCTGCTCGCAGCCCCGCCACCGCCGCTTCCCCCACCACCGTGGTAACCTGTGGTCACGCTGCAGCCGGCCAATACGCCGAAAAGCCACAGGATCTTATGTTTCCAAATGACTTTCCAGGCTTTTGTAAGAATCTCTCCAAAATCCATTTTTACTCTCCTTATAATTTGACGTTCTTTTCATTTAAATGCGAACAGCATATTCGCCTAAGTCTATTATATATGGATTTGGAAACGTAACCAAAGAAAACCTAAGGATTATTCCCACTCGATTGTGCCCGGTGGTTTGCTGGTGATGTCATAGACCACCCGGTTGACCCCCTTGACCTCGTTGACGATCCGGTTGGCGACCCGCGCCAGCAGGTCATCCGGCAGCCTGGCCCAATCCGCAGTCATAAAGTCTTCCGTGGTGACCGCCCGCAAGGCGATCACTTCCTGATAGGTCCGCTGGTCCCCCATCACCCCCACCGCCTTCACCGGCAGCAGGACCGCAAAGGCCTGCGAGGTACCGGTCACAATCTTCCCCAATATGCAATAAACCGGCCTGATCCAGTTCACCGGTGAAGATCGCGTCGGCTGCGCGCAGCTTTTCTACCCGTTCCAGGGTAACTTCTCCCAGGCAGCGCACGGCCAGTCCCGGCCCGGGGAACGGCTGCCGCCAGACGAGTTCACGGGGCAGTCCCAGCGCCTCCCCCACAATCCGGACTTCATCCTTGAACAGATACCGAAGCGGCTCAACCAGCTTGAACTGCATATCCTCCGGCAGTCCACCCACGTTATGGTGGGTCTTGATCCGGTGCGCCTGGGAACGCTCCGGCGCGCGGGATTCCACCACATCGGGATAGATCGTCCCTTGCACCAGGAAAGGTGGATCACCCAGGTCATGGGCAGTTGTCTCAAACAGGCGGACAAAGGTTTCACCGATGATGCGCCGTTTCTGTTCGGGTTCGGTCACGCCTTCTAAATTGCTGAAAAACTCCTCGATCGCATTGACCGTCCGCAGGCCCGCCCCCAGATTTTCCCGGAAAGCGCGTTCCACCCATAGGCGCTCGTCTTTGCGCATCAGGCCGGTGTCCACAAAGACCGCCGAGAGCTGCTCGCCGACTGCTTTCTGCACCAGCGCCGTCGCCACACTCGAATCAACACCACCGCTGACAGCCGCCAGTACCCGATCCGTGCCTACCTGAGTTCGGATTCGCTCGATAGCCTGGTCAATGATCGATTGCGGCGTCCAATCCCCACTGCAACCGCAAACCTCGTGCACAAACCGCCATAGGATATCTTTCCCGGCCGGGGTATGGTGCACTTCCGGGTGGAATTGCAGGCCGTAATACCTGCGAGTGGGATCGCCGATTGCCGCGATCGGGCTGTTCGCGCTTCCCGCTAAAATATCGAATCCCTCAGGCGATGTTTCAATCCGGTCCCCGTGGGACATCCAAACTTTTGGGTCATCATCCGGATAGAGCAGCGCAGACTCCTTCCGAACCTTGATCTTCGCCGGGCCGTACTCCTGTTCCCGGGCGGGAGCCACTCGCCCGCCCAGCGCCAGGGTGAGCGCCTGCATGCCGTAACAGATCCCAAGAATGGGCATACCGGAATCGAGCACGTATTCCGGCAGATAAGGCGCACCGGGATCGTAAACCGAACGCGGTCCACCTGAGAGGATGAACCCGCGGGGGTTCACTGCCATCACGTCATTCTCCGCTGCATCCCAGGGCAGCAGTTCTGAATAAACCTGGGATTCACGTACGCGTCGAGCGATCAATTGGGTATATTGAGAACCGAAATCGAGGATAACGAGTCGTTTCAGTCATGCGGCGCCTGCCAGGTTTCGCTGATCAGGTGCCAGTGCCACTGCGGGATCGACTGGTTGGGGCCGCCGTTGCAGATCAAACGATAGCCGCATGCTTCGAGGTCAAATTCCCGCACCAGCGTTCTGGACCGCGGCAAAAAGCGCCGGGTAGGACTCGGCTGAATCCAATGGCGCTTGCATTAATGATGGGATATTTTTCCTGGGGAGGATCAAAATATGGAGCGGCATAGTCGGGCTGGGGATGATGAGAAGGCGACCCAATGGTCGTTTTGATAAAGACGGTCAACAGGTAAAAATGAATCCATGTTTTTGAAAAAGAACCCGACCAGGGGCCGCAGCGCACGCCAACGGGCAACCCGTAGCGCCAGGGCCAGCAATTTATTCTTCAGCGAACAGGATCTGGCCATCATCCAGGGAAGAGATCCCGACCAATGCTTCGATGGGGACGTTCAGGAAAGAGAGCATCTCCCGACCGCCCTCGAAAGTCTTCTCGATCAGCGCACCGATGCCGACGATGGTCGCACCGGCCGTCTGCGCCAGCCTGACCAGGCCGGCGATGGTCGCACCGGAAGCCAGGAAGTCGTCAATGATCAACACCCGTTCCCCGTTCGCCAGGTATTCGGGTGAAACGATCAACTCCACCATCCGACCCTTGGTATGTGAAGGCGCCACCGTCAGATACACCGTATCCGGCATCGTGACCGGCTTGTGCTTGCGAGCATATACCACCGGCACGTTCAGGTATTTGGCCGTCATCAGTGCCGGGGCGATCCCGGAGATCTCGGCCGTCAGTACTTTGGTCGGCTTTTCCGGTTTGAAGCGTTCCGCCAAAGCCTGTCCGCAGGCATCCATTAGAACAGGGTCTACCTGGTGGTTGATAAACGGGTCTACCTTTAAAATGCCATCCCCCAGGCTCTGGCCTTCCTGCTCGATGCGTGTCTTCAAAGGTTCAAACAAAACAGACCTCCACATTGGCAATAGAAATGTATAGACATTTTACAACTGAAAGGGATATAACCCATCAAGGGCGTTGATCTTTAACCCAACTTTAAACTTCACCATCAGGATCGGAAGAACGTCCTGAAGCCGCATCTGCATCCTGCCGCCTGAGACGATAGAGGACTTCCTCGAGGATCTTCCGATTAAAGCTGACCAGGTCTGCAATCAACCCGATCAGAAAGGTGAGGAAACCTACGATCAGCAGGATCGCCGTCAGGATCAGCGATTGGATATGTCCCCCACCTTGGCCCTGGGCATAGAAATAGACGAAACGCCCACCCAGGATGAGGCCGGCCAGAAGCAGGAAAAAGCTGATCCAGGTAAAGATCCGCAAAGCCCGGTACATGGCGAAGGAGCGCAGGATCGTCACCGTCGAATTGGTCAGATAGTTGCGAACGCTGCGGAAAAGCCGCGAGGGGCGGACAGGAGGATTGGTTTCTACAGGGACGAACGCCACCTTGACCCGTTTGGCACCGGCCTGGATCAGGGTTTCAAGGGTATAGGAATAATTGCTGAGCACCATCGTCTGCAAGGCCACTTCCCGGGTGACCGCCCGGAACCCGCTGGTGGCGTCCGGAATATCAAATCCTGCAGTAGCAGACACGACCCGTGATCCTAATTTCTGCAGCGCTCGTTTGGTCGGGGAAAAGTGCTTAAGGGTAGCCAACGCCGCGGTCACCGATCACCATTTCAGCCTCGCCATTAAGGATCGGGCGGACCAGTTTTTCGATATCTTTTGCAAGATACTGGTTATCGGCGTCGGTATTGACGATCACATCCGCGCCCAGTCGGAGCGCGGCATCCAATCCCATTGTGTAAGCCTGAGCCAAACCGAGATGGCGCGGCAGCCGGGCGATATGATCCGCGCCGGCCTCCCGGGCTACCGCCGCAGGTTTCATCTTCGCTGCCATCATCGACGATCAGGGTTTCCACAGAATCAAAACCCGGAATGGCACGCGGGAGCTGCGCCAGGGTGTCCGCCAGGGTATCGGCCTCGTTATAACAGGGGATTTGGATAATGAGTTTCATGTTTTAATGAAGGTATTTGATATTGAAATTAGTATAACATGGGATAGGAAAGAGAATAGTGAAAGGGGAATAGTAAAGGACCTGAGGTGAAAGGGATAAGTTAGTGCCTTACGGGTCAGCGACCCACGCACCTTAAAGTCAGATTGGAATAAAATTCTGTAAAATAAAATGCAAGCTGTTGCTTTCTTCTTGTTTTCTATATACTCGATACTCATCAGTTTGGTTCACAAAATGAATTAGAAAACTAATTTCAGGTTATAAAATTATTAAGAATGCCTATAAAGTATAATAATATCAATGCATAAAGCAAAAATTTGGCATGCAGCTTATCATTACAACCAAAAACAATCAATAAGATGGGGGAAAACATCAACACATCGTTCTTGCTCAGATAGTGAAGTTAAGTCCATTTAATCAATTATTCGGCTGCATTAGGCGCAGTTATTGACTTAAGGAACTTTATTATGAAGAAATCCTTCTCCAACCTTATTTCACCTTCCGTTCCCGACCCAACCAGGACGCACAAACGCAACCTATGGCAGAAGCTTATAGAGCCATCAAGAATAATTTCCGAGATCAGTGAGAGGCGTCAGGCTAGCCTGGCGTCAATGATTTCTTTAATCACAGCATTTACCATGATCAGCGGCGTGATTTATATGGGGTTCTTTTCCTCAAACCCCGTTGTTGCATACGTTTTAGCTGGCGCAGATTTGGTTATGTGGATAGCGTATATTTTAAGCCGGACGCAATTTTATCGGATAGCAGTACTCCTCGCTCTGTGTGATTTATCCCTCATACCCGTCTTTAATATTCTCCTTTCCTCTGATCATAGCCTGGAAGGCTTACTTATTTTGCTCATTTGGAATACCCTGACGATACTCACCAGCAGCGCGCTAACCTCAGTCGGCTTTACGACGCTTTTTGCCATTTTCAATATTTTGTCCCTCATTCTTCTCACCATCATTCTCCCATCTGTCTCTTTCACAAATATGGCACTACCGCTGCTTTTTAATATCATCATCTCAACCATCATTCTTGTCTTTACGCAGCACCGGAATCTCCTGGAAAAAGACCGGCTATATGAAACAGCGCAATTAAATCAAAATCTGCAAGCCGAGCTCACACAGCGCAAGCTCACAGAAGACCGCTTATCCTACATCTCGGTCCATGACCCGTTGACGGATTTGCCAAATCGCGTATTGTTTATTGATCGCCTGAGCCACGCAATGGAACGCACCAAACGACATAAGGATATTATGTACAGCGGTCTTCTTCCTTGATTTGGATCGGTTCAAGGTGGTGAATGACAGCCTTGGACATGCTGTTGGTGACAAATTGCTGGTCGAAAGTTCACAACGCATTTTAGCCTGTATGCGCGGGGAAGATACGGTCGCCCGTTTGGGAGGCGACGAGTTCGTCATCCTGCTGGAAGATGTAAAAGACAATCAAGATGTCATCCAGGTTGCCGAACGCATCCAAAACAGTCTGGCTATGCCGTATGATCTGGACGGTCACATGGTATTTGTCTTTGCAAGCATGGGCATTGTGTTAACTAACGCGAATTATGAGAATCCGGACGATGTTTTACGCGATGCTGATATTGCGATGTATCGCGCCAAAGGTCAGGGCCTGGGCCATTATAAAATTTTTGACCCGTCGATGCTTGACCGTGTGATGACGCGTCTGGAACTGGAAACTGACCTGCGGAAAGCATTGGAAAATCAGCAATTTATCGTCCACTACCAACCCATTCTGGATATGGCAAATCAGCGTATCATCGGATTCGAGGCCCTGGTACGCTGGCAGCATCCAACCAAAGGCCTCATCCCTCCAGCAGAGTTCATTCCAACCGCAGAGGAAACCGGTCTCATTATTCCGCTCGGCTATTGGGTTCTGGATGAGGCATGCCACCAGATCCATGCCTGGAATGGTCAGTATTCTTTTAGACCCTTCCTTGACCATCAACGTCAATATATCATCCAGGCAATGCGAACAGCCAGATCTGGTCCAAAAGATTTCCGATATTCTGCGAAAGAACAGATTGGATGCCAGACAATTAAAGCTGGAACTGACTGAGAGCCTGGTCATTAAGGACTCCGAGTTTATTTCGAACATGCTTTCTGAATTACGTGATTTAGGCATTCAGGTCCAAATTGATGATTTTGGCACGGGATATTCCTCACTGAGCTACCTGCATACATTGCCCATCGATACACTCAAGATCGATCGCAGCTTCATCAGCCGCCTGGGAGCGAAGAACAACGGCGCTGAAATCGTCCAGACGATATTATCACTGGCACACAATCTGGGAATGAAGGTGATCGCAGAAGGCGTCGAAACGGATGAACAATTCACCGAACTTTCGGCGATGGATTGTGAATATATGCAGGGATTCTTCTTTTCAAAGGCGGTCGATAGCCTGGAGGCAGGCGACATGCTGGGTAAGTTAATTGGCAATATGGATGGTGGAAATTCGGCTGTACAAGGCAAATAAAGCGCTTGATGGTTGTTGAAGAATTGGTGGGATTATTGCTCACACTGCAGAAAAAGCGAGAGGGCTGGAAAGGCATGATGGTCTCCACCGGGATGAAAGCCACCTAGATACGTTTTGATTTCGGATTGGCTGCTGAATATATCATATAACAACATATCAATAAGTTCCTCTTCCCCGATAAATTAGGGAAAGGTGTTTGCATCACTGACAGAAAGGGGGAAAGAGTAATTGTCCTAAAAGGCAAAATCTTTCATTCAGAATGGATTACCTACGCCATATTTCTTTATATTTAACCGAACCCTTACCCTCTTTTATTGATACAACCATAAAA
>CAVVHL010000016.1:0-13692 GCA_963748065.1 uncultured Chloroflexia bacterium | reverse complement strand
GACCTTGATGTGTTGGAGGATTGAACCATGGCTTTGATCCAATTCGATTTCACCCCAGAAACCGTCAAAGTGTGTCTACCGGTTTATATGATCGTGCCCGATCCTGTCCGGATGGGCGACGTTCCCCTGCAGAAACGGAAAGTGCTTTACCTGCTGCACGGCCTTTCGGACAACGGCAGCGCCTGGCAGCGTTACACCAACATCGAGGTGGTCGCCCAGGAATATGGCCTGGTGGTGGTGATGCCCTCCATCGGGCGCAGCTTCTACACCGACCAGCCCAACGGCCAGCTCTATTTCACCTTTCTGATGGAAGAGCTGCCTCATTACCTGAAAGATGTTTTTGGGCTGGACCCGAAACCGGAAGACACCTTGATCGCGGGGAATTCCATGGGCGGCTTTGGCGCATTCAAAGCTGCGCTCAACTATCCCGAACGTTTCTATGCGGCAGCCAGCTTATCCGGCGCTTTGTCGCTGGAAATCCTCAACCTGATCCCCGACGATCCCCGCCAAAAGGAGTTTACGACTATTTTCGGCGACTCTGACCAAGCTCAAGGGCACCAAACATGACACGATGGTCTGGCTGCAAAAAGCGGCTGAGCACCCGGAAAACCTGCCCAAGCTCTACATGGCCTGTGGTAAACAGGATGACCTCTTCCCGCTGAACGAGATGTTCTACGGCGCGGCCCAGCAAATGGGCGTGCCGATTGAGTATGAAAAGGAAGACGGCGAACATATCTGGCCGTTTTGGGAGAAATACATTCAGCGCTTTTTGAAATTCGCCTTAGGTGAACCGCAGAAGAATTAGGCGGAATATGACCGAGATCAAACAAACCCTCACCTATACCATCGCGCCTGAACAACAGGGACTGTATCTGACCCTGCCTTTCACCATGCCGGAAAATATCGCCGAATTCAGGTTGCGTTACGTTTACCCGGCATTCAAATCCGAAGACGAATCCCTCCCGAACGGTACCTTTCACCCCAAGGAACGGGTCAACACCATTGATCTGGGGTTGATATCGCCCGATGGCAAACAGGCTGGTGCTTCCGGATCGGATAAAGACCATTTCTATATCAACGGCAAATCCGCCACACCTGGATACCTGCCCCAGGTGCTCACACCCGGGGAGTGGCAGATCCTGGTCGGGGCCTACAAGATCGCCCCGGAAGGCGTGACTGTTACATACGAACTCACATTCGTTGAAAAAGAACGCCGGCTGCTGATCGGCGACATCCACACCCACACCCTCGGGTCCGACGGCGTCTTCACGCTTGAAGAACTGGCGACCCATGCCAAACGGCAGGGATTGGATTTCCTGGCGATCACCGATCACAACCAGATGGTAAGCAGCGACGTGCTAGCCCGGATCCCGGATGTCACGATGATCCCCGGTGTGGAATGGACTCATTACCGTGGGCATGCCAACTTCCTCGGGGTAGACCGTCCCTATGACGTGCCATTCTTCACCAATGATGACAAGGCTATGCAGGAAATCTTCACGACCGCCCACGAACGCGGCGCGCTGATCGTGATCAACCATCCCCAGGACGATAGCTGCGGGTTCCAATTCGACCTTTCCAGCGTTCCTTACGACCTTTTCGAAATTTGGAATGGGCCGATGCGGGAAAGCAACCTGCGCGCGGTGGCGATGTGGCACCAGATGCTGGCTTCCGGGCAAAAAGTCCCGGCAGTGGGCGGCAGCGATTACCATCGCGACCAGCTCTTCCAAATCCTGGGCGGACCGTGCATGGGCGTTTACGCCGGGTCAAGCGCGCCAGAAGATATCCTGGCTGCGTTAAAAATCCGGGGACAGCTTCATCACTTTCTCCCCCAGCGGCCCCATCGTGGACCTGACAATCGGTGATGTCAAGATGGGCGGCACGGCGGCATGGTCAGAGGATCTCACCGTCCAGATTGAGGCCAAACGTTTGACGACCGGCGATGTCATTCGCCTGGTCAGTGCAGGTGATTCAATCGACCTGCTGCAAGCCGCATCACCTGGCGATGCCGACCTGGTCGCGCAAGTGCCCGGTCCGGGTTTCGTCCGGGTGGAGATCTACCGCACCTTCCTGCCCGGAATCCCGCCCTTGCCCGCGCTGATCAGTAACCCGATTTATATTTCGGAAAGTAAATAGATTTCAGGAAATGTTCATTCAAAACCGGTGCCGAAGACCATCTGGCGCAGGTCTTCTTCCGCGCGGTGGATCTTGCGCCGATAGACCTTGAGCTGCGCCTCCAATGAAGACCAGGGCCGCATGGCGCGGTAACCCGCTTTCATTTCCGCCAGCCAAAGGTCCAGAGCCGCCTGGTCCGGCGTGGGGTACCGCGCCTGGCCGCAGATCATGTTCAGCGGCAGCCGGGGCGGGATCGCCGCCAACCCGGCTTTGCGATAACCGAAAACGATGGTCGTCAGGGGAACAACATCCTCCGGTAGGTCCAGTTCCGCTTTCAATACCCCGGGGTCCAACAGCCCGGTCTGTCCCGTCTCGGAGAGCATGATCGACGAGACTCCGCAGGCTTCCGCCGCCAGGGTCATATTCATTGCAGCCAACCCAGCGTTCAGGACCGCCAGCGTATGCAAGACCAGGGGTTCATCCGGGAAATCCACTTCCGTCCGCAAAATATCCAACCGATGCAGGTCGGAAAGCACCATCACGGCCAGTTGCCCTTTGAAGGGGATGGGATGACCGAATTTCTCCCGCCATTCTGCCGGTGAGAATCGGATAAAGGTCCAGGTCTGCAAGTTCACCCCGCTGGGCGCCATCCGACCGGCTTCCAGGATCGCCTGAACGGTGTCTTCAGAAATCGGGTCACTCGTGAATGACCGGACGCTCCGCCGCTCGATGATTAGATTAAGCAGGTCGTTATCCGCCAAAGAAGGGGCATATTTCGGGACGGGCCTTAACGATCCGGGCCAGGCTGCGGAAAAAACCTGCTTCGGGGTCACGCTGACCAGCCATTCTTACCTCAATTTTCTTTCAAGCGTTGTTTATCCACCACGGACACCAGACCGCCGAACATCCGGTATTCGTCCATCCGGCAGGAATTGATCAACTTGCCTTCATAGACGGTCATGTCCGGGCAGGAATCGCACATATCCGCCTGGCCGGTGACCTGCACGTCCGGCGCCTGGATGATGCCGATGCTCTGCAGTTTAACAGGTTGGAACAGCCGCCAGGGATGCGTAAGGATATCCTTAAGCCGTTTACCGTAAGCCTTACGGATGACCGGGTCGAACGGCCACATCAGGAAAGCGACCGATCCTAATTTGGCGTTGGAGAGATAGGCCAAATAGGTCCCGTTGAAAAGGTGATGCAGGTATTGCGCGACCTCCATGGTGCGCTTACCGACCGAACCGTATGGGCCGTGCTTCGAACCGAGCAGCGCGGAGATCGTCCACTTGAACGAATCGTGACGCTGGGTACCGCCGAGGTAACCGGAAGCCTGATATTCCGGGCATACCGATTTGATCTTGGCGTCCACTTCCGGGCCGGTGACGAAATCCTCATCAAAGGTTTCCCGAATATAACTCAACTGAGCCATATCCACTTCCCGGCTGTTGATATCCACCGCGGTATAAGTGTCAGTGGTTGCGGTCCGATAGGTGATGAACACCACCCCCTGGACTTTGTCAAAGTTTTGATGTCCCCATTCGAGGATATCAGGGATGGAGTTGTAGGTGGAGGGATAAACAGTGGCATTGAAAATGGTATAGAGCCCACCCTCTTCGTGGATCATATCCGCATAGAACTGGCGCAGTTCGTTATGCTCTTTTTCGCTCTTCCCCTCCCAACCCGGGCGGTTTTGGTGGCTGTCGATGTGGATGGTGAAACCGGCCAGACCCGCCGCCTTCAGTTCTTTGAGGAATGCCGGCGTCAGTTTGACCGCATTGGTCAGGATGATGGGTTTCATCTTCAATTCTTTGATATAGGCCACGATCTCACAGATATCCGGGTGTAATAAGGGTTCGCCGCCGGCGATTGAGACGTTATCGGGGTTCCGCCATTGCTTAAAGAAACGCAGTTCCTCTTTCACCTGCTCGAGAGGTTTGTGGCGGGTCAGGGTCGTCCGGTAACAGCCTTCACATTTGAGGTTGCAAATATCGGTGATTTCCAGCCACGCGATGGGATTATCATTCATTGACCAGGGAAGACGGAATAGCTCACGTTTATCGAGACTCATGGTACCTCCTAAGCATTGACCAGTCGCACTCAAGCGCCTGGTGACCTGAAAGCGCACCATTAAAATTAATACCGATAAACACATAAATAAGATTTCCCCCGGTTTGTGAATTTTGGAAATTGGTGCAATTATAGCACAGGGCCAAAAGTTGACCAGCCCTCGCAGGAATGCTTCGAATATAATTATGCTTGAGAGGAGCTCATGCCGGATATGACCTTCAACCCCCAGAAATATTATGCAAGCCAGGGTCAGATCAGCGACCCCGGTGAGTTCAATATTCATTTCCTTGAGCTGCCAAATGATCTGTCAGCGCTGGTCGCCGCGATCCAGGGCTTGATGCTGCATATGCATTGGGCGGCTAAACAAGGCCTCTCCCTCACTCGAGTGCGCAAGGAAGAAGCCAATATCCGTACGGTCCGAGCCAGGCTTGAGAAAATCCTTTCTCTGAGTGACCGGCCATTGAGTGAACCCCGGATGATCGGAAAGCGTACGATCGGGACCTGCCGTGATTTTTCCTTACTTTTGGCTTCCGTCTTCAGAGCCCGTGATATCCCGGCGCGGGCGAGATGTGGATTTAGCACTTATTTCACAAAAGGACGCTTTGAAGACCATTGGATTTGTGAGGTCTGGGAGGAGAAAGCCCAACGCTGGCGTTTGGTGGATGGTCAGTTGGATCCATTACAGATTGAAACACTTAAAATTGATTTCGACCCGCTGGACCTCCCGTCCACAAAATTCCTGGCCGGTACGCAAGCCTGGACGCTCTGCCGATCCAGACGAGTGGATCCAAACCGGTTTGGCATCTTCAGAATGAAAGGGCTGGATTTTGTAAAAGGCAATTTTATCCGGGATTTCCTGGCGCTGAACAAGATCGAGATCCTTCCCTGGGACAATTTTGGACTGATCCGGAAATCGTTCATAAAAATGAATAAGACGGAATTGGAAGATTTAGACCGGCTGGCAGCAGTCGGAAGCGGGACAGATCAAGATTTCGTGATGCTGCGTGCAGCTTTTTTCAGTCATCGAACAAAATTATTGCCGGATTATTTCTTCAGCGACTGAGTTGTTTATCAAGCTTGAAACTTTATGAGAAATGGTGGGCCAAAAAATAAAAAGCTTTAGCTCAGCCAAATTTCATTATGTGATTTATGATTAATCATCGGCATTTTCAAGGGAGTTTATGATGTATGAACATAAAGACCAACCGCTTTTATCCCGTAAATTGTTTACAGTCAGAATGTTGAAACATTTGGCAGCCGCCGGTGCGATCATTATCTTCTCCCTTGGATTGGGCGTTTTGGGATATAAGATCTTTGCCCGGCTGACCTGGGTTGATGCGTTGCTCAACGCTGCCATGATCCTGGCAGGCGAAGGACCTGTCGATGCGCTATCGACCGCATGGGTAAAGTTGTTTGCCTCGTTCTATGCGCTCTATTCCGGCGTGATTTTCGCCGCCAGTATTGGGATCATGGTCACACCGATCGCCCACCGGATCATCCACCGCATCCAGATTGCAGAACGGAAGGATGCAGAGAAAAAGGAAATGGAAAAGGAAGAACGCGCGGATAAAGGGAAATGAAGTTCGGGGATAGGGGATTAGGTATCTAGGTATTAGGTATGGTATTAGGTCTAATAGGGTTTTGGGAAGAAAAGTAGTGATTTACCCTAGGTTATTTCCTGAGATTAGCAATTTACAATATACATCAGAAGGTTTGAAGAATCTCGAGAACTGCTGAGGTGTCCGTCAGGTCATCCAACAGGTAATCCGGCTCGTGGGATGCCAACACTTCCCGGTTGAAATGACCGGTAGTGACGCAGAGCACCTTCAAACCGGCGTGACGTGCGCAGGCGATATCCCTCGGCGTATCCCCGATCACCAAAACCTGCATCGGATCGATTGATTCTCCAAGCGCTTGTTCCAACCGGGAAAGTGCCAAACCGGGTAATGCGTTACGATCCGGATTTTCACTGCCGAAGGCGCCGAAGGTAAATATTCCGGGATCAATCCCGACGGCGCGCAGCTTATGCGGGACGGCTTCCCGTACGTTGCCTGTGACCAGTCCCAAGATAAATCCGGGGTGTTTGGACAACGCATCAAGCAACGCCAATACACCGGGCAGGACCACCATGCTGAAGGTCGGCGCGGCCATTTCGACATGATGCGCGTAAGCGGCAAAGGCGGCCTCTCGCTTGCTGGCGACGAAATCAGGGTCAAATCCGGCCTGGACCATCAATTCGGTCACGATCTGCCAGTCCGTTTTACCTGCCATATCAAAGCCTTCGATCTTGCCCGTTTCACCGAAAACTTCGACCAAGGCACGGTTGAAACAGGTGCGGCCTTCCTCGTTCGGATTCAAGAAGGTACCGTCGATATCGAAAAGCAGGATGCGTTGTTCGTTTGGTTTCATGCGCTCAATTCTACCGGATAATTGGCGCTCAATGATCTCAACACGCGTCTTTTCCACTCAGGCTTGATTTTGTGGTTAAATTAAACAAACAAGAATGATTGAGAGGAACTTGATGATCACAAATTACCGTCTTTGTCTGGTGGGTTTTGGGAATGTCGGCAAAGCTTTTGCCCGTTTACTTTTGAAAAAGAAAACCGAATTGGCTGAAAAATATGACCTGTCTTTCACCGTCACAGGGATTATCACCGGCTCCCATGGCCGGGCGATCGATCCCGCCGGGCTGGACCTTGAAAAAGCATTAAACCTTGTCGAATCCGGGGATCGCTTGGATGCATTGAGCACCGTGGATGCACCCGAAGATTTCTCTGCAATTCATCGCGAAATGCCCGGCTGATTTCATGTTCGAAACGACGCCGGTTAATCCCCAAAGCGGCCAGCCTGCCCTGAACCACATTCGGAAAGCACTTGAGAGTGGGATGCATGTGGTGACGGCCAATAAGGGCCCGGTCGTCCATGGCTACCAAACCCTGACGGCCCTCGCGACGGCGCAAGGCAAACGCTTCCTGTTCGAATCGGCTGTTATGGACGGCGCGCCGATCTTCGCCCTGTTCCGCGAACCGCTGGTTGGCGCGAACCTGATCGCTTTCCACGGGATCCTCAACTCCTGCACCAACCTGCTGCTTGAGATGATGGAAGAAGGGAAGACTCTGGATGAGGCGGTGGCGTATGGCAAGTCGATCGGGATCACCGAGACCGACCCGAGCAACGACATCGATGGTTGGGATGCTTCGATCAAGGTTGCCGCGCTCGTCACCGTGCTGATGGGCGTCCCGCTGACGCCGCAGGATGTCGACCGCACTGGCATTCGGGGCGTGACGCCTGAAATGATCGCGGAAGCCAAGGCTGCCGGTGAGCGTTGGAAGCTGGTCTGCTCCGCCGAATGGGTGGATGGCCGGATCGTGACCAAGGTCGCGCCGCAGCGGGTTGGACCGGATTCACCCCTTTTCAGCGTCAACGGCACCAGTTCCTACTGCCAGTTCAAGCTGGATGTGCTGCCCGGTTTGGGCGTGCTGGAAAGCGACCCCGGCCCGGAAACGACCGCTTATGGGCTGCTTGCGGATATGCTCAATATCCTCGAGGTAGTCTAAATGACTTCCCCGGTCTACCTGGCTCTCGGCACCAACCTCGGCGACCGTGAGGACAACCTGCGCCAGGCGAAAGCACTGCTTGGGCCAAAGGTGCAGGTCCTGCGGGAATCAGGCATCTACGCCACCCCACCCTGGGGTTACACCGATCAGCCTGAGTTCCTCAATCAGGTCATCGAGGTCGACACGTTGCTCCATCCTCTGCCTTTGCTGCACAGGTTGAAGGAGATCGAAAAGGACATGGGGCGGGTCGAGACCTTCCGCAACGGTCCCCGCCTGATCGATCTGGACATCCTCTTCTATGGCCATGAAATCTTCAATGGAAGGCTCATCCAGATCCCGCATCCAAGGCTGCAGGAGCGAGCCTTCGTGCTGGTTCCGCTGGACGAGATCGCCCCGGATTTCATGCACCCGGTTGTGGGCGAGACTGTGCACGAAATGCTGGCAAAGGTCGACCCGGAAGGCGTGCGACGCTTGTGAGCGTCCTGGCGATTGCGCTGATGCTGCTGCCCGGGCTGGCCTGGTGGGCCTGGCTCGGAAAGCGCGGCCGTGACCCGCTGGTCACGCTCGCCCAAATCATCGGTGTCAGTCTGTCTGCGATCATCTTGCTGGCTGAATTCGGCTTCGTTCTCGGTCTCCGCTTTTCGCCGCTTGTTGATCGGCCTGCTGCTGGCGGGTTTTGCAGTCCTGACCGTGTTCGGACTGATTAAGGCGCAAACCAAAATTTCCCCGTGAATACCGCTGGCACCTGGTAATCGGCCTGGTCCTGTTCGGGCTGGTGATCGCCTGGCGGCTTTACCAGGCGCGTGACCTGCTGCTGCCAAACTGGGTGGATTCGCAGCACCATTACCTGATCATCCGCGTCATCCTTGAGGGGCGAGGCCTCCCGGATACGCTTGCGCCTTATCTGGAGCAACCTTTCTACTACCACTACGGCTTCCACGCCGTCACCGCACTTTTCACCGCGCTCAGCGGTCTGGAGATCGGACAGGCCATGCTCGTTTTTGGGCAGCTCCTGAATGCGGTGATTGGACTCTCGGTCTATGCCCTGGGTAAAACACTATGGAAGGATTGGCGGCCGGCGGCCGCGGCCGCACTGCTGGTCAGCTTCGCCACCCGTATGCCGGCTTATTACCTGAGTTGGGGCCGTTACACCCTGGCGACCGGATTGGTGCTGCTGCCATTGGCGATGATGGCGGCGATCCGGCTGCTGGAGAAACCCATCCGCAAGGCGGACGTCGCCACGCTGGCGCTATTGACCGGCGGCGTATTGCTCTCACACTATTTCGCGGCCGTCCTGCTGGCATTCTTCCTCATCCTCCTCGGGTTGGTCTTCTTCCTGCCTCGGATGAAAGCCGCATTGACAGCCACGGTGGACTTTGCCGGCGTAATTGTGGGCACACTGGCTGGGCTGGTCCTGGCCGCACCCTGGCTGCTGCGGGTGGCACATTTCTCCTCGCTGAGTTCGGGCGTGGCCTCCAACCTCCCAATCTCCGAAGCGAGCCTCGAAGCCTCTGCGGATACCGCTCACTACATCTGGCAGCTCCTGGGTCCGGCAGGCAACCATTGGCTGCTGGCTGCGGCAGGGCTTGGCCTGGTCTGGGCCATCATCCGCCGGAAGCAGACCGCTTTCTGGCTCTGGACGGTCGTCTGCGCCCTGCTGGCGCTGCCCTGGAGCATCGTCCTGAAGCCCTTCCGCCCCGACCACTTCGCGATCGTGCTGTTTCTGCCGGTGACGCTCCTGGCCGGGTATCTGTTCTGGCAAATGGGGCAGTTCCTGGGAAAATGGCTGAAGCAGGACTGGATCGCTATTGTCCTGCCGGCACTCCTGGTGATCGCATGGACAGTCTGGGGCTTCAACCTCAGCGCCAACATCGTCAATTCGGTGACCGTGCTGGTGACCGAAGATGACATCGAAGCGCTGGACTGGGTGCGGGAGAACGTGCCGGAGGATGCCCGCTTCTTCATCAACACTGCCTATTGGCAGAACGGCAACTACCGGGGCGTGGACGGCGGTGGCTGGCTGCTCCCCTACACCGGCCGCTGGTCCCTGGTGCCGACCGTGTTCTACGGTTTCTCCCCGGACCGGGATGCAGTGGCTGACCTCGTTCGTTGGGGCAGGGAAGCCAACAAGATCACCACCTGTGATGAAGCCTTCTGGGGTTTGGTGGAAGAAGCAGAACTGAATTGGGTCTACGTGCGCCAGGGCGTGGGCAGTCTGCAGCCGGAGGGCTTGCAGGGCTGCGCGGAGGTGGAGGAGGTCTATGCGAATGAGACGGTCTGGGTATATAGGATTTCACCCTGAAGTCTGGCTCCTTCAGCATGTAGCAAACCGACTTTTCCATCTATAAATGGTATGATTGGGGTCAGTAAGGAAAACTGTTTTCACCAACACTTCATAATTAGACGCTATGAAAATTGCGATTGTCACAACAAATTTCACCCGCTGGAAAGACGATTTCCGGGTGCCATTCATCATTGATGCTGCCAAAGCCATCCAGGCTAAAGGCAATATCGTCCGGGTCATTACTCCACATCAACCCGGCGCTGCAATTCACGAAGTGATTGACGGCATCGAAATCTTCCGGGCACGCTATCTGCCGGAGAAATACGAAGTGCTGCAGAAAGATTCCGCCGGGCTGCCAGCCGCCTGGAAAAGAAGTTTCCTGCATAAACTCGCTGTAATTCCATACTTTGGCGCGCTTTGCTTGGCCGTCGCCAGGTATGCTAAAGGCTTCGACATCATTCACGCCAATTGGAGTTTGTCAGGGCTGGCATCTTACATAACTCAAGCCTGGCATCACTGTCCATATGTTGTGACCATCCACGGCAGCGACATCTTCAAGACAGTTGGGAACCCCATTCTAAAGCTGCCTGTCAAGACAGCGCTTAAACACGCCCGTTTCATTATTGCAGTCAGTCAGGCCCTGGCAGAAAGGCGCGCAAAGTATCTGGAATCCCAGCAGAAAAAATCGAAGTCATCCCCACCGCAATCGACCTGACCAAATTTCCAAAGGCAGAACCCGGTCAACCCCGTGAGGGCCTGCTATATGTTGGCTCGCTCATTGAACGCAAGAGCGTGATCACACTGCTCCAGGCAATGGAAATACTTCGAAGTAAATACCCTCAACTTATACTCAAAATTGTGGGGGAAGGCCATCTGAGGCAGACATTGGAGGAGTTTACGCACGAGCATAAGCTGATGCATCGCGTCCAATTCCTTGGTACGAAATCACAGTCAGAGGTCGCCAATTTGATGCGTGAGGCGAAACGTATTCGTCCTGCCCTCCACCGAAGAAGGTCAGGGTGCAGTGCTGGTCGAAGCCATGGCAAGTGGCACACCCTGTATCGGCAGTGATGCCAGTGGGATTCCGACCGTGATCACACCTGATACCGGCCTGGTATTCGAAGCGGGCAATGCCCAGGCTCTCGCGAATTCAATCTCGAAACTGCTAAGCAACCAGGCTTTTTGGTGGAGCGCATCTCAAAAAGGACGCGAACGGGTTGAGGAGCATTACAGTTGGAATAAATTGGCTGAGAGTATAATAGCCATCTATCAAAAAGCCCTGAATAGAGATAAATGACTGAAAACTCGAAGGCTCAGATCGATTGTTCGATCATCATCCCCAACCTGCACTCGCCGATCATTGACCGGACAATTCGCTCAATTCTGGCACAGGAAACTGAGCACACTTTTGAGATCATCGTTGTGGGGATGGATAAGTACAATTTGGTAGCACAATTTCCGGAAGTCAGATTCATCCAAACGGATAAACCCGTTCCTACCGGAATTGCAAGAAATATGGGGGCAAAGAAAGCAATAGGGGAAATTGTTATTTTCATTGATGCCGACTGTCTTGCAGAACCGAACTGGATGGAAGCTCATCTTGAAGACCATCACGATCTCAACCCCGGTCATTGTTGGCGGTGTTGTTAAATTCCCTGTCCAAGAACTACTTCACTTTGGCTGACAATATCTCATCCTTCCATGAATATATGCCCCATTTACCAATAGGAAAAAGGGAAATTCTTCCCTCGATAAATCTCAGCATAAGAATGAGCAACTGGAAGAAAATTGGGGGATTCAGAGCAACACGGACTGGAGAGGATATCGACCTCACTTTTCGGGCGCAACGGGCAAAAATCAAATTACTTTTTGACCCAGAGCCGCAAGTGATCCATCTCCCCGAACGCACCGGATACCGCACAGCCGTTTTCCGTCATAACTTTCAATTCGGATTCAATTCAATGAATAATCCTGCATATTGAAAATTCACCTCTCCGGTATCTTTAGGAATTGGTCCCTATCATTATTTGGATCCCCGTTCATAGCCGGTGGAATTGTTTTAAGAGTGATTCTTTTTTGAAAAATTACCAATCAAATATTGGCACACATTACCACTGGTATTTCTCTTAAAGATTGCCTGGTGTTTGGCTTTTGAAAAAATTACATATAAGGGTTAAGAGTAAAATTTGATTTATTCAAACCTTTAACTGTCCAAGTAGTTATCCCAACCTTCAATCGCGCAAATGATCTTCAGGCGTGTATAAAATCATTGCTATCAGCAAAAACTAACGACAAAGTCATATCATCGTCGTTGATAATCATTCTGAAGATCATACGATCATCATGGTTGAGAAGAACTTTCCTCTATGTTAGATTGATTAAATTACCCGAGAATTTAGGTGCAACGGGGGCATCAAATGCGGGATTTTCAGTTGCCTTAGACAGTAAGGCTGACTATATTTTTAAGCCATTCGGACACTCGTTGTCGCAGAAAATTTTCTGGAACCGCTTCTTGAGGTAGGCAAATCGCATCCCAAAGTTGGCGTGATTAATCCTAAAATATATTTCTTCGATCCACCCAAAAAAATCTGGTATGGGGTCAGTAAACCCTTAATTTTATTGGTACGAAAAATGAGTTTTCTCATTTACAAGGGGAATGAAATCTTCATTAACTAATAAAATCAGAGAAGTGTTGCATATATATCTAGGGCTGCTCACGATGCTAATAAAGCAGCGATGTCCTTGGAGAAAAGTAAAAGGATTTGACGAGGATTTCTTTGTATATCATGAGGAAATGGACTTTTGTGAACGAGTGCGTCACACAGGATATAAATTAATGCTAGTTCCTAGATTCGCATGTTTTGGCATAAGGTTGGCTCAATCGCAAATTCATCCCTGGACAGCCTATCATTGGAACAAAAGCAAGATGCTACTTTATCCGAAAGCATGCGAGAAATTCATTACACTTGATTTTCCTTATTGTATACGCTTTCACTTATGCTATCGGCAATTCCTTAATGAATACTCTACGCATCCGAGAAAAATCCGGCAATAGGGGGCCTTTTAGATGCTCTCAAAGGACTTTGCGCAGGATAACAATGCGTATTTCTAAGGCTGAGGGCAATTTATGACCCTTCCTAATTTTTTGATCATCGGCGCAGCAAAATCCGGTACAAGCTCACTATATATGTATTTAAAACAACACCCGGATATCTTTATCATTCCCGTAAAAGAGCCACACTTTTTCTCATTCGATGATAAAACAAAATTTACTAAAGGTCCTGGCGATCCCATCTATAAAGCAATAACCGATTTTCAAGATTATCAGGCATTGTTCGATGGCGTAACGAATGAAAAGGCGATAGGCGAAGCTTCCACATCTATCTCTATCGACCAGAAGCGCCTGAACGCATACACAACTTATTACCCAATGCAAAACTAATACGCAATTCTACGTAATCCAGTCAAGCATTTAACATACATGCATGTTGTACGACCAACGCGAAACTGCAACAGATTTCCCGGAAGCTCTCTCACTCGAGAAAAGGCGGATTAATGCCAATTGGGAACCAATTTGGCACTTAGAAAATTGTTGGAAACTATTATGAACAACTCAAGCGTTATTATCAACTTTTTGATGCAAGTCAGATACAAGTATTTTTATATGAA
>CAVVHL010000015.1:0-65057 GCA_963748065.1 uncultured Chloroflexia bacterium | reverse complement strand
AAGTGTTAAGTGAGGTAGTAAATCGTTTGAGTGATCATTTCAAATAACATTGTTTTCGAAATCTACGAAGTTTTTCGTAAAATTCCATCTGTTTTGAATTTTTTCATGTAAAATAGCGTGTGTAAGGCACAAAGAAAAATTAAAGCCTATCCAGACTTCAACAATGAGAGCGTGGTATGCCAATTATTGGCCAGTCAGTAACCCGAGTTGATGCAAAGTCCAAAGCAACGGGGGAGGCGCTTTTTCCGGGGGACTTCAATCTGCCTGACCAGCTTTACATGAAAATCCTTTTTGCAAATCGGCCTCACGCAAGGATTAAGTCCATAGATTGCAAAGCTGCCGAAGCGCTTGAAGGCGTTGTTATGGTTTTAACCGCTGCAGATGTCCCCGATAACATCTATGGCATGATCATCCCGGACCAACCTGTACTCTGCGGGCCGGGATCGAATAATCCTTATGCCGATCTGGTCCAGTTCATCGGCGATCAAATCGCTGTGGTTATTGCTGAAACAGAAGAGCTCGCCAGCCAGGCAAGAGAACTCATCCAAGTTGAATATGAAGATCTGCCTATTGTCGATACGATCGAAGCGGCTTTAGCCAAGGATGCACCCATCCTTCACCCTGACAAAGGAACCAACGTTTTTCGCGAGTATCACATCAGACATGGCGATGTGGAAGAGGGGTTTGATGATTGCGATGTCATCGTAGAAGGCGAATATCATACCCCGGCTCAGGAACATGCTTACCTGCAGCCGGAAGCCGGCTTGGCATTTATTGATGACCAGGATCGCGTTACCGTCCAGGTCGGTGGACAGTGCAATCATGAGGACCGGCACCAGATCGCGCATGCCCTGGGCCTGACAGAGGACCAGGTGCGGGTGATCTATCCAGTCATTGGCGGGGCGTTTGGCGGCAGGGAAGATGTATCCATTCAGATCGTCCTGGCTTTGGCTGTTCACAAGTTGCGCGAACGTGGTATTTCTCGGCCGGTGAAAATCACCTGGAGTCGGGAAGAATCGATCATCGGACATGGTAAACGCCATGCATTTACGATCAAAGCAAAATGGGGCGCCACAAAGGACGGCAGGATCATGGCTGCTGAAATCGATATTTCCGGTGATGGGGGTGCTTACGCTTATTCCTCTACGCCTGTCCTGGGCAATGCGGCTTTAATGTCCGTTGGTCCGTATGATATTCCGAACGTGAAACTGGATGCCAGAGTTGTCCATACCAACAACATTCCCGCCGGCGCGTTCAGGGGGTTTGGCGGTCCGCAAGGGACATTCGCTTCTGAAATGCAGGTCAATAAACTGGCAGATGCGCTGGGCATGGACCGGGTGGCATTCAGGATGAAGAATTTGTTCGAGGAAGGCGATCTGATGAGCGTCGGAACGCCTTTACCACCCGGTGTGACGATCAGGCCGGTTGTGAAGACACTGGCTGAGGAAAGTCATTGGCAGCCAACTAACGGTCATGTTGCTGGGAAAGAGAAAAAACGGAATAAAGATAGCGGAGTCCTGCAGGGGCGCGGGATGGCTTGCAGCTTCAAGAATGTCGGGTTCTCTTTTGGCGCACCTGAATACTGCAATGCAAGACTGACGCTGTTCGGCGCAGGCGAAATTGAAAAAGCCGTTCTTCATCATTCCGGTGCAGAGGTGGGGCAGGGGTCGCATACCGTCTTTAAGCAGATGACGGCCGACGCGTTGGGCATTCCAATCGATAAAGTTGAACTTGATCTTTGCGATACGAGTACGTCCGATTATGCCGGGAGTGTTTCAGCGTCACGGATGACCTTCATGGCAGGAAATGCCATTCGTGGAGCGGCAACTGATGCACTTGAAAAATGGCGTCAGGAAAACCGGCCGGCGGAGGCAAATTTTACCTATTATCCACCCAAAACTTCGACATTCGACCCGGTCACAGGGCAATGTATGCCGAATATCACCTACGGTTATAGCGCGGAAGTGGTTGATCTGGAAGTGGATATGGACACCGGCGAAATCCGAATTCTCAAGGTTTTTTGCTCGAATGATGTCGGGAAAGCCATTAATCCGATGCAGGTCGAGGGACAGGTGCATGGCGCCGTCGTTCAGGCTGCCGGATATGCGCTGTTAGAAAATTTCATTCAACAGGAAGGTCGTGTTTTGACCAATACGCTTTCAAATTACCTGATACCGACCGTACTGGATGTACCTGTGGAAGTCGTACCAATCATTCTCGAATATCCCGACCCCCAGGGGCCGTTTGGTGCAAGGGGGATGGGCGAGATGCCGTTCATGCCATTGGTGCCGGCGATCACGGATGCCTTATTTGATGCGACCGGTGTTTGGTTCAATGATTTTCCGCTTACGCCGGAACGTGTTTTACGCGGATTAGGCAAAATAATCTAAAGTTTTTGTCAATTAACTAAGAAAAAATACAAGTTAATAAAAGGGTATTTGCGTTAATCAGCATTAATAAATCGTTAAAGTCTTGACAGGATTGGAATTTCTGTATATATTGGAATTGTTCAGAACACATGAAGACTTTATTCGGTGCCTATGATGACAGCCAACCAAATACAACCTATTCATCGTAAAGACGTAACTACTGGAATCGTCGATAACATTTTGCAGCTGATAGGGGATGGTTATTGGACTCCCGGGGAACGTTTGCCCTCCCAAAGGGCAATGGCGAGCCAAATGGATGTCAGCATGGCCTCGCTGCGAGAAGCATTGTATTCCTTGCAGGCGATGGGTGTTCTGGAAATGAAGCATGGCTCGGGAACTTATGTTTCGAACCACATGGTCAATCCAGGCGAGAAACTGATCGAGTTGAGCCTGCTGCTCGGGGGAATGGATATCAGGATGTTCTTTGAAGCTCGCCGAGTCATTGAAACCGGATTGTCCAGGCTGGCTGCAGAGCACGGTACGGATGAGCAAATCAACCACTTATTCGAGATCCTTGAACGACAAAAACGATCGTTTGAAAACAGTGATCAGGATCAATTGCATGAACTTGACCTTGCCTTTCATAAGCACATTGCCGATATGGCAAATAACAATTTCCTTTTTCAAATTAACGAAACACTCTTTGCAAACCTGGATAAATTATTCCAGGTTTTGCCATTATCTGAACAAGGCTGGTTACTGCACCATGCTGTTGCGGAAGCCATTCGAGATCGCGATGCCGATAATGCTTACCTGACAACGAAAGCGCTGATTGAATTCTCGCTTGGGAATTATTTACCCTATATCGAAGAGTTTGAACAAAATTAAACTGAATATTTTCATCCAATAAACATTGAGCAACAAGGAGATGGCAGGTAAATTGTGAAAAAAGTACTCGTCAACAAACCCATTCACGAAGACGCCCTTAACCGATTAGCTGAGGAAGTGGAAGTCCTGACACCATTCACTTCATCGCCTGCAGAAATCCTCGAGATGTTGCCTGACATCCAAGGGATGATTCTTTGCGCAGGAATGAAGATGTTTGCGGATGAAATGGATGCCGCAACACAATTGGAAGTCATTGGTCGGCACGGCGTCGGACTGGACATCGTCGATGTAAACGAAGCAACTCTCCGTGAACTCCCTGTTGTTTTTACACCCTATGGTCCGACGGAATCTACAGCGGAACATGCTTTGATGTTAATGATGGCAGTTGCGAGGAAAGTGGTGTTTCTCGATCGTGAAACTCGGAAAGGGAACTTCCATATCCGTGACCAAGTTGTCGGACGGGAACTCCTCAATGCGAAATTAGGCGTTGTGGGCTTTGGGCATATCGGTCAGCGTCTGGCTGAAATGTGCAAGGCCGCATTTGATATGACTGTCTATGTCTACGATCCATTCGTCAATGCCGAATTTATAGCATCTAAAGGTGCTGAGAAATGTGAAACCCTGATCGAATTGATGGAGAAATCTGAGATTGTATCGCTTCATATTCCTTTCATCGAAAGTACACACAAATTGATCAATGCGCAAGTCCTCGCTGCGCTTGGCCCTGAAGGAATTTTAATTAACTGCTCACGCGGTCCTGTCGTTGATGAGGCGGCGCTGATTGATGCGCTTCAGAATGGCGTGATCGCCGGCGCAGGGATTGATGTTTATGACCCTGAACCACCATCGGATGACAACCCGTTATTTGAATTGGACAATGTTGTCTTGACGCCGCACCTGGCGAGCTTCACCGATCAGGGCCGCCGGCGAATGGGCATGATGGTCGTTGAGGATGTGCTGAAAGTCCTCAAAGGTGAAGCCCCGCTCTATTGTGCAAACCCAGAAGTACTAAACCAAAAGAAATAATAGGAGATTTTTGATATATGGAACCTAATCCACTACGACTAAAGCTGGAAAAGGGAGAAGCGATCTACGGTACGATGGCGCAGGATTCGCGCTCACCTTCAATCTCAATGATCATGGAGCAAGCCGGTTGCGATTTCATGTTCTTTGATATGGAACACGGCCCCAATGATATCGGGGTTGTGACTGACATGGTCAAGGTAGCCCGATTGACAAAGGTTGTTCCTTTGGTTCGCGTACCGAATGATGAATATCATTTGATGGCGCGTATTCTGGATGCCGGCGCGATGGGAATCATGGTCCCACGGATTGAAACCAGGGAGCAGGTGGAACGCATCATCTCCAATACCCATTATCCGCCGATCGGTGTCAGAGGTTGCTCGGTGCCAAAAGGGCATAACAACTTCCTGCCGGGTGATATGTGGGAATTCACAGAACAGGCTAACCGAGAAGTCATGATCATCCTGCAAATTGAACGGAAAAAGGCTATTGAAAACATTGAAGATCTGGTCACGGTCGAAGGCGTCGATGCGGTTGTGATCGGTCCGAATGACCTTTGCCTGAGCATGGGTATTCATGAGAAGGATTACCTGGCCGCGCTTGAACCGACGATGCAGAAGGTATTGGATGCCTGTCTTAAACACAATGTCCCATGCGGTATCCATATCGGAAACCTGGAGTGGTTGATTGAATGGCAGAAACGCGGCATGAAGATCATTACCTATTCGAATGATATTGTCTTTCTCCGCAATGGCGCAAAAGCCGGTATTTCCAAACTTCGTGAGGCTGCACAGACGCCTAGATAGTGTGCTGTGATATTTCAGTCAATTGGAAACGACTTATCGGAAAAGTCAGCAAGACAATTTTTACGAAAGGAGGCCCACCGGAAAGCCTGGAAGGTAAATGAATAAGTAGATTAAACATATTCAGTAAACCAGAAGGTAAAAAGGAGAATTTCGTTATGAAAAAGATGAGGATCTTAGTTGTTGCTATTTTGATCGCGATGACTGTTCTGACTTCTTGCAAGACCCAGACCCCTGCGCCAACAGAAGAAGTAATGGCACCAACAGAGGAAATGGTTGCGACAGAAGAAATGACCGCGACAGAAGAAATGGTTGAAACCAAAGAACCTCCAAAGATCGCTTTGGTTCCCGCTGGTCGTGTCGGCAAGGAAGGCTTCATGTACCTGTCCGGTGTTGGCTACAAACAGGCCGCAGCAGACTTTGGTTTTGAAGAGCGCATCCTTGAGAGTGAAGTGGCCGAAGAATGGGAACGCAATGTCCGCACGGCAGCTCAGGACGGCTATGAACTGATCATCGGCGTCGGCAATACCATGAACGATGCGATTGCGAACGTTGCGCCGGATTTCCCGGACACCATGTTCGCTTTGGTGGATGGTAATCCCGGTCTGGATAATACCGTTGGCTTGATCGCTCAGGAACAGGAAGGTTCCTTCCTGGCTGGTGCTCTGGCAGCTATGATGACCACCGAAACTGATTTGGCCGGCATCAATGCTGACAAGATCATCGGCTTCGTTGGTGGCATGGAAGTCCCCAGCGTTGTTCGTTGGTTCAGCGGTTATGAAGCAGGCGCGAAATATATCGATCCTGAAATCCAGGTGAACATCTCCTATGTCGGCTCATTCAATGACCCGGCGAAGGCAAAAGAACTGGCGAAGGCCATGTTCCAGGATCAGGGCGTCGATATCATCATGTCCGTTTCCGGTTCCCCTGGCGATGTTGGCGTCTTCGAGGCCGTTCAAGAAACAGGTCTGTACGGTATTGGCGCAGATGTTGATTGGGATCAGCAGGTACCCGGTCATATCCTGACCTCCGTACTCAAGAAGACTGACGTTGAAGTTTATAACGTTATCGCTCGGTTCATCGATGGTACCCTCGAACCCGGCGAGATCCTCTACGGTGTTGCTGATGGCGTGATGGATATCACCGATATGTCCGCCATGGGCGATGCAATCCCGCAGGCTGTGAAGGACAAGATTGATGAGATCAAAGCTGCAATCACATCCGGTGAGATCGTTGTGGAGCGTCCTCAGTAGTTAATAAAATGATAAGTGGGCCTTTTCACGATAGAGAAGGCCCACTTTCTATTGAATTCAAGGTTGGTGAATCCTTATGACAGAAGCACTATCCGTCAAGAATATCACGAAGACCTTTCCCGGTGTCGTTGCGAATGACGATTTGAGTTCTTTCAATCGAAAAGGGGACGATTCGTGCCATCGTGGGTGAGAATGGTGCCGGAAAAACGACATTGATGAATATCATTTATGGGCTGATGAAACCAGATTCAGGAAAGATATTCATTAATAATGAAGAAGTCTCATTTTCCAGTCCCCGAGATGCCATCGCCAAGGGGATTGGCATGGTGCATCAACATTTTAAGCTTGTACCTTCATACACATTAGCCCACAATATTGCGCTAGGTGTGGAACCAAAGAAAAGCATTTTCATTGATGAGAACGAACTGAATAAGAGCGTTCAGGAAATCGCTCAAAAATACGGTTTCCAAATTAATGAAAAAGAGATCACGGCGGATGTTTCCGTGGGAGAACAACAGCGTGCGGAGATCCTGAAGGCGTTGTATCGTGGTGTTGAGATCCTCGTTTTGGATGAACCGACGGCTGTCCTGACGGATATGGAAACCAAGGAATTATTTGTAATGCTGCAGAACCTGGTGAAGCAAGGCATTACGATTTTATTTATCAGTCATAAATTAAGAGAAGTTTTGGAAATATCGGATGATATTTCTGTCATGCGCGGTGGGAAACTTGTTGGGACTGTCAAGTGTTCGGAAACGGATGAATGCCAACTGGCGGAAATGATGGTCGGCCGCGAAACTATTGGTGGGCGCCTTCGGGAAAAGTCTGAACCGGGCGATCTCGTCATGGAGGTCATTCATATGACCGTCCTTGACAACCGGGATCTGCGTGCAGTCAAGAACGCCAGTCTGAAGCTGTTTTCGGGTGAAATCGTCGGCGGCGCTGGTGTGGATGGCAATGGACAGGAAGAATTTGTCGAAGCGATCCTGGGATTGCGACCGGTAAGGTGTGGGACGATCACTATTGATGGCAAGGAAATCCAGGACCTGCACACCAGGGATATCCGTGAAGCGGGTGTCGCTTATATCCCATCGGACCGCTACGATGCCGGCGTCGCTATCGATGCGGCTATTTGGGAGAATATGGTCTCCGGGGAATATTACTCACAACCTTATTCAAAAGGTGTCTCCCTGATTATGCCGGAGATCATTCAGATGTCAGATGGTTTGGTACATAAATTCAACGTATCAACGCCCGGCCTTGAAGTCAAAACAGCAAACCTGTCCGGTGGCAATATCCAGCGGGTCATTGCAGCACGTGAACTTGGGCCTGAAAAAGCGAAGGTCGTCATCGCCTCTCAGCCTACACGTGGGATCGATATCGCTGGCACAGAAGCAATCCGGCAGATGTTGGTGGAATATGCCAACCGCGGCGCAGCAGTATTTGTAATTTCAGCCGATCTGGATGAAATCCTGGCACTGAGTGATCGCATCGTTGTCTTTTATGAAGGTCGGCTCTTCGATGCCGGATCGTACGATGATGATATCCGTAGACGGGTGAGTTGTTTGATGACATCCGGAGAGGAATTGTGCGATGACTAGGAGGTCCATGAGCAAAGCAAAAAACACCGCACATTGGAAAGAAAATATTGTCAATGTTACAACGCAATTGTTGAATTATGTGATCATCATTGCGATCGCTCTTATGATCGGCGCAGTGGTAATGTATCTGTCAGGAAAAAATCCATGGGAAGCCTACGCTGCTCTTTGGCAGGGTGCATTCGGAAACGGTTACCGGTTTGCCGACACCCTGGACCGATCAACCATCATGATCCTGGCTGGGCTTGCCGGTGCAATTGCTTTCAAGACCAATATCATTAACCTCGGCTTGGAAGGCCAATTATATATCGGTGCTTTTGCAGCTGCCTGGGTTGGTTTCACGTTTACGAATTTACCCAGTTATATCCATATCCCGTTATGCCTTCTGGCTGGCATCATCGGCGGCGCATTGTGGACGCTCCCGGTGCTTTATCTCAAGATGCGCTGGAAGGTCCCGGAGCTGGTGCCCACTTTAATGCTCAATTATATCGGCATTGGACTTACGGATTATCTGATTGCATTCCCCTTCAAGGATCCGACTGCTCCTATGGCCGGTTCGCCTGTCATTGCAGCATCGGCGAAACTACCGAAATTGATTCCTGGTTCAACGATCAACATTGGCTTTTTGATCGCAATTGCGCTGGTCTTCCTGATGTATTGGTTCTTGTTCAAAACAAAAATCGGGTATGAGCTGCGCATGGTTGGTTTGAATGAAAAATTTGCCGCAGCAGCCGGTCTGCCGGTTAAACGGAGTATGATCCTGGCGATGACAATGAGCGGTGGGCTTATCGGTTTGGGGGGTGCGATTATGATCCAGGGCTTCTTCGGACGATTCATGGGTGGCTTCTCTTCCGGATATGGTTGGGATGGCTTCATGATTGCGATCATCGCTCAGAATAACCCATTCGCGGTTTTCCCAACAGCTTTGTTCTACGGTGCACTTGCTAATGGCGCGCTGACGATGCAATCCATCACGGGTGTTCCCCAGGCTGTGGTTCAAATGGTCAAGGGGACAGTGGTCCTTTTCGTGACAGCGACTGTATTCCTCAAGCAGATTAGAAAGGGACTCAAAAAATGGTTGGCGTTGACCTGAGTAGTATCCTCACAATTTCACTCTTTGCCGCCGCCCTGCGGATGGCTACACCGATCATTTTTGCCACGATGGGCGGGATCTTCTCCAGCCATACCGGGATTTTCAATGTTGCCCTGGAAGGGTTCATGCTGATTGGTTCCTTCTTTGCCGTTCTGGGCAGCGTTCAAACCGGCAGCATCTACGGCGGCTTGTTGTACGCAATTGTAGCCTGTCTGGTTGTCAGTCTGGTCTTTGCCATCCTGCATTTGGAATTAAAAGCCAACGAAGTTATTGTTGGCTTGGCGATGAACATCGTCGCAATCGGTTTGACGAACTATTTGTTGACTGCAATTCTGAATGTTTACGGTGTTTATAAAACCGACCTGATCGTTGGGTTCCATACGGTTGATATCCCGCTCATTAAGGATATTCCTATCCTGGGTGATCTAATCAGTGGGCACTTCCCACTCGTTTACCTTTCATTCGTCAGTGTATATATCACTTATTTGGTGTTATATCAAACACCCTTTGGATACAGATTGCGGTCGGTGGGCGAAAAGATTGATGCTGCAGAATCGATCGGCGTCAACACAAAGCGTATGAAATATATCGGGCTGATGCTCAGTGGGCTTTTTTGTGCGCTTGGAGGGACTTTCCTCTCGCTCAGTTATCTCACGTTGTTTTCCGAGAATATGACGGCAGGCAGAGGTTGGTTGGCATTGGCCGCGATCAACTTTGGGCGAATGCGACCTGTACCCAGTATGATCGCCTGCCTGATCTTCGGCTTTGCCGACGCCCTGGCGGTCAGATTGCAGCAGTTCGGATTACCTTCACAGATCGTGTTGATGCTGCCGTATATCATGACCATTATTGTGCTCTTCTTGTCCGCGATTATCGCTGAAAGACGGAAAAAAGCCGGGATCGATGATGAGGGTGATGATGAGAGCGTGCAGATTGCAAGGGCATAATTTCAGCCGTATTCGGGCCGTTTTGGACACAGGAGAATGATGAAGATTCTCATATTGGGTGCAGGCGGATGGGGCGCATTGGTTGGTGCATATCTCGCCGAAGCCGGCGCGGATGTCACTATGTTGTTCCGCAGGCAGGCACATGTCGATGAGATAGAGAAGAACGGCGGCAAACTGGTCATCGAGAAACCGGAGGGTGAGGTACTCGTTCCGGTTGAGGCAACAACCGATCCTCATGAAATCGATGAAGTTGATCTGATGATTGTTGCGGTAAAGAACCATGATACGGCTGCCGCGCTGGAAAGCGTTTCTCATGTTCATGTGAAAGCGGTTGCTTCCGTCCAAAATGGTTTGGGTCACTCTGAAAGGTTTCGAAAAGCCTATCCAGACGCTGAAGTGTTGCGGATTGTGAGTCGCGTTGCAGGTTCGTTGATTAATTACGGCCGAGTGAAACGCGGCGATGATGACTTCCCGACCTGGATTGGAAATCCGGAAGAGGGGATCACCCCGTTAGTGGAAGAACTGGCCGAGTTGTTCAATCAAGGCTGGTTTACCATGCCAAGCCGTCAGCAATATCGAGGAAATTGAATGGTGCAAATTGATCTGGTGGACCCCTTCATCTATTTCCGCCGTATTGGCCCGTTTGCCTCAGACGGAGGTCATGCAATCCCCCGATTTCGCATATATCATGGTCATGATGACCCGTGATATGGTTCGCACGGCCAACGCGCTTGGTGTGGAAGTGCGGGATTACCCCACCATCGAAGTAATGGATCGCTGCGAAGGCACCATTGACGAAGGTGTTCAGCATGTCATCGAGCATGGCAGGGAGTGGGAAGCCCGCGGTGGAAAAGGCTACAAACAAGCCATGCTGCTCGATATCGAACGGGAACGAAAAACAGAAATTGATGACACCGGTTTATATATATGGAACCTTGCGAAGAAGCATGACATCGAAGTGCCTTATCTGGAAATGGGCGTACGCGTTGTTCGCGGATTGGAAATACGTTTCGCATGATGAAGATTGATTCGCACCTGCACCTTTGGGTCAATGACCCTGATAATTATCCCTGGCAGCCGATTGGCGGGTATACGCCTGATGAAGATGCGGATCTGGCACAATATCTGGAAGTGATGGCTGCGCAATGGGATAGACGGTGCGGTGTTCGTGCAGCCCACGCCTTACGGCTGGGATAACAGCTATCTTCTCGATTGCAAGCGGACTGATCCTGATAAATTCAAAGCTGTTGTCCTTGTGGACCCGCTATCCGATTCGGCAGCAGAGGAAATGAAAACGTTGGCTGAAGCAGGGGCGGATGGGCTGCGGGTCAATTTACAGTTGCAGCCGATGACGCAATGGCAGGACGAGACATTCACAAACCTGTTGGATGCCTGTGAAGAATTTGGCACTGCCGGTATGTTTCCAATTGACGCCGGAATATTTGCCGCTGATCGGAGAGATCGCAGATCAATACCAAACCCCTTTCGTGATTGACCACCTCGGCCGGCCGGAAAAAGGCTGCGTAATAGATTTACCAGTTTTTATTGACCTACTTGAATTATCGGAACACGACAATATCTACATCAAACTTTCAGGAATGAATTATTATTCGGCGGAAGCAGCACCTTATCGAGACACCTGGGCATTGGTTCAAGCCGTAAAGGACAGGTTCGGTCCACGACGATGCATGTGGGGATCGGACTTTCCATTTATTGAATGACCACTGGTCATTTACGGGCATGTTTGATGTCTTTACAAATGGATTGGATTTTACAGAATCTGACCTAGAGTGGATCATGGGAAAAACCGCTCAATCACTGTGGTGGAAGTAATTATATTGTTTTTTATATTGTTGCGAGAATAATTCAGAAATCTTAGGATGAGTTGAGTGATCAGAAAAGATGGAAAGAAAACCCAGATACGTCATCGGCAGCGACCACGTTGGGCTGCCTTTAAAGGAAGCCGTCGGTGAATATCTGCGACAAAACGGGTATGATGTCGTGGATTTGGGACCATTCAGCGGCGAGATTTCCGTAGATTACCCGGATTATGCCCAGCTTGTCTCCCTGAAGGTAGTCTCTGGCGAAGCGGATTTAGGCGTGCTCGTATGCGGGACCGGGATCGGTATGTCGATGGCTGCGAATAAGGTCAACGGCATTCGGGCTGCGCTTTGTCACGATCCCTACACCGCACACCAGGCGCGAGCACACAACGATGCCAATGTGCTCTGTATGGGCGCCTGGATTGTCTCTCCCCAACGCATGGTCGGTATCATGGATGCATGGCTGAAGGCGGATTTTGAATACGGTCGTCATCATCAGCGTGTAATAAAAATTTCAGAACCTGCGCTGGACCTGGACCGGAGACAAATTATAGAAAGTTTAAATCAGATCCGGTTTGGCGTCTCCCTTTCTCCGAATAAATCCGTATTCGGACCGCTGTTGTTCGCCGGCGATCTTGAGAAAGGCATGCAAAAAGCTGCTGAGTATGGATTTGACGTAGTTGAGTTAAGCTTACGCGACCCGGAAGACCTCTACGTGCCTCAACTCGAAGCCCTGCTCTCCAAATATGGTTTGGGGCTTTCAGCAATCGCAACAGGGCAATCATGCCTGCATGACGGCATGTGCCTGGGCGCCGCTGATCCGGCTGGTGTAAAAGGCGCAGTAGAACGCATCAAAGCGCACATCAACACCGCAGCGAGCTTCGATGCAGCTGTCATCATCGGTGGCATCCGAGGGAGATTCACAGGCAGTGAATCGGAAATGGGCGAACAATATCAAAGAGCCCTCGCTTCGGTAGATGAATGCGCCAATCACGCGTTGGAACAAGGGGTTCAACTGCTGCTTGAACCGATCAATCGTTATGAAACCAACTTCATCAATACCGCAGCTGAAGGCGTCCAATTCTGCGAAGAAGCGGGTCATCCGGAAATAAAACTCCTCCTGGACACCTTCCATATGAATATCGAAGAAGCTGATATCAACAAGACATTGGCGCGTTATGCCGAGAAAATCGGATATATCCACTTTGCCGACAGCAATCGATTGGCGCCCGGTTTGGGTCATTTGCCTTTCCATCAGTATTTGTCAACCTTGATCGCCAATCACTTTCAAGGTTTTATCACGGCCGAAATTCTTCCCTTGCCTGATGATGATCGGGCAATGGAACAGGCCGGTGCGTTTTTCGCATCTTTGACTTCAACAGAAATCGAAACGGATTAGCGGATCGAAGAAAAATTTACGGATCGGATTTTTGGACGGAACAATTTCAAGCAAGGATTAAGCAGGAAAACAAGCAGTGAACACAAAATTATTTTCACTGCTACAGCCCTGTATTGAATGAATATGATGACAGACGGATTTGAACGAACGGCACTCGTATCAGGTGCCAGCGAAGGGATTGGTAAGGCGATTGCCCGAATGCTCTTGCAGGAGGGATACCGCGTTGTATTGTCCTCTCGCAATGAAGAAAAGTTGCGCTCAGCGTTGACCTCATTTGGAGCGCTATCACAGCATGCCGTGATCATGCCGGCGGACCTCACGGTTTCGGATGAGGTTGAAAAACTCGTTGAGCGGATAATTCGAGAACAAGGGCCGATTGATCTTTTGGTGAACAATCTAGGACGTGGTTTACCTGGAGAGGTAGTCAGCACCACAGACGAAGAATGGGATTATATGATCAGAACCAACCTCAGCAGCGCATTTTATCTTTGCCGGGCTGTCTTACCGGGGATGCGCGAACAAGGTACTGGCGCGATCATCAATATCGCGTCGAGAGCTGGCAGACGCGGTGAAGGTGATTTTGCAGCATACAGCGCATTGAAACATGGTTTGATAGGATTGACAAGGGCAATGGCGGATTCGGAAGGAAAGTATGGAATCCGTGTGAATGCGGTTTGCCCGGGACCGGTGTCTACTGAAAGGATGCAAACGCTGCATCCGAATGCGGACCACCAGCATTGGCTTTCACCGGATGATGTCGCGGAAGCGGTGCGATTCCTGATCTCACCAGCAGCGAAAAATATGAATGGACAGGTCATTGACCTGTTCGAGAACTGATTGGAGCAAGAATTGACTGGTAGATTAGCTGGGAAAGTCGCAATCATCACAGGCGCAGGCAGGGGCATTGGCAGGCAAGCCGCACTGCTGTTTGCTTCTGAAGGGGCAAGGATTGCAGTGATTGATATCGATGAACAGAGCGGTGAAGCCGCGGCTAAAGAAGTGCGCAAGAACGGTGGTGAAGCAATCTTTGTCAAGACGGACCTGACCAGCGCTGAGGATGTTCAAAACATGGTGTCAACCGTTTTAGGGCGATTCCAGCGTATCGATGTGCTTTACAACAATGCCGGGATCAATTATTACGGCAAGATCGCTGATACGGAAGAGACGGCCTGGGATCGAGTGATGGCGGTGAACGTCAAGAGTGTTTTCCTGACTTGTAAATACACTATCCCGGTTATGGTCGCCCAAAAGAAAGGCACGATCATCAATACCGGGTCTTCAGCATCACTGGTGGGCTTGGATAATCTAGCCGTGTACACCGCATCCAAAGGCGCGGTGCTGCAGCTGACCCGCAACATGGCCCTTGATTATGCTAAAGATGGCATCCGAGTGAACGCGCTTTGTCCCGGCGTGACAGCCACGGAGATGACCCAGCAGGTGATCGATGATGACCCGGACCCAAAGGCTGCCCGGGAACGGTTTGATCGTGTGATCCCGAGAGGCAGCATGGCTGAACCGATCGAAATCGCCAATGCCGCGCTTTTCCTGGCGTCGGATGAGTCTTCTTACATCACCGGGGCTGCAATCCCGGTTGATGGCGGATATACGACCGGCTGAGCGAAAGCCGGATTGCATACATATGAGGTTGATTGTTATTTGTTGAATCAAATTGTAAAAAGGAGTGAAGCGCATGGAAAAACTACTTATCAGGAATGGATTAATCGTAACCATCGATGGCGACGATCGAATTATTCGTAACGGCAGTATCTATATTGAAGGTAAGGTCATCAAGGAAATTGGTCCAGATTTGGTTGTTGGCGACAAACCCGGTGCAACGGTGATCGATGCGACGGACAAGGTCGTTATTCCCGGGTTCGTGAGCTGCCACAACCACCTCTACAGTGCAGTGGTCCGCAGTATCCCCTATTCGGGTTTCGAATTGCCGGATTTCTCGTTCGTTTCCTGGATGGACCGATTCTGGCTGCCATTGCTGGAAGATCGGGTGGACCAGGAACAAATGTACATCGGCACATTAGCGAACCTGATGGACCACATTCGCAGCGGTGTCACGACCACCACGGATACGGCTGAAGGCTCTTATGCGCTTCCAGGCGCTCTGGACGCCGTCGATCAGGCAGCCATTGAAGCTGGTTCACGAGCTGTGCTCTCATTTGAAACCACCGGCCGGATCAGCGAAGAGAATGCGGCGATGGGCTTGGCTGAAAATGTTAACTTCATCAAGAAATGTCGGGCGCGAGACTCTGGATCGGATCAGCGGTCGGATCGGCGTGCATACGACCTACACCTGCTCGACCGACCTGCTAAAGGAAGTGAAAGCCACAGCGGATGAACTGGGTGCGGGTTATATGATGCACCACCTCGATGATCGCTGGCACCTCTTTGACACGACCCGTCGTTTCGGGCTGCGCCCAACCCGGTATCTGGAATCCATTGGCTTCCTGAGCCCGAACCTGATCCTGTTCCACTGCAGCTATATCGATCCCTTGGATGATCCGGCTATCTTCAAAGCCTATGATGTCAAAGTGGCCCATAACGCCGAATCGAATGCGATCTTCAGTTTCTGGCCGAATATGATGCCGCTGATCAAAGCCGGCGTGACGGTTGGGTTGGGAACGGATGGACAGACCTTTAACTACTTCGAAGTGATGCGCACTGCGCAGATGATCCACCGGATCCGCTATGAGAACCCGGAAGTCTTCAAGGATGATGAAGTGCTGCGGATGGCGACGATCGAAGGTGCGAAGTGCCTTCAGAAGGAAAACGAAATCGGTTCATTGGAAGTGGGCAAGAAGGCGGATGTGGTTGTGTTGAAAAACCGCTCGACCGTGCCGCTGTTCGAACCGAACGTCAAGAGCTACATCGTTGGAACCTGCGAACGGATCGATGTGAATGATGTCATGATCGATGGCGAGATCATTTTGCGGAATGGCGAATTTGCCAAATTGGATGAAGAAGCCGTGCGCGCCAAATCACACGAAACCGCTGTTAAATTGTGGAAACGAAACGATTGGCCGACGCCATAGTTTCGAACGTGTAGATTGAAAAGACAGGAAGTGAAATGACGCCTGAACCGACCTACGATTTGATCATCCGTAATGGGTGGGTGATCACAATGGATGCCGAGGGAAACCGATATTCCTCGGTGGATATTGGCGTGGTGAATGGCGCAATCGCAGCCATCGGTTCAGGCTTATCCGGAAAAGGCGTTAAAGAGATCGATGCGAAAGGCAACCTCGTCCTGCCCGGACTGGTGGATGCGCACATGCACACCACGCTTCTGCGCGGGATCGGTGATGATTTGCCTTTGATGCGCTGGCTCTACGAGGTCATGTTTCCCAAGGATGCTCAAATCCGCCCGGAACACATCCATGCAGCAGCATTGATGAACCAGAGTGAATTGATCCGGGGCGGCGTGACGACCTTCCTCGATATCTTCCGATTCCCGGGGGAAGCCGCTGCAATTGCGGAGCAATCCGGGTTGCGGGGCGTCTTTTGCCCGCAGATCATCGATGAACCTGCCGGCGCGGGTGAGACTTTGGAGAGTAATCTTGCGTTTCATTGAAGCCTGGCATGACCGGGTCCCTAACCGCATCTATACCTGGTTTGGGCCGCACGCACCCTATTCCAACTTCCCTGAAACTTATGGCAAGATCGCCGAATACGCTGAAAAGTATGACATCGGGTATCACACCCATATTTGTGAGACAGAGGACGAGGTCAGGCAGATCAAAGAAAAGTACGGCAAGTCATCCGTGCAATTGCTGGATGATGTAGGCGCGCTCAGCCCGCGTCTTTCCGTTGCACACGGCGTACACCTATCGCCTGAAGACATTGAACTGCTCGCCGAACGCGGTGTGGGCGTGGTCCATAACCCCAGCAGTAATATGAAACTGGCGTCTGGGATCGCACCTGTCCCTGAGATGATGAAGGCAGGCGTGAAGGTGGGCCTGGGGACGGATTCGAACCTGAGCAACAACAATCTGGATATGTTTGAAGAGATGCGTCTAGCAGCCTTCCTGCATAAGTTGCACCAGAATGATCCCGCTGTTTTACCCTGCGAACAAATGCTGCGCATGGCGACCATGGGGTCGGCTTCCTGCCTGGGTATGGATGACCAGATCGGTTCCATTGAAGTCGGCAAACGTGCGGATATCATCATAATTGACAAGCATAAACCGCATCTCAATCCGATGCTGCCTGAACCCAACACCAACGTTCTGGAGCAGATCGTCTATTCTGCTTCTGCGGGTGATGTCATGACCACGATCGTTGAAGGGGAAGCACTGATGCAGGATTATGAAATCCTGACACTGGATTGGGAAGCAGCTGAACCCCTTGTGGTGGAAGCCGCCCAGGATTTGCTCGAACGGGCGGATACCTGGCGGCGGCTGGGAAGGGGGGCGGCTTGAATAAAAAGCATCTGATCAATGGAAAACTATGGCTGGATGGTGAATTCCGCACCGCCGACATGCTGATTGGCGCAGATGGAAAGATCGTCGAGATTAAGGAGCCATCGAACGAACAAATACCGGAAGATGTTGAAACCATCGATGCCAATGGCTGGCTGGTGTTACCAGGCGGGATCGATGCCCACGCGCATATCGAAGACGGCGCGGAAACCTTTTATCCCGGATCGTGTGCCGCTGCAGTGGGCGGGATCACGACCGTCGTGGATATGCCGCCTTTCCATGTTTGCGCGACCCAAGAAGGATTTGAAGCTCGGGTTGAAAAGGCGGAAGCAAACTGCGTCACGGATTTTTGTATCCACGGTGGTATCGTGGTCGAACCGCAAGACCTGGTGGGGCTGGATGGCGTAGCCAAAGCCGGTGCAGCAGGTTTCAAAGTCTTCATGCCGGCGGAGCCACCTGTCACGCGCGAGGTGTTATGGAGTGCGGTGAAAACGGCTGCGAGAACCGGTTTGCGGTTGGTTTTACATGCCGAAGAATCGGCGTGCTTGCGTGAGGATGTCGATTGGAGCGATCCCTTGGGGTTTGCCAACGCAAGACCACCGGTTGCTGAAACGGCTGCAGCAGCATTTCTGTTAGAGATGGCACACGCAGCCGGCGCGCCGATCCATATCTGTCACGTATCCGCAGCCCGGACGGCTGACCTGATTGACCAATATCGCGGCTGGGGGACGGATGTGACGGCCGAAACCACACCGCATTTCCTGGCGTTCTCCAGTGAAGACTTCCGGAAATACGGTGCACGAGTAAAGACGACGCCGCCGCTGCGGGAGGCAGGCAACCCGGAACATCTTTGGCAAGCGTTGGCGGACGGTGTGATCGATATGGTGGTCAGCGATCATTATTTGGGTGAACTGCCCGACCCTGAAAGACAGGTTGGTTTCAAAGAGAAAGAAGCCGGGATACCTGGATTGGAAGTGTCATTGCCACTGCTCTATCATCTTGCCATCGGGCAGGGACGTTTGAGCATGGCACGCTTCCTGGAAGTTACATCTGAAAACCCGGCGAAGATCTTTGGCTTTGATCGGCGGAAAGGCAAGCTCGCTCCCGGGATGGACGCGGATTTTGTCCTCTTCAATCCGGATGCGAACTGGATTGTTGCGCCCTATGGTGAAAATTCAAGAGCAAGCCTTTTACCTTATGAGGGTTGGCATCTCGATGGAAAAGTGGAAAGTACCTGGGTCCGCGGCATGCAGATCTGGAACGGTGAAACGATCGTTCCCGAACCCGGCACGGGTATTTTTATAAGACGACAATAGAAGAGTTTTATTGGAGAAAAGGAATAAACGATAATGAGTGTAGACCTTTTAATTAAGAACGGCGCCGTGATCACAATGGATCCGGAAAATCGTGTGATCGAGAATTGTGATGTGGCGATCAATGATGGTGAAATCGTTGAGATTGGGCAGAATCTGGAATATGAAGCCAAAGAGACCCTGTCCGCTGAGAACTGCGTGGTATCGCCCGGTTTTATCAATGGGCATACCCACGTTTACCAATCCACGATCGAGGGGATTGGTTACGACATGCATTTTGATCCCTGGAACTGGCGCTTCCTCTTCCCGGTGGTCTCGAAGATACAACCGATGCACGCCCAGGCCGGCGCGGCTCTGGCGGCGCTTGAATTGATCAAGAATGGTGTGACCACCGTTTCGGACCACTGGTACCTGCACACCGATATGCAGAATATCTACCGGGTGACGGAGACCTTCGACAAGGCGGGTATTCGGGCGCAAATGGTTTTTGGTTTGCTGGATCAGACTTTTGCCGGTGAACGAACCGATTCGGAATATATGACCATGATCCAGAAGGAAGATACGCTGGTAAATGAAGCCCGGCGTTTCTTCAAACAGTGGCACAACACCCGCCGGACGACGGTTGCTCTGGGACCGGGTTCCACTGAAGATATCAGTGAAGGTATGATGCTCAAGACCGTGGAACTGGCTAAGGAACTGGACATCAACGTCAGCACCCACGTGGCGGGTTGGATTGAGATCAATTCATATACGATGCGCCGGTTTGGTGAACGCGACCTTGAGCATTTCAATACACTTGGCCTCACCGGGCCGAAAGGTGTGATGTTCCATGCGGTCTGGTTGTCGGACCGGGAGTTGGCGATCATGGCGGAAACAGATACCAAAGTCGTCCACTGCCCGGTGGCAAACGCTTATCTGGGCTACGGCATCGCCAAGGTTAGTAATATGCTAAGCCGTGGGATCAAAGTTGGCCTGGGGACGGACGGCGCAGCCAGCTATACCTATGACATGCTGGAAGTCGGGCGAGCGGCTGCGATTCTGCAGAAAGCACCCCAGTTGGATGCGGAGGCAGTGACGGCGGAAGATATCATGAACATGCTGACCCGCAATGGCGCTGCAGTACTCGGTTTGGAGAAGCAGGTTGGTTCTTTGGAAGTCGGGAAACGGGCGGATATCGCCGTCATCGATTTCAATAAACCGCATTTGCTTCCGGACGGTCGCTGGCTGCCAAAGCTGATCTATTCGGCCAATGGTGGTGACGTGAAACATACCGTTATTGATGGACAGGTTGTGATGAAAGATCGTGAAGTCCTGACGATGGATGAAGGTCAGGTCCTGGAAGAGGCTATGGCAGCCCGCAAGAACCTGATCGAAATAGCCGGCCCTGAAACCAGAGCGCTGTTAGCTGCGCCCTGGCCCAAGGAAGGCCCGTACTGGCGATCGATTGTGAAGAAGTAATGCCAAGAGGCCCTTGGTTGAAAGGAGAGAACCGATGAACCGGTTGGAAAATAAAGTCGTTTTGGTTGTTGGGGCAGGGGAACACATGGGACGCAGCGCACCGTTGCTCTTCGCCCAGGAAGGTGCGAAGGTTGTTATCTCAGCCCGTCGGGAAGCCGTGTTGGAAGAAACAGCCGGCATGATCCGGGGGCAAGGTGGTGAGGTCGCGGTCGCACCGGGGGATGCGACCAATCCCGACGATGTCGAAAAAATGATTTCCATTGCCGTGGATACTTACGGCCGGCTGGATGTGTTGTATAACAACATCGGCGGTGGTTGGGTTGAGTTGGATAAGAAACTGCATGAGATCAGTCCGACAGCTTTCGACCGGATTATTGAAAGCAACCTGATGGCTGTCTATAACACCTCACGCGCGGCTGTTATTCAGATGCTGAAACAGGGGCATGGCGGATCGATCATTTTTGTCACCGCTTCGGAGAATGTGCGCCGGATGGCAAACCCTGTTTATGCCTATACCAAAGCCGGCATGATCGATATGGCGATGAACATGGCGAACGACTATCTGAAGGACGGCATTCGGGTCAACTGTCTGCGCCCGGGATTGTTCTGGTACGAACCGATCAAGGATCCGGTTGTTAAGCCATTGACAAAGAACCTGATCCGTAAAGAGCCGATGACTGACCGGCAGGGCCATCCCGCCGATATGGCTTATGCAGCCCTATACTTCGCCTCAGATGAGTCCAGTTTTGTTACCGGTCAATGCCTGACCATTGACGGTGGAGATTGCGTCAAACTGACAGATCTTGTGATTGATATTTAGTCCTTAGAATTTGAAAGAAAGAACGAAACGGTAGCTTAAGGCATAACCAAAGGAGCAGCTCACAGTGAAGAAAATCGGCCTGGCCGGTTTCATTCATGAAACCAATACATTTTCAAATACACCAACGCCACTCGAAAATTTTGTCAATCAGAGCGGTTTTTATCCCGCTTTGATGCGAGGTAAAGATATCTTGCAATTGAATGAGGGACGGATCAATATCGCCTCGAGTGGTTTCATGCAAAAAGCGGATGATCTGGATTTAGCGGTTGTGCCGCTGCTTTGGTGTGGAACGGAGCCGTCCCAAACCGTCCCACAGGACGTCTTCGACACGATCATGGGATGGATCCTGAGAGAATTAAGAGATTTGGGCCCCTATGATGGGCTCTATCTGGACCTGCATGGCGCAATGGTGTTCGGCGACCTCCAGGATGGAGAGACAGAGATTCTACGCCAGGTACGTGAAGTCGTTGGGAAAATCCCGATCGTGGTCTCCCTCGATCTGCACGGAAACATCACACCGGAGTGTTTCGCATTGGCGGATGCCCTCGTTGGATACCGAACCTATCCCCATGTCGACGCCTATGAAGTAGGCGAACGCAGCGCCGAGGTGATGGCCTACCTGATGGAAGGCAAACCACTATTCAAGGCTTTCCGGCAATCGCCCTTCTTGATGCCGGCGACAACCCAACCCACGACCAATGAGCCGGCGAAGTCACTCTACGCGCTGATACCGGAAGTGGAAGCTCGGGAAGACGTGTTATCCGCGTCAATCATGGAAGGCTTCAATGCCTGCGACCTGCCGGATACGGGACCTTCGATATTCACCTATGCCGTCACGCAAGAGGCGGCGAATGAAGCGGCTGATTTCCTACTGGAAGCGATGCTGGAACGTGAACCGCAATACACGGTCAATATGTATTCCGTGAAGGATGCGGTGAAGAAAGCGAAAGAAGATGCCAAAAACGCGATCGGCCCCGTGCTGCTCATTGATGTCCAGGATAACGCCGGGGGCGGCAGCCCTTCCGATACGGTTTGGCTTTTGGAAGAATTGATCAAGCAAAATGTGAAAGATGCAGCAGTTGGCGTGATCTGGGACCCTGAGAGCGCTGCTGCAGCGCATGAAGCTGGTGAGGGGGCGGTGGTGGAACTTGCCCTTGGCGGAAAGTCCCTACCCGGGCAAAAACCATATCGGGCTGCATTTCGCGTAGAAAAACTTTTCGAGGGCGATTTCATCGGGATTGGACCGATGGTCAAAGGTAGACGTCTCAATCTTGGAAAGATGGCGCGGCTGCGTTATAAGGATGTCCGTGTTGTCGTCTCAGAAGAGCGCATGCAGGCTCTTGACCGGTCTTTGTTTAAGACGGTGGGGATTGAACCTTCAGCGACGAAGGTGCTTGTCCTGAAAAGTGCCAATCACTACCGGGCGGATTTTGGTCCGATTGCCTCGGAGATCATTAATGTCGATGCGCCCAGTGCCATCATTGAGGACCCTGTGCATATCTCTTATCAGCACTTACGGGAAGGGGTTCGCCTAAAAGGCATGGGCCCTGAATTTACAAAGACGTCGTAATTTATTGTTAGAATTTATCTAAGAAGACGATAGTGATCCTGCATCTCAGGTGTACGATTTGGCCACTATCAAGTAATGACTCTGGTTTTGGATTTCGAGCCAGGGCGATAAGGAGAAAAAATGCTGGATAAAGTGACAGTGACCATAAATGGTAAAGCGGTCGAGGTGGAACCGAAGTACTTCGATTGGCCATTGTTAAAATATCTTCGCGAAAAAATGGGCCTGACCGGAACGAAACAGGGCTGTGACAGCGAAGGGACCTGCGGCTTGTGCAAGGTCATTATCGACGGCAGGGCGCGAATTTCCTGCACCCGAAGAATGTCAGCACTCGATGGCGCAGTTGTGGAGACAATTGAAAGCCTGACTGTGGAAGGTACCGAAATGCCACATCCACTCCTGCAGACGGTCATCCAGGACGGTATTTTCCAGTGTGGGTATTGCGCGCCAGGGGCATTGATGTCCGCTAAAGCACTGCTTGATGAGAACCTCAACCCGACCGATCAGGAGATCGAACGAGCTATTTCGGGTACCTTGTGCCGGTGTGTCGGCCTTGCCCGGATGGACGAGGCGATCAAACGTGCCGCCGCAATCATGCGTGGGGACGAGGAAAGCACCTGGACTGCAGAAGATACCGCGAATGAATATCTGACGCTGGATAAGCTCACCGGGAAATTGTTGTATACCAATGACCTGAGTTTCAAGGACATGCTTGTCGGTAAAGCGTTGCGCGCCAAAGTGCCCCATGGCATCGTAAAGAAAGTCGATTTCAGTAAAGCGGAACAGATGCCCGGGATCGTCAGAATCATCACCAGCAAGGACATCCCCGGCGAGAACATCTTTGGCTGCATTCAATCCGATCAACGTGTGTTCTGTACCGAAAAGGTGCTTTATGTTGGCGATACGTTAGCGCTCGTGGTTGGCGAAACCGAAGAGCAGGTGCAGTCAGCGCTGGACGCGATCGAGGTGGAGATTGAACCTTTGCCGGTGGTCGCAACGATCACCGATGCACTCAAACCTGATGCGCCAGTCTTGCACCCGAGACTGATCGAGGCCAATCCGGAACAACCCAATGTGCTGATCCACTGGCATGTCGGCAAAGGCGACATCCAAAAAGGATTCGATGAATTGGACCTGATTTACGAGCAGGACTATACCGTTCCTTTTATTGAACATGCCTATATGGAGCCGGAAACGAGTATTGGCGTCATAGAAGACGATGGCACAATCAAGGTGTATGTCGGCAGTCAGGGTCCAACTGACGACCGCCACCAGGTCGCACATGTCATGGGAGTCGATGTTGAGCAGGTTGAGATCGCGCATATGTATATGGGCGGTGGCTTCGGTGGGAAAGAGGATGTGGCCGGACAAATCCATGCCGCTTTGGCGGCGTATCTCACCGGTCGCCCGGTCAAGTTCCACTGGAGCCGGGCAGAATCGATCCTGGTCAGTTATAAACGACATGCAGCCGAACTCCATTACAAGATGGGGATAACTAAAGACGGTATGCTGAAAGCCGCGGAGGTCAATATCTACGGCGACACAGGCGCTTATGCTTCTGCCGGTGAGGCAGTCCTGTTCCGGATGATGGCCTTCGCATGCGGTCCATATGAAGTGCCGAATGTGGAAGTAAATACTTATGCGGTGCATACGAACAACAATCCCTGCGGCGCTTTCAGAGGCTACGGCAGTCCGCAGTCCACATTCGCCGCTGAAATTCATGTCCAGCACATGCTCGATGAATTGGGTCTGGATCCCATCGACGCACGGTTGAAGAATGCTCTGGATATTGGCAAGGTGACCATCACCGGTGATGTCCTCACGAAGAATGTTGGCGCTGGGATGGTGGAATGCTTATCCGCAGTGAAACAAAAACTCTCTGAAATCGAGCTTCCTGAAGTGGGTGAAAATGAGAAGTTGGGTGTGGGCATTGGCTGCGCTTATAAAAATGTTGGCCTTGGCATGAACATACCTGACCAGGCAGGCGCGCGAGCCAGCCTAGAGGAAGATGGCACATTCCTGATCCGTCATGGCGCCGCAGATATGGGACAGGGGTCCGTCCAGGTGGCTGCGACCATCACAGCGCAGGATACTTGGTGTGCCGATGTCGAAGGTCCGAGTACACACCGGAGACACCCGCTATGATCCCCACGGCGGGATGACGACCGCCTCACGGGCGACGTTTGTGACCGGTAATGCCGTTCGACTAGCCGCTGAAGGTCTGCGGGAGAAGTTGTGGGAAGCCATATCAAACGAATTCCAGGTCCCGAAAGAAAATCTTGCGATTGATAATGAGAAATTCGTCGATACGGAAAACGGACGAGATTTGATTTCTTTGGCTGAACTAGCTGCGGATGGGATTGATTTCACATTCGAAGCCCATTATGACGCCCCGACCACACAGCTTCCGCCAGACCACGCGGAAACACATCCGGATGTGCCGGACGCACCACTGCACTTTGCGTATGACTTCGGCGCACAGGCCATCATCCTGTCTGTCAATGAGGAGACGGGTGAAGTCAAAGTGCATAAAGTGATTGCTGCGCATGACTCTGGTACGCCGATCATCTATAAGAACGTCGTCGGCCAGATCGAAGGGGCTGCTGTGCAGGGTTTGGGGTATGCCTTGAGCGAATCGTATCAGATCGAGGATGGCATCCCCCAAACAACTCGTCTGAAGGATTTAGGTCTGCTGCGTTTCAGGGATATTCCCGAAATCGTCGCTATCCCGGTCGTCGATCCACCGCATCCATTGGGACCGTTCGGCGCAAAGGGTATGGGTGAGTTGGCGATCACACCGACCGCGCCGGCCGTGATCAATGCGATCCACGATGCCGTTGGGGTCTGGATCAGAGATCTGCCCGCAACCAAAGAAAAGATCCTCGCAGCGATCCGGAATGAAGGATTAATTCGTGTTGAATTTTGCTTGAAACAAAACGAGGTGAAAAGGAGAAATTTATTACAAATAATCTGTTAATTTTACGAAAACAGCCAATGCAGGTAGATGGTTTCGACCACCAATGATATCGATTATTGTGATTAAAGGAGAATTTTATGAAGACAACAGGTTTCAAAGGTCGTGATTTCTTAGCTGAAACGGATTTCACGCCTCAGGAGATTAACACGATCCTCGATGTGGCAGAGGAATTGAAGCAGCAAAAGGCAATGGGCATTTTCCATGATGACCTGCTGCGCACGAAGACACTCTTTATGCTGTTCTATAACCAGTCTTTGCGCACGCGCAACTCATTCGAGGCGGGCATGACCCAGCTTGGCGGGCACGCGCATTTCCTGGACCCCAACAAGATCTATACCCCTGCACTGGAAGGCAAAGAAGTCGCCTACAGCACTGAGCGGGTTTCTGATGTGGCTCGTGTGCTCAGCCGAATGGGTGATGCCATTGCAATCCGCTGCTACGGTGACCCGGTGGAATGGGAATATGGCGGCTCACATAAATTGCTGCAGGAATTCGCTCGCTGGTCTGATATCCCGGTCCTGAACATGGAAGATGACATTTACCATCCATTCCAGGGTCTGGCCGATATGCTCACGGTGAAGGAAGAGTTCGGCGGCTTCAAGGGCGTGAACTTCACCATGTCCTGGGCCTATTCACCCAGCGTGCACAAACCGCGTGCGGTCCCACAGTCGGCGATCCTCTATGCAACCATGCTGGGCATGAACGTGACTTTGGCGCATCCGAAGGGCTTCGACCTGGCGCCCGATATCATCCAGCAGTGCGAGACCTACGCCGATGACGCAGGCGGCTCGTTCAAGATCACCAACGATTTCGCAGAAGGTTTCAAAGGCGCGAACGCCGTTTATCCCAAGGCCTGGGCGCCTGTGACCCTGTTCCAGCCCCCGGTTGGGGAATATGACTTCGATAAATCGCAGGAGATCATGGATTCCTTCAAGGACTGGAAGACCACCAGCGAACTGATGGATACCTGCGACAAGAAAGCCATCTACATGCACTGCCTGCCCGCGGACCGCGGCTACGAAGTGAACAATGATGTGATGGACAAGACGGAAGGCCTCGGCTGGCGCTCAGCGATCTTTGATGAAGCTGAGAACCGCCTGCATGCCCAGAAAGCGGTGATGAGCCTGCTGATGTAAGACAGAATTGTAAATCGAAGGAAACAAAATGCCCGTCCGATTAAGATAGGACGGGCATTTCTGTATTCGGTTAAAGAAAAGAGCCTCCAATGTAATTAACTAAGTTTAGTGTTAGAAAATTTTCTATTCAAGCTTGTACAAATGCAAAAAATTAAGCAAAAATAGCAGTATAGTTTTTATGATAGTGGATAGAGTAAATTGGTTATCCCAATAAAAGTCAAAAATTGTCCTGACATTACAAACCGCAATGAGAACAAATTTATGAAAAAATCTGAAAACAAACAATTCATCCTGATCTTTGGTTTTGTATTCCTGGATCTCCTGGGCTACAGCCTGATCCTTCCCCTACTTCCCTTTTATGCCAGCGATTTCGGCGCAACCCTCACGCTAGTTGGATTACTTGGTACAGTTAATGCCATAGGACAGTTAATCGCAGCGCCCATCATTGGGCGGTTATCAGATCGCTACGGCAGGCGACCTCTCTTGATCCTGGCTGTCTCAGGGACGGTTCTTGGTTTTTTGCTTCTCGGTTTTGCAAACAGCCTATGGATGATCTTCCTCAGCCGGGCAGTGGATGGACTTTTGGGAGGCAACACTTCTCTAGCACGAGCATATATTACGGATATTTCAGAACCTAAAGATCGAGCGAAAAGATTGGGGCTAATCGGGGCAGCCTTCGGACTAGGTTTCATCATCGGCCCTGTTATGGGAGGATTTTTAAGCACGATTGGATTGAGTGTCCCTGCCTTTGTTGCTGCTGTACTTTCCTTCTTAAATCTGATTGCCATCATCATCTGGTTGCCAGAATCGTTGCCGCCCTCAGAACGTCAGCAAATGCGCATCAATCCACACACACGGTTCAACCTTGCCAACCTGGTCGATGAATTGCGCCGGCCGTGTGTTGGGCCGTTGTTGATGATACGCTTATTTTACAGTTTTGCGTTCACACTTTTCCAATCGAATTTTGCTTTATATGCAAAATCAGTTTTGAATCTCGATGTGCAAAATACAGGACTGGTTTTAACTTATGTAGGTCTACTTTCGGTGCTTGTTCAAGGGTTTGCAATTGGTAAGCTAACGGACAAATTCAAAGAGCGTCAATTAATCACCTCCAGCGTTATTTTATTGGCTGTGACATTGCTAGCCTGGGGGCTCACAAAGAACATTTGGCTGTTGCTGGTGGTATTGGCTCCCATCGCATTGAGTGCTGGAATTCTTAATACCGTTCTCACCAGTCAAATCACAAAAGCTGTCTATAAGGAAGATGTCGGCGGCACGTTGGGGATAGCAAATTCCATGCAAACCCTCGCCCAAATAGCTACACCCGGTTTGGGCGGTGTTCTGCTTTCGTCTCTTGGTCCGTGGGCGTTAGGTGTCACATCTAGCCTATTTATGGTAGGTGCATTTATTACCGCTCGGGGAGATAAAAGCAGGCATTCAGATTTGGATGATGAAAGTCCATGTTACCAGAAGGTGTCCAATTGATGACATATTAATAGGAAAAATACAAATTTGTTGCCGCTCTAAAACCATACTAAAATAGTTTTAGAGTGAATGCAAAAATGAATTCTCCATTTTGCACCGACCAATCCAAAATTATATGTAAAATTGACCTGATTATTAAGAACTGATCCAGATATTGTGATAGTATTTGGAGAAATTGGAGGTTAGTAATGGGAAGAAGACAATTTTATCCCCTCCGAACAAATCATCACCAAACTTCGAGAGAAAAAGATCTAGATCGGTCAAAGCAAGAAAGTGAAAGAGGCCAGCAAGCTGCTTTAACAAAAGGAGAGTGTGTCAAGGAGAAGGAAAATTTAGACGGCTAAAGCTGCTTTTAAAGAAGGGGAATTAGATCATTCTAAATAGGCAGGATTGCAGAAAGAAGAACAAATGGATACGTTTACGGAAGCGATACACACATGGGAAACTTTCTATTTACTAACTGGAACAGCTGGCGTTACTCTGATTGGATTATTATTTATTGCAATTTCGATAAATGTAGAACTGTTTCGGAATAAATTCTCTGGAAATTTACGTCTTTTTGCAGCGCTTACCTTTAATAGCTTTTTTTATATTTTTATCTTGGCTGTACTTTTCCTCATTCCAAATATTACTTCAATTGGTTTAGGAATTTTAATAATGATCTTAGGAATTGTGGGTGGAATTAATACAATTCTTCAACAACGAAAAGCTAGAAATAAACAAAAGAAAGGGCTAAAGCTCGATATTACTTCGAGATTTATTATGCCCATTATTTGTCTGGGGGCATTAGTTTTACTTTCAGTAGGAATTTTGCTCCAGAAAGAAGTCAGTTTATATGGTATTGTATTAATCATTATTCTTCTTTTAGGTTCAGCATCACAAAATGCTTGGGTGTTATTAGTGGAGTTGGAGCTATAGGGTTTCCCAGATCGGGATACAACTTTCTTTTCATTTGTGATTATAAAGAAAATCATTCCATAAACCAAACCGGCTATTCAAAAGATTTCTGAATTAGTTTTGATTTTAACTAACAGCGCCGATCACCCACTATAAGCAAAATGCGCCTCCGTTTGTTAGGCGGCATCCTGGTGGCTTAGAAAGCCGCTGGGACGCTTTGGATAAAATTGTTTAATTTAAAATATTGTGGAGCTAATGTCCTAATATTGTCAATGAATCGGTGTCGCGTTTATATTGGAGACCTACTGAAATCAATTAAAAATGATCCAGGGGTTTTTACGTCGTACAGATTGTTACTCTTAAAGCAAGTTGATTAACCGGCTATTACAACTCAATTCTTCTGACTACGTGTATTCCGTCTATATGTGTACCTAAACGTTCAGGCGTGTGACACAACAAATAAATCCGTGAAAATCTTTTTTCGACCTAACCAAATCCAACTCGCTAGTCTCTCATAGAGATTGTTACATGTATGAAGTCAGGTCACTTTTCTTGTGTTATTCATTTGGTAAGATTTCAATAATCTGGTCTTGAACTTCCAGATTGTCCAACACAGGACCTTTACAACAATACATGATGATTAATGATTTCAGAATTGAATGACCTTTCATCGAAATGCCCGAATAGAAATTCACCATCCAGGTAAGCCTTAATCAGACCGCTCTCACCTTTCGTTATATCAAAATGGTGCCAACCCTCTAATTTTTCCCCCAAATCCACATAGGTACGAAATGTTTCAGAGTAATCGTTTTGGGTGGTGATCCATATCTGAGTATTTTGGAATTGTCTTATTTCTAAATTCTGAAAGTTGGTTACCCCTTCTGTAAAACGAAACTCATGCGTCGCTCCTGAATCATTAGGATCTATATATAGATCGAAACTCCAGGTTCCAAATAATATTGAGCTTAGGTGAGATAAATCACCTCTAAGCGTTGATGTTAATATGCCGTTTTCTACATAAAAACTACCATCTGCATTCCAAGTATCCCACCCGTCCAAATTCTCATCCTCGAAGTCATCTGACCATACTTTAGATACTTCCGGTGTAGGAGAATTGTCCTCAACCGGAGGAGTAATTGGATCTGCCGGGAGAGAGGTTTCTTCAATAGTAGGGTACGTTTGGTCCGTAGGAACAGATGTTTGTTCGGTCGTTGGCATAACCTGTTCCGGAGTTGAGCTGCAGCCCATTAACATGAATACTTGCAGAATCATTGACATAATGAAAATAAAAAATTTTTTATGGACCATTCAAACCTCCCCATAAAATTAAGTGTTTGTGTTCGATGTATCTTTTGTGGGATCCGATTAAATATAATAACAATATATCATATATTAGATATGCATACGTGACGACAATTTCAATACTAATCTTTTAATAATGCACAATCCCCCTAGATACTGAACTGCATGGTCAGGCATTTCACCTGCAAGGTATTGATTGCAAAGGAGTTGTCTGATAAAACCGTCTGCAGGTAACGCAAACCATTGGTATACAAATATTCTCTGATAAATGAAAGAATATAACCCTATAGGAATCGCTCCAAAATTCGCTCGGTCGCGAGCCCTAGCATAAAAATATCATCCCATAAAAATAGAGTTATCTTCTGTCAGGTTTGAAGTTCGCATCTAAGGATATTGAAGATTATGATTCTGTATACAAATATGGATATTTATCTAAGTCCGTGAGGGTGTGGTTTCGATAACTTTTATCTTAAAATAACATAGAAATTATTATCTTTTGATATACCGCAAGTAAATTCTTTATTTGAAAAATACCGTGCGATTGCCCCCATTCGCCTAAATTTAGTAATCACTTCACCCTGATCAGAAAGCTTGAAATTATTAATCCTCCGGTAACTGATACCCCTCCTTAAATATCTTCAAACAAGCATCAACGACATGGGTATCCAATAGAACACCCCTATCTTGCTTGATTTGATCCAAAGCCTTTTTAATGCCTAATGCAGGCCGATATGGTCGGTGGGAGGACATGGCCTCAACGATATCTGCCACAGTCAGGATCCTGGCCTCAATTAAAATCTCGTCACCTTTCAACCCCTGCGGGTAACCAGAGCCATCCATCTTCTCATGGTGTTGATGAACTATATCGGCTATCGGCCATGAGAACTCAATATCTTTTAAAAGATCATAACCGACCTGGGGATGTATTTTGATCAATTCAAATTCAAGTTCAGATATCTTTCCAGGTTTACTTAGAATTTCTGCTGGAACCTGGATCTTTCCCAGATCGTGGATCAATCCAGCCATACGAATGCCTTCAACCTGCTGTTCAGTAAGATGCATTTCATTAGCAATGGCGACAGCCAGTTCAGATACATTTTCCTGATGGCCGGCTGTATACGGATCACGTGTTTCAACGGTTGCTGCGAGTATGTGGATGGTTCCCTCTATGGTTTTTTTCAGATCCTGTATTAATTTGGTTCTATTCCAGGTGTTTACCATCTCATGAGCAAAGGCTGTGATAGCTTGGATATCTGCCTTGGTAAGGTCCTTCGAGGATACTCCGAGGACCCACTTAACAGCATCTTCAATTATCAGAGGAGCAAAAATACCATTCATTTCTTTCAGATACTTTGGAACAATAGTCACAATCTTTTTAAAATGGTGGGGCATCATCTGTTTAATTAACTGAAATATATTTTCCGAAATAACAGTTTCTTTTTCCTGTACAACATGACTAAAAACGTCAATCGATTCGATCGGAATCCATAAATCCGACATTTTTAACCCCAGAAGTTTTTCTAAAGCCTTGAATACTTTTGATTCCATGGAAAGAAATCGTGGTGAAATGTTGGTTTGGGTTTCATCAACCTGAAATAGCACTGTAAAAAACCCAAACTCTTTGAGTTGCTTATTGATCACGCTGAAAACCTCTTCAAAATCCAGAATTGACTCCATGGCAGTAGAAGCCTCGTTGAGGGAATTTAAAAGTCGATATGCGCGATCGCGTATCGGTTATGTCCTTCCCATAGACATTGAGATAATCCATTTCTGTAATTGGTAAAAGGATAAATGAAAAAGTATTGCTCTCAACAATTTCTATAAATTCCAGGATATCACCAGATTTAAACGATTTGGAGATATTATTTTTCCAATTTGTAGGTACATTTTCTCCGACTGATTTGCCCCACATATTTAGCATAGCTCTGCTGGGTTCGTTAGCATAAATGATTTTTCCCTCTTTGGATATCCTTAAAACCGGGTGGGGGTTCTCGTCAGGGAATCTTGCCAAACTCCTGATTCTTTCCTCCTCCACTTGTTTCGCTTCGGTGATGTCCTCGATGGCCAGAAGGATGATCTGTTCCTTTCCTAGCAACCCTTGGATCTGCCTGGCATTTATAAGCATGATACGCTTGCCGATGGTCATAAAATCGAGTTCAAGCTCATAGTTTTCAATGGTTATTTGATGGGGGAGAATAGATTCCAGCAGTTCCCGCAGCTTGGGCATATCCCACTGATTGTTGCCTATGTTATAAATAAGCTTCCCTATTGTCTCTTCAGGTTTTACTTTAAAGAATTCATAAAAGAAACGGCTGGCAAACAATATCCTAAGATCATTATCTAAAACAATTAGAGATTTCACGAATAGTGTTTAAAATACCTTGGGTGTATTCAAGAGATCTTGATATGGATTTATTATCTACTTCCAATGGTATTGGGACTTTTTCCAATTTAACTTCAAAATATCTGCGCTGGCTGATGTCCTCGAGGGCCAGAAGGATGACCTGTTCCTTTTCTGGCAACCCTTGCATCTGGCTGGCATTTAATACCATGATACGCCTGCCGATAGCTTCAAAATTATGTTCAACAATATAGTTATCAAAGTGTGATTTATTGGGCAGGATGGATTCCAATAATTCTCGTAGCTTGGGGATATCCCACTGATTATTGCCTAAGTCATAGACAAGTTGCCCTATAGTCTCTTCAGGTTTTACTTTAAAGAATTCATAAAAGGAACGGCTGGCAGTGATTACCCTGAGGTCATTTATCCAAAACGATCAAAGGGTGACGAATCGTATTGATGATGCTCTCGGCGAGTTCCAGGATATCTTTTTCTAATATTTCCATTTTAACATCCCCTCGTAAAGCCTTAGGCGGTACCTTGGGCTGCTCATTACCCCAGTCATTCGCGTTTATGTGTCTTTTATATCTTGATGGTGTGGGATTTAATATATCTAATTATATACCGAATTCATATAGATTTTTCTGTTGGACTTTATCAACAAAAATGCATGCTAAATAAAGTACCTTATTTATATACTTACTGGAATCATGTCATGATTCGCGAGATAATTGATTCGAATCTCTTTATGCCTACTCAAGGACCTTGAGCATAATTCGTTACGACAAATTTACTTCGAATTTATCGGAATATTCTGCTTTATTGAGGTGAGGATTTCATCAAGGTTCGACCACATGGTTCGCTATGATATTACCCCCTGTGCCTATGGCTATCTTAATTCAACCCACCCATGTTCAGTCGGTTTGACTATCATAATGGCTGGTATATATTTTGGGGTAAGGTCAACAGCCAACGTTGATATGTATTACTGGAAAGGCCTTTTGGCAGTGAGACAGGTAGATGGGATAGTCTCCCTGCATATTTTTGGCAGAGATTTCAGCGCAGAAACACCGGCAGGAATATGGTAAATAGAATTATGCCCTCGATAGCGTTAGACAGATTGTAAGCGGTATTCCCGAGAGCGTCTACTGCCTGGTAACATACTTTTGTGCCATTATCAGAACTCAGATGAAAATGTTTGGCTGGAATACGTAACAAACGACAAGGTGCCATCACAGGTTGAACCGGTGGTATTGCTCATCGTCAACGTCCCGTCCGGCGTACTGGCTGTGATGGTTTTGTATGACGCTACATTGGTGTCAGGTTCGGTGATCGTGATCGTCGGTGCAGTTGTATCGATGCCTGTGATAGCCTCAGATAGGTTGTAAACGGTATTCGCGAGAGCGTCTACTGCCTTATAGCATACCTTTATGCCGTTATCAAACTCAGATGAAAATACCTGGCTGGAATAGGTAACAAACGTCAAGGTGCCATCACAGGTTATACCGGTGGTATTGCTCATCGTCAACGTGCCGTCCGAAGCACTGGCTGTGATGGTTTTGCTCAGCGCTGGACTGGTGTCAGGTTCGGTGATCGTGATCGTTGGTGCAGTGGTATCGATACCTTCGATAGCCTCAGACAGATTGTAAGCGGTATTCCCGAGAGCGTCTACTGCCTTGTAACATACTTTTGTGCCATTATCAAACTCAGATGAAAATGTTTGGCTGGAATACGTAACAAACGACAAGGTGCCATCACAGGTTGAACCGGTGGTATTGCTCATCGTCAACGTGCCGTCCGAAGCACTGGCTGTGATGGTTTTGCTCAGCGCTGGACTGGTGTCAGGTTGGGCGATCGTGATCGTCGGCGCAGTTGTATCGATGCCTGAGATAGCCTCAGACAGGTTGTAAGCGGTATTCGCGAGAGCGTCTACTGCCTTATAACATACCTTTATGCCGTTATCAGAACTCAGATGAAAATATCTGGCTGGAATACGTAACAAACGTCAAGGTGCCATCACAGGTTATACCGGTGGTATTGCTCATCGTCAACGTGCCGTCCGAAGCACTGGCTGTGATGGTTTTGCTCAGCGCTGCGCTGGTGTCAGGTTCGGTGATCGTGATCGTTGGTGCAGTTGTATCGACCACCCAGGTGTAGGAAGCCGGAGTGGCGTCCACATTGCCCGCCGTGTCTTTGGCGCGGGCTGCGAAGATGTGTGAACCTTCTTCTAGCCCGGTGTAGTTCTTGGGGTTAGTGCAGCCAGCATAAACACCACCTTCCAGTGAACATTCAAACGTGGATGAGACATCTGCACTGGAGAAGTTGAAACTGGCACTGGTGCTGTTGTTCGGATTGGCAGGCTGGGTGTCAATTTGCGTGTCCGGTGCAATTGTATCAATCTCGTAGGTCTGGTCAATGCCAGGTTCGGTAACCGGCAGAACATTACCGGCCAGATCTGTAATGGTTGCTGACGTACTAAAATTGAGGTTGACCTCACCATTGAAACTTGCCAAATCGCCACCAGAGATTGTCACATCATACATGCCGTTGGTAACATAGGAGACAGCGGTGACTGTTGCAGTGCTTGAAGAGTTATTAACGAAATCAGCAATATCCACATCCGCCATCCGTTCGCTGAATGTAGCCAGGAAGGTGAGCGTCTCCGCATTAGTGGGATTTGTAGCCGGTGTCTTCAGGTTGAATGAGATCACACTGGGTGCGGTGAAGTCATCTTGCTCAAACGCGCCGATGTCACAATCAGAGCTTTGCGGACGTTCCACCCCACGCTGGTCGGTTGTGATAGTTGTGCCGCAGCCATTCGTACCAGTTGGGAGCGCGTCAATTGCAGATGAACCCATCATGAGCGGGATAGTTGGGGTGAAACCGCCGTAATCTCCCAATGGACCGAGATGGGGGTCAGTAATGATGATGTTCGTACAAGTGCTTAAAGCAGGGCACCCGCCCTCCACGACACTATCGTTTACAATGGGAGCCCCAGCAGTGGCGTTGAAAATTTGCGCACCGTTAGGAGCTGTATTACCCCAGAAGATCGTGTTATAGATTATTGGATAGCTGGTAAAGTTATACATCCCGCCGCCTTCCGATCCAAGCCGAATTATCGCTAAAGGTAACATTCCAAAAGTTAGGACTGCTGGTTGTCGTTGTACATTGCGCCGCCTTCCGACCCAGCCGAATTTTCGCTGAAGGTAACGTTCCAAAGATGCGGACTGCTAGTAAAGTTATACATCCCGCCACCTCTCGACCCAGCCGAATTATTGCCAAAAGTAACGTTCGTAAGCCACGGACTGCTTGATGTGTTGGTCATCCCGCCGCCACAAATGCCAGCCGAATTGCCGATGAAAGTAAGGTTCATCTAATGTTGGACTGCTGGTAGGGTTGTACATCCCGCCACCGCAATTATTGGGACTAGTAGCGCCATTAGCATTTCCCCCAGTGATAGTGAAGCCATCCAGAATCGTCGCGCTGGTCGCCCCGGTTACGCCTGTGACAACGTGATATGAATTGTCGCTGTTATCTTCTTGCGTGCCAATATCACCGCTGAGGGTGGTAATAAAAACTGTTGGGATACGATCATCGCGTACCGTCTCAGTCCCAAAGAAACCACCATAGAGACCGACGCCAGCCTTTAGTTGGAAGGTATCCGTGCGAAGTGGACCAGGGGTATAAGTCCCGGCAAAGACCCAAATTTCATCACCACTGATCGCGTCGGTTAGCGCGGTTTGTAATGTACAGGCATCCTCCCAACTGGAACAATCCCCCGTTCCGCTTGCAGCTGGTTTGACATGGCGAACCCCTGCCGCTTGAACAGGTATGATATCCTGGGCGGAAAAGGTCAACGCAAATAACAATGTAATGATCAACAAGAATGAAGATGAACGAGAAGTAGATCTATTTAGGCACATGAATACCATCCCCGGTCGAACACGAACGGATAGTTACCTAAGCTGTTATGTTAGACCCTTATGCAGTGAAGCAACAATATGCAATTGTCATTTAAGGGGTTGACTTAAAAAGGTGGGATTCAAATAAAACAGACAATTGGACAAGAATGAACTAATACTCACAATACCCCAAATATCATCTATGCACAAGCATCTGCTGGGGAGGGGTGATCTCAGTCAGATGGATCTGACACCAAATAAGTACCAATCATTATGAAGTTCAACAGATAGAAAATGTATAGATTGAACTAATAGAGCCATAGGTAATGGGAGATGAAAAACCAGCGAACTATGTGGCTGCTCCATGTTGTACAGTCTTCGCCACTTGTCAAGTAATACTTATGCCTCGTTCAATGAATAGAAAATTTCTCCATTCAACGTTTACCTGCAAAATACGCCTCCGTTCGTTAGGAAGCGTCCTGGTGGCTTAGAAAGCACCTTAAAACAAAAGAGCGGGCGACGAGATTCGAACTCGCGAATAGTAGCTTGGGAAGCTACTGCCTTACCACTTGGCGACGCCCGCTGGAGTTAGGATATAATTTTACCGCGATTGATGAATTCCGCAAGATTTTTACCTATTAAGGATAGATAAGCATTCGTATAGCCATTTATCGTTACATATCCGAAGGAGATTGTTTGACACCGAAACCTAAACTTGCAATCCAGATCGGCAATCTCACACTCCGCAACCCGCTGGTGCTGGCCTCCGGCGTGATGGGAACCAGTGCAACGTTGCTCAAACGAGTGGCGACTTTCCGGCGCGGGGGCGGTGACGGCCAAGAGCTGTGGTCTCAATCCCCGTGCAGGCCATCCGAACCCGGTGATGGTGGATTGGGGCAGCGGACTCCTGAACGCGATCGGCCTGACCAACCCGGGAGCTGAAGCGGAAGTTGAACTGCTCAGGGCAGCGAAAAAAGTGCTTACACCGCTGGGCGTGTCGTTGTTTGCCAGTATCTTCGGGGGAACGGTTGAGGAGTTCGGTCAGGTGGCAAGTATTATCGCAGGCGCAGAACCGGATCTGATCGAGGTTAATATCTCCTGTCCGAATGTGCGGGATGATTTTGGGACCCCATTCGCGGCGAGGCCAGAAACTGCCGCCGAGGTTACACGGGCCGTCAAAGCGGAAGTCGGTGAGATCCCGATCGCCGTGAAACTTGCACCGAATGTCATTGATATCGGGCGCATCGCAAAGGCAGTGGTAGATGCCGGCGCGGACGCAATCACCGCGATCAACACCATGCCCGGCATGGTGATTAACGCAGATGCAGCCATGCCCATGCTATCCAATCGTACTGGCGGTATTTCCGGCCCAGCCCTCAAGCCGATTGCACTGCGCTGCGTGGCGGAGATTTTCCAATCAGTTTCGGTCCCAATCATAGGCACCGGCGGTGTATTGACCGGAAGTGACGCGGTGGAGATGATGATGGCAGGTGCTACTGCTGTCGGGGTCGGTTCCGCGCTTTGGTACCGTGGTCAGGAGGCTTTCAGCTTGATAGCCAATGAAATGATCGAGTTTATGAACGACCACCAGATTGAAGACATCACTGACATCATCGGAAAGGCGGTTCATCCATGAACGGCTCTTTCCGTGCGATTAAAGATCAAATCGGTCAAAGTCATCAATGATTCAACCATTTGGCTTTCCTGTGATTGCGATATTGACACAGAACCGGGGCAGTTCGTGATGGTTTGGCTGCCGGGTGTTGGGGAGAAACCGTTCAGCATCGCAGCTGCCGAACCGATGAGCCTGATGATCGTGGACGTCGGACCGTTCAGTCATGCCATGCACCAATTAAGGGTTGGCGACCGTGTCTGGGTCAAAGGGCCCCTCGGACGAGGGTTTGCGCTCTCGGGAAGGTCTGTTTTACTCGTTGGCGGTGGGTATGGTGCTGCGCCGCTCTATGCCCTGGCTGAAAAGGCGACAGCATCGGGATGTCATGTGACTGTCTGCCTTGGCGCCAGAACAGTTCAAGGTTTGCTGCTCGAAAAAGACTTTCTTGCATTGGGTTGTGAGGTGCTGCTAGCAACCGAGGATGGCAGCCGTGCGCATCAGGGATTGGTGACAGAAATCGTTGAAGAGCAGTTGAATCATGGCAAGATCGACTCCCTATATGCCTGTGGGCCGACTGGGATGCTTTCTGCGCTTGCTGAGGTCAGTAAGGCATATAACGTCCCCTATCAGCTCTCCTGGGAGGCTCTGATGCGTTGTGGGATGGGCCTTTGTGGGAGCTGTGAAGTCCCACAATCCGCCGACCCAGCCTTGCCGCCCGGTTGGCTGGCCTGCTTTGATGGGCCGGTTTTCAGGAATGATCCGAAATAAGGATTTGTAAAAATTAAAGACCTGTCATTCGAAATGGCAGGTCTTTTTGATTGGATTTACCAACACGATCAGACTTTGTAACAGGCGACGAAATGCGCATCGCCTTTGTCTTCAAGGGGAGGGTGAGGGTTGTCCCGGCAGAAATTATCCGCCAAAGGGCACCGGGCATAGAAGCGGCATTGATTGGGTGGATCGATCGGTGCAGAGACACCACCTTTGATCGGGATAGCCTGCCGCTGATAACTCGGATCCGGCACCGGAACGGCGGAGATCAACGCCCGGGTGTAGGGATGGAGCGGGTGTGAAAGTAATTCTTCGGTCTGGGCTTTTTCGATGATCTTGCCGATATACATCACGGCGATCCGCTGACACATATAGCGCGCCACAGCCAGGTCATGCGTGATATAGAGATAGCTGACATCCATACTGTGCGCCAGTTCCATCATTAACTGCATCACACCGATCCGGATCGACACATCCAGCATGGAGGTAGGCTCATCCGCGACCACGAAAGACGGATTGACCACCAGAGCCCGGGCGATAGCCACACGTTGGCGCTGACCCCCGGACAGTTCATGTGGATAACGGAACATAAAACTTGATGCAGGTGTCAAGCCAACCGTTTCAAGCAGAGCTGCGACTTGCTCCTCACGCTGGGTGATATTGCCCATGCCCTGAACGACCAGCGGTTCAGCCACGGTGTCGAAGATCGTCCGTCGGGGATTGAGTGATTCATAAGGATCCTGAAAAATGATCTGGACCCGACTGCGGAATTCTTTGAGCGCACTCCCCTTTAGTGTTGCCAGGTCCACCTGTCCGGACTTTGGATCGTTGATGAAGATATGACCATCGGTGGGATCATAGAGACGGGTGAGCAGTTTGCCGGTCGTGGTCTTGCCGCAGCCCGATTCACCAACCAGACCCAACGAAGAGCCGTAACCGATTTCAAAATTAATATCATCCACGGCGTGAATGAAGGATTTTGAGGTTTTGAAGAGTCCCGAGCTCACCGGGAACTTTTTCTCAAGGTGTTCAACTTTTACGAGACTTTTCATTTCAGTCATTTTCGACCTCCATGGGGTGCCAGCATGCCGCATAATGATCAGGGCTGTGTTCGATGAAGGGGGGTGTTTCCTGCGTGCATTGATCTGTAGCACGCGGACAGCGCGGGTGGAACCGGCAGCCGGAAGGTGGATTCAGCAGGTCAGGTGGTTCTCCGGGCAAGGTTATCAATTCTTTTTTTCTGCCTATGATGCTTGGGAAAGCGCCCATTAAAGCGAACGTGTAGGGATGGATGGGATGTTTGAAGATATCATTCGCATCGGCCAGTTCCGCCATCCGTCCGGCATACATGACGCCGATCCGGTCGCTCACTTCGGCGATCACGGCGATGTCGTGAGAAATGTAGATCATGCTCATATCCAGATTTTCCTGGATCTCTTTGAGCTGTTTCAATATCCGGTCTTGCACAATCACGTCGAGGGCAGTGGTGGGTTCATCCGCGATGATCACCTTTGGATTGCAGGCGAGCGCCATGGCGATCACGGCGCGCTGCCGCATCCCACCGGAGAATTCATGCGGGTAACGGTCGATCAACTTCGGATCGAGACCGACCATTGTGAAGAGCTCAGCGACCTTTTCTTTAGCGCCATTAACGCCGATGTTCGGATCATGTACCTGGATCGCTTCGACGATTTGATCGCCAACGCTAAAAATTGGGTTAAGAGCATTCATCGCAGCCTGAAAGACCATTGAAATATCTTTCCACCGGACTTTCAACAGCTCTTTCTTATCCATTGCCGTGATGTTTTCGTGGTCCAGTAAAATTTCACCGCCTTTGATCACGGCATTATCCGGCAACAACCGGATCAGGGAAAAAGCGATCGATGTCTTTCCGCAGCCGGATTCGCCGACCAGACCAAGGGACTGGCCTTTTTTAACATTGAACGAGACATTGTTGACCGCAGAGACCTCGCCTTTGGAGGTTTTATAGTGCATGGTCAGGTCTTTAACCTGGAGCATATTTTCTATCATGTCAGTCTCCATTTTTAGCGTTCCCGCAAGCGAGGATTAACGATCTCATCCATTGCCCGCCGACCATATAGAACGCGGAGCAAAGCAGGGTGATCGCGACGCCAGGGGGTAATAACAGGTAAAGATATTCCGGTCCCGCCAGCAGATAACCTGCTGCCTGGGCGGTATTGATCATGATTCCCCAACTCATCCGGATGTTCAGTAACCCGAAAAAGGATAAGGCAGCTTCTGCAAAGACGGCATTGGTTACCGTGAACATCATGTAGAGGAATGAGATCGGGAGCAGGTTCGGCAGCATGTGGGTCACGATGATGTGCCAGTTACCGCCGCCGGACGCCCGGGCGGATTCGATATAAGGTTTAACCTTGATGCTCAACGCTTGTGACTTGATCACGATGGTTTGGCCACCAAAACCAACCAGAAGGCCGTAAACCAATGCGAGGGTGAACCCGGTGAATTCAAACATGGCTGATAACACCACCAGGATGGCGATGAACGGCATCATGGTAACGACATCTGCCAGCCGCATAAAGATCATATCGGCGACACCGCCGTAATAAGCGGAGACCGCGCCGATGGTTGTTGCAATGATCACCGAGATCAGGGCAGCAGAGATCCCCAGGACAAAACTGAAGCGGGTGCCATACAACAATTGGCTGAGAATATCTCGTCCCAACGGGTCTGTTCCCAACAAGTGACGTGCTGAAGGGGGAGAGGGATGTGCGAAGATTTCAAAATCATAGCCGATCACAGGATCATATATACGCGGCTCCCAGACATATTTCATCAAAATCGGGTGAGAGATGGCCATCAGGGCAAAGATGATGATGATCACCAATCCAATCACACCAATCGGGTTTTTGGTAAAAAGCTTCCAGTTAGATTGAAAATTTTTCCAGGCAAGTTTCAACCGAACACGCCAAAGAGGAGTTTTTATTTTGGGTTGAATCGAGGTTGCTTGCATAATGACCTCCTATTGATAGCGGATGCGTGGATCGAGGAAGGCGTAAGCGACATCCGCAACCAGATGTGCGCTGAGGGCCAGCACGCCAATGAAGCTCAACGTGCCCATCGCCAGAGGGATATCTTCCAGGTTAACTGCCTGCAATAGAGTCAAACCCATTCCAGGCCAGGAGAAGATCGTTTCAGTGATGATGCCACCGCTTAGGGCAAAGGGTATCGCGATGATCAAATTGGTGAACACAGGCAGGAACGCGTTCCGTGCTGCATGCTTATCCCGCACGACATGTTCTGACAATCCTTTAGCCCGGGCCGCCATAACAAAGTCCTCCCGCAAAGTCTCAAGCATGGTGTTACGCATCAGGAGCATCGTACCTGCGAAGGAAACCAGGGTGGATACCAGAACCGGCAGAATCATATGCTTAACGATATCGCCGGCAAGGTAACCATATGGCGTCAAACTCCAGACGAAGATCATCAAAGCGATCAAAATGAAAAATCCGCCAATTTGTGTCGTTTGACGCAAGAATCGGCTGGTCTTCCTGGTGAGAAAAGAAAGGAGGACATAGAGTACAGCGGCGACAACCATCGAAAGAATCATGTAATAGAATATTGTGTTGGCGGGAATTTCAACACCTCGCCACAGACTTGGGTCAAGGAATTTCCCTATCGGCAACAACTTAAGTTGGATTCCGAACAAGTAGATCATCATTAACCCAAACCATGGGGTGAAGATCGTATAAAGTACAACACCAACGATCGTCATTGAATATTCAAAGAAAGTGTTGCGATGCCATGCCAATTGTTTGCCAAGGAAATATCCCAGAATAAATGATATCAACTGACTGGTGAGGAAGAGGGTCAGGGTCCTTGGTGCACGCTCCAGGATGATATCCATTACAGGACGGGGATAATTGCTAAAGGAGACTCCAAGGTTACCCTGAACAAAGTTCCCGAGCCATTGGCTATACCGGATAAGTGGAGGTTTATCCAACCCTAATGCAACCCGCATTTGTTCTCTCGCTTCTGGTGTCACTTTAGGGTTGAGGAGATAGAGGTTAGTAATATCTCCTGGTTGTGCATCCAGAATAACAAACAGCAGGGTTTGGAAGATAATCAATGTGAATAAGATCTGTATTACTCGGCGTAAGATATATTTTTTCATTGTTGCCTGCCAGATATGTAAAGGTTTAAACAATCTGGGGAGGGGATGAATTCCCCTCCCCATGGGATTGCTTTTATCTCATTTTGCGGTTACTCCGCTGCAAAGACGTTGATCTGTTGGCCATAAAGGTTCTCAAGGCCACCTAATACTTCAATGTATGGATATTCAACATTCGCAACATTGTATGCGTCCTGAACAGGATTGGAGAACAAATACAAATACGGCAGATCCGTAGCAAGGATCGTCTGCATTTCATACCCCAATTCTTGAGCATGGTTCAGGTCATCGGTCGTCATGAAGTCCTGGCAAAGTGCAGAAAGTTCATCACTCGTATAACCAGTGAAAGCGAAGACTTCAGTACCCCATTCAACCAGGAAGAACTGGCACAAATGGTTCGGGTACATCTCCAAACTCCAGCCTGCGATTGACATATCCCAGTTACCACCGCCACCCAGTGTTTCGTTCAGAATGTTATTGAAGTTGGTTAATTGAGCACGGACGGGGAAGCCAATACTTGATGCCCATTGTTCGATGAGCACGCCGGCTGTCGCACGGAGCGGATCATATCCGGCGGAAGGTGCAAGCAGGGTCAGTTCGGGAACATATTCACCATCGGGCATTTTCAATCCAACACCCCAGTCAACAGAACCGCCGCGTTCTTCGTTCCACACGGGTTCAGTATCCCAGGTATAACCGGCTTCTTTCAGGCGATTGACAGACCAATCCATCCGTTCTTGTTCGGTCAAGCCTTCGCAAAGGATCGGGACATCCGGGTTGTACCAGAAGGGTTGTCCAACAGGAACAGGTGTGTTCACCGGGATCGCTGCTCCTTGCAATACGCTCGAGGTCAGGAATTCTTTGTCGACCATGCAGGCGATCGCCTGTCGTGCGGCAATATCGTCCATGGGGGCATGTTTGAAATTGAAGGCCATAAAGCGCCAGCCATTGCGAGCATTTTCAACAACATCCACATCTTCATTACCATTCAACTGAGCGCGAAGACCAGGGCCGTAACCATTCGGGTTGTAGATATAATCCACTTCACCATTCAGCAGCGCCAAAACGGCTGCATCCTGGTTGTAGATGCTGTAAACAACTGCTTTGGTATGGGGGCCGTTTTCGAAGGAGAGGATCAGGTTTCCGGTTCCTTCACCGTAAGCCTGGAAATCCCATACGCCATCTTTGACCTCACGATATGTACCATCATCATAAAGCTCGATCATGGTGCCCTTAAAGAAATAGTCGTTGTTCTCACCGTTCTCAACAAAAGCGCCAACTTCCCATTGGTCAAAGGCAAAGGGACCGGCAATCGGTTCACCGTCACCGGGGACGCTGTAAAGTATTGTTTGTGCTTCGGCTAACCCTGCGACATATTCATCACTTTCAGGATCCAGATCTGCGATTGCATTGAGTGAATCATAAGCATCTACTAACAGCGGTTCCCAAAATGCTTTCTGAACGATGGTGTCCTGGAGCGTGCCGTACTGGTGCTGTGCCAGGCCAGGTTTTGCTGAATAGTAAATTTTTGCGGTTTTAGAATCAATGGCTTCAATATGATCGACACCGTTCGTGAAGTATCCCCAGTTTCCACCGAGTTGGAAGTCGTTAGCGACTTGGGCTGTGAATGCGATGTCTTCAGCAGTAACTTCACTGCCATCTGACCAGGTGAAACCCTCCTTTAAGGGAATTGTAGTCACAAAAAAGTCGCCTTCTTGTTCGACTGGTGAAGCAAAATCAGCACCAAGGAAGGGAATCAGGCTGAAGGTCTTGTCGCTCAAGCCATAAAGGGTTGGCCAGTAATTCGCCTGAACAACATAGTTATAGGTCGATGCACCAGGACCGAAGAGGTTCCAAACATTGGAACTGGTCATATCCGCAAGCATTGCTACGCGGTAGACGTCCAATTCTTTGACGGTGCCTTGTTCAGCGGGGACGGTTTCAGTGGTTTCTGTAACATCTTCGGTGGTCGTCGATGCTTCGGTCGCTACTTGCTGGGTTGGTGCTTGCGTCGCAGTCTTGCAGCCTGTCAAAATAAAGCTGGCAACGAGAAGGAAGCTCAGAAACACAATTAGTTTCTTTTTAAACATGTTTATCTTCTCCTAATAGATTGAATAAAATCCAGAGACATTGAGATTTGCAGGTTTTTGTGATTGGGATTACCATCACCTCCTGGTTCCACGCACACTGCGTCTGAAATCTCAAACAGGTTATTGATTGGGAGAAGGCCTTGCACTATACTAAATTAAGAGAGCATTGTTGTTTTCACGAGCACCACTGCTTCTTAGAAGCACCTCGGACTGGACTCCGAGGTGTTTCGTTGTTTCAGAAAGATTTCTCCATTTGTTCTGTTTGAGAATGAATTGATGTATTGCTCTCTGTGACCTATCTTATCAAAATCAAATATGTATAGCATTATTCGACCGGGTTATTTCATACCCTACTGCAGAATGGTTTAAATTAATCCATTTCCTAGTAAAATAGGGGTAAGTTTTTCCGGGTTATGACCATACTGGGACACAATTACTCTCAAAAATTAGTACTAGTCTTTTGAAAAAATATGGATACTCAGCAGGTGATCAGGATCAAACAGCGACAGGAGCGGAAATCTCTCTTTCTCCGAGACCTACGGACTTCATTCAGGTCTCTTCGTTGGCGCCTAACGATAAGCTATTCCTTAGTCACAGTCGCGGCGTTGGTCGTTGTAGAGTTGATTCTGGTGATATTGTTGATGTCTTATTTTGTCAACAACCTCGATCTGACACCCGAAACGCTGATCTCGAATCTGCGAGCTGAATGGACGCCGCAAGTTCAGCAATTTTTCTCCGAAGAACCCCCCGATGTCGATGGCGCAAGAGCCTACCTTGAAGACGTTCAGGGATCCGTCCTGGAAACCCGGCCTTTGTTAATCCTTGGCAATCTGGAACTTCAGATGAAAGCCCAGGATTTCTTAAATTTTTATTATCTCCTCAATGACCGAACGCTTGTTGATGCGATCCCGCATGATATTGTGCCGGAAGAAGACATCGGTTCGCAAATTTCTTATGATTATCTCGATGGTTTGGAAACGCCATTAAAAGCTGCTCTCAAAGGCGTCGAAAACCAAAATGAACTTTACGCCAAGGTGGAACCCGGAAACCGGATCGTCGGCGCGATCCCGGTATTTCGTTTCGAACCCACGGCAGCCGAAGAAACAAGCCCTGCCGTCCCGGATCCGGTGATGGATGTCGAACGAAACCTGGTCGGTGTAATCGTCTTCACAACCAAGCGTTTTCCATGGCAGTTCCTCCCGGTCAATGAACTGGTATCAACGTTAGGGCGTTCTTTGTTGATATTCACTTTATTTGCGGGGATTTTAGGTTCCATATTTGGTATGTTGACCGCTAACGGCCTGACCAAACGCTTTTCAAATGTCTCCCAGGCAGCGCATTCATGGTCGAGGGGGGATTTCTCAGCCGTTGTCAGAGACAAGCGTGATGACGAGATCGGGAAGCTGACCCACGACCTGAACAGTATGGCTGAACAATTAGAGAATTTGCTGGACCGCCGCCAGGAACTCTCCGTTCTGGAAGAACGGAACCGGCTTGCCCGAGACCTGCACGATAGTGTGAAGCAGCAAGCGTTTGCTGCGTCCGCCCAGCTTGGCGCGGCCCGGTCACGCTTTGAGAGCAACCCCGAAAAAGCCCGCCAACACCTTTCTGAAGCGGATCTTCTGATCGGGAAAGTGAGGCAGGAATTGACAGACCTGATCCAGGAATTACGACCTGTTGAGATGAAAGGCAAAGGGCTGATCGCTGCCGTCAAGGATTATGCAGGAGCTTGGTGTAAGCGGAATGAAATTGAGATCATTACACACATCCGGGGTGAGCGAAGCCTTCCGCTGGAGGTGGAAAAAGGAATTTTCAGGATCATCCAGGAAGCCCTGGCGAATGTCGCCTGGCACAGCCATGCGAAAAAAGTCGATCTGGTTTTTAATTTCCGGTCTGATTTTATGTTATTGACCATCCGCGATGATGGTGAAGGTTTCCAGGTCGATCAGCCCAGGAAGACTGGTATGGGACTGAAATCCATGAAGGAGCGAGCTGAATTGATTGGCGGCGAACTCGTGATAGACAGCCGCTTAGGACAGGGCACCAAGATCATATTGAAATATCCTTATCGGAAGTTGGAGCTATAAGATGTTGACGCGAAAAATTACCATCCTGCTTGTTGATGACCATGAAGTTGTTCGGCAAGGACTTAAGGCTTATCTGGATGCGCAGCCGGATTTTAGGGTGATCGGCGAAGCTTCCTCTGGTGAGGAGGCAATTGAAGCTGCAATGGAATATCTGCCGGATGTGTTGTTGATGGATCTGGTGATGAGCGGTATCGGCGGCGTTGAGGCTACTCGAAAGATCAAAGATATTACCCCGCGAACCCAAATTGTCGTTCTAACTTCATACCATCAGGATGAGTTCATTTTCCCCGCGCTGCAAGCCGGCGCAATCTCGTATGTGCTCAAAGATGTAATGATGGACGACCTCGCAGACGCCGTTCGGAAAGCTTCCCGCGGTGAAGCGGTGCTGCACCCGCGCGTTGCAGAAAGAGTGATCCAGGAGATCAATGGCGCAAAAGGCGCAGCTTTCAATCCATTTACTGAATTGACCAACCGTGAGATGGAAGTCCTGCGGCTGATCGCCCGGGGCATGTCTAACAGTGACATTGCAAACGAGTTGTTTATTTCCGAGAACACGGTCAAGGGGCATGTGAGCAATATCCTCAGTAAACTGCAGCTCGCCGATCGAACACAGGCAGCCGTCTATGCCTGGGAACAGGGGCTGGTGCATCGGACGGACTGATAAGGCTGTCAGATTAATCCGTTCAAAACCCACAACGAATTCTGTTGTGGGTTTTAATTTCTTGTACACCAGCTGACCATCCGGGTAGATTTATAGGGCGGTCAACTCGTTTATAATTAAGAGCACAATCAGAGTTAACCACTCCGGAGTTTCTACATTGAAGATCCATTTGCGCGAAATGAGACTGAACGACACCGGTGATCTTCCGGATGCTTATCCCTTTTCAATCCCTCTGGTTAAATCCTTTGAGCGTCTATCCTTCGAAAAACCGATCACGATATTCATCGGCGAGAATGGTTCCGGCAAATCCACGATGTTGGAAGCGCTGGCTAAAGCCGCCGGTATGATCACGGTCGGAAGCGCTGAGATTGATTCGGACGAGACCCTCAATCCTGTTCAGCCCCTCGCTAACGCACTCAGGTTGGTGTGGAATAAGAAAACGCATCGTGGCTTCTTCCTGCGTGCGGAAGATTTTTTTGGTTATATCAAACGTTTACGGGCTCTGAGAGAATCGATGCAGGATGAGCTTACGAGGATCGATACTGAATATGAAGGGCGTTCTGCGTACGCCAAATCATTAGCCTCTCTCCCCGCCGCATCCTCGATCCATTCCATGAACAGTCGTTATGGCGCGGACCTGGATGCAAATTCCCATGGGGAGAGTTTCCTGACTTTGTTTCAATCGAGGTTTGTACCGGATGGTTTATATTTACTGGACGAACCGGAAGCAGCGCTTTCTCCGTTGAGTCAATTAGGATTGATCGCGATGATCAAGGATATGGTCGAAAAAGGTGGTCAGTTTATCCTTGCCACTCACTCGCCCATCCTGATGGCGCTGCCTGATGCGGATTTGCTTGATTTTGATTTTTCCCCACCGAAGCGTGTAGGGTATGATGAATTATCGCACGTTGTATTATATCGATCGTTTTTGGAGGACCCGAAGGCTTACCTCCGAAGGTTATAAGTTCATTACCAAACATCCATTTTTTGAAAGGTGATCATGACATTAAAAGTTGGCTACATTGGTCTTGGTATCATGGGTAAAGCCATGGCTCGAAATATTATGAAGGCTGGCTTCCCAGTCGTTGTGCATAATCGCAGCCGGGCAAGTGTGAACGAATTGGTGGCAGAAGGCGCAACTGAAGCATTCACACCCGCAGAAGTTGCAGAACAGGTTGATGTTATTTTTACCAACCTGCCTGATTCCCCGGATGTCGAACTCGTTGCCCTGGGTGCAGATGGCATCATTGAAGGTGCTCATAAAGGACTGATCTACGTTGATAACTCCACCATCAAACCAGCAACTGCTCGAAAAGTGGGGAAGGTGCTGGAGGAGGTCGGCGTGACCATGTTGGATGCGCCGGTGAGCGGCGGCGATGTCGGCGCACAAAAAGGCACGCTGACCGTCATGGTTGGCGGTGATGCCGAGGCATTGGAAAAGATACGACCGGTGCTGGAAGCGGTCGGTACAACGATCACCCATGTCGGTGCACTCGGCGATGGCTCAATTGCCAAAGCGGCGAATCAGATCATGGTCGCTGCTCAGATGGTCGCAATGGGAGAACTGCTTGTGCTCGCACAGAAAGCGGGTGCTGATCCCAAGAAGGTGGTCCAGGCGATCAAAGGCGGTGCAGCAGCTTGTTGGGCGTTGGATAATAAACCGCAGCGTCTTTTTGTTGGAAATCGCAATCCAGGTTTCAAAGCTTACATGCAGGCAAAAGATCTCGGCATTGTCATGGACACAGCTCGGGAATATGGCATTTCTTTACCATCGGCCGCCGTGAATACGCAGCTCTTCAATGCAATGTTGGAAATGGGAATGCGGGAATTGGATAATTCAGCTGTTCTGGGTGTGATTGAAGCACTTTCTGGAACGGAATTGGAAATAGAAGCATAATATTTAGACGATATCTTTATCGTCTCTTAGTTAAACGAGCCAGGGACGGGAAACTTACATCCCGTCCCTGGCAACCAATAGTGAGGACTATTGCTAAAGTAGGTTGACTGCCAGAAAGTAAGCTGCTGCACGAAAGGAATTTAGATTAGGGTGCAACTCTGGCTGGTCAAGAGAATTTGAATTCCCTTTAATCTAAATCTTATTCTAATTTTATTTTAACAGTTTATCGCAATTAATACAAATGTTTATATAACAAAACCGATAAATTCCCATAACAAATAAAAAACGTTTTAATATTTTTGGGGGTAGGCGGGTTGGCCCACCCCCAATTTGGATAGTGGAGTTGTGATTGTCGTGTTAGTTGTTACGGCTAGCGGTCTCTTTTGTTGGCGACCACTCTGACCATTTATCGATGGCCGGGTTGTTCGTCAGGTGGCTTGATGCGCCGCCTTTCCAGAAAACCTGGAAGATATCCGTATTGCCGCCGTTGGGGTTGCCTGTGTAAGCCAGGTTGACGCCACCGCAATCCCAGGTCGGGCCGATGTCATCATTGGCGTCCGTGGTCACTCGATATTCCTTTCCGTCACGGAGATCGTAGGAGTAAATATCCAGGTTCCCGTCACGAGAGGACTGATAAGCGAGCCGCGTACCGTCCGGTGACCAGGCGTGATTCAGGGTATCGCCATTACCATCGGTGAGCTGTACATTATTATTGCCGTCAATGTCGATCACGAAGAGCTGCAGGATGCCATCCACAGGGGACAGATAAGCGATCTTCTGACTGGTCGGTGACCAGGCGGGATCAACTTCATCTTGAGCGCTGTCAGTGACCTGGTATTCCATGCCTGTTGAAAGATTTAGCATGTAGACATCCCAGTTACCGTTTTGATTGCTTTGATAGACGAGCCAGTTCTGATCCGAGGAGAAGAACGGATTGATCTCGTCAGTTGCGTTATCGGTCAATTGGGTGACTTTACCTGAAACCCGGTCAACCAGGTAGAGGTCCCAGTTACCATTGCGGTCGCTCTGGAAGGCGATATGCGTATTGTCGGGACTGAATATCGGGTTGATGTCGCTGGCTTCATTGTCGGTCAGCCGCATTTGAGCGTTACCATTGCTATCTGTGTTATAAATCTCGAAGTTTCCGTCACGATCGGATTGGAATGCAACCCAGGCGTTGTTCGGTGAGCGGCTTGGCCGTTCGTCAACTGCATCACTCTTGGAAAGGTTGGTCAGCACATAGTCGCCGACTCCCTCGATGCCATCCAGGCGATAGACTTCCAAATTGCCGTCACGCATTGTGTGGAATACCAGCCAATCGATGCAGGTTCCACTGCTATTGTATGAAGAGAAGGACGGCGGTTCGGGGGTTGAGACTTTACATGACTTCGCCTGAAGCTGTCGTGGTTTGCGCCGGGAAAGGTCCGAACTGGTAATTCAGGGTGATCGTTTGACTGATGTTGTCCGTTGTGAACTTGTATGAATCACCTGCCAGAACGGTACCCGATCCACTGGCGCCAGAGGTTGACGTCCAGGTGAAATCTTGATCGTCTTTGTTGGTATTGGTTATCGTCCAAACCTGCGTGCCATTGCTGAGGCAGCTGTAAGAAAGGTCCAATTTGACCATGCAGCTTTCGCCGCCTTGCTGTGAATCCACTTCGTAACCTTCCACCATGATCTTGACGGTCTTGAGACCGGTCGAGGTGGTGAATAAGGTATCAGAATTAGCTTTTGCTATTGCGCTGCCGCTCTCGTTATCACCGACGACTTCCCAGTTGAAAGCAATATCGACGTCGTAAGGATTCGTCACGTACCAATAGAGATTAGCATCGGTTGGATATCCACATTCATAGGACAGTTCGAGGGTGGGCGACTTGCAGACCTCACCATTTATGGAGACCGTCTTTTCAGGATGTACGTAGTTTTGATAGGTGATCGTCATTGTCTGAGCATCACGGTTGGTGATGAAAGTTATGGATCCATTTGCCGGCGCAACCAATGTGCCGCTTTCACCGGAGGTTGATGACCAGTCGAATTCCTGATCAAATGTGTTCCCGTTGACAACGGTCCATTCGTGCAGACCAGTGATAAGGCAGGAATAATCGAGTTCAAGATCGACCTTGCAGGTCGAACCACCGGCTTTCGTGTTGACCAGTTGGCCGGAGACGAAGATCCGAACCGTCTTGTTACCCAGGGAAGTTGTGAAGAATGTATCCGAATTCGCTGCGGCGACGCCGCTTCCGTTTTCGGTCGATCCATATACGTCCCAGGTGAAGGATACATCAAAGTCATGATCGTTCCGTACCCGCCAGATGAGTTCCGTATCTGAGGGATAGCCGCAGATATAGGTCAAAAGAAGGCTGGGCGCTTCACAAACTTGTGCTTCAACGCTGATGGACCTCTCCGGTAATTCGCCATAATCATAAATGATGGTCATGGTCTGAGCAGTGATGTCGGTCGTCAGGTTCACTGAATTATGGGCAGTAACTGTTTCAAAGCCGCTGGCACCAGAGGTTGATGACCAGGCGAAGGATAGATCGAAATCATTGTCGTTGCTTACGGTCCAATAATGATTGCCGTTTTCAAGACATTCATATTCCAGCGTCAGGTCAGTAATAGCAGGATTCCCCGCCATCTGCCTGATCGACTTTTTGGCCCAAAACGAAGAGTTCGATGGTTTTATTGCCGAGGCTTGTATAGAATTTGGCAGTACTGTTTGCTGCAACTGATCCACTCCCACTTTCACTTTCACCGGCAACACTCCAGGAGAATTTAACTGCAAAGTCATTGTTATTGGTCACTTTCCATAAGAGGGAAGTGTCCGAAGGAAAACCACAAATGTATGAAAGTGAAAGCTCAGGAGCGCTGCAGGTTTCATCCTGCAATGTGAGTGTTCTTTCAACATTAGCATAGGTATATTTGACCGTTACGGTTTGGCTGCTGATATTGCTTGTGAATGTGCGTGTTGAGTTTGCATTTACTGTTCTACTATCGCCCTCGCCGGTGGTTGATGACCAATTGAAGTCTAATGCAAAGTCGTTATTGTTGGTTACTGTCCACTGATGGGTGCCATTCGATAAACAGATCACGGAGAGTTCCAGTTTTTCAAGCGGAACCTGACAGGCATCATCGAATTTTGTTGCGGTTTTATCCTCACCATTGTCATCCCAGTGGATTGTTGCTGTTTGGGCAATTGAACTTGTGGTAAAGAAAGCCGTACCTTTTGCGAAGACAGAATGCCAGTGTCACTGCTGCCATCGGTGGATTCCCAATTGAAATCGACCGGGAAATTGTTGCTGTTTGAAACGATCCATTTGTGTTGGCCGTTTGGCATACATTCCACCGCGAGACTGAGGTCCACGATGGCGACCTTGCAGATTTCGGCTTCAATACTGACGGATTGGAGTTCAGGACTGCATCGTCCTGTGCCGCAGCGGTCACCACTCGGGAAGGACCAGTTGACGGTCACTGTTTGGGCTGCGCTGTTGGTAGTAAAGGTGTCTGTACTGTTTGCACCAACCGTGCCGCTGCCATGCTGACCGGCCACATTGGATGTCCATTCATATTCAATGGCGAAACCATTATTGTTCGTAACTGTCCAAAGATGATCGCCATCATCCTGGCAGTCGTATTTTAATTGAAGGTCTTTGTTCTCAATCTTGCATTCTTCAGCACTGACACTCAGCTTGATGATGTCGGGATCTCCACAACCACCACCACAGCGAGAGTTCTCAGGGAATTTATAACTGATTGTGACGGTCTGGGCTTTATTGTTAGTTGTGAAAGTGGCGGTGTCGTTTGCGGGAACCGTGTCACTGCCGTGCTGCCCATTTTTGTTCGAGTACCAGGTAAATTCAATTGCGAAATCATTGCTGTTCGTGACCGTCCAGAGGTGACTGGCGTCATCCTGGCACTCATAATCAAGTTCGAGATTGATGTTTTCTTGAACTTTGCATTCTTCAGCGTAAATACTGACGGATTTCTGATCGTGGTTCCAAGTCCGGACAGTCGTGGGGAATTGATAATGGATCGTTGCAGTTTGGGCATCGCTGCCGGTCTCGAAGGTTGCGGTTCCACCTGCAGGAGCCTGTCCGCTGCCAAAATCACCGGTGGTTGAATCCCAGGTGAAATCCATTGCGAAGTCGTTGTCATTTGTAACAGTCCAGATGTGACTGCCACCGTCACCGCACTCATAATCCAATTGGAGATCAATCGGTTCAGTACACGCATCAACGGATAAAGAGACAGTCTCGCTGTGTACAGTCCTACCACTGAATTGGTAATAAACGGTCACAGTTTGAGCGCTTTTATCGCTTGTAAAGGATGTGCTTCCATTCGCAGGAACGGATCCGAAGCCGTTTTCACCACTGGTTGATTCCCAGTAAAAATTGATGTCATAGTCGTTGGGATTGCCGACCGACCATTGATGTTTGCCATCGAGCTGGCATTGGGCGGACAGTGCCAATGGGCTGTCTTCGGGTTTAGGTTCGTTTACATTGAAATTGTCGTTTTTATAGCCAAAATTTGCCTTGTAAGGATTATTGATCGTGTCAGAACCTGTGAAGGTATACGCGTAAAAACAGACATAACCGTTATTATCGGTTTTCTGTGTTCCACTCACGACAACCGGGAAACCCTGTCCGGCTTCTGTAATAGACCAGTTATAGGTTTTATTATGGTGAAAATTCGCAGCACGGATCCAGATTTGCTGACCAATATCATAATGGTTGATGTCCTGGGGAGCGCAGCTTGAATTGGTCGTCCAAATTGAACCACTTGCACGGTCTGTGGAATCTTCGGGGGTTGAAGTTCCCTCTTCAGTGACGACCGCTTCGGTCGATTCGGGATCAGGCGAAGGTGTCGCTGACGGATCAGTAACATCTTCTGTCTCAGTAGGATCAACCGAGGTGTTGCTGATGGATCACCCGAACCCTCATCACCAGATGGCGTTTCGGTGCTTTCCACTGTCTCAGTAGGATTAACTGGGGGCGTTGCTGATGGATTGCTCGAACCTTCATTTCCGGATGGCGTTTCGGTGCTCTCCGCCGTTTGTTCCGGGTCAGGTGTTTGAGTTTCCTCAGCCGGTTGGGTTCCTTCGGTTGACTGACCCTCAATTATCGTTGGAACTTCGGCGGGGAGGGTCGGTGTTTCTGTGGTCGACCCTTCTGTCGGAGTCAGCTCCAGTCCGGAGGAGTCTGTAGGTGTAGATGATGGTGTACTTTCATCTGTTGGCGTTACACCATCGCCAACCGTGTCCGTAAAATTCGGACTCGCAACAGCGATGGTCTCTGTGATTTGTCCATCTCCTAAATTCTGTGCTTCCACCGTGGAAGTCATCAGCATGGAGAAGATCATGAACAAACCCAATAAAGCAAATGTGCTTATTTTTTTCTTGTTATTAGCGCGATAAATCATCGATAGTCCTCACTACTATTTAATGATTAATTGTGAACGTTGATTTACTTGGTCTTACTCTCTCAAATATCATCCTAAAATTTATTCGTGAATATTTCTCTATATTCATCTCCTCTTTTTCAATTAAATTATCCTGATAACTAATAAGTATATTAAAGTAAACAATCATTACCTAATCTTATCTTCTTAATCTTAAACTTAATGTATCTTAGCACGTTGGAAAATTGGATTTACAAACAGAATTTAATCTTATTGTAATGAAAGGTATATGGTTACTGTAATGAAATTATCAATTAAAGTAAAAATAGCTATTATATTGAAATTTTCGGCGATATGCAAAATTACTACTCATCATTCATTAATCTTGATTAATGGCACAGATTAAAACCATTCAAAACCTGAGAAAATAACCTAGAAATTTGTAGTCTTATTTGCTCAGCAATTTATGAAAATATTCTGAAAACGGAAGAGGGAATTACTTACCGGATTTTGTGAATGTTTCCGAAGGTAGGATATTGAAATTGATCAGGTAACGATAATAATAATAACGAGCGTCTCCACTTTCCTCTGGTCCCCAACCGCAAAAGCCGAGGAAGAAGGTATCCATAAAATAAGGATCCATCTCGCCGATCCATTCGTCTGCTTTACCCTCGTGTTTGAGTAAGATTTGACGGAGATATATTGGATCTTCCCATATTTCATTTGATGCGGTTGCCGAAAGACGGACGATGGAATTGATTTCTGTTTGCAGAATTATCACGCCATCGCAGGTCCATTCAACTTTGGAGCCGATCAACTCATCGATCCGATCCTGGATGAATTCAGTCCCAGATTCCCCCCAATATTCAAGATAATACCGGATGAATTCCGCTTCGAGGGGACGAAGGATATTTCCGTTGGCGAAAGCGGAATGAAGAATGAGGTAACGCGGGCCTTCATAGTAAACGGCAGTTTTTTCACCGGGATAAAATCGTTCGCCCTTATCGGCAAAATAATCTTCAGTCAGGACGGTGAATTTGCTTTTCTTTCCTTTTAGTGGACCTGAGGTGAATTTCATCACCATTTCACATCCATATAGAGTTCGGGAATGTGAAAGTGCGTGTCCTCAGGTTCAGAGGTGGCATTGGCAATTTCTGCCCCGATTGATTCTGGTGACCCAACCTCTTTCGATGTTTGGGGGATAGATGTTTCCAAAAGCGAGGAATCGACACTAAAAGGTTCGGTGGAGGCGGATGTACACGCACTCACCGAACTTAGAATAAAGATGATATTTAAAAGAATGACAGCTGCTTTGTTTCGAATCATAAACGTGAAAGGACCCGGCCAACTTACCGATGATTAATGAAATTGGTAAGCCTGCCGGGTCCGTTAGATCGGTTAGATGTTTAGTTAGTCTCTTTAATCCTGTTCTTGATCAGGACCCAGACCAAGGCGATACCGGAGACTGCTAGTAGGGCTGGGGCAACGATCGAGATGAATGAAGGTCCCATACCGCCGGCTGCAACATCCGGAATTTCTTTAGGTTTGCAGGTACCGATGGTCAGTATACCCTCACCTGACTGATGAAGTCCGTGCTTACCGGACCCATGAATAAGATAGTCACCGGAGGAATTAGATTTTAATGTGTCATTTTCGATGAATAATCAGCTTTGTTAATCGTCAAAGTCGCGTTGGCAATAATCATTTCAACAGTATTAATTGATTGACCGTCAACATAGTCACAATCTGTTACGAATGAAACAGATGCTTTCTCCGGTTCTACAGGAACATTACAAATTGCTCCTGATACGGAAGCGGTTCCTTTATAAAGATTTTCAAGAGGTGAGGTGATTACTTTCACGCCATTCGCAAATTGCTGTGTGACGAAGAAGAGTGTTTGACCCACTTCAATATGCCCTTGAACATCAGAAAGGAAGTTGGTGGTGAAGTTAGTCGCTGGGCCTTTTCTCTGCCGAATCCGCCAAATGTGATCGCCAGGTTGGACGTTTAAATTATATCCTTCTACAACCCCTGCCACCTCAGCCTTACAAATATAAGTGATTCGAACAAAGGGCTGTTCCTCTTTGGTTCACAGCATGGATCTGTATTTCCAGTTACTGTTCCGCCTCCAGAGTGTTCTGAATCAAACTACAACTATGAGAATGAGAATGAAGCCTATAGCTAATGTGAATTCCTTTGGGTAGATCGTCGGACAGAATGTCTCTGCTACCAAATGTTATTGATCGTCAGGCTTGCACGGCTGAGCCATGATATTTCAGCGATATATCTTTGATTCAGCTGCACGATTGCATGTGAACGAATAACAACGTCGCCGCTGGTCTTTGGGCTCGTTCATGATGGTCACTCGGAGTTTTCAGTTTTTGAATCACCACCTATAACCATACAGTTGCTTTGAAGCGGAGATATTGCTACATCGCCAGGTTGAAGCACATAACCAGTATCGTAGCAATATGGTCTCAGAATTTGTGCAGTCGTCACCAGTTACCGGTACAAATGCTGATGACCGTTGGTTGTGTCAATTGCACCAATCGAATTGACTGTGGGGATTGAACAACAGATTTGATCTGAAGATAAATGTGATCTCCGACTTTATAATGGTTTTCATTGACGATGCTGCAATTCGCTGGCCGTTGACGTATTTACTTCAGTCAAGATTCGTGCATCACGGTCTTCTTGTGCAAAAACTGCACTGGTACCGATGATCAATAAGATCATCAATACGCCGAAAATTGCTAGGTACTTGATTTTCCCTGATTTCATAATAGTCTCCTCACTCACATTGATTGAACACTAAATTGAAATTAATATAGTAAAAATGTTTACTAATCGTAAACTTAATATCATTATAAGTTTATGATGAGAAAATATCAATACCAATTAATGTGATATTAATTTCAATGTAATGATTCGGATATAACAATTGTTTTAGTTGTTTGTAAAAAACCGAAAATCAATTGGTATGTTTTGGAAAATTATAAAAATAATCAAACAAATTAAGTATATATAAAATATATTATTAATCGATCATGAATTACTTCATTTATGTCTTTGATGGTAATGTTTCTTAAAAGTAGTGGTTTTATAGAGGTGATTAATCTATTTCTTAATTCAAAAAATCCCATCGCTGTAAGCAAAAAGCGATGGGATTAATGTCTGATTAGTATTGTTTAGGGGAGATTAATCGAGAATTAACAGATTTTACTAAAGAGTTGGTCAAAGGCTATTCAATTATGAACCGAATAATATAGCGGAAATACGTAAACCGTAGATCACCAAGAGATTGAGGTCCCCAGCCACAGAACCCGATATAAAGGTGCGGATCGTTGGTAAGCGGCATATCTCCCAGCCGTTCAGGACTATCTACTTTTGAATTGAACAAAATCTGCTGCAGGTTCTCGGGATTAAGCCAGACATCATTGGTCTCTTCGTGAGACAGCCGGACAATGCCATCGATCTTTGTTTTGAATAGCACTTTGCCATCACAAACCCAGGTGGCTTCTGATCCGATCAGGTTTTGGATCTGGCCCTCGATATATTTTGACCCTGATTCTCCCCAATATTCAAGATATTTTCGCAGGAATTCAGCTTGCATCGGTCGGAGAATGTTTCCATTTACAAAGGACGAATGCATAATGAAATAACGTTGCGCTTCGTAATAAATGCTTGTCCCTTTTCCGGGTTCAAATTTATCACCTTTGTCCTGAAAATAATCCAATCCCAGGACCTTAAAATCCGTACTTTTGGATTCCAAAGGACCTGATGTAAATGTGATCTGCATTTCACAATCATAAAACGTAGAAAATGGATTGACTGTGGGCGAGGCTGCTGGCGTGGGCGTGGACATTATCGGTTCCTCAGTAGTGATGACCGCCTGGCTTTGTTCAATCGTTGGGGATAGAGTTGGCGCTGAAAGGTCTGACCCGCGATAAATTGGCGTCCCTGACGGGATAGCTGACCGACAGGCTGTCAGGAAGATCACGAATAAGAAGATCAGATGCTTCAGATGTTTTTTCATGGTTATATATTGTAGTACCCGGCTCTGAAGTTGTCTATCAACTGAGAGCCGGGTACTTTTCCGTTTAACTATTTAGTTGAGACTATTTGGTAACTTTTTTACTTTTCACTGTCAGAATAGATGCTGCACCGAGACCGAAGATACCGGTGACGAAAGGTGCCAGGCTGGTGACCAATGAAGGTCCCATGCCGCCGGCTGCAACGTCAGGTTGCGCATCAACAGTTGTTTTTGGCGAGTCACAAACGACTGCTACGTCACTCAATTCAGCTTCCTGATCATCAACGAGGTAGAAAAGAGTAAGTTCATTTCCTGCGACTGTTGTCTCAAAAGTTGTAAAAGAATTTGCAGGAACGCTACCTTCTCCACTTTCATTGGATGTTGTTTTCCATTTGAATGGCATTTCTTTCTCATAAGTATTGGTCACTGTCCATTGGATACTGCCATTCCCTAAACATTCACTTGTGAGAGTGAGGCTTCCACCCTTGGGTTCTTCGGGAACTGAGCAGATAGATCCGGAGACAGAGGCCGTACCACCATAAAGATTATCAAGCGGGGATGTGATTACTTTCACGCCATTTGCGCTCTGTGGTGTGACGAAATATAATGTCTCACCCACATTGATATGCCCTTGAACATCTGAAAGGAAGTTAGTCGAGAAGTCAGTCGCGGGTCCTGATTCGTGACGAATCCGCCAGATATGATCACCAGGTTGGACGTTGAGGCCATATCCTTCTACGATACCAGCAGCATCTGCCTGGCAGATGTATGTCACACGGACGAAGGGTTGTTCTTCTTTGGGTTCTTCGGGGATTGTGCAGATAGATCCGGAGACAGAGGCCGTACCACCATAAAGATTATCAAGCGGTGATGTGATTACTTTCACGCCATTTGCACTCTGTGGTGTGACAAAATATAACGTCTCACCCACATTGATATGCCCTTGAACATCTGAAAGGAAGTTAGTCGAGAAGTCAGTCGCGGGTCCTGATTTGTGACGAATCCGCCAGATATGATCGCCAGGTTGGACGTTGAGGCCATAACCTTCAACAACACCTGCGGCATCTGCTTGACAGATATATGTTATTCGGACGAATGGATTTTCAACTTCTGGGGTAGGCTCAGTCGCTAAACGGAAGCTCGCATGGCTGATGTCCTGGAAAGCATTATCATTGGGATTCGGGACAGAGGTTGTAACAGTCACACTGGATTGTCCCGGATCCACATTGTAATAATTTACAGTCGTTCCTGCTTTATAACAAACCTCCACCACAAGCTTTCCTTCCGGAGCGGAATAGTTATAAGATTGGGCATTGATTCCATCCACTTTCACCCAATCACCGGTATGCGGGCAGGTTTCCTGTGCGTCAGCAGAAACATTCATATTGAATATATAAGGTGACGCGAGCGTCAGAATTAGAAACATTACAAACACGAAACTCACTTTGATGATATTTGGATTTTTGGTTCTCATTGCATTCTCCTGGATTAATTAGATTGTTAAACTTTTTTCTTTGGTATGCTTAAACTGTTTGGTATCTTTTGTTTATCTCTGTAAGCAATAGTTTACTAAATAAGGTAAACTTAGTAATATTATATATTGTCTTTAGCTAAAAAGCAAATTATTTATGTCTAATTATGAAAATGAAATAAATTTGAAATAAACTTGCAGATTTAATTGATTTTTTTGTCAAATTGTCGGATAACAATTTATAATTAGATGTTTGAATAATTTGGAATTTGATTAGAATATGAATGGAGAAATACAAAATGGATTTTACTGTGTTAAAGTCTTTGGTTGATGGCGCTGACCATGGCAAGATCGTGCTTGTGGTCATGGACGGCCTTGGCGGCTTGCCGATGACCCCCGGTGGTGAGACTGAGCTGGAAACGGCGAATAAACCCAATATGGATAAGTTGGCGGAATCGAGCATGATGGGTCTGCACCAGGGCATTCGCACCGGCATCACCCCAGGAAGCGGTCCCGCGCACCTTGGTCTTTTCGGCTATGACCCGCTCAAATATGAAGTGGGGCGGGGCGCTTTATCCGCATTGGGGATCGATTTTGATCTCCATGATTCCGACGTGGCGGCTCGCGGTAATTTCTGTACCATTGACGACCGGGGCATTATCACCGATCGACGTGCAGGGCAAATCCCGACTGAAGTGACGGAGCGGCTTTGTAAATTGCTCAGTGAGAAGGTGAACATCCCGGGTGTGGAGGTTTTCTTGCGGCCGGTGAAGGATTATCGGTTCCTGCTGGTCCTTCGCGGTGAGGGCTTGAATGCAAACATCCAGGAAACCGATCCAGGTTTTGTCGGCGCAAAAGCGCTGCCTGCCAAGGCGATGGATAAAGCGTCAGAAAAGGCTGCAGCGTATGTGCAGGAATTTGTTCGCCAGGCTGAAGAGATCCTAAAGGACGAACACCCGGCCAACAGCATGGTTTTGCGTGGCTTTGCTAAGCTCCCAACCTGGCCAAAGTTCCCGGATATTTACGACCTGAAGGCGATCGCGATCGCGATGTACCCAATGTATCGCGGTGTTGCCAAACTGGTGGGCATGGACAGTCCGCCCGCAGCCCATGACTATAATGAAGAGATCGACATGCTTGAGGCCAATTGGGATAAATACGATTTCTTCTTTGTGCATTTCAAGAAGACGGACAGCTATGGTGAGGATGGGAACTTCGATGCGAAAGTCCACGAGATTGAAAAAGTCGATGCATTGATCCCCAGGATCCTCGCGCTTGACCCCGCGGTGCTGATCATCACGGGAGATCACAGCACCCCGGCATTGATGAAATCTCATAGTTGGCACCCCGTTCCTGTTTTATTCCATGCGAAATATTGCCGTCCTGATGAGGTGATGACGTTTGGAGAGCGCGCCTGTCTGCAGGGTGGGTTAGGTATTCGTTTCCCAGCCTTTGACCTAATGCCATTGGCGATGGCGCATGCTGGACGACTTGAAAAATTTGGAGCATAAGTCAAATTAACTATTAAAACTAAAAATGAAAATGACCGGTGTAAATATACCGGTCATTTTTTGTATGAGGCATTATAGCTTTGATATTCGTATAGCCATTATTGAGATCATTTATAAAACTCAGGATGACGATCTTCAATTAAGTCATTATAGCTATTGATAGCCTTATCGTTAGCCTGTTCAGCATCAATGTCGACGACATGAACTGTGGGCTTGGTCTCCGGACCTCTAAAAAGCAAATTACCAAAGGGGTCTGTGATCTGAGACTGTCCGGTAAATATGAGTTTAATGTTCGAAATTTTTTCTCTGCCAATACGGTTTGCGGTGATCGTAAAGATGTGATTTTCGATGGATCGTGTGATCATTGCTTCCTGGCAGTAGGGCAGGACCAGATTGGCAGGGTGTGCGACGATCTGCGCGCCATTTATGGCTAGTGTTCGCGTTGATTCGGGGAAGATCCAATCGAAGCAGATCATCATCCCAACTTTTACACCACGCCATTCAAAAACAGTGAAACCTTCATTACCGGATTGGAACAAAACCTTTTCATGGTCGAATAGATGGATTTTCCGATAATGCGCAATGACCCCATCTTTGGAAACCGCAGCGGCTGAATTAAACAAATTAACACCGGACGACTCAGCAAATCCACTGATGATCACACCGCCAATTTCTCCAGCCATTTCACTCAAGGATGATAGGAATTTGCCCTCACCATCCCTGTTCTCAGCAAAGGAAAGAAGGTCCTCGGGCCGCTCGTAAAGATAGCCGCTGTTGGAAAGCTCCGGAAGGACGATAAGGTCTACTTTAACGCCATGCAATAAATGGCGGATTTTTCGAATGTTTGCAGAGACATCACGTCTCACAGGATTGAACTGCACCAGACCAATTGAAAAATGCATTTTATCCTCGGGTCAAGTTGAATCTCGTTTCTTTATCGAATAAGATTAAGTGTAAGGATGGTAAATATGGATGACACAATTCTTCATGAAGCTTTATTATACGATCAACTGGCAGACAACCAGGTGGAATGTATTTTATGCGCGCATCGCTGCAAGATCAAAGAAGGCGGACGAGGGATTTGTAGAGTCCGTGAAAACAGGGGTGGAAAACTTGAAACGCTGGTTTATGGTAACCTGATTGCTCAGAATATTGATCCGATTGAGAAGAAACCGCTTTACCATTTTTATCCCGGTTCCAAAGCGTATTCCATTGCCACGCCCGGCTGTAACTTCCGCTGTGATTGGTGTCAAAACTGGCAGATCTCGCAGATGCCACGCCAAATGGAAATGCCAATTCATAAACGAACATCCCCGGAGCAGGTTGTTTCTGAAGCATTGGAGACCGGCTGCAGGTCGATTGCTTATACATATACCGAACCGACCATTTTCTTCGAATATAGTTATGACGTCTCACGCCTAGCAAGGGATAACGATATCAAGAATGTCTATGTCACCAACGGCTTTATGACGCCTGAAATGTTGGCTTTTTATCACCCTTATCTGGACGCTGCCAACGTTGACATTAAAGCCTTTAAAGATGAAACCTATCGAAAATTGATGGGCGGCAGACTGGAGCCGGTGCTGGAGAGCTGCCGGTTAATGAAGGAATACGGCATCTGGCTGGAGATCACCACATTAATTGTTCCGAACGTCAACGATGACCCAGCGGAGTTACGTGAGTTGGCGGAGTTTATCTACCGAGACCTCGGCCCTGAAACGCCCTGGCATCTAAGTAAGTTCTTCCCGCAATACAAGATGTCGGATCGTGAGCCGACCGAAGACGCCATCCTCTTTGAGACCAAAGCGATGGGGGAAGAGGTTGGGCTGGACTATATTTATATTGGTAATATCTACGGCGTATATACCACAAACTGCAAGAACTGCGGAAATGAGCTGATCACCCGCAGCGGCTATGCGACCCGTATCGTCGGGCTGGATGCTGAGGGGAAGTGTGAGAATTGCGGTACACCCTTGGACGGTGTCGGTTTGGATAGGAATAAGTCTTAGTCGTTTCCTTTATCCAGTAATTTATAAGTTTGTGTAAAAGCAATATATCTTCATAACCTATTTTTTACAAATATTTAAAGTCGGCAATGGTTTTGGATTTCTTCCAGGCTTATTTTATTCTGCCTGAAAACCTCGAATAAGTCTGAAGATTATACAAGTCATTGAAATGAACCTATCTGATCGTGATAATTAAGATTGTACACAATGTAACCAATATTGAAGCAGATTTATCCTAAATTTATAAGAAATGTTTATCAAATATTAACATTTGAATGATAAAGTATACATGAAACTAAGATATAATATAAAGGAAATCGAGAATAGTATCCTCCTTTCCGGAGTATTGCTAGCTTTTACGAAGCCCATTGACAAAATGGATATCTAGTCAATGGCTTTTTTATCGTGTTTTTACAGAAAAAGCGATAGCTCGAAAATTAAATGAGTGTAAAGGAGTTTAAAATGACTTCGAAAATAAATTTTTCCGAAGATGAATTTAAAGCGGAAGACATTGAAGAAAACGAAGACGTTGAAGAAATCGTTGAGG
>CAVVHL010000014.1:0-230697 GCA_963748065.1 uncultured Chloroflexia bacterium | reverse complement strand
CCGATCAGGGTGATTGCCGTGCCGATTGCGCCGGCTTGCCCGGCGGATTTTGACCAGGCAGATATCAACGCACCGACGCTTGTCGCTGCCAGGACCAACGCTAATAATACGATGAACACCGCCAAAGGCGGCCCCCAGTAGGCACCGATCAGGCTGGTCGCGCCCCACAAAACACCTACCTGCAGCAATCCGGTCAGCACGATCCCAGCCATTTTCCCAATCAGGATCGTCAGGCTGTGAGTCGGCGTGATCGCCAGCCTGGGCAAAGTACCCATCTGACGCTCCGCGAGCAGCGTGCGTCCGCCCGAAGTGACTGCGAACATCAGAAAAACGACCGCCATACTGGCAGCGGAATAATCCAGCCAGGAGAAAGATCGGCCGCTGGGTGAGACGATTTCCAACTTGATCGGCAAGGCATCCGCACCGGATACCTCGTTTCCGAGATCGAACCCGCCCATGCCCGAAAATGCATCACCGTTCGTGTTGCCTGATGCGGCCTGCAACGTCGCAATCTTTGAGACAATTGCATCCGCGCCGGCCACCGTGACATTGATTTGCCCCAACACTGCACGTAAAATGCCCTGCACCACCGATACGCTGATCTGATACTCCGGACTGGCATAAATCGTTATTTCAGGTACGGTTTTTTCGACATTTTGCGATTGCTGGTAAAGCTTGCCGATTTCACGCGCCTGGTCGGTTGTCAACGCGTCGATATCCTCGGACGTCATCGTAAGCAGATCCAGTCCCATTTCATCCTGGACCATCGGGGCTAATGGCAGGATCGCCTGGCTAAAACCTTCAGGAATGATCACCAGAGCCGCAATTTCATCCGCATCCACCTTTCCCGGGCTGCGAGCTTCATCATCGCTCTGCTCAAAGCTAAGCAAGCCTTCCTGCGCTTGTTCGCTCAAAGGCTGTAATGATTTGCTGAGAGAACTGCCCTTTGTCGTAATCAACCAGGACGACCGGAATATCCGTCAGGACCGAATTTCCACCGGTACCGAAAGCCGCGCCGATCGCCAGGGTCAGCAGGAGCGGTGAAAGCAGCATGGTCACCAGCGCGCCAACGTCCCGGAAGGTCACAAGAACCTCTTTGAACGCCATCACCAATAGTTTACGCACGTCAGTACCCTAATCCCGCAGCGTCCGGCCGGTGAGATGCAGGAAGACCGCTTCCAGGTTCGGTTCCTGGATATCGATCGTACGGATAGGAATCTCCAGATCGGAAGCCAGTCTTAACACTTGAGCGAGGGTCTCATCAGCGGAATCGACATTGAGCAGGACCTCACCGTCCATTGAAGAAACTGAGTTCACACTGGGGATGGTTCCAGCCGCTTCCGCCAGCTTTTCACCCTCACTACCTTCCCCGATCTTCAACCGGAGGGTCTGTTTTTCGCCGACAAGTCGGACCAATTCCTCAAAAGTACCAAGTGCAATCATCTTGCCGTGGTCCATGATCCCAATTCGATGGCTGAGTTCCTGAGCCTCTTCCATGTAATGCGTGGTATAGAGGATCGTCATCCCTTTCTCATTCATTCGCATGACCCAATCGAGGATATAGCGCCGGCTCTGGGGGTCGATTGCCACCGTAGGTTCATCCAGCATCAGTAAAGGTGGGTTACCCATCATCCCCACTGCCAGGTTCAAGCGGCGTTTCATCCCACCTGAAAATGTTTTTACCCTGTCCTTCGACCTGTCCTCAAGTTCCATCAAAGCCAGTTTTTCTTTGATTTCATGCGACAGTTCAGGCGGTTTGAGCCCCTGCATCTCACCCCAAAATCGCAGGTTTTCCTCAGCGGAGAGTTCTTCATAAAGAGCCAGTTCCTGCGGAACCACACCGATCATCCGCCGGACACCCATCGGATCCTTGACGACATCCATGCCACCCACAAGTGCTTTCCCTGAGGTTGGGGCGATCAAGCGTATTTAATATCGAGATCGTGGTTGTCTTTCCCGCCCCATTCGGTCCTAACAGGCTGAAGATTTCCCCTTCTTCGATCTCAAAACCGATCCCGTCGACTGCGTTTTCATTTGATCCTTGATATCGCTTGACCAAATCCCGAACTTCAACAATTGCCATCCGGTCTCCTTTGACCCAACTTGGAAAATATTTCTCCAATGACGATTTTATAACGAATCCACAAAATTATGATGTTAATTACTGTTTAATATACGAACTCGCAGCCGATAAGTTTTATACAACAATAAAATGGGTGGTTGATCCTGGGATGTATAACCAACCCTTTCATTCAAATTTATCTAGATGTCGACCCACTCCTGGACGGCGTCACCTTTGGTGACATCGACCTTGTAGAAGACCACTCCGTTTTCCAATTCTTTGGCAAGCGCTTCGCCGGCTTCCTGGTCAACGTCGCACAGCACAACTTTTGCGCCTTCTTTGGCGAACTTCAACGCAGTGGCTTTCCCAATCCCCGCGGCGCCACCCGTGATCAGACACACTTTGTCCCTTAACAGCATCTCTATGTCTCCTGAATTGAATATTAACTTCATCGATTATGCCACCGATTGACACCTCTTGCCAGTCTTCCCCATTTGAATCAACCCATTTCCAGGACATTGAGAGATACTGGATGAAAATGACAGTAGAATTTATTGAGATATAAATGACTATGCGAATGTAATGTTAATTTTCAATATCAAACAATGTTACCATCTCAGATGCGGCGTCCCTGACCTGCTTTTTTCTGGAGAACGAGAGCCTGGTCACATCAACACTGCCGAGGACCTGCCTGGTTTTTTCCTAACTCGATTTTTTTCTTATGAATCAATGGTGATGTTGACTGAAAGGTTCCTCGGGAAGAAATGCGCCAGCAATAACACGATGCGATATCGCCAAAACTCTGAATTGTCTCACGAAAACTTTGACTTTAGAGAATTCCATCCAGTAACATTTGAGTATAGAAATAAGACCTTCTTAATGGTTCAAATATTAATTTTAAATTTACTGTATTAATTGCTGGTAAATTCCAAGAATTTGTAAGTTGGGAAAATAATTGAAAATTAAAAATTAAAAAAACCCTCAACATAGCAGAGCAAGTGAGGGATAAATTTTGTTTTGAAAATTTTACAGGATTAGTCATCTCCAGTTATCTTTGATGGAAACAGCAATTCCTTGAACCGGTCCCAACCAGCTTTGACCTCAAATTTCTTCTTTTGCCAGGTGCCAACGATGCCATATGGTACAAAAAGTACGATCAGAATGAAAATCAAACCAAAGATTAAGGGCCAACGTGCGCCAAACCAGGTATAAAGGAACTGGCTGAAAGCCTGCATCATTCCCGCACCAACAATTGCCCCGATCAAGGTGCCTATCCCGCCTAAAATTACCATGATGAGAACATTTACAGTCAGTGTAGCCGAGGTCATTGACGGTGTGGCGCTCATGTTCCACATAGAATACATCGCTCCTGCCAGGCCGGCAATCAAGGAGGACATCAGAAAGGTGATGGTCCGGTAAATAGCCGGATTATAGCCGATCATCCGCATTCGATTTTCATTCTCACGTGAGGCAACAATCACCCGCCCCACCGGTGAATTGGTAAATCGACGCACCACGAAATAGGCAATCACCATGAATGCCAGGGCAATAAAATAGAATCGTGGCCGGTATTGCGTCGGATTAAGCCATTCAGGTACAGGCACGCCGTGCAGCCCTTCATCCGCGCCAGTCCATTTCACAAAATCGGTAGCTTTAGAGAGAATGTGAAAAGCTTCAGCCAGTGCCAGGGTCAGCATGGCGAAATAAGCGCCTTTAAGTCGGATTGAGGTCGCACTGAATAGCAAACCGATTAGCAATGACACCAGAGCAGCCGCAATTAATACCAGAATGAATACGAGTGCACTTGTAATATCACCCAGACCTGGAAATGAAATCCGGTATTTTGCCATGAAACCCGGGGCCCAATGGGTGAACAATAAGGCGGTTGTATAGGCGCCTGCCCCGAAAAATGCCGCATGCCCAAAGGAAAGGATACCTGCATAACCAATCAGCAGGTCATAACTTATTGCCAGAACTGCCATGATGAAGAAGGAGATGAATTGCCCCTGCCAATATTTAGTGATGCCTTCATTCAATCCCGATCCAGTCACCAGGTTCATCACGAAGGGAAATGCGATCAGGACCGCAATAAAAACCATGAACCCAATCTCACGTTTTAGTAACGAAATAAACGAAACGCGAGTTTTCTGTTTGCCTTCTGCCATGAATTACTCCTTCTTTCCAAACAGACCGGAGGGCCGGATCAACAATACAATAATCATGATGATCACCGTTGAGGCTTCTGCAATCGCAGGTGAAAGTGAGAACTTTAAGGCAAAATAGTCTCCAAACGCTCTTGCTAATCCAAGGGTGAGCGCGCGAATGAAAGCACCGACGTAACTGCCCATCCCACCCAGGACCACTGTTATAAACCCCTGCATCTGGAATTGGTCGCCCATCAACGGCTGAATTGGTATAAAAGGTGCTGCTCCGATCCCACCCAGAGCTGCCATTCCTACCCCAAGAGCGAAAACGATTGTAAACACCCGCCGGACATTGATCCCTAATGCCTCAACCATTTCCGGATCTTGAACGCCGGCTCGGATAATCATACCTAGGCGGGTTTTGGTCATCAAAAAGTAGACGAACAGAAACATTAGAATACCTAAAACGATGATGAATAACCGGTAGGTTGGGAAAGTTACACCAAAAACATCTAGGGTGGCATTACCATTGCGGAACCACTCCCAAACCGTTTTAGCCTTGCCTGGCTGGGCAAAAAACGGTGGCCGGACCATCTGGTATGCCAACGGTGTCCAAAGCACCTGGACAACTTCCCTTATCACAAAACCAAGCCCCAGAGTCATCAGCACAACAAACGTCGCACGCTTATAAAGTGGTCTTATCAAAGTTATCTCGATAGCTGCACCAAAAACAAAACCGAACAGAACTGCAGTTAGGATCGACAAGGCAAAACGCAGGTTTCCATTCATCAACAGGATCCATTCCGAAAGAGCAGATCTGAAAACTGTAAGTAAAACTGTACAAATAAAAAGAAGGATAAAAATGATGCCATCTTTCCGAAAATGATCGTGATTAGCAGACTGGGTCCGGTCTCCAGGTTTAGCGATTCCGACTGCCCCAGCTATTCCAGCTAATAACAGCAATAACGGGCGGATCCAGAAAGTTGCTAACGGTTCTTGTGCAGAAATTTCAGCCAATGGATTACCCGCTGATGTTGTGGTGATTGCCACCATCGCGGTTTCAGCAAGGTTAGAAACATCCACGCCCCAGAGTCCTAATACTAGCAAGACAATCATTAAAACAAAAGCGATCTTGGGAAGTGCTTGTTGCCAGCCTTCAGAAATGTTCCAATGAATCAGGACGGGTTTGATGATTGGGAGCAACATCAGACCGGTAAAAGAGGCGAAAACCAGTGGCGCTAGTCCAAAAATGAAAGTTGGGTTAGTATAGAATTGCCAACCCATATAAGCACCCAGCATAAACATCGCACCATGGGCGAAGTTGAGAACATCCATCAAGCCAAAGATTAGGGTCAATCCTGCAGCAATCATGAAGAACAATGATCCCAGAGTAAGCCCGGAGAGTGTTGTGCGAACAAATGCCGCCGTACCAAGGTAACTCCATGCAAGAAAGATCAAGCCACTGAGGATAACAACGAAAATTCCGATGGTTAATAATCGTTTTTTCAAGTTTTCGTTCATTTCTTACCTCCGTGCACCAGCTTACCGACACTGGCTCCAAGATATTCCTTAATCAGCGCATCATCATCGACCAAATCTTTCATTTGGCCGCGATGCACACTCTTACCATCATCAATGATCACGAAGTATTTCGCCAACTGGCTGGCCATGATGAAGTTCTGTTCAACCAGGAGAACGGTTGTCGTTTCACTCAATTTACGAATCGCTTCCATCATCTGCTGGATCAGGATCGGGGCCAAACCCTCACTAGGTTCGTCAATCAAAAGCAATTTATTCTCTGGCACTAAAGCCCTTGCCACAGCCAGCATCTGTTGCTGACCACCAGAGAGATGGTTGCCTGGCAGCTTATAAAGGCGCTTCAAGTCAGGGAATAAATCAAAAATAAATTCTGAACTTCGGTCGAAATCACCGCGCTTCCGTTCAGCGAGTTTCATGTTCTCCAGGACGGAAAGTTGGCGGAAGATTGCCCGGTTTTCAGGAACATACCCGATACCTAGGTTGGCAATATCGTATGCGCGCTTACCTTGGATCTCCATCCCATCAAAAGCAACTTTACCTTCACGGGGAGGTGTTAATCCCAAGATGGATTTCAAAGTGGTGGTCTTCCCAGCGCCATTTCTGCCGAGCATGACTGTAATGTCATTACGCGGGACATCAAAACTTACACCTTCCAGGATATAAAACTGGCCAATATAAGTTTCAACATTATCAACGACAAGTATGGGTTCGGAATTTTTCCTAGGATTCATACAAGTTCTCCGTAAAGGTCACCGAGATAGGCTTTTTGTACCCTTTTATCACCAGCGATCTCTTGTGGGGATCCTTCTGCGAGTACATTACCCTGACTTATCACTGTGATGACATCCGAAATTGTCATGACCATGTCCATCCGGTGTTCTACCAGAATTGCCGTACGTTGCTTTTCCTTAACGACCTTCTTTATGATCTCAATCAATTCTGGGACTTGTTCAGAGGACATTCCAGCGGTAGGCTCATCGAAAAGGAGCAGTTCGGGGTCACAAGCCAGCATGATACCCAATTCCAGTTTGCGTTTTTCACCATGAGGAAGGTTTCTTACAATAACAAGCTCCCTACCTTGCAGGCCAACCTGGGCGATGACTTCTTCTGCCTTTTCAATGTATTGGATAAAATTTTCAGCCAAGCGCATGATTCGGAAATTATCTTTGCCCATTGCCTGCGCCGCCAAGCGGATATTTTCAAGAACGGTAAGATCCGGGAAAATGTTAGTGATCTGAAAAGACCGTCCTATCCCCATATGGGCACGCTTTTGTGGGGGAAGGTTGGTGATATCTTTTCTATGGAAAAACACCTTCCCTTGTGTCGGCGGCATGGTCCCACTGAGTAGGTTGAATAAAGTTGTCTTCCCTGCACCATTAGGACCGATGATTGCATGCATTGTTTCGGCTTTTACCTGGATGCTGACATCATCCACCGCGACCAAACCTCCAAATACCTTACGTAAATGCAGCGCTTCTAAGATGATCTCATTACTCATATCAATTCTTTCTTATATATAGTCATAAATGGAATAAGCGTCAATGAGCCGTTGATCGTTGTAGCCCTTAATCATGGATCAGTTATCAAAGCAAACATTATAGTGCATAAATAATTGGTGGTTTTTAGAACCGATACTGCCATTTCAAGGGGATAGGGAGGGAACGCTAGTTTCGTCCCTCCCTATTTTACTAACTTATGGATATTACATTGTTCTCAGTATTTATTCGGTGGGTATTGTTGGCAGATCGCCGCACCGGCTTGCATAATCACCAACCAATGTGCAGGGTACACCCAGCGCATCATATTCAGTAACAGCAACGGTCTCAAAGAAATCATATTCGTTGATGCCATCGTCATTCAGGTCAGGATTCAGGTTCACAAGCCGCAGAATGTTCATCGGCTGTTCGCAAACATGGTCTTCTGGACGGATGTAATAGGTGCCCTTGGGGCCTTCGAATTTCAAACCTTCCAGAGCAGCAATCATTGCATCACCGCTTGTATCGCCACCGGTCTTCTCAAGAGCAGTTGCCAGGGCTATTGCAGAAGCCATACCACCAGCAGTGAAGAGGTCTGGCGGTTCATTGTATTCTTCCATGTGACGTGTAACCAGCCAATCATTGATGGCATTGTCCGGAACGGTGTAATGATAAACATTTAAACCGATCTGGCCCATGGCAGCACCGTAAACGGCTGCGAACGAAGCGTTGTCTCCGTAACCAGTGGCAACAGTCATCACATCGAGCGCACCGAGGTCAGCCAACTGTTGGAATAGGGTCACATAGCCTACACCTGCCCAAGTTAGGAACAGATTATCTGCGCCGCTGTCCATTGCCTGCTGGATGTAAGGGGTAAAGTCAGTCGTATCTGCGGGAGCATAGATGTCAGCGATCACTTCGCCGCCGAATTTGTTGACGGAGTAAGCGAGCGCCACACCAGAACCTTGCCCAAAGGCATTATCCATACCGATGTGAGCGAAGGTCGGGCCGATGTTCTCGACAAGATATTTGGCGATAACTAGTGTATCGTCAAAATTTGTACGGGAAGTGCGGAAGACGTAGGGATTGAAGTAAGCGCCTGTGATAAATGCGGAAGCAGCAGGGTCAACCATCAGAATGATCTGATTTTCCTGGGCAACCGTCGTCAGGGCTGCAGCAACAGATGAGGAAACGGGTCCTTGTAGAAGTTCAACGCCGTCTTTCTCGATCAATTCCAGAGCCAGGGCAACACCCTTCTCGGGATCACCTTCGGTATCCTTAGTGATGACTTCAACAGGACGGTTGGCGATGATGTAGCGGCCTTCAGCGTCGGTCTTTCCACCAGACATATATTCAAGGCCGAGATCAAACCCACGGACTTGCTGCTGTCCGTACAGAGCCATTACACCGGAGAGCATTGAAAGCTGACCGATTTTCAAAACTTCGCCCAATTCCGGAGCAACCTCAGTGGCCACTTCAGTCTCTACTACCGCTTCAGTGGGTGCTTCGGTCATAACTTCTTCCGTTGCCGGGGCTGGGGTCTCTGTGACCTTTTGGACACATGAGGTTAGCAGCAATGGGACGATGACCAAAATGGTCAAAACAGTTAAGCGTACTTTTTTCATCCTTTTTACTCCTTCTAATGTTTTACAAAATAGAATTTAAGCATATTATCAAAATAAATTTTGAGGATACTTCACCTCCTTCTATTTTTAGATCAACTGTGTTTAGTAACAAATCCCAGCAGCAGCGTATTTAACACTGCCGGTTTTTCCAGACATAACGCGTGTCCCGAACCCGGGACCATCACAAATTCACTACCTGGAATTTGGGAGGCAATAATCTCTGCATATTCACGACCCTTGATCAAGTCCTCTTCGCCGGCGACGACCAGCGTCGGTGCTTGAATTTCCTTCAACCTGTCAGTGAAGTTCAGGGCATAAAACGCTTTCATCAGCCTTTTCAGCGCATCCATATCCAATTCGGCATATCGATCCACCGAACCGTCGATGAAAGCCTGATTAGCCCGTATCCAATCTTCGGCGAAATTCATATGATATGAGGTCATCAACAACCATTCCGGGTCGTTCCGTTCAGCAGCCATCAGCCAAGGCTTTGTCTGTGCTTTCAGCAGCGGGTGGATCTCGCTAACCCCGTCGATCACGATCAGGCTCTGGGTCTTCTCCGGGTAGCATAATGCGAAGGTCATGCTCACCTCTGCACCATAGGAAATCCCACCGATATGTGCTTTCTCAATGTCCAGTACATCGAGTAAACCCGCCAGGTCATCAGCATGCTGACTCATGGAATATGGCTCTTGCGGATGATCCGATTGCCACATCCCTCGGCAGTCATAGAGCAACACCCGCAGATATGGCTCCAAAGCGGCTTTCTGGTAAGCCCAACTGGCGGTGCTCATCATCACGCCGTTGGACAAGACCAGAACAGGTGCACCTTCCAGCCCTGAGAGCTCGTAATAAAGTTCGATTCCGTTTACGCCAATTCGAGGCAAGGAGTATCCTTTGGTCATGCGGGTTTGAATGCCAGATAAGTTGTCTTGCCCTCATCCTCATCCCGTTTGATCGTCGTCATTTCAAGATCAGATCCGATAGCAATATTTTCCGGTTGGCTCAAGTCGACCTCAAGGATTTGCGCGGAGATGCGAGGCCCTTCTGCCAATGCAACGATGCCCACGCAATAGGGATTTTTTCCGTCGTAGCCGGCTTGAGCCATTTTCACCGGAGGAACGTAGATCACCGTATACGCAGCTAATTTACCCTTTCCTGAGAAGGTCACAATTTCGGTTTGATCCGAATGACATTTAGGACAAATTCGGCGCTGGGGAATCGTAAACGTCCCACATTCCTGGCACTTCGAACCGATCAGTTCACCGGAATCCAATGCTTTATAGAAGTCCATACTATTCATGCTGTAATCCGCCATATTAACACCCTAATCTCTTCGCTCAAAGATATTCACGACACAGGTCTGGCCAGAACCACCGACATTATGGGTCAGACCGATCTTCGGATTTCCGGGAAGCTGCCGCTCCCCTGCTGTCCCGCGCAGCTGCTTCCAAATCTCGATCACCTGCGCCACACCCGATGCGCCGACCGGGTGACCCTTGGCTTTAAGACCACCAGAGGTGTTGATCGGGTGCTCTCCGTTTCGAGCCGTCCTGCCTTCCATGACCGCCTTCCAACCTTCACCTCGCGGGAAAAATCCCAAATCTTCGGTCGCCATGATCTCGGCAATCGTGAAGCAATCGTGGACTTCAGCCAGATCGATATCGTTAGGGGTTAATCCGGCCATTTCATATGCGGCCTTACCTGCTTCAACGGCTGCGGGGATTGAAGAAAGCGTTTCCCGATCTGATAACGCGCCGTCGCTAGCCTGTCCACTCCCGATCAGATAAAGCGGAGTGTCGGTGAACTTCTTGGCGATATCTTCCGAGACCAGCAGCACCATCGCAGCGCCGTCGGAAACAGGAGAACAATCAAACAACGCCATCGGCCAGGCGATATTCGGGTTGCCCTTGGGATCGCTCAGGAAATCAACGTCCGTCTGCCAGGTCGGTTCAGGCTTGCCTTTTTGGACTGCCCGCACCTTTTTAGCTTCCCTGATCTGTTCAATCGTCTGGTTGAACTGGGCTTTTTCGTTCAACGCGCCGTTCTTATGGTTCTTAATGCTGACCTGATAGAAAGCGTTTCTATCAGCACTGTATTCATCCAAATAGGCTGTCGCCATAGCAGCGTAAAAACCGGGGAATGTGAAACCGGCTGGGATCTCAAATTCCGTATCCGCGGCGGATGCCAGGGCTTCAGTGACCTCTGCAATCGGCAAGTCGGTCATCTTTTCGAGTCCGCCGACCAGCACAACATCATATTCACCGGAGGCGATCGCCAGGGCTGCCTGCCGGAGGGCCACCCCACCGCTGGCGCAGGCGTCTTCCACCCGCACCGCGCTGACCGGAGAAAGCCCGATCCAGTTTGCCAGAATCGGCGCAAAGTGTGCTTGCTTCTCAAATTGATCGCTGCTGAAGTTACCCAGGTAGAGCGCCTGGATCTTTTCCGGATCCAAGCCTTTATCCACGCTGTCCTTCAATTCCTCATAAGCTTCCACGAACAGGTCACGTGATGACTTATCGGGAAACGCCCCGAATTTGCTCATACCCGCGCCGACCACTGCGACAGCGCCTGGACCATTTAGATTTTGTCATGCAATTCCTCGTCTACTCTTTCATGTAAACCCGCGCGTCCGAAAGGTCCGCAGGCGGGTCAAGGCCAGGCCCGGCTGAAAGTGCCATGATTAATTGATTGCCTTCAATGGCATATAAGCCTTTGAATTCACCTGTCATACCAAGTGTATGGGCGGTTTGCTGCATCGTGATCGTGCCGCCGTCAGTCTCATAAGTCCCGCTGGAGACGATTGCCATCGGTTCGTACTGCGCTTCGAAATGACCATCTTCACCGAATGCAAACCAGAGCCCGGCATAGGGTTGTCCTTCTATTTGGGTCCACTTTCCAATCAACTCGTTCATTGAACCTCCTGGATTAGAACTGGGTCTTGGGGACGATGCCCAACCTATGGGCTTCATCCCGGATCCAGTCTCGGAAATTCGGATGTGCGATCCTGATCAACGCTTCCATCCGGTCTTTGACCGAACGGCCGCGCAGTTCCGCCACGCCGAATTCGGTGATGATCGTATCAACATCCTGGCTCGGCACGGTCACACCTGCGCCAGGCGCCAGGGTCGGCACGATTGTTGAGATGCTGCCATTCTTGGCCGTCGAACGCAAGGCGATGATACCGCGTCCACCTTGGGACATCTGGGCGCCGCGGTGGGTGTCGAGCTGGCCGCCGGTACCGCTGAACTGGCGTGTGCCGATGCTCTGCGAGCAAACCTGCCCAAGGATATCGACTTGCAGCGCAGTGTTGACGCTGATCATCTTATTGTTCTTCGCTATAACATAGGGATCATTGGTGTAGCGTCCCCGATACATCTCAACGTCTTTATTCCGGTCGAGAAAATCATAGAGTTTCTTCGTGCCGAGGGCAAATGCACCAATGGTCTTGCCGGGATGTAATGTCTTTTTGGCGTTGGATACCACACCCGCTTCGACCAGATCCACCATACCATCCACGATCATCTCTGTATGGATACCGAGGTCACGGCGTTCCATGATAAAAGCCGTAATCGCGTTGGGGATTCCGCCAATGCCAAGCTGGATCGTCGAACCATCCTGGATTAGGTCAGCAATGAATCCGCCTATCTGCTGTTCAACTTGACTTGGGGGGACATTGGGCAGTTCTACCAGCGGGACATTATTCTCCACCAGGAAATTCACTTCGGACACGTGCACCAAGGTATCCCCGTAAGTCCAAGGCAGGTTCTCGTTGACTTCAAGCACCTTCAGATCCGCGGCTTCCAGTAAATCTTTCTGGACGATCAGCCCCAGGGAGAGGGACATGTACCCTTCCTCGTTAGGCAGTGTCGCCGTGCCGAAGAAGACATCCAGGTGTCCGCCGGTGGCATGCAGTTTGTCGGTTGCTGCGCGATGGAGGTTATTGGGAATGTAAGAAACCCGTCCTTCCGGGTGCACCTGCCGGTCGGTAGCGCTGTAGAACCAGTTCTCGTTGAAGATATGCCCGGCCATTTCAATTTTGGTGAAGATGTCATAAGACCGCATCGGCAGGCAGGTCCAGAAATGGATGTTTTCCAACTCATTGGCGTAATCCGCCATGGCGGTCATCAAACCGACCGGTTCCGCGCCGGCAATCCCGACGCCGATGGTCTTGTTGGACTTCACCATCCTGACCGCTTCTTCAGCGGTGATGTACTTATTGGCAAATTGCTTGGTGGCTGGCATGCTGATCTCTTTTCCAATTCTCAGGGCATTCGGATGGCGACACCGGCTTGGTTGTAGCCGACACCGGAACCGATAAAGACGACCAGGTCTCCGGATTTGATCTTGCCCAGCTTACGAGCATCGTCAAATGCCATAGGCAGACAGGCGGAACCTGTGTAACCCCATTTATCCATGATCCAGTGGGCCTTCTTGATAGGCAATCCCAGCTCCTCCATCACCAGCTTGATGCTGTTCAGGCGTACCTGGGTGAAGATCACAAAATCGATGTCCGAAATCTCAAACCCACCGTTTTTCGCAACCTCTCGCACGCGTTCCGGCCAGCCTTCGTTATTGACCTCGGGTGGGAAAGGCGTGATGAGATGCACCTGGGTCTTGCCGCTTTCCACGTTCTCAACAGTGGCCGGTTCAGCAGTACCACCGGCATATATACCCCAGTGTTTGTAGTAGGAGCCATCAGCGAAGAACGTTGAGGAGATGAAACCGGGTTTGTCTCCGGGAGCCAGCACAGCCGCGCCGGCGCCGTCGCCATAGAAAAAAGCCATCACATCATGCTTATAATCCGATAACTTATGCATCATATATGCGCCGATCACCAGCACATACTTCAGGTTCGAGTTAGCGGCGATCAGTCCGGAAGCCAGCGATAGTCCGGTCGGGAAACTGGCGCAGGCGCAGCCCACATCAAACGTGCCGGCGTTCTTGGCGCCCAGCTTTTCCTGCACGACCACCGAGGTCGCCGGGGTGATGTAATCGGGTGAATCCGTCCCGAGTATGATCAGGTCCAGGTCTTCCGGGCTGATCCCGGCATCTTTGAGCGCGTCCTTTGCGGCTTCAACAGCCAGATCGGAGGTCGCCATGCCTTCGTCGGCATAAAAACGAGTTTTGATATTCGAGCTTTCTTCAAACTTACCCACAACCTCGGTCAGTTTCGGGCTGACCTCACCCATCCACTTCGCAAAGGTCTCGTTGCTGACCTCATTCTTGGGGACATATCGACCGGTGCCAATAATATTTGCATATCGTTCCATAAAATACCTCATATCTAAGGTGGCGATTTTATTTGATTTTGGGATATTTGCTTATGTACCGAGGACCATCCCACCATCAATGCTGACCGCTGTGCCGGAAATATAGGCAGCTTCATCACTGGCCAGCCAGGCGTAAAGGTTAGCAACATCTTCCGGCTTACCCATCCGACCCAAGGGAAGTTCTGGCGGCCAGGCCTTCGAGGATTTTCTCGGGCATCTTCTGCACCATTTCCGTCAGGATGAAGCCGGGGCAAACCGCGTTCACGCCGGATATTATAGCGGCCGAGTTCGCGAGACCAGGTCTTGGTCATGCCGATCACTCCGAACTTGGTAGCGGCATAGTTGGTCTGGCCGAAGTTGCCGTAAAGGCCAACGATCGAGGAAGCGTTGAGGATCACCCCACCACCCTGCTTGATCATCTGAGGCGTCACTGCCTGGGCGCAGTTGAACACGCCTTTCAAGTTGACCTTGATAACCAGGTCGAAATCCTGCTCGGACATCTGGCTGACGACCTCGCCGTTCTTGTATTTAACAAAAAGACCGTCCCGAGTGATCCCGGCGTTATTGACGAGGACGTCCACACGCCCAAACTTGTCAATCACGTCGTCGACCCACTCCTGGACGGCGTCACGGTTGGTGACATCGACCTTGTAGAAGACCGCGCCGTTGCCCAATTCTTTGGCAAGCGATTCGCCGGCTTCCTGGTCCACGTCGCACAGCACAACTTTTGCGCCTTCTTTTGCAAACTTCAACGCAGTGGCTTTCCCAATCCCCGCGGCGCCACCCGTGATCAGACACACTTTGTCCTTTAACAGCATCTCTATCTCTCCTGAATTGAATATTGACTTCAGCGATTGCGCGGTGAATCGCGCCGGCAAACAGCTCTCTTCCAATTGAGAGTATATCAATTCGGGATTACAAATCGGTTACGCGGGGGTTACAAAGTCGGATATCTTAGGTTAGAATTTGCTTCAGATACTAAAGATTTATATAGCTCCACAGTCGCCAGCGAGACCTCGCTGTCCATCTGCTGCTGGAAGACGTCCTGGCACTGCCGGAAGACCTCCCGCACCATCGATAGACGCCCCATCTCGTGGAAGATGGTCATCTGCGAGCGATAAGCCGATTCCCACTGGTTATCCTCCCCCAATATCCGGTAGGTCACTTCCAGGGCACGCTGGTAGGCATGTTCATCCATCAACTGCGCCGTCAGCCGCTCCGCCGCCAGCAGGAACTGCTGGTGGTAGTACTGCTTCTCGATCATCAACCATTCCTGGACGTAGCTGTCGGCGAAATAGCGCCCCTGGTAGAGCTTGACAGCGTTTTCCAGCGCGGCCAATGACCCGTCACTGATCTCCTCGGTGAACAACTCTGCATCGACCACCACCCGCGCCTTCGGGTTCAGCCGGTAGAGTTCCTGGCGCCTTTCGACGAAAAAGGCCGATTTCACCGCGAGGACGGTCCGGTTCCAGCACCTGGTTGAGCGCATTCAGTACAACTTTCAGGTAATTGTTGGCATTTTCCAGCGGCGTATCCATCCAAAGCATCGAGATGATCTGGTCTCGGTGCAGCCATTTATCGTGGTGCGCCACCAGTAGCTGGAACAACTGGCGCGCTTTCTCCCGCTTCCATTCTTCCGGATCGATTTCCTGGTCGCCGCGCCAGACTTTGAAGCCGCCGAACGTACACACCCAGAGTGTATAGCCGGGGTGGTAGGGTTCGTTTTCGATACCTCTCGTTTTCAGAAGGTCCTCGATGAACGGTTTTTCGATATTGTTTTCAGCCGCCGCCAGCAGCAGCGGATAGATCATCTCACGGTCCTTCAGTCCCAGCAAGGTCTCCCGGATCAGCAGGAAGTCATAACCGTGCTCACGCACGATCGGCAGCATCTTCTCCAGGTAGCCGAAAGCAGTGTTCTGGTAACCCTGCTGCCAGGCCCGAAGCGCCAGCCACATCCGGGCGACGCTGAGGGTGAAGGGGTCCTTGACCTTCAGCGAGGAGGTCTCGGCCGTGGTCAGGTACTGCTGGGCGGCCTCATAGTTACCGGTCAGTACCTCGCCGGCGCCTAATGAAAGCTGGATCAGGATGCTGATCCACTCGTCGCCGGCTTTCTTGGCGATCTCCAGCGATTCCAACGCGACCTGTTCAGCCTGTTGAATATGGTGAGTATATCCCAAGGCGCGGCACATACCCCAAAGCGGTTCGACGTGGATGCGGGTCACGTCCACTTTCTCGATCGACTCCTGATAATAGGCCATCGCCTGCTCAAAGCCGTCCGCGTTGAAAGGGTTCTGGCTGTAGAGCAGGATGGCGTGTCCCAGCCGCATATACCCGACGGACTGTACAAAGGTGGATTGCAGTAACTTGCCAATTTCGATCCCCTGCCGTGCATAGGTATCGGCCTTGTCGCTCTCGCCAAGGATGGCATAAAACAGCGATAGGAGTAGGGTGCTCTCACGGTGAAAGCGCTGAGGTCGTGAAGGCGGCAGGATGGGATGGTTAGCTTCGCGGTCCTGCAGCAGGTCAACTCCCTCTTGTAACTTTCCGGTCCGCAGGAAGATCCGCGCCTGGATCAGGTCGGTTTCCATGTCCAGTTCAGGCCGGAGCTGGCTGGCCTGTGAAAGCAGGGCTTCAGCGCTAGCCGGCAGGCCCAAATTGAGCTGATTTTCAGCCGTCAGGACCAACAGATCGGCAACTTCCTCTTTCATTTCGACCGGATCGAGCAATTTCAGGGCATCCTGTAGCAGTTGGTCGGCGTTGATCGGTCGGATCGTGTCCAGAAATACCCGTCCCTGCCCGGTCAGCGCGAGGGAAATGCCCAGTTTATTGTCCTGTTTACGGTAAAGCCGTTCGGCGGTATGGTAATACTCTAGCGCATCCTCAAAGTGCCCCAGGTAGCGGTTAACTTCACCAAGCAGGAAAAGCAAATAGGGATAATTACGCCAAACGCTCTCGGGGATTTCGTGGATCCAGTAGTTGATCGACTCCTGGCGGCCGTCCCGGATCATCTTCTCGCCGATTTTCTCAAGAATTTGATTGATCTGGTGATAATCACTGGCTGAAAGCAGATGGTAGATCGATTCTTCCCAATATTCATGCGCACTGAAATAGCTGGCGATCTTCTGGTGCAGTTCCACCACCCTCTCACCGTCCTGCTGGAGTTGGTTTTGCAGGAATTCACGGAAAATTTGATGGTAGCGATAGACACCCGGGCGTAATTCTTCGATAAAAAGGCCGCTGTTGTGCAGTTCGCGCAGGGTCTGATCGCTGTTTTCGGTTGTCAGCAGGAAATCGCAGGTCGCGCTGTCCAGTTTGGAGAGGATCGAGGTCACCAGCAGGAATTCCTGACGCTCCGGAGGTTGCCCCGCCAGCACTTCCTCCGCTAAATAGTCGAAAAGGGCCGTGCGTGAGGCGCGTTCATCCTCCAAGACCTGATGCACACTCATCCCCGGATTGTTTTGCAGCGTCTGCCATACCATCTGCAGGCCAATTGCCCAACCTTCCGTCTTTTGAAGGAGTTGGTCCACATCGGCCGCCTCGAGCTGGATCTTGTATTGGGAGTTGAAAAGCTGCTGGATTTCCTCGCCGGTGAAGGTCAACTCGTCCTTATTGATCTCCAGCAGGCTGCCTTTGACCCGCCATTTGTTCATGGAGGGGAATTCGAGCCCATGACGTGTGGCGATCACCACGTGCAGATGCGGTGGGAGGTTTTCGATCATCCAATCAATATAACCCATCACCTCCGGAACATCGTCCACCCGATGGAAATCGTCCAGGATGAACAGGGTTTCCGCATCAATCTGCACTGCGAGAGCATTCAGGAAAGCGATCATCGCTTCCTGGGGTGTGGCATCCGGCATATCGAGGATTCGCAAGGCTTCATCGCCGATCGGTTGCTCGCGTTGATTGAAGGCGGTGAACAGCTTGGCGAGGAAGAGTTTGGGGTCCCGGTCGGTGCCGGAGATGGTGAACCAGTAGATCGGAAGATCCTTTTGTCGCAGAAAAGAGAGGATCGTGGTGCTCTTGCCATACCCGGTCCCCGCCTCAAGGATGGTCAGGGGGTTATGCAGCACACCTCCTAGGCGACGGTTGAGCCTTTCGCGCACTAAAATCCGGCTGCGCTGAGCAGGCGGGTTGAGCTGGCTGAGAATGATAAGGTTGCGAATAGACATGATTGAACTGAAATCAGGGAAATTTTAGCTGATTTCTCTTCCTTTTAGTGACAGATGATAATTATAACGGTGAAATTCCTTTGAATCAATCGGCTTGATTTTATATTTTAATATCATTTAACGCCATCAAAACGCAATAGAGCTATTGATTCATTTCAGTACTGTAATATATGCATAATCAATGGTCATTTTTACACGCTTATATTTCTCTCTTGTTACGTTTTGTTATTTTTCTGATATGTTTTGTTCTAAAAATGCTTCATTACTTTTGGTTTCGAGCATGACCAAGATATTGTTGGTCCCCTTTTCCGGCGAAGACGACTACCCTTTCATCAAAGAAGCGGGGATTCATCTGCGCGCCGCTGCAGCATTGGTGGTGTGCGATATTGGTGAAATCCAGAGGATACTCTATCGCCATCATAAAAATAACCATAGACGCCATCGCGTCTGGAAAAAGTAAAATACTTTTCCAACTAATCAGTGTGAAACCAAAGGATTCCTGATAGCCTTCCCGTTCATTCAGAGAAACGCCATCCTGAATAATATCCCCCTGGATCTGCATCGCTTTCACCGTATCGTCATCCATCCCCTCTTCCGGCTGTTCATAGCGATTGATCTCCAAAAACCATGATCCCTCGTAAGCTGCGAAACCCCAAATCGTGTTAATCGGACCGCCCTGACCGGCTGATAGGGTCTGAATGGGTTGGTCATTTCTGAAAATCGTGATTTCGATCAGGGAAACCTCCCCCTTCCCACCTAACTTTTCATCCACCCTGTAAGAAATGCGATCCCCGTTGATCTCTAGAACGCTCAACGAAGGTGCCTGATCAGGCCAGGCTTCAAAGCTGAGGGTCTCATAAAACGATTCCAGTGTTTCTCGTTCTTGGATGGGAATCTCAATGATTGTCAACCCACCACTTTTCTCTGAAGGAATAACCGTTTTTCTGGTACTCAATTCCAGTGTGTTTTGGATCTCTGTTTGACCTGACGTAGGTTCGGACCACTGCTCTAAAGTAATCGCCTCTTGAATTGATGCCTTATCGTTGGAAATTTCCTGTATTTTGTCTTCCTGCGGAGTGTTTGAACAGCTCGCTAAAGCTAGCAACAACATAATCAAAATGAACAGAATTACTCTTTTCATTAAATCCCTTTGTGTCTAAAACGTATCACCTATGCTTTCAGACCCACCAGCATCAAAGTTCTGCGTAAAATCTTACACCGACCTCAGTCGATTGACCAGCCCAGAAAACCGCTCAGAAACCTTGTTATTATTAATGGCTATGCGAAGCGCTTTATTATTTCCCACAATTATGCACTTCTTCGCCGCCCGCGTGATCCCCGTATAGACCAAATTACGCTGGAGCATCACGTAATGCTGGGTCAGCACCGGCATCACAACCGCCGGGAACTCGGAGCCCTGGGATTTATGTACTGAAACAGCATAAGCCAGCACCAGTTCATCGGCTTCCGAGAAGTCATAGTCCACCTCCCGAACCCCGTCCATCCGCACGGTCAGGGTCTGGTCGATCCGGTTGATGCCCATCAGCAGACCGATATCGCCGTTATAAACGTCCTTATCATAATTATTGCGGATCTGCATCACCTTATCCCCCACCCGGAAGGTTCTGCCGGCTAGATTTTGGTCGATTTTTCCCTTATTCGCCGGATTGAGCCTTTCCTGCAGCAGCATGTTGAGCGCGTCCACGCCTGCCGCGCCTCGGTACATCGGTGACAACACCTGGATGTCGGCCAGCGGGTCGAACGCGAAGGTCTCCGGAATGCGGTTCGCGACCAGGTCCACGACCCATTCGGCCGCTTTTTCAGCGCTTTCAGCCGGGAAAAGGAAGAAATCCCCTGTCTCGGTGCCTGAAAATTCCGGCATTTGACCCTGATTGATGCGGTGGGCATTGGAAATGATCTCCGAGCCAGCCGATTGGCGGAAGATCCTGGTCAGTCGGGAGACCGCCACCTCCGCCGGAGGCGATCACATCCCGCAGGACGTCCCCCGCACCGACCGATGGCAGTTGATCCACATCCCCCACCAGCAGAACCTGCGTACCGGGCTTGAGGGCGCGGCAGAAGCTGGTGCGTCAGCATCAGATCAAGCATCGAAGCCTCATCCACGACTAAAAAGTCAATATTTAACGGTTTTTTCTCATAATATTGAAACCCGTTGAGCGGAGAATAACCCAATAATCGGTGGATCGTGCTGGCAGGCCGTCCGGTGGCTTCAGAAAGGCGTTTGGCAGCCCGTCCGGTAGGCGAAGCCAGCGCAAACCGCAGCCCCCAGCCTTCCAGCAAGCGGATCAGGGCCTTCAGACAGGTGGTTTTCCCCGTGCCGGGCCCACCTGTGAGCACGCTGACCGGGTTTTGGAGCGTTTTCTCGAGCGCGGCGAGTTGTTCGATAGATAGATCATCCGATTCAAGCTGAAATTGTCCCTGCCGAGGCGGCACCTCTGCTGAAATCAGCGCGCTCAGGCGTTCAGCTACCCCTTTTTCAGCAACCCAATACGGCGTCAGGTAAACCGCAGTGACCATTTCCTCTTCATTTTCCACGGGAACCCGCTCACGGAGGATGCGGTCGGCGAGCTGCAGCCTGTCCAGCGCGGGCTTGATCAATTCCGGGTCAACACCCAGTAGGGCGACGGACTGTTCAATCAGGAGCGGTTCCGGGAGGAAAACATGCCCGTCCGAGATGCTTTCGTTGAGCACATAGACCAGTCCGGCCTCGATCCGTGAGGGATGATCTTCCGGCAAGCCCAGGTCCCGGGCGATCTTATCGGCAGTCTTGAACCCCACCCCGTAAATATCCTGTTCCAGGCGGTAGGGATTGCTGCGGACGACCTCCAAAGCCTTGTCACCGTAAGTTTTATAGATCTTCACGGCCAGGTTGGTGGTGATATTGTGGCCGTGGAGGAAAAGCATGATCTCGTTGACCTGCCGCTGCGCTTCCCAGGCGGAGACAATCTTCTCCAGCCGGTCCGGGCCGATCCCGGGCACCTCGCGCAGGCGGTGCGGATCTTTTTCGATGATCTCGAGGGTCTTATTCTTGAAGTGTTTGACGATCCGCCGTGCCAGTTCAGGGCCCTATACCCTTGATCAGGCCCGAGCCCAAATAACGTTCCATGCCGGCTTGGGTGACCGGACGTAATTTCTCAAATTTCGTGGCCTTGAACTGTAAACCATGCTTGGGATGCGTCGTGAAATCCCCCTCAAGCTGCAGTTGCTCCCCCGCCGCCACTTCCGGCAGGTTCCCCACCACCGTCAGCAGGCCATCAAGCGCCAAGCCGGGCAGCGTCTCGCCTTTTGCCAGGTCCGGACGCAGCCGTAGGACAGTGTAGCCGTTTTCGGCATTGGTATAGGTGATCCGCTCGATAGTGCCGGTGAGGGTTGTCATGCAATCAGTATAATTGAATATCAGTGGTATCGAAATGTTTTCAATAAATTAGATCAATTTATCGATTTAGAAGTCAATTTGGCTGTCTGCTCCACGCAGATGAAGAAAATCCTTTATTTTAATCTACCACCCTAACTGCTTTTTAAGTTCCGTGATGTTGGTGACGGGACGTTGACAGACAAACCCTTCACAAACATAGACTGTCATTTCATTGCCAATCTCTGGACGATCCATAAGCAATTCCGGAGATCCAGGTTGTAATGGGAGGTCTGAAGCGGCCAGTACCGTGTTTGGAAGGAAATTTCTACCGATCATCCGCAGGATTACTTTCCCGTTACCGCTTGTCGGATTGCCAATCAGGGCAATTTGCCGGGTTGGATGGACATAAAAATCCGCCGCAATCAACCACCGACCGAACGAAAGCGGATTTTCCACAGCTAAATGGGCTGTTTGGCGCAAAGTCTTAACTGCCAATGTCCGCCAACCTTGATTTTCTGCAAAGGCAGCCATTTTTAGTAAAACTTCGACAGCCTGGGCATTTCCGGAAGGAGTTGCACTATCCTGAATATTCTTTGGTCGAAGGAGTACGGGTGTCTCTTCCTCTGGCGTATCGAAAAAACCGCCCCGTGGATCGTTAAACCGGGCGATCATCTCTTCGGTCAATTTTGCTGCCGCCAGATACCACTTATTGTTAAAATCAGTCTGGTAAAGGTCCAATAAACCCAAAATCAGCGCGCCATAGTCCTCCAGGAAACCAAACTGGCTGACTTGCCCATCCCGCCATGCTCGGCGGAGGCGCCCGTCCCGCCACAAATTTGAAAGAAGAAAATCGGCATTCTGCTGGGCAACTTGCAGGTATTCGCCATTCTTAAAAACACGAGCAGCCTCGGCAAACGCTGATAACATTAATCCATTCCAAAATGTCAGTATTTTATCGTCAGTGCCTGGTCTGATCCGGTGGTTTCGTCGCTCAAGAAGTTGAGATCTGGCCATTTCAAGCTGACGTGTGACCTCATCTTCCGAGAGCGAGAACCGTTTTGCCAAATCGTGATCGCTCATCACACGATGGAGGATGATTTTCCCTTCCCAATTCCCTTTTTCATTAATGCCATAAGCCGCCTCAAAAAGGTCATTTTTACCGCCCAACACATCCCTGACCTCCTTCAGAGTCCAAATGTAATATTTTCCTTCCTCTCCTTCCGAATCGGCATCTAAACTCGCGTAGAAGCCACCTTCCGGTGAACGCATCTCACGAAGGATGAAATTCAATGTCTGTTCTACGACTTGCCGAAAGAGAGGTTTCTGAGTGATTTGCCAGGCATGCAAGTAAACAGTCGCGAGTTGGGCATTATCATAGAGCATTTTTTCAAAGTGCGGAACAAGCCAATCTTCATCGGTGGCATATCTTGAAAATCCACCTCCCAGGATATCAAACATGCCGCCTTTAGCCATAGCATTTAGGGCATGGATAACCAAATTGAGTGTTTTCTCATCACCTTCTTTGGCGCGCCTGAGAAGAAATTCCAATGCCATTGGTTGAGGAAATTTCGGCGCACTTCCCCAGCCGCCGAATTTCCAATCATAATTTTCGATCAGGCGATCGGCTGCCTGCGCAATCGATTTGTCGTTGAAGTCAGTAGATGTTGAAATTTGTTCTGATTTTGCTGCGAGAAATGCCGAGAGCTTATCCGCCGCCTGGGTAATACTCGCCCGGTCCGTCTGCCATAAGTTTATGATTGCATTTACGACCTCCTGGAAGGAGGGCAAGACCATAGGCAGGCACTGGCGGAAAATAAGTACCGCCATAAAAAGGGACAAGGTCGGGCGTGATGAAAACCGACATCGGCCATCCACCCTGACCGGTCAGAGCCACAACCGCAGACATATAAATGTTATCCAGGTCAGGACGTTCTTCTCGATCTACCTTGATATTGATAAAATTTTGATTTCATGATCTCGGCAACTTCCGGATCTTCAAAGGTTTCGTGAGCCATGACATGGCACCAATGACATGCTGAATATCCGATGCTCAAGAATATCGGTTTATCCTCAGATTTCGCCTTTTCAATAGCCTCATCCCCCCAGGGATACCAATCCACCGGGTTTTGAGCATGCTGCAGGAGATAGGGCGAAGTGGTATTTATTAAATGATTGGTCATGATTTCCTCTGAAAATACTGAAGCATGGGATTCAACGGTTGGAATCTCTCTTCTGGGCAGCCATTGCATTAAGTATATCGGATGCAGCCATCTTCCGGATGGGACATGGGGATTATCTTGTAATGAGAATAATGGAAAACCAGTCCAATGGATAATCGATCCACAATATCAATGAAACAAAACAACATAATTATACCTACGCGAATTCTAATATATTTTTCCATTAATTCAATTTTTTATTCGTGAAATTGAACAGACAGTGGCTTCAAAGCATTGTTCTACAGTAAACACCCATGAAAAAAGGATTATATTTACAATTTTTGGAGATTTTCTAGTTTAGTATCAAGAAATTGATATCATTGATAAATTACATAAGCGCGAAATTGAGCCTGGATTGAGCAGCCTGACTGATATATTTGAATTGCAGGATTTTGCGACCCGTTTTGAGGAGAAATGGGTGTATTCGTTTAACTGATCAATGCTGTTTGAATGCACTCAAAATGGGGAAAAATGAGGATTTTTAACTTTACCTTTTTCAAACTCGGGAGAGTGCGCTTTGAAAACCAGCCTATCTAGTTTTGTTTATATTTATTACAACCCGGAAGAAACCATTGAATGTGCCGCAACGGCTGGATATGATGCGATCGATATCTGGGGCGGCCGGCCCCATGCCTACCGTAACGACCTTCGCGAACATGATATCCGCCAGATACGCGCCCTGGTGGATGATTTCGGATTGGAAATCGCCTCTCTCATCCCGGCGCAGTTCAACTACCCCACCTCCCTCTGTCATCCGCGCAAATCCATCCGCATGGACAGTGTCCAGTATATGACCTTGTGCGTCGAAACTGCCGCCCGTCTCGGTGCACCGATCATCAGCGTCACTGCCGGGCATACATTGAACGATCAATCATTGGACGAAGGCTGGGACCTGCTGGCTGATAGTTTTTTGCGCATCTGTGACTTTGCCTCAAATTACGATGTTCTGATCGCGATTGAGCCAGCCGTGTCCGTCGAGACCAACCTGATCAATACCACGATCCAGGCTATGGATATGATCGACCAATTGGGCTGTGACAACCTTGGGGTCCTTTTTGACACCGGTCACGCCTTGATCGTCGGCGAAGACACCCCAAGTGCGATCGAAAATTTGGGTGAAAAACTTTTACACCTGCATTTGAGTGACAACGATGGGAAGCAGGATCAACATCTTGTACCGGGCAAGGGGGAATACGACTTCAAATCCTTGATAAACGCGTTAAGGTTAGCGCTCTATGACGGTTTCCTAACGGCCGAATTAGGCTGGGATTACGTCCTTGACCCCGACCCAGCTGCGATAGAAGCGCAGGATTTCCTGGAAAACCTGATCGAAAACTGAAAATCGCTGATTAAGGATATGCCGGCCAGGGGATGGCCACCGGCTCCGAAAAACCGTGTTTTTCGACCACATAGATCACACCTGAGGAAGGCTGGCTGCAGGTGTTATCGTCCCGCACCGTGTAGCTGGTGGTGAATTGGTCCGGGTAACTGGCTGTCCACCAGATATACGCGCCATCCTGGCAGACCCAGGCGATGATCAGGTAACCTCGGTCGTCATCCTCTGTCATCCACTTCTTGCTCCAGGTGATCGTCACTTCATCGCCCTTACGGGATGCGCGCACGTTTTCAGCAGGGCCATACATATTGGACCCTACCCGCTGCAGTTGGAGCTCTACAAATCCCAGTGACGAGGTATCCGCATCCACATCGACCACGTAGGGCGAGACCCAGCAGTGATAGCTGAGCTTGTCAAATTTTACAAACAGCCAGTCCGTATAAGGGAAACGGCCGTCCACGATCCCATGATCCCCTTCATAGAGGTCTGCAGCATGGAGGAAAGCTTTGGAGGGGCCATACCTGCAGTGGGCCGCAGCCACATTGACCACCGCATCCGGGTAATCCCGGGTGGGCGTGGGCGTGATTGTAGGCGTATTGGTGACAGTCGGGGTGGGTGTTTCGGTTGGTGTCTGGGTCACGGTCGGGCTGGGCGTGACGGTTGGTGTATTTGTTGGCGTGTTGGTAGGAGTCTCTGGTCGTTGTTGAGGTGGCGGTCCAGAGCGCAGCCGTCTCCGTCAGGGATTGAGCCTCTCTGGTTTGCTGGAATTGCTCAATGGGACCGCAGCCCGTGAGCACGATGGTTAAAATGAACAAAATACCCGCGAAGATATGGAAAGGTTTCCTGTTTTTCATTCCACTAGTGTACCGGTAAAGGGTAGCAATCGGGTATCAGGGACGAAGTTGAGACCCAATTTTTTCTACGTAATTGCGGTGAGATGGAATTAGAATTGATCGATCATGATCAGGTTGCCGTCCGGGTCACGCAGCGTGATAAATTCCGGACCGGTCGTGCTTTCATCCGCTCTTTTACTAAGCGAGAACTCCCACTTTATCGAGGTGGCGCTGGATGGCGCGCACATCCGGCGGATTGAAGGTGAGGATGAGTTCATCAAATTGGCCCTGGAAAAGTCCAACCGACGCCGAACCGGCTTCCAGGATGCGCCACTTGCTCTCATCCGTATCCGGATATTGTTTGTTCTTATGACCGCCATCGATTACCGTGAATCCCAGGTTTTGGTAAAAATCAACGCTTTTTTTGATGTCCTTGACGGGCAAACTGACCGAAAAGTTCCCAAGTTCCATTTTGATTTCCTTTCATCTGACAATTTAGTGCATTCATTCTATTCCAAACGGCAATAAAAACAAATCATTAATTTACCCACGAATAAGTGGACTGCATCAATTCCACGCTATAATGGTCGGAGCCAGTATTCCGGGAGGAAGAAGATGCAGCATACATTAAATTTTAAAGAGGTCGAGATCACAGGTGGGTTTTGGGATGAAGTCCTGCGTAATAACGCCGAAACAGCCATTTTCCACCAATGGGATGAACTGGAAAGCTCCGGTTCCATCGAAAACTTCAGGATCGCGGCCGGCGAAAGCGACCATTTCCGAACCGGGTTCTTCTTTTCCGATTCGGATGTCTTTAAATGGCTTGATGCTGCCAGCCGGATCTCCATTCACCGCCCTTCCTCCAAACTCAAGGGGCGGATTGATGAACTTACCGGACTGATCCGGCGAGCGCAGGCCACGGACGGCTATCTTTACACTTACAACCAGATCCTCTTCCCTGATAAACGCTGGATCGCCCTCCAGATCGAACACGAACTCTACTGTCACGGCCACCTGATCGAGGCCTGCCTGGCGCACGACGCCGCTTTTCCAGAAGAGGATATGCTGGCGGTCGCCTCGCGCGCTGCGGACCTGATCTGCGATGTTTTTATGGATAAACCCGCTCATTTCCAGCCGGGACACCAGGAAATTGAACTGGCACTATTAGGTCTATACGAAAGAACAGGAAATATTCGGTATTTGAGAATGGCTAGGCAATTCCTGGAACGCCGCGGGCGCGTCCACGGACACGGCTTACGCTTGCTTGGCGCGACCATCAACTCCGGTCTCCGGGGGCAAAGCGTTTCCAAACGTGAAAAAAACCACAGGGTTGCCCATCCAGAGAAGACGCCTTTCATTTTGCCGCCAATGAACGAAGCACATTCTAATTTTTCGATCATGCTGCGATTCCTCGGCAGCAGCCTGAGCGGGAAATACTTCCAGACACACCGCCCCATCCAGCAGCAGAAAGAAGCTGTTGGGCATTCGGTGCGGTTCGGCTATACCATGGCTGCGGAAACCCGATTACTTCGTATAAATAAAAAGGATCTACAGGCGCTTGAAGCCCTTTGGCGCGAAATGGTGACCAAACGGATGTATGTGACCGGCGGGCTGGGATCGCTGCCCGTGATCGAAGGGTTCGGCCGAGATTACGAACTGGACCCCAAGCTGGCCTACGCTGAGACCTGTGCCACGATCGCCAGCCTGCTTTGGGATTGGGAGCTGCTTCAGAGCACCGGCAAACCCCAGTACGCCGACCTTTTCGAGTGGCAGCTCTATAACGCTGCGTTAGTGGGTGTCGGCTTGAATGGCCAATGCTATCTTTATAACAACCCGCTTGCCTCAGATGGCGAACTGACTCGGGAACCCTGGTTCCGCATCCCCTGCTGCCCCTCGAACATCTCCCGGATCTTCGCTGCCCTAGGTGGATACCTCTATACTTACGATGACGACAGCCTGACGATGCAGCAGTATGTCTCCAGTCGGATGGCTGACGATACCCCCGCCCCACTTCAAATCGAAGTTGAAAGCGGCTTCCCCTTCAAAACAGAGGCTGTCATCAAAGTTCTAAAAGCCAAACCGGACACCAAGCTCACTCTGCGCATCCCCGGTTGGTGCGCCGGCGGGACGATCCGGATCAACGAAAAAGAAATCCAAATTCCGCTGGCAGAAAACGATCAACTCCAAACAGCGGGCGGATACAGCCCCTTTGGCGGTCGGTATTTTACCCTGGATGAGCCGGTCAAGGCGGGCGATGTCATCAACGTTTCCTTTGAGCAGTCGGTACGCGTCCATCATACCGACCCCCACGTTGGCCTGGGTGAACAAGATACAGCGATCAGCTATGGTCCCTTGGTCTACTGCGCGGAAGACAAAGACAATCCAGATATCAATTTAGAGTCCGAATCATTGGATATTACATCTTTCCAGCCAAGCGCTTCGCCTGACCTTGAAGGAATCACAATGCTCGCTGGGAAGGATGCGAATGGTCATCCCGTTCAGTTGATCCCCTATTATGCCTGGGCGAACCGCGGCCAATCGAAAATGCGGGTATTCTTCCGGGAACTTTAAGGATCGCGAATATTTTAAGCAAATTTGACTTTCCAGATTAATTTCCTATAATAAGATATATAAGGTCATTTATATCCAATAAGCACCATCGCCAACACGCCATTCTTCGACCCTAATTCATAATCAAATCACAAGCTTATTCCATATACGGACCTCCTTTTCAATCAACCTGAAAGGAGTCAGATGCAATCCCATTCCCCCTTTATTGTTGCAGCCGCCCAAATCACACCGGTTTTCCTCGATCGGGAGGCAACCTTGGAAAAGGCTGGTGATGTTATCAATGAAGCCAGCAAGAACGGTGCAAAATTGGTGGTTTTCCCGGAAGCATTCTTCCCGGCTTACCCCGATTGGGCATGGCTGGTCCCGGGCGGCAGACAGGATATCCTGGATGCAATGTATGTGAAACTGCTCGAGAATGCCATTTCCGTCCCGGATGAAACAACTGAGAAGCTTTGCCAAATCGCCAGGAAAGCCAAGATCAATGTCGTGATGGGGATCAACGAACGCAACAGCGAGGCCAGCAACGCCAGTTTATATAATTCGCTCCTGTACATCGACGACACGGGAAAGGTCCTCGGTACGCATCGCAAATTGGTCCCAACCGGGGTCGAACGCACGATCTGGGCTCAGGGCAACGGGAGCACGCTTGAAGCCTACGATACGTCCATTGGGAAATTGGGCGGGCTGATTTGCTGGGAAAATTATATGCCTCTCGCAAGAAATGCCATGTACAGCTGGGGTACCCAAATCTACGCAGCGCCCACTTGGGACCGGGGAAACATGTGGGTCACCACCTTGCGCCATATCGCCAAGGAAGGCGGGATGTTTGTAATCGGGTGCTGTATGCCTCTCCACATTAATGACATCCCGGATGAACTTCCTTTCAAAGAGCTCTATCCTGAAGATACTGAATGGATCAACACCGGATATAGCACGATCATTGGGCCGGATGGGGCCATTATCGCGGGACCGGTTAAGGCAAGCAAGGAGATTTTGTATGGTGAAGTCGATCTGAATCAAATTGCCGCCGCAAAAAGGATGTTTGATGTCACCGGCCATTATGCCAGGCCGGATGTATTCGGCTTCTCTGTTAATAAGAACGAAAATCCAATGATCAACTCGGACTGAACTTAATAGGTCCTTTTCGATTTCATTTTCGAATAGCAATATAATTGGTAATTTTTATTGTCCCGCTGTTCATTTACACGTTCTATATCCTAGAATAGAAAGCGCCTGACAAATATGTCAGGCGCTTTATCAGATTGATTTGATTTACACAGGCGCGAGGGTGCCGGTGAAGATCATCCAGGCCAAGGTGGTTTTGGCAGCCAGGCTGAGGATGATGTAGACCTTCTCACCGAAAAGGTAGTTTTTCCACGGACCGACTTTTTTATATTGCAGCACCATATTGACCGCGAAAATGTTGAAGAAAACGAAGATCGTTGGGATGATGGCATAGACGAAAGCCGGTGGTTTTGCGCCAGCGGAGTTCACCGCGCTCAGGAAGTAGATCGCAATCACAACCCAGGGGACGATCCCGGCAAGACTGCCGAAGATGAACGAGGTCCAATTGGTCTTCTTCGTATATTGGTTGTGATACTCCATCATGATCCCGAAAAGGTTCATCGTTGCATTGAGAGCGAAGATCAGGATGATCGCGCCAAGATCCCAAATGCCAACCAGCATGCCGATCAGAACGATCATCAACGAAGAACTGAGCGCATACTCATAGAACCGGCCAGGGTTCATGCCTTTCTTCAGGTTTCTGACATACCACTTGTATCCAAATGTTGCCAGGGAAAAATGAGCCACAGCGGAGATCAGTAGGAAAACCGCGACGGCAGGCCCAAAAGGCAGTTCGTAGAGCAGTTTTGGATCAGGGGTGAGCGAGAATGTGTTAACGTCAAATTTCAGGAAATTGGTGAAGATGGGATATGTTGTATCGTTACTGATCAGGATCATAAAGACACCCTGGATTAGGTGCAGGAAACCCATCACGAGGTTGAAGGTCCGAAGACCTTTTAATTTTTTCTCTTGAATTGAATTTGTTTTTTCGGACACGATTCACTCCTTAGTCTTCTATTTTTGATTTCTTTTATTATTATCTCAAGATTCAACCCCTTTCTATAGCGTTTGTATAATGTTTTATACCATTAAACACAACAATCTGGGATCATGTGATCCCGGATCTTTTCATCTGAATAATTTTTTCTATGGTTCAACCTCGATCAGCACCGCTCTAACAAGTAAACGGTTCATATACCGTCCGCTCACAGCGTCGAACCGGGTGCAGGTCATCAGCGTGATCCAGTCCAGGTCCTCCTGTTTGAAAGCTGCTGAAAGGTTGCCCTCCCCTACAATCAGTTTCTCACGAATATTGAGCATCAATCTGACTGCGATATGGTAAAGCTGGGATGACGCCCAATTTCGTGCAGGCTAACCCCCCTGCAATAACAGCAAACCGGGCCGCTTCTACCAGCGATTTTCCATCACCCAGGGCCGTCGCCAAAGCGGCATTGAAGGCATCTCCCGCGCCGGTCGTATCCACCACATCAACTTTGACACCGGGCACTTCGGTCACCATGCCATCCGAATCGAGAACCAAGGCACCCAATCCCCCACGAGTGACCACGACCCTGCTCACGCCGCGAGCCTGGATCCGGCGCGCCATCGCGATCACATCACCCGGTTCATCCGGCGCCAGACCAAGCAGGATGCGCAGCTCGGTTTCATTGGGTGTGAGGACATCGATGTTACCCAAGACTTCGTCGGGTAAAGGTCGGGCCGGTGCCGGATTCAGAATTGTAATTGCACCATGTTGTTTCCCCAACGCCATCGCGCGCGCGGCCGTCTCTGTGCGGATCTCCATAACCGACATGACCACATCGCTTTCCGCAATCTCAGCCTCAAGCGCATCCACATCGGCAGGCGACAGCAGGTCATTTGCGCCGACATCTAAAATGATATGGTTCTCACCTTTCGCGTTCAGTGTGATGAAAGCAACCCCCGTACTGGCGCCCGGTACCTGGATCACGTGTTCTGTGTCGATTCCCTCAGTTTGGTAAAGGTCCAACGCGGTTTGGGCGAATGTGTCCTGCCCGATCTTCACCAACAAACAAACGTCCGCACCCAGTCGGGTCGCCCCCACCGCCTGGTTGGAGCCCTTACCGCCGGGACCAAGGTCAAAATCACTACCGATCAAGGTCTCCCCCGCCACCGGGAACCGCGGCGCACGAATGGTGAGCCCGACGACATAGCTGCCAACAACGGTGATTTCTGGGTCGAGACATCCCTTCTCCTTCTGTTAACCGGCCGATTTCGATTAAGTGCAATTATACCTAAAGAAGCCCTTAATTTTCTCGGCATCCGAGGGTAAAATGAATATACGAATTGTGAATAATTCCAGGGATGTTAAGGGTTTAGAAAGTCAACTGAAATTATAGTTTGAAAGGCCAGGTATGGGATCGAAGCAAAAAAATAGGTTCAAAGTTGGTGATTGGATCGTTCATGACATGTATGGCGTAGGTCAGATCAAGGATATCGTCGAAAAAGGCTTGGATGGCAACCGTAAAACCTACTATAAAGTTACAACCCAAAAAGCAAACTACTGGTTACCTCTTGCAAACGAAGACACGGATCACATTGTCCCAATCCGTAAAAGCAATGACTTTAATGACGCGCTCAAGATCCTGGAGACCAAACCAAAACCGCTTCCAAAACACCATAAATCCAGAAAACAGGAAATCCACGATCGCTGGCTGGATGGTGACCTCGACGAACGTGCCAAATTGATCCGCGATCTCAATGCCCGACTTAAATTGGATGGGCTCAATTTCAACGAAAAACAAACCCTGGAAAAGATCAAACGCTTCTTTGTCACTGAATGGCTTGTCGCAGATAAGAAACTACAGAAGAACATGGCTCGAAAACGAATTAAAGAAGCTCTTAAAATTAGCGTTAAAAAAGCTCGCAAACGGAATACGAAGAAATAATTCTGCTATTACAAAATTAGCAGATTCTATCTACTTTATTTACGCATTATACGGTATAGTTATTAAGCAGATAATGCACATAAGCATAGATTAAAAATCGGGGGAATTGTTTATTTTTTACTTCATTAAGATGGATCAATATCGATGAACTAAAAATTAAACATAGATGCTCATGTACAAATCCGCCGGCTTCCTTTAGCATATCGGAAAGGCATATGATGCCATCCAAAAGAAAAACAAGATTCAAGGTCGGTGATTGGACCGTTCACTATAACTTTGGTGTGGGCGAAGTTGAGGATATTTTAGAAAAAGGTGTGGGCGCGGATAGGCAAGTATTCTATAAGATCAAGACCGATAAGATTACTTATTGGCTGCCTCTCGACAATGAAGACTGCAATTACATTCAACATATTCGCAATCACAATGATTTTCGAAAAGCGATCAACGTGCTCTCCCTCACACCCGACCCCATGGAAACACAATTCAGAGTGCGAAAAAATATTGTCCACGAGCGCTCTCTTGATGGGTCGCTTTCGGGTCGTGCGACGTTGATTCGAGATCTCAACGGTTGGGATAAGGTGCACAATCTCAACTACAAAGAAAAAATGCTCCTAACTTCACTCTGCCAGACGTTCATCGACGAATGGGTTAAATCGGACCAATCCATCACATTGATCGAGGCGAAGGATAGACTGAAAGATGCATTGAAGACCAGTATGAAGCACGTTTCCATGGCTGATGAATGATTTTTACAATTCCCCTCTGAACACATAAAGCTGTTGGCTTACACCAACAGCTTTTACTTTCCTGTTTCATTTGCTCAATGAAATAGATGAGAGCCCAGGATTACCACCCTCACCTTCCTCCGCTAGAAACTTTATTTTCTGGTTTACTGGATATTCTCATCACATAAGCGCTCTATCTTCATCCGAGTCGGAGGAAAACGGTTCCTGTTCTATGAAATGCCGAGCAAAGTGAAATGAGATGAATGGAATGTCCATCGCGATTAGTTCATGTTAAAATGAGTAACAAATTATTTATGTCTCGTCGCCAAGTCTTTTTTTTCTTCTATTACACACAGCTCCCCCTGATCATCATGGCCATGGTCCTGACCGGGTCCATCAATGCTGTTCTCTATCAACAAATCAGCTGGCCGGCTATCCTGCTGGTGGGATTATCAACCTTCATTGCCTACAGCATTGACAACCTGATCGATTGGCAAAAAGACCGCGACCACTACCAGGGCATCATCCCAATCGCCAGGATCTATCACCGGATATCATATGTATTGCTTCCGGCGGCGGCGATTGCCGTGACCTTGTTGGTCCTGAAAAGCCCTGAGGATTTACGGATCGGAATGCTGTTACTCGGTGCAACGGTGGCAATAGGCGTCACCCGAATCGCTGCTTACCGTTCCATCAAAGGTAAAAAACAGGAGAAAGCCTACCAGTTCATTCTCAACCGGGTATTTATCTCGGTGATCTGGACAATTGTGACCGTGTTCGTCCCGATCTGGTATGATCAGCATCCTATCATCCTTCAGGTCTGGCGCACGGCCATCTATATGTTCTTTTTGATCTTCAACTATGCCGTGATCTGGAAGTTCGAAAAAAGTCCTTATGCTTTGAAAAAACAATTGATCTCCGCCAGACTTTTCCTGGTGTTGAGCATCCTTTGCATCCTGGCTGTTCTGCTTGCGATCTTTGATGTCGCCCAGGGATTGTTCCCCGTTCCCGGCTTGGTAGCCGTTCTACCCCCATTAGCACTGCTGCTTAGCCTGCAGTTCATCGCCAAAAGCCCGATCATGCTGCGGCGGAAGATCACCTGGATCACCGTGCTGTTGGCCGTGCTGACGATATTCGTCGCCGCAGTCCATATCTGGGCCGCCTAATTTCTAGATACTACGCAACAACATATTTGGATAGATCCGGAAGGTTTTCCCAATCAACGGGGCCTTGTTCAAAGCGGTAGATCAAGCGCGGCAATACCACTCTTTTCCAGGCCGCGGTGAAATATTCAAACGCCTGGTCCCACTGGCCGCCTTCCCCCCAGCCACCGTGAATAAACGTAAGCTGAGTTTCGTCCTCATTGACGGCTTCAAGCCGCACACTAACATGGGTATATTGCCCGCGCACATCCGGCAGGCTGGGTGGCGCGTTCCAGGTGAAGGACAGCAATTTCTCAGGCTGCACGGCCAGCACCCGGCACCCCTCCCCACCTCGTAAACCCTGTTCAGCTTCAGGGTCGAAATACATCTCGTAAGCGCCCATCGGTTCACACTCGATTTTGCACTCAGGCGCGAAGAAAGTTTTTACACCAGCCTCTGTCGTCCAGACATCCCATACCTCGCTTACCGGCGCGGGAATAGTCACTTCAGCATAGATCAATTTTCCGAGATTCATGTTCTTCATAATTTCATCCATCCCCGTCGCAGACTATAGAGCAACATCCCGATTGGCACCAACACTATCAATCCCAAAGCGATATGGAACGCAATTGAACCCGTCCAGGCAGGCAGGTTCTCGATAGGCTTGAAGAAATTCATCCCGAAAAAACCGGTCAGGAAGGAGATCGGCATAAAGAGGGTCGTGATGATGGTGAGGGTTTTCATCACGCTGCTCATCCGGTTATTGACCACCGACAGGTAAATTTCGAGGGTACTGCCGGTCAGGTCGCGCAGGTCCTCGATGATCTCATAAAGCCGGAGAAAATGGTCATAGACATCCCGGAAATAAAGCCGGCTGTCCGCCCCTAGCATTGCAAAATCGCCGCGCGCCAGCTTGTTCATCACTTCACGCTGCGGGGCCACCATCTGGCGCAGGTTCAATAACCCCCTTTTAAATGTAAAGATGTCCTCAAGCAGTGAGGATTCCGGGTTGTCAAATAACTGGTCTTCCATCCCGTTGAGAATGATGTCAATCTGATCGGCAGCAGAAATGAAACTGTCCGCGGCGCTGTCCATGATGAGGTAGAGCAAATGCGTGGGGCCGCTGGTAAGCTGGCGAGGATCCTTTTGAGCGATTTCCCAAATCTTTTCGATCACCAGATTGCCTTCCACCTGGTGGGTGACGAGAAAACGCTTACCAATGAAGACATCCAATTCATGGGTATCAATGCCAGTGTTAAAATTTTGCTTGGGATCAATCAAGCGCAGCACCAGATAGAGGTAGGACTGCCAATCGTCAACTTTCGGCACATGCGTTTCTTCCAGGGCATCTTCGATCGCCAGAGGGTGGAAGTTGAACACATCCCGCAGTAAAGCCCGGCTGGATTCGAGCGACTCGTCGTGTATATTGACCCACACAAACCGCTCAGTGTCGCCCAGAGCCTGTTTGAGGGCTTCATCCGATAACTCTTTTTGGATTTGTCCGTCGGAATCCCAAACCAAATTCTCGATCATCCCGTTTGTCCTTCTCGATATCTAAAAGAGGAGTTGAATTACTTTATTATATTCGCTCAATCCCGTCGATTCCAAAAATCAACGCGAGAATTGAATGGAAGGGTAGATCCTTTACAGAGAATGGGGTTTTTTATCTAATGCGAAACCGGTTGAATTTATGGAATTCCTGGTATCCCCAAAGCAGTTCGAACATGCTCAGGAATGCCCAGAAAGCGGTCACAACCGGGATGGAACCTGTAAGGGAACCGAAGGACGTAAACAACCCATAGAGACTAAATCCACCGGCGGTCAGCAGCAGGATCCCATTGATGATAAAGATACCGCGCCAGCTCGTCAGCAGGTTGATCAAACCAAGGATCACGAGCAAGCCGCCGATTGTCGGACCCAGGGGTGTGGTTTGAAGGAGCGAAATCGCCCCCACCAGAACCATCACCCAACCCCAAAACTGAAGCTCCCTGAGGAGGTCCTGGCGCGATAACGACGGCAGCCAGGAATCCAAAAGCGTTTTGAATTTACCGAAATCGAAAACCTTCCCCCTGACGAGGGCGGATGTTCCTTCAGAGAGCATCATAAATCCGCCATGCTGAAATTGGAACTCCAGCCGCCCGCGGGACCGATCAATCACGAAACGTTCCCGGCCATGGATGTCGATGAATTCCGCCAGGGAGTCGCTGAGGTTGACCTCCCATTTATGGCCGCCCTTCTCCTGGCTGCGTTCTTCAATGATGAAGGAATCGCGGACGAAATCAATCGATCCGACATCTGAATCCGCCGCTGAAAAAGGTGTCAGGACATGTCGAGCGATCAGAACCTGCTCCACCTGAGCCAGATCGATCTCCGGTTCGGGGTCAATCCGCCGCCTTTTCCAGATTCGAAGCAGTTCATCGGTTGGTTTGGGATCCATCTGGAACCAGTATTTTTGTTGCGGTTTGGCGGTTGTCATCCTGAAGCTCCCAGATTCTGCAATCGATTAAATGGTGTTCACCCCTGAAGATGAGGTACCTGTAAAGCTCCACGAATAAGAATGATAGGGATTTTAATCCTGTTTTCCAGTGTAATAGCTTATCTCGTTTTAATCAAGCAAAACACGTCATCAAAGATTGAATTAATGATTACAAAACCATATCAAGGTGTTAACCATTCGATATTTGTCCTTTCCGGCGCAATATGATAAAATACGAACATCATGAAAATCCGTTTTACGTCCTTTAATCATATGCACCATCATTCAACCGGCTCCAGGACCCGGTCAGGCGTGCTTTAAACGGATGGTGTAAGAGGATCAACCTAACCAACAAAGCGCTTCCCGATCGGGAAGCGCTTTTCAATTTAATTCAGGAGCAATTATGCCAAAAACCGATCAACCGATCCGAATCGCTCTGCCCAGTAAAGGCCGTCTCGCAGAAGACACATTGGACCTTCTGGCGAAATCGGGCCTGGAAGTGAAGAAGACCAACCCGCGCCAATATGAGGCCAGCCTGCCCGCCCTGCCCCAATTAAGCGTGCTGTTCCAGCGCGCCGGGGACATCCCCGTGAGCGTCCGGGATGGCGTGGTGGATTTCGGGATCACGGGCCTCGATGTCGTCCGAGAGAAACAAAATGGAGGCGATGAGATCCTGGTGATGCTGAATGATCTCGGTTTCGGGGAATGCCGCTTCTGCGCCATCGTACCGGAAGGCGAAACCGGGGTGAACGCTGTTTCCGACATCTACCAATCTGATCCGTCCCGGCCAATTCCGCTTACGCGTTGCGACCAAGTTCCCCAACCTGACCCGGCAATTCCTTATTGCCAATCAAATCCCCAATGTCGATGTGATCGCGGCCGAAGGCGCGCTGGAGATCGCCCCGCTGATCGGTTACGCCGATATGATCACCGACCTGGTCTCCACCGGCATCACCCTGCGCGACAACCGGTTGAAGGTACTCGAGGATGGTCTGATCCTCGAATCACAAGCCTGTTTGATCGCCAACCGGAGGAATCTGCTGGAATCCGATGCCGTGATGGATATCGCCCATCAGCTCCTGGAGTTCATCGTAGCCTATCTCCGGGCGGAAAATAACGTCTCTGTATTCGCCAACATCCGGGGAGAAAGCCCCGAAGCCGTCGCCGAGAGCATCCTCAGTCAACGTGTGATCCGCGGTTTGCAGGGACCAACCATCTCGCGTGTCATCACCCACCAGGGCGAGGACTGGTACGCTGCCCACCTGATCGTGGCGAAATCCCAATTGGCGGAAGCCATCCGCGAGATCCGTGCGATCGGGGGGAGCGGTGTAGTTGTCACGCCGGTCAAGTACATTTTTGAAGAAGAACCGGAAGCTTACCAACAGTTGCTGCGGGAATTGGGGGTGAACAATGGCTAACCGATTTATCCGCGAACACATCTGCTCGATAGCACCTTATGAACCGGTGATCCCCCTGGATGTCCTTTCCCAACAGTTGGATTTACCTGTTAGCGATCTGGTAAAACTGGATGCCAATGAGAATCCCTATGGGATGCCGCCCCGCGCCAGAGAACGTCTTGCTGCTTTGGATTACGGCCACATCTATCCTGATCCGGAAAGCCGTATACTGCGGAAAAAACTTTCTGATGTTTTCGAAATCCCAATGGAGAACATCCTGGCAGGCGCAGGTGCGGATGAATTGATTGATTTGATATTGCGCCTGACCCTCAACCCCGGCGAGCGGGTGATCAACTGCCCCCCTACTTTTAGCTACTACGACACCGTTGCCGAAGTGAACGATCTGGTCCAGGTGCAGGTTCCGAGGCGCCCCGATTTCTCACTGGATCTGGAAGGCATTCGGGCTGCCGTAGACGTCGGTGCTAAAGTGATCTTCCTTGCCAACCCCAATAATCCGGATGGCAGCCTGATTCCACCGGAAGATCTCGCAGAAGTGTTGGAATTGCCGCTGCTGGTCGTGCTGGACGAAGCCTATATGAACTTCGCGCCATCCAACACCAGCCTGATTCGAGAAGTACGCCAGCGGGACAACCTGATCGTGCTGCGGACTTTCAGCAAGTGGGCAGGTTTGGCCGGGATCCGTTTAGGCTTCGGTGTCTTTCCAAAGGAGATTATCGAACAGCTCCAGAAGATCAAACCGCCCTATAACGTCTCGGTGGCCGCTTCTGAAGCCGGGCTGGGTGCGCTTGAGGATAGGGACCTGCTAGAAACCTGGCGGGACGCGATCGTGGCGGAGCGGGACGGTCTCTATGAGGTCCTCGCCCATATTCCCTGGCTGAGACCTTACCCCACCCAAGCCAATTTCATTTTGTGCAAAGTCCTCGGTAAGAATGCCGGTGTGTTGAAAAATGAGCTGGCCCAACGTGGGATTCTCGTCCGTTATTTTAACAAATCCGGATTGCAGGACCATATCCGGATCAGTATCGGCAAACCGGAAGATAGTGACCGTTTGCTCAAAGCATTGAGAGAGGTGCAACCATGAGATCTGCCATCATTGAACGCCAAACCAACGAAACCAATATCCGGATCGAACTGGAACTCGACGGATCCGGAAAATATGAGATCAACACCGGGATCGGGTTCTACGACCACATGTTAACGCAATTGGCCGTCCACGGCCTGTTTGACTTGAAGATCAGCGCGCAGGGCGACCTCGAAGTCGACCCACATCACACCGTCGAGGACACCGCGCTCGCCCTCGGACAGGCTTTCGATCAGGCACTCGGTGAGCGTCGGGGATTGGCACGAATGGGAACAGCGGTCGTGCCAATGGATGAAGCACTATGCGAAGTCGTGGTCGATCTTTCCGGCCGGCCATACAGTGTTTTTACCGGCGAATGGACCGGAACGCAGATTAACACTCTGCCAGTGACCTTGATCGAACACGCCTTTTATTCGTTGAGCGTGGGCCTGCGCGCGAACCTGCACGCGTTGATCCGTTACGGCCGGGACGATCACCATAAAGCCGAAGCAATGTTCAAGGCGCTGGGTCGCGCCCTTTGCCAGGCCACCCGCGAAGATCCGCGCCGGGCTTCCGCCATTCCCAGCTCGAAGGGTGTTTTATGAGATTGGCGATGATCGATTACGGGATCGGCAACCTGCGCTCTGTGAAAAAAGCATTGGAAGCTGTTGGGGCGGAGGTTCAGCAGACCGAGGACGCCGAGGTCATTCTCTCTGCAGATAAGGTTGTACTGCCTGGCGTTGGCGCATTTCGGGATGGTATGGCTGGACTGGAGGAACGCGGGCTTATCCCGGTCTTACAAACGCTCGTGCAGCGCGGTACGCCCTTGTTGGGAATCTGTGTCGGGATGCAGCTCTTCTTCACCGCGTGGGTTGGAAATGGGTGTTTGGGACGGGTTGGGGTTCATCCCGGGTGAGGTACGACTTTTCCCACCAAGCGACCTTAAAGTACCACAAACAGGTTGGAACCAGCTGCTGCCGCAAAAAGAGTCCCCTCTTCTGCAGGATATCCGTGAAGGTGATTATGTATACTTCAATCACGGTTATTACTGCCTGCCGGAAGAGGCTGAGATGGCAATCGCCCTGACTGATTATGGCCTGCCCTATGCCTCCGCCGTGCAATCCGGGAATATTTACGGCGTGCAGTTCCATCCTGAAAAAAGCCAAGCAGTCGGATTGAAGATCCTGCGGAATTTCGTGGAGGTCGTCTGATGGCTGAATTTACGATTTACCCGGCGATTGACCTCAGAGAAGGACGTGTGGTTCGCTTGCAGCAGGGAGACCGCAAACGTGAGACGGCATATGATACCGATCCGGCAGCTATAACTGAACGCTGGATCGAAAAAGGTGCAGCCTGGCTGCACGTGGTCAACCTCGACGGCGCGTTCGGAGAGCGTTCGCGCACCAACCTGACTGCACTTCAGGCAATCCTGCGTGCAGCCAATGGCAAAGTTCGAGTTCAGTTCGGCGGCGGCCTGCGTGATATGGCCATCATCGCGCACGTCCTCAGGATGGGTGTGTCCCGGGTCGTGGTTGGCACCGCTGCCGTCCGGAATCCCGAGTTAATGCGCAGTGCACTGCGCACCTTTGGCCCCGAAAGGGTCATCCTGGGCGTGGATTATCGAGATGGTCAGGTGAAGGTTTCCGGTTGGGAAGAAATGAGTAGTAAAACACCCGAAGAATTGGCTGCCGAATTTAAGAAGGATGGATTGGACACCATGATCGCCACGAATATCCGTCGAGATGGAATGGGCACTGGTGTCGATGTTTCGGGTGCCCGAATGCTGGCCGAAACGACCGGCTGTGAGGTGATCGCCAGCGGCGGCGTGGGAAGTCTGGATGACATCCATTCTGTGCGGGATGCTGGTCTGTCCGGCGTGATCGTCGGAAAAGCGCTTTATGACGGACGTTTCAGCCTGGAGGAGGCGCTACAATGCTAGCCAAACGAATCATCCCCTGCCTGGACATCAAGAATGGCCGGGTGGTTAAAGGTGTGAATTTTATCAACCTACGCGATGCGGGTGATCCAGTCGCACAGGCTCAGATCTATGATTGGGCTGGTGCAGATGAACTGGTCTTTCTGGATATTTCCGCCAGCGTTGAAGGGCGCAAAACCACGGCTTCGGTCGTACGGGCTGTAGCGGACGTGGTCTTCCTGCCGTTGACGGTGGGCGGTGGGATCGCCAGCGTGGAAGACATGCGCCGTCTGCTTTTAGCCGGCGCAGATAAGGTCAGCATCAATACCGCTGCTGTCAGTACCCCGGAACTACTGAGTGAGGGCGCGGCGCGCTTCGGCAGCCAATGCATCGTCCTGGCGATCGATGCGCGAGAGGTTGCACCCGGTAAATGGGAAGTGGTTACGCATGGTGGGCGGACACCCACCGGTCTTGACGCGGTCTCGTGGGCAAAGGAAGGCGTCGCGCGCGGCGCAGGAGAGATCCTACTCACCAGCATGGATGCTGATGGCACGCTTGACGGGTACGACCTGGCCCTGACACGGGCGGTGGCTGAAGCCGTGAATGTCCCGGTGATCGCCAGCGGTGGTGCGGGTGAAATGTCGCATTTCGCCAAGGTGCTGACGGATGGCAAAGCGGATGCCGCTCTGGCCGCCTCCCTGTTCCATGACAATCAACTCAAAATTCCTGAGCTTAAGGACTACCTCAGAGAACAAGGAATACCCATTCGAATCGTAAAGGCAAACCAAAACGCATGAGTGAAACATTGAAAATCACGTATAATCCACAAGGGTTGGTACCCACCGTCGTGCAGGATGTAAACACCCTGCAAGTCCTGATGGTCGCCTGGATGTCCCCGGAGTCACTCGCGCTCACCCGACAAACCGGACTGGCTCACTTCTGGAGCCGCAGTAGGGAAACGCTCTGGATGAAAGGCGAGACATCCGGCAATACACTGAAGGTGTCTGAAATAAGGATCGACTGCGACGGGGATACCCTGCTCTTGCTGGTGGAACCGGCCGGGCCGGCCTGTCATACCGGCAATACGAGCTGTTTTTATCGAAATTTGGAGTGAAATCATGCTACAGGAATTATTTAACATCATCGAGAAACGTAAACATGACCATCCGGAGGGATCCTATACTTGCCAGTTGATGGACGCCGGTGAAGACCGGATCCTGCGAAAGATCAATGAAGAAACTTTCGAGGTTGTTTTAGCTGCCAAAAGCGAAGGGAACCAGCGCCTGGTCGAAGAATCTGCAGACCTGATCTATCACCTTTGGGTGCTGCTATCGTATAAAAACATTGACCTTAGCCAGGTGGAAGCGGAACTCGAAAAAAGGCATCAGGGAGATAGATGAGCCTGACGGTTGTTCTCTCCGATATGGACGGGGTGCTGCTGCATCCGTTGGGGTACCACACCTCTCTGCAAACTTCCGTTCGGCGGATCGGCGCAGCCTTAGGTGCGCCCAACACCCAACTCACACCGGAACAGATCGCCAAACTCGAAGCGCTGAGCGTGACCAATGAATGGGATTCGCTGGCGATCTGCACCGCACTCATATTAATCCATCTTTGGCGGACTGACAGTTCGATCCGGCTTGACGGCATTACTCCCATAGAAAAGATCGTCAGTGCAGATGTGCCAGCCTTCGACCCCTTCCTGGATCGTTTCACCAATGTAGGTCACGAACCGGGAAAATCCGCTTATACGCAGTTGACCCGGATCAACCCCTGGCTGGATTCAGACCAGCGCAGCCATCTGCATGAAATCCTGTTCCATGCCCGTGAGATCTACACCTCCCCTACGCTCCCCGCCTATCAGGAAACCGTCCTGGGCAGCGAAACTTTTGAATCCACGTATGGGCTCTCACCGCAACTGGAAATCGACAGTTTCTTATTACAATACGACCGGCCGGTGATGGACGAATCCCATTATGCCGCCTTCCGTGAGTGGCTGCTGGACCCGGACCACCTGGCCGGGATCATGACCAACCGGCCAAGTCTCTGCCCACCGGATTATCTCAGCTCGCCTGAAGCGGAACTAGGCGCGCAAGGAATCGGTCTTCAGGATTTGCCCTTGCTGGGGTCTGGCATGTTAGGCTGGTTCGCCAGCACGCAAATGGACTTGCCGAACTACATATTCTTCAAACCTCATCCGCTGCACGCGCTCGGATTGATGCAGCTCATCCTGGGAGAACCACCTGAAATCGCGCTGCGTAAAGGTTATGACCTCTCCGAAGGAAAGGGACGTAAATCGGATTGGATCGCGTTTGAAGGCGCGAAACTGGTGATCTTTGAAGACGCCGCCAAAGGATTGACCTGTGGACTGTCTGCCCGGGATGCTTTGGCAAGAGTTGGCGTTTCGGTCGATTTGGAACTAATCGGCGTGACCACCAATCCTCATAAAACTGATGCCCTGGCGCCACTCGCCGACCGCATCATCCCAGACCTGAACCAGATCCAATGGCGTGAAATCTAGCCATAAATAGGGTTACAATAAAAACCAAACAAAACCCAATATGGAGGAAACCCTTGGCAGAAGAAAATCCCACACCCGAGAAGATCGATAACGGTAAACCCACTGCAATAGAAGAAACATCCGCACAAACCAAACACTCCATCGTCCTGAACGGCGAAAAGATTGATTACACCGTCACTACAGGCACGATCGTGCTGAAAGAAGAAGACCTCGAAGAAGGCGAAAAACAAAAAGCAAGCGTTTTTTATATTGCCTATACGAAAGATAACACGGAAGCGGACCGCCCGCTAACATTCTCGTTCAATGGCGGGCCGGGTTCCTCCTCCGTCTGGCTGCATCTGGGCCTCGTCGGGCCGAAACGCGTCCTGATGACCGAAGAAGGTGAAGCGCTTGGGCCGCCCCACAAACTGGTGGATAATGATTTTTCGCTGTTCGATATTTCCGACCTGGTCTTCATCGATCCGGTCAGCACGGGATACAGCCGCCCGGTGCCAAAGGAAAAACCGGACCAATTCCATAATGTAAAGAAAGACATCGAGTCGGTCGGCGAGTTCATCCGGATCTGGACCACGCGTAACAAGCGTTGGACCTCCCCAAAATTCCTGATCGGCGAAAGTTACGGCACCACTCGCGCCGCCGGCCTGGCGGGTTATTTGCATGAGCGCCACGGGATGTACCTGAACGGGATCATGTTCGTCTCCTCGATCTTGAACTTCCTGACTGCGAAGTTTGATGAGGGCAATGATCTACCCTTTATCCTGTTCCTGCCCTCCTACACGGCCACCGCCTGGTACCACCACAAGCTGCCTGAAGATTTGCAGGAAGACCTCGAAAAAGCCGTCGCCGAAGCGCGCGAATTCGCCATGAATGACTACACCCTGGCTCTGATGAAGGGCAATGACCTGAAAGGCGAAGAAAAGCAGGCGATCGTGGACAAGCTGGTAAGGCTGACCGGGCTTTCGGAAGCTTATGTCAAAGGCACAAACCTCAGGATCAATATCCACCGCTTCTGCAAGGAACTCTTACGTGATGAAGGCGTCACCATCGGCCGGCTGGACAGCCGCTATAAAGGCTTCGACCGGGATGCCGTCGGCGAGACCCACGAACTCGATCCCAGCTATTCGGCCATCCTCGGCCCATACACCGCTACGATGTACGACTACGTCCGCAGTGAACTGGAATACGAGACGGACCTGCCTTACGAGATCCTAAAGTCGCTTTACCAATCCTGGAAATACGAGAACTATCAGAATGCCTATGTCAACACCGCGGCCGACCTGCGTCGTGGGTTCCAACTCCATCCCGGATTGAAAGTGATCGTCTGCAACGGTTATTTCGATCTGGCGACGCCTTTCCTGGCTACCGAATATACGTACAAACACATCCCGCTGCCGGAAGAACAGCAGAAGAACATCAAAATGACCTATTACAAAGCCGGCCATATGATGTATCTGCACCTGCCGTCGTTGGAGAAATTATCAAAAGATTTGCACGAATTCATTGAGGATTCGATCGAATAAACTCAGCTAAATTAAGAGCAAATGGTTGTGTAATTTAGTATTACACAACCATTTTTATTTTCCTCAAAATTCTCTCGTCCCTCAAACCCTTCCCCAGCACTATGAAAAATACCTCTCCAGAGGTGCGTCGCTTGGTTTTCCTTTCGTTATACTGTAAATGGCTGAAAACCTTGTTTGTCTGAATCCCTCGTGGAGGGGCACCATGCCCGAAAAATATACAGTTATCATTTACTCCAATTTGAAACATACAGTCGATGCGATCTCAAAATCCCTGGTCGGGTCGGCTTATGGGATCGCCGGGATCACCAATTCCTTTATCAACGCGCGGACATTGATCAGCCAATACGCCCCGGAATTCCTCATCATCCATTTGAACGACAACTGTGACGAGACCAACCGGTCTGTACACCGTCTTAAAGCCGTTAGCCCGCGCACCAAGATCCTCGTCGTCCAGGACCAATGCAATAGCAAGACGATCTTCGACGCGATCCGCGCCGGTGCGGATGTTTTCATACCGGAAAACCTCCGTCTGGACGGTCTCACCAGCATCCTCGATACCCTCCTGGCAGATGAGATCTACCTGCCTGCTTTTGTAGCCGAATGCCTTCTGGAACGGCACCAACAGGAACTGAACAACCCGACTGAATTTCCCTTCACACTGACCGAGAAGGAAGAACAAATCCTGAAAGCCTTTGCAAGTGGGTTCTGTCTTTCCGAGGTAGCTGAAGGGTTGGAAATTTCCGGCGACATGGTCCGGGCTTATACGAACAACATTTTGCAGAAAATCCACTTTGTCGATATCGCCAAAAAACAATATGAAGAGATCATGTCTGGACTTTCGGGCTTCCGAAGCACCTTCCAGGCGCCCTTAAAGTGATGTAAAAAACCCTACCAGAGTATTACTTGGGGATTAAGCTGGCATGTTAGGATTGGACATGCAGCCATTTTTCGTTAAAACAAAGTTATTCATCCCCTATCTACGGACGAAACTAGTGGAACGAACCCGACTGCTGAACCAATTGGAACAGGGCTTTGAGGAACATCATCGCCTGCTGTTGGTTTGCGCGCCGGCCGGTTTTGGCAAGACCACATTGGTTAGGGCCTGGATTGAAAAGGTTAACGCGCCGGTCGCCTGGTTCACGATCGAACCTGGCGACGCTCATCCCCGTCAATTCCTGAATTATCTGGTCAATGCCGTTTGTCAGGCGTTGCCCGAACTGGCGGATAACCTCTTGCCGGTTCTGACGACATCCCCACCCCCACCGATTGATTATGTTGCTTCATTGCTGGTCAATAAGATCACTGAAGCGATGCTGCCGCTCCCATTGATTATTGTCCTCGATGATTATCACCATATCGAAACGGAAGAGAACAATGCGATCCTGCGGTTCCTGATCGACCACCTCCCTGCCGAGACATCAATCATCCTCACTTCACGGATCCTGCCCGACCTGCCGCTTTCACGGCTCCGTGCGCGCGGCCAACTCACCGAATTGAACGCCCGGGACCTGCGCTTTACGACTAAGGAGACCGAGGATTTCTTTGAGATCAACTGCGGTGTCCGTTTGGAACAGGACCTTCTGGAAAATCTGGACCGCAAGACCGAAGGCTGGGCCGCCGGGTTGCAGCTCCTGGCGATGAACCTTCACGAAGACTCCACGCTCGGTGATGTTATCCACGGACTATCCGGTAACGCAACTTCCATCCTCGATTATCTCGCCGAAGAAGTGCTCGAAGAACAACCGGAAGATATCCAGGATTTCCTTAAACAGATCGCCATCTTCAACGAGGTTAACCCGGAGCTGGCCGCAGCAACACTTGATATGGATGAAACAAAAGCGGCTGGATTGATCTCCACCATAGAGAAAAAAAACCTATTCCTCTTCCCTTTGGATCAGGGGCGCCAATGGTACCGCTTCCATCCTTTGTTTCTCGATGTACTGCGGAAGAAGGCCCAGGAATTTTCACCGGAATCCCTTGAAAGATTGCATGCTGCCGCCAGTCACTGGTTCAACGCCAATGGGATGTCCGAGGAAGCCATTGAACATACCCTGGCAGCAGGTGACCAGGCCCAGGCCGCCAGGATGATTGAAGAAAACGCCGAAAAAATGCTGCTCACGGGGAAATATGAACAATATCTGCAATTCATGAACGCGCTTAAACCGGAATTGCCGGCAGTGCCCCGATCATGCTCGTCTATCAGGCAACGGCTATGTTATTCAGTGCGTATTCCCGCCAATCAATCCAGGCTGTCCTGGCCCAGGCTGAAACCTTGACCCCGGAAGGAGAATTGTCCGGTGAGATCGGCGCGATCAAAGCGATTATCAAGAGCTATACCAGCGATCCACAAAAAGGAGTTGAGTTCTCCAAGAAAGCCCTGGCGAAGATTGACACCAACCACACCTTCTTCAGGAATCTGGTCGAACGTAACCTCGGCGTGGCTTACCTGCTGATGAACGACCTCATGAACGCCTCTCCCTGGTTCGAGAAACTGCTGCTTTCGAGCTATGCGCTGAACGACTGGGGAGGCATTTTAGCTGCATACAATTACCTGACTTTCATCTGCAAGATCCAAGGGCGTTTCAAGGAGGCTGGCGTCATTTACAAGAAAGCGCTGGAATTCATAGACGCCAATAATCTCGAACTGATGCCCCATGCGATCAAGATCATCGCGGGATACGGTCACCTGCTGCTCCAATGGCACCGTGTTGAGGAAGCCAAGACTTATTTCAAACGCGCCATCCAACTGGGCAAAAAGACCGACGCTTTCTATGCACATTCCGCTTATCAGAACATGAGTGAAGCTTTCATTCGAGAAAACGATACCCGCAGCGCGCTGGCTGCGATTCAAGAACTGCGTTATCTCTCCCAAGGGAAGCAGGACTTTTACCAGCAGGTCAACGATCAACATACGCTGGCAGTCGAAGCTCGAATTCACCTTGAGGCTGGTAGGATCGAAAGGGCGTATATCTGGTTGATCTCCAGCGGGATCGATAAGCTCTCACCGGATGAAATGATGGAAAAATTCGGATTTGAGATGGGTTTCATCCTGCCGGTGGCGGCGCGGATCTATCTTGCCAAAGACCAGCCCGGACGGGCCATCCAAATTCTGGAAGGGATCATTCCAAAGTTCATCCATCAAAACGCCAATGCCTATTTGACAAGGGCTTTCAACACCCTGGCTATTGCCTATTCACAAACCAATCAATTGGATAAGGCCATCAAAGCACTGACCAAGGCTATTGAGTTGGCTGAACCGGAAGAAGATATCGGCGATTTCATGATCGTAGGGCGTAAGCTCGTCCCCATGCTCTACGAATCCATGTCAGCCGGGATCGCACCAAAGTTTATCCGGCGGCTGTTGAATCTTTTTGCCACATTTGACCCTTCCAAGCGATCACCCGGCAACGACCTGGTTAATATCGATCCATTGAGCCAGCGTGAGCTGGATGTATTGGAACTGATTGCACAGGGGAAAACCAACCAGGAAATCGCTCAGGATCTTATTCCTCTCCACAAATACGATCAAATCCCACAGCATCAAGATCTATCGCAAACTCAACGTGAACAATCGCAGCCAGGCTGTTTCAAAAGCCCGGCTGTTGGGAATCCTCCCCAACCAACAGCCCGGCACCTCTCGCCGGGACTATTCTCATCTCAGGCCTTAAACGGCTTCATTTCTACCTCCTTCATGTAAATGAACTCCGGTCTTACAACGGCCGGAGTTCATTGATTTTAACTATTCGATTGTGCCTTCATTATCAAAAGGTGAGGAAGGGTTCTTACACCTTGCTGCTGAAGTACAGGTTGCAAGCGGAAAACAAGAAAATCACGCCGAAAAGGTAAAGCGGCAGCCAGAGATATCGGATCACGCCGCCCAGATCGTTGTATTGGCTGATGAACAGAACGACCATCAAGACCGCAGAAACGAGCAGGGTCAGAAAAGCGGAGCGGCCCACATCCTGGGTCTGCTTTTCATCATAAAACTTCCGGGATCGCTCTGTTAATTTAACCACCAACCAATAACCAATCACGAGCAGATAAGGCGAGAGCAGCACGGCGGAACCGATGATGGTATGGATCAGCGGATTCCAGCCCTCTCGGAAAAAGAATCCCAACAGGGAGACTGCGAATCCCATCCCTCCGCAGATCAGACCGACCACCTGCACGATCAGGAAAATATTGCTGTCTTGCACGATCTCGCGCTGACCCCGTCTAGTAAACGCTCCGGCAATATGAAGCACAAGGAAAAGCAGCGCGACACCCATCTGTCCGATCATGATCGGATAGACCAGGTTCCACTCCGGCTGCAGAAAACCGGCATCATACTGTTTGGAAATATCCATCAGCAGTACCACATCGGAGAGAACGAACAGGGCGGCGACTACCCCGATCACGAAGAGAAAAACCAGGCCTATGGGGAATTTCTCGGAAAACCGGATCGTCCGCAGCACCTGAAGAACAGACAGTGCAAAGAACAGCAGGATCACGATCATACCGAATCCCATCAGCAACAGCAACTGCCCTTCCCGGGGTGTCAAAGTCGTCCAACTTTCCATCTTTGGACGAACGCTCGCGAAGAGAAAGCCATCATAGATGAAGACGGCAATGGAAAGTATCCCCAAGATTATGTTTGAAATTCGTAAGGCCTTATTTTGTTTCTGCATCATCATCATCCTCATTTTCAGGTTCCAAATAGAAGATATCTTCCACCATCACGCCAAAGAAGCGGGCAATCTTCAAGGCCAGCAAAGTGCTGGGGTTGAATTTCCCCGTTTCGATGGAATGGATCGTCAACCGGGTCACCCCAACCTTATTGGCGAGGTCCTGCTGGGAGATCTGGTCATGGTCGAAACGGTAACTTTTGAGCCTGTTTTCAAGTTTCACATTTCTCCTTTTTGTGAGTATACAATACTATACATAGTGTATAGTAATATATACATTCTGTCAAGGCTGTGATTGTTCTAAGTTGGAAAAACAAATCTGCCCTCTTCACAAATGAAGGGGGCAGATGATGATATTGAAGAATATTGTGTTGGATTGAATTTTAGTTATTCGCCGAAGCGAATAACGACCAGGTGGCATACGCACTACTCTCCTGCTGGATCGTGAGCGTTGAGGTATCGCTGTCGTTGGTGTAGAACACCGTCCAGGAAGAGTTACAGCCAACCACGCCGCTGATCACAGAACCTCCAATGTGCGTAATGGAAGGCGGTGAACCGTTGCTGCTGCAGGTAAGCGAATAAACAACATTCCCGGAGGTTGTGATGCTGTCAAAACCATTCACCTTGACATAGACCTTATCCACCGAATCACCTTCCGGATAAGAGATTTCGCCGGAATAATTGATGCTTCCATTCTTGATGTTGATTGTCGTGGAGATATCGCTGTCAGCAGGGGCAGTCGTGCCTCCCCCACCTCCACCACCGCTATCCGTCGCCGTGGGGCTGACGCCTGAAGAACCAGAAGGCGGCGCGGGCGCGGCGACGACCTCCACATTTTCTGTGTTTTCACTGGTGGTATAGGAAATCGAAATCCAGCCCACTGTGCCATCCGGCAGTACAACCTGCCACCAATAGCCATATTGGTCTTTCCCGGTGACCTCCAATGTCGTGCCTCCGGGCAAGGCTGTAATGATGCCATAATCCGTACCTGGACCTCGGCGTACATTCAGGTCCTGCTTCAATGTCGCAGATGGTGTCATATCCGTCGGTTCTTCGGTAACGATTGCTGGTTCCGTCGTCTCGGTCACCATCTCAGGTGTAGCAGTGACCACAACCACACGAGCTGTCGGCGTCTCAACAACCTCTTCAGTAGTTTGTGTCGCGGCACCGAACAAGCTGCAGGCAAGGGTCGCGCTCGCAAGCGCAGTTAGAGCCATTAATAACTTCAGCTTTTTTTGCATGGGGACTCCTTTACTTATTTATTTCTATTCTTCATTCCAAAGTAATACAAATGTTCATCGGGCAGTGATGCCTTGTGTACATTTCAATTAATCCTTTTCCCCTTGGTTTATCGCTTAACCTTCACGACACTTGCCTGGTATTTTCGAAGCAATTACAGGCAAGATTTATATTCTCGACAGTTTAATACTACACCATTTCGACCTTTTTTGTCAATTTTGTAAGATCCTCTGAATGAAAAGAAAACCTCCGGGATTATGAAATCTCGGAGGCGTAAGTCATGATAATTTGTGAGTTCATTTAAATCGATCTGTCGGTATTCCTCAACCCATTTTGTTTCGCCACCTCAACCAAATGATCCATCTCCTCGTCCAACGGTGACTCCCAGGTTGCTGCTTCGCCGCGGGTACCATGCGGCCGGAAACGAAGCAGCCGCAGATGTATACTGGGATCAAGCTCTGCCAGGAAACGAGCTGTCGCAGCGATGTTTTCTTCAGAATTGGTATAGCCAGGTACGACAGTTGTACGGACCATGTGCAGTTTTCCAGCATCACAAATCGTTCGGAGTGATGCAAGAGTTTGGGCATTATCCCGACCGGTGAGCGCCTGATGCATTTGCGATTCAAAAGCCTTAAGATCCACCATGACATAATCTAAATTTGGCAAAAGTTCAGCCAAGATCTTATCGGAGACATCACCGTTGGTTTCAATGCAAGTGTCCAGATCCGATTCAGCCTTGATTTCTTTAAGAAAGCCCGACAGGAATTCCGGCTGCTGAGTTGGCTCTCCACCGGTGACCGTTACCCCGGAGACGAACACTGCGTTCGGTTTGAGTCTTTCCCAGGTTTGTTCGGGCGTCAGCGACCAGATTCGAGGGGAGCTAAAGTTCGGACAGATATCCAGGCAGGTTTCACAATCTTCACATATTTCCGCATCCCATCGCACCCCATCCTCTTCAAGCCGCAGCGCGCCGACCGGGCAGGAACCCACACACACGCCGCAGGCATTGCAGCGGTTGATCGTATAGGGATTATGGCAGTAAAGACATTGGAAATTACAACCTTGCAGGAAAACCACACTGCGGTTGCCCGGCCCGTCCACAAAACTCTGCGGCAGGATTTTATTGATTTGCCCCAGGACCGATGCCGACATCAAACCTGGCGCGTCCGTCGGTGAAGGGTGTTGGGCTGCGAGGAGAAGAAATCACGCGCCAATTGAGCCGTATCGTGCCGGAGCAATTTCTCTTCCTGACGGTTCTCCAGGTCACAGCGGCGGACGAGATAACCCGAAACCCGGATATATTCCGAATCTGTCGATCCCAAAGAGATGTCCCGCATTCCGAGTTTCATCGCCCCGTTAATGATATCCAACACCGCTTCCGGGTTTTGTTTGGCCGTCTGGTCAAATTCAAAGATATCACTAACCCCACCCTCAACCAGGGCTTGGATCGGAGCGGCTGCTCGCAGATGCGTGTAGAGGTCGGGTTCCGTGCCTGCCGGGATACGACAGCCGGGTGTAGTGCCCTCGTCCTCGGCGATCCCGACCTGAGCATGGAATATAATCCGCCCGTTGGTCCCATTGCAGTAAGCTGCGGGATATTGATATAGTTCCCGTTTGAGTTGATCGATGATCTTTGTCGCTATTTCATTAGCTTCATCATTATGACCGAGTTTGGCTTCCGGCCCACCCTGATCTTCCATCAGCTTGTTGACCAATTCATTCAGCCCAACCACACCGGCATAGGCTGAGAATTTCTCCGGATCGAGCAATCCTTCTTTGATAAAAACGGCATGATCGAACCAACCAACTTTTTCAACCAGGTGTCGGATCCGGCTGTTGATCACTTCCATCTGAAGTTTCGCCAGGCGAGGCAGCTCTTTATTCAATAATTCGTCCGGGCTGCCATCGAAGTGTTTGGCGACTTCCGCCAGGTTCAAGCGCACAAGCGTAAAGATTCCCCCGCGTAAACGCATGATGTTATAGCAGCTGGCGACAATGTAATCCGATCCCCATTCTGCCTCATGCAGGGGATGGTTGAGGAAGTACGGTTTCGAAAGGTGCATCGCATTGCGCACCGCTTTGAGGGCGAAATCACGCGGCGTGTTATCAGGATCATAACGCAAGGTCATATTGGTGATCGTCGCCACCTCATCGTCGATATCCAGCAGCAGCTCGCCGGTACGTGTTGCTTGCGGTCCGAGATCGGCATGCACAAATGCGTTTGGATGCAGCCGGTCGATCAACGTCCAAAAGGACTTCAACACCGGAACGGCGGCTTCATCGGGGAGACTTTTAACATAAGGTTCCAGCAATTCATCCAGTTTGCCTATAAATGGCGGATCGCCGGAGGTTGGCGAATAGTTGTAGACCGTGAGCAGACTCGTAACCGCTTCATAAAGGTTTGTGGCTGGTTTTAGTTCGAAGAAGGCCGAACCTTCTTCTAAAAGTTTCTGGTAATCGGGGGCAACATAGCGTGGATGATACGGTGCAGGACCTTCACCAAGCAGGCAGATCACCCCCTGCTCCAAGGCTTCCAGGGCTTCATCGGAAACAGGAGGATATGGCAGGGTCATGAAAGCGGCATCCGTTAAAGCGTCTCGTTTTTGCTCCTCCAAAATATTCGGATTTTCGATCACCGAACGGACATGATCTTTAAAAACCTTCAAGATCCGCTGGTGTCATCCCGGTTTCCAGGTGTTCAAATGGATAAGCAATTTTCGTTTGAGTCATCAGGAGCCTCTTCCCACACGCAACCAATAAGTACAATTGATTATAACCCAGCACCATTATTATGAACGTGCCGCGACCATTTTGATACATTATCGTATATTAAGATGAGAAAGTTGAGGTACATTATGACAGAAAATCAAAAAGTCTTGCGGCGATCGCGCCATAATCGGATCATTGCCGGTGTATGCGGTGGTTTGGGTGAATTCTTCGGGATCCCAGCCTTCTGGTTCCGCTTATTGTTCTTTATCCTGCTTCTGCCTGGTGGTCTACCGGGGTTGGTGCCTTATATCATCCTCTGGATCATCATCCCCAAAGAACGCCGTAATTGAATAAAAAAACGCTGTAGGTAACGTTTCTACGAAAATTATTATTAGAACAAAAATCCCGGAAAATATCCGGGATTTTTGGTTTACCCAATTAAATTTAATCTACTGAGAAGAAGATCATTCTCAATGTAATATAGACGACATAAAGGCCTATCAGGTAAACCGCGCTCCATTTACCCAACTTCCCCTTGTTCAGCCAAAGGATGATCCACAGGACTGCACCAGTAACTGTCTCCCAAGGCAGGTCCCAGAGCACCAGCGGACGCGGCACCCAGTAACGGCTGATCAGCGCGCCGCCGCCTATGGCAACCAACGGATTGGTGATGTTACTGCCAACAAGCGTACCTAGAGAGATGCCGGCATCCCCATGCCGAACACCGGAGATCGCGGTGATCAGTTCGGGCAGCGCTGAAGCCACACCGAGAGTCACGACGCCGATCAATGAGCCACCGATACCCGTTCGAGCGACGATCACTTCAGTGGCTTGCAGTGCGATCATAGCACTGCCAACAGTCAGAAGCAGTGCGCCTAATGCAATGAAAGCATCCCGCCAGGCCTGTTTGGCATTTTCCGGAACGCCCTCCGGCGCTTCACCTGTTTCAGAAAAGCCATGGTCCGTTTCGCGATAATGTTTCCGTTCATCAACATAAAGATAATACATATAAGCGAGGAAGGAACCAAAGAGGATCAGACCATCGATACGGGAATAGGTCCCATCCACACCCAGCACGATGCACATCACCGTCGTAGCGATCATGGGGATCATGCTCTTCCAAAGGAAATAACGCCGGAAATGCAGACCGCCGGCCATTAAGACTACGATGGCCATAATCAAAGTTTGCTGGACAACGTCTGAACCGATATTCGCACCCAGAACAACAGCCGAACTGACCTTATAATCCAATGAACCGCTGATGATCCCAAACGATGCTGTATAATGTGCAGCGATTTCAGGGATACTTGTCGCCAGAGAAACGACGGTGACACCCATAAAAGTCGTGGACAGACGAAAAAAGCCTGCCAGCCCGGTCAGCTTCTTGACGGCGACATTTGATGACAAGACCAGGATGATGATAGAAATCGCTCCAAAAACGATAAGGAGCGGTAGACTTTGAGCCAAAAAATCGAACATATGCTTTTAAACCTCTCTCAACCAGTACATCTTGACAAAATGTCAAAATAAAATCAGGGTCACAGAACTGCGACCCTGACCATTACAACAAAATAAGATTTCAAGGGGTTCTGAGCGCGCTATAATGCCTGAAGGGTCCCTTCAGGGTCGTCCTGGATAGGCGCTTGATATTCTTGAAATTTGTCCATCGACTTCATTATTTCCTAATTGTTTTATACTAAATCCAAACAGAGAAGGATTATACAACTCGCAGACAACACTGTCAATCAGTTGATTGTCAACAGTGGGTTAATGTCCATCTATGCCAAAGCCTCATTTCGAATCGCTTTAAGGGCCTTCATCACCGGGTTCTTACCTCGTCCAAAGTAATCATACAGCTTGCGATATTCCGCATAAAGACGATCATACACTTTCTGATTTTCCGGGATCGGTCTGTATACCAGGTCCCGCAGGTGGGTCATATGCTCTGCCGCCTCAACGACGGTATCGTAACCACCACCTTCTGCACCCGCAACCACCGCACCGAATAATGCAGACCCAAGTGCGCCGGCCAGATTGGACCCTGCCAACCGGAATTCGCGTCCCGTGATATCCGCATAAATCTGCATCATCATCGGATTGCGCTCCGGCAGCCCACCGCTGGCGACAATCTCATTGATGGCAATCCCATTATCTTCGAAGGCATCAATGATCACACGAGTACCATAGGCGGTTGACTCGATCAGGGCGCGGTAAATGTCTTCCGCCCTCGTCGCCAGGGTCGCACCGATCAACACTCCGGACAAATCACCATCCACCAGCACCGATCGGTTGCCGTTCCACCAATCCAACGCCAGCAGCCCATGTTCACCCGGCTTTTGGAGGGTTGCTTTTTCTTCCAATAATTTATGTACGGATATTCCTCGTGCTTCAGCTTCTTGATGATATTCCGGTGGGACGGCGTGGTCGACAAACCATCCAAATATATCCCCGACCCCACTTTGGCCGGCTTCATAACCAAACAGCTCGGGCACTACGCCTTCCTCCACCACACCACAGATCCCCTCGACGGGCTGCTCCGTATCGCCCAGCAGGATATGACAGGTGCTGGTGCCCATGATCATGACCATCCTTCCCGGCTGGGTGACGTTCGATCCGGGCACGGAGACATGCGCATCCATATTCGCCACAGCCACCGGGATGCCAGGTTTCAGGCCCATCCAGGCCGCAGCGCGTTCGGTCAATTCCCCCGCTTTCGCGCCGATCGGATAGATATCCTCGCGCATCTTTTCGGCGATCACATTTTTCAATCGAGGATCAAGTGCTTCAAAAAAAGCCGGTGAAGGGAACCCATCTTGTTTGGACCAGAGCGCTTTATAGCCCGTCATGCTGGCATTTCGTCGCTGCTCACCTACCAGTTGCCACACCACCCAGTCGCCGCCCTCGATCAATACATCGGCTGCATCATATGTTTCGGGTGATTCATCCAGGATCTGGAGGACTTTTGGAAAGAACCATTCGGAAGAGACCTTTCCGCCGTAACGCGCCAGCCAGGGTTCATTACGCGTCCGGGCGATGGCATTGATCCGGTCCGCTTCCGGTTGGGCTGCATGGTGTTTCCAAAGTTTGACCCAGGCATTTGGCGTCCGACGAAATTCCGGCAGCCTACAGAGCGGGGTTCCGTCGGCTTTGGTCGGGAGCATGGTGCAGGCAGTGAAGTCGATCCCAATGCCGATCACATCCTCCGGGGCAACATTTCCGGCTGCCAATGCAGCCGGAACGGCATTTTTGAGGACCTCAATATAATCATCCGGGTCCTGCAGCGCCCATTCCGGTGGAAGCGGTATGGGTTCTCCGGGAACGGACAGGACCTCGTCAATCACACCATGAGGATAATTATAAACAGCAGTTCCGACCTCTTCTCCGGTAGCCACATCCACCAGCAGAGCACGTCCTGATTCCGTGCCGAAATCAATACCAAGGGCGACTTTCCTCTGACCCATCTTACCTCCTGACAACAAAGGTATGTGTTTGAAAAATTGTAACATGGATAGATCTGAAAAGGATTTGTTGAGCCGGAATTTAAACTCCCACATGTTAAAATCAAATTAAAATCGACGCGGAATTTGGAACCAATACTATGCAAATTTTGATTGAAAAATTCAGCAACCGGCGGTTGATTATTTTTTTGGGTATTTTGCTTCTGGTAAACCTGCTCCTGTTCTCATTTCCAAATTTTCCAGGCAGCAGGACTGTAATCCTGACGGATGCACCGAATCAACAAATCCCGGATATGATGGTGCTCTATTCACCCCAGAACGTCCACGAATTCCTCACCGCAGTCGGACCGGCAGGTCGTGATGCTTACCAGTTAATGCATTTTTCAACCGACTTGGCCTTCCCGTTGATTTATGGGTTGTTCCTTTTTGCCTGGCTCAGCCGGTTGGTTCAAGGAAAAGGCATCAAGCTGCAATATCTGCCGTTGATCGCCTTTATCGCCTCAGGAGCAGACCTGGCAGAAAATTTTTCTATGGTCTACCTTACCGCGACCTTCCCGGCCTTTCATCCCGGTTTGACCCGGTTGGCGCAAGTTTTTACTCTGGTGAAGTTTGCTTGTATTGGGATTTGCATAATCGTTGGAATAATTCTGACCTTGACTAATTTTGCTCTTAAACCAAAAGCCTGAGCAGTTTTTGATGGTTATGAAATTTTTATGAAGTGGTAATGCCCGACCGGATAATCGGATATATAATCGTTATAGATCAACCTAAGTAGACGTTATCCGGGGAAATTGATTAAATTATTGCTTTGATGACGTATTACTTAAGGAATGAGTAGAATTAAATGACAATGTTTTGGGGCTTGTTTTGGCTAGCCTTTACTCTACTTCCCGTTCTCTATTTTAATTTCGCGCAACTTTAAGCGATCTTCGGATTCTGACGAAAAACGCCAGACGAAATCCCTGCGCACCAAATTTGTTAAATTCCTCAACTTTATTTGGCAAAAATCGGAAGGCTTTATCCCCAATTTCGTTTTCGGGATTATGGTCACCGTATTAATTATTCTTGTAGATCTCACCGTGCACGCACCCTGGGATCTTGGATTGGTTATCGCAGGGCTGATCCTTTCTGGTGGTGCGGCTGCGTTCCTTTATTTAGCCTCATTGTATAAGACTTTTGAATATCAACCAGACAACAAATCAACCTCAATTGTCCCTGTCGGCCTCGGTACAATTTCAGTATTGATACTGCTGGTCATGTTGTTCTTAACCATGATCAGGCTGATCACAGACCAACCACTATGGTTTTCGATCCACTATTTATGGATCCCGGTCATCCTCGCACCGCTTGCCTGGGGGATTCGGGTTATGGTCGACGATTTTGAAAATGGAAGACCGTCGCAGTCTTCAAATATGTTCGATGAAATAATGGCCAACCCTTCAAAATACCCAAGGACTGATCCGCTATCTCCATGGGCAATTCAAATGTGCAATGAACGTAAACGTTTTGATACCGGACGTTATATCACCGAGAATGATTTCCTTTATCTCGAAACAGCCAAACGTGTGCAGGAGATGATCGAAGCTAACCTGCTTCGACCGAGAGACTTTTCGGAATCCTTCTTCTATGCCACCGAACGCCTGCTTCTTGCACGTGTGCATGGACAAAGGATCACAATCACTATCCCGGGTGTCCACTTTGCAGCAGATGAACTTTATAAGACTGCCAACCAAATATATGCTTATCTGGCTGAGTCAAACAACACCTATTTGATCCACCCTGAAATCCAGGAAGCAATCTCGTTAGTATAAAATTCCTCCAACTTCTCAATCCAGTGCCTTTCAGTGCGAACCACCTTGGATCGCGCTTGCTGCCCATCGGTCATGGTAAACTGGTGACAAGATGCGCGCCGACCGATTGCTTTCAATCCTAATCCTGCTTCAATCCCGTGGCATGCTCACCGCCCGGGACCTTGCGCGTGAGTTAGAAGTCTCTCAGCGCACCATCTACCGTGATATGGATGCGCTCTCGGCAGCCGGCTTCCCGGTTTACGCTGAACTGGGCAAAGACGGTGGATATGCCCTCCTGGGGGATTACGACCTGGAACTTTCCGGTTTCAATACGCGTGATATCCAGGCTTTATCCGCGCTGAATATTCCCGATTCATTGGACGAATTGGGATTAGGTGCCGGATTGCGAGCGGCGTTGCTCAAGTTACTGGCCTCCCTGGACGCTGACCCGCAGCGTGATCATGACTGGATGCGCCAGCGTTTCCTAATGGAGACGCCTCACGCAAAAGGCGACAGCAAAGGACACTCCAACTTGCCTTTCATCCAGCAAGCCGTATGGGAAGATCGGATGATTCGAGCCCGGCTTCGTTACCCCTTCCAGCAAGTCATTTCCGAACCGCTGCAGATTGCGCCCTATACGTTGGTCACATCCGATCAACGCTGGTATCTGATCGGAGCACGCAAGAATTTCGTGCGAGTTTATCCACTGCCGGGATTGACAGACCTAACCATTCTGGATGAACACTTCACACGCCAGCCTGATTACCGACCGGAGTCGGTATGGCGCGCCTGGCAAGAAGCCAACCAATTACAAATCGCTTCATACTTGGTGACGCTGTGGATCCGAAAAGATTTATTGGCCTTTATCGAACAGATAGAAGCCTGGCCAATTACTCTGAATGATGCCGAACCTGAGAAGGAGGGTTGGGCTTTGGTGCAAATCGGTTTTGACAGTCTGTCTCAGGCGCGCACGCAGATCCTCGGCATGGGAAGCGCGGCATTGGTGATGGAGCCGAAGGCGCTGAAACTCAGTATTAATGACTACGCGAAAAGAATTACTGATGTGTACAAAACCTAGCTAAAAGACCAAACGGATTATGTCGTTTGGTCTGACTTTGGTCCAAAGATCCCCTTAACGATGATCAAATATAACCCAAATAATGAAAAGCCAAAAGACATCAGGGCTGCCCAGAGTCCGCTGTTATCCTGCAGTTTCAATTCTTCGGTCTGAGAGGTTGAACCAATATAGTCGTTGATTTCACGAGCAATTTTCACTTTCTTTGTCTCACCGGAACTAAAGTAATTGGTCATTGGTTCCGATCCTTTCGAAGTTGCAAATACAATCCGATAGGTACAGCCTTCATCATCACAACTGGATACAACGCTCGCATTACTAATATCTGTGAATTGCCTCGTTGAAATTGAAAGAATTCCTAAGAGATTCCTCGCCGCATTACAGGTAACAATATTACTTTCAGATTTACTGCAGGTTAATTCGGTTATTTGCCCGAAAATAAAAACCATCACCAGGTTGAACACCATGAATAACAGACCAAATAAAATAGGTTTGCCACGGTTCTTCATGAATACCTGCTTTCTTGCCAAGATGATCGATGAAACAACTTCTTAATATTATATAAGGGCTTTCGTGCAATTGTCTAGAAAAAGGAGGAAAATATCTTGTCGTTGTAAAGGATGCATTTTAAATTTTGTACGTAAAAATGCGTTATTTTCAGGTTTTGTTTTCTTCCATTTTTATTGGTTACAGGCAATCTGATAAAATAATGAGGTCGGCTTCTCTCGTAATTCAAGGCATATAATCAGCATCAACATGAAATCCACGCTTGAAATCCTTCCCTTTGAACCCGAAAATCATCACCTGAGAAGGCAGTTTCTGAGGCTGCCCTTCCAGCTTTATCGTGATGATCCCAATTGGGTTCCGCCGCTGATGATGGACCAACGTGGGATTTTCAATCGTAATACGAACAGCTTCTATCGACATGGTGAAGCGCTGTTTTTATTAGCGCTGAAAAATGGACGTCCATTCGGCCGGTTGGCAATCCTGCACAACTTAGGAGGCCAGGCGGGTTTCGAGCAAGACGCCGCACATTTTTATCTATACGAAACCAGTCCTGATGCTGAAATCACCCACCGCTTGTTCGACCATCGGCGTCGAGTGGGCCAGGGCGCGCGGCCTGAAACGTCTTCTTGGACCGAAAGGCATGTCGCCACTTGACGGTCTGGGGTTGTTGGTCGAAGGATTCGAACACCGCCCTGCCTTCGGGATGCCTTACAACCCGCCCTATTATCATGATTTCCTCACCGAATACGGCTTCCAAAATATCCGGGAGATCGAATCAGGATATTTCAAGGTTGATGACTTCAACTTGCCGGAAAAGGTCTTCAAAGCCGCTGACCTGATCCAGGAGCGCAAGGGCTTCAGGGTCCTGCGGCTGCACTCCCGGCGAGACCTGCGTCAGGCAATCGGGCTGCTCGGTGAGATGTACAACGGCGCTTTGTCGGGACGGAAGGCAACGTGCCGCTCTCCGATGAGGACATCGCCACAATCACCCGCGGACTGCTTTGGATCGCCCAACCTGAACTGATCAAGCTGATCCTGAAAGGCGATCAGCCGGTGGGTTTCCTGCTGGCATACCCGGACATCAGCGCGGGACTACAGGCCACACGCGGACGGGTTTTCCCCTTTGGCTGGATCAGGCTGCTGTGGGAGAAATCTCATTCGCCTTGGATCGATATCAACGGTGCCGGGATCATCGCAGAATACCGCGGGATGGCTGCCACCGCGCTGCTTTTCGCTGAACTGTTTCACAGTGTAACGGCATCAGGGCAGTTTGACCACGCAGAAGTGATCCAGATCGGCGTTGAAAACGAGCGAATGCGCCGGGAACTGCAAGGGATGGGCATCGATTTTTATAAGACCCATGCGTTATTCGAACTGCAAATTTAGGGAAGTTGCTGCGACCAATCATCAATGAGTAAAATTAAGCTATATCCACAATAACTCTGGAGAGTCATGACCACACGAGTCCACTTCAATATGCTTCGTTTTGGCAATTACACCGATGAATTCAAAGCCATGCTGGATCCAAAGATCATCATTACCGAAGACCAACAAATCCCATCTCCTGCGAATTTCGATATCCTCGTGCACCCGACTCCTACTTCGGAATGGATCGAAGCGAGCCCCAACTTAAGGGCCGTGGTGATACCCTGGGCCGGCGTCCCCGAACAAACCAAAGCACTTATGAAGGATTACCCCGATATCAGCGTACATAATCTCCACCATAATAATTTCGATACCGCCGAAATGGCGCTAACCCTGTTACTTGCAGCAGCCAAACGGCTGATCCCAATGGACCAGGCTTTACGCATGAATGATTGGACGCCCCGTTATGAAGGGCCGCAAGCGATCGTCCTGCGCGGAAAATCAGCGCTGATCCTCGGATTCGGTGAAATTGGTCAGGCTTTAGCGTCCTATTGTTTGGGACTTGGGATCAAGGTTTCTGCGACCAAGAAACACCCCGACGACTATCAAGGTGGATTAGATGTTGATATCTATCCTGACAATCTGATGAACGACCTGCTGCCAACAACCGATTTCCTGTTGATTGCGCTGCCGCTCACGGATGAAACTGCGGATTTGATCGGCGAGGAGGAACTCAACCTTCTGCCGGATGGCAGCATCCTGGTGAATATCGGCCGGGGTCCGATCGTAAATCAGCAAGCGCTCTATAACGCGCTCAAATCTGGCCACTTGCGGGCCGCAGCCAGTGACGTCTGGTACAACTACCCCGAATCCAAGAAATCCCGATCCAACACTCCCCCGGCTGATTTTCCGTTTGGTGAACTTGAAAACTTTGTGCTCAGCCCGCATAGGGGTGGCATGGTCGAGGAATCTGAACAACAGCGCGCGGCTGCGCTGGCGCGGCTCTTAAATGCCGCCAACCGCGGCCAACCTATCCCAAACAAGGTCGATCTGGTCGCGGGATACTGACCCCCTCAAACGCTATTCAGGCAATCGGCAATCCGCCGCTCGAGCATGTGCTTCCAGGCCTTCTGAGCGTGCGATTTGTGCCGCCGGCCGGCTCAACTTCGCTGAGACCTCCTGGTCGAGCGCGACCAGGCTGACCAGGTGTACAAAATCCAGAACATTGAGCGGCGAAGCGAACCGGGCCGTCCCTGAAGTGGGCATCACATGGCTTGGACCCGCCACATAGTCCCCCAGAACCTCGCAGGAATATTCGCCGACGAAAACACCACCAGCAGCCGTGATCGATTCGGCCAGGGCAAGCGGGTGTTCGACGGAAAGGCAGAGATGTTCGGGCGCGTAAGCATTGGCGATTTCAACGGCTTTGGTCAAATCACGGGTGATCACAATCCCCGATCGATTTTCCAGAGATTGCACGACGATTTCCGCCCGCGGCAGTGATTCCACCTGGTTCGCAACAGCAGCCTGGACCGATTCGGCCAGATGCCGGGAAGGTGTAAGCAGGATAGCTGATGCCAGGACGTCGTGTTCCGCCTGAGCGAGAAGGTCTGCGGCGACCCATTCCGGATTAGCTGTTTCATCCGCAATCACCATTGTCTCTGTAGGGCCAGCTAGCCCGTCAATCCCAACCATCCCGAAGACCTGGCGCTTCGCCAAAGTCACAAAGAGATTGCCCGGACCAAAAATCTTATCGACTGCAGGAATCGATTGCGTGCCAAAGGCTAACGCGCCGATTGCCTGCGCACCGCCGAGGGTGTAGATCTCGTCAATACCGAGCAAGTATGCTGCTGCCAGCACCACTGGCGCGGCTTCCCCGGTTTCTTTATCCGGTGGGACTACCAATACGATCTCTGAAACACCGGCCACCTGCGCGGGGATGGCGGACATCAACACCGTGGATGGCAGCGGCGCCGTACCCGCCGGAATATAAATACCCACCCGCCGAATCGGCCGGACCAACTGACCCAGAATGCCTTTCCCGTCAGAAATCTCCCAGGAGTGGACCGGTTGATGCGCATGGAATCGCCTAATTCTTTCCGCAGCCTGCTCCAAGGCCTGCTGGAGTTCAGCGGAGAGCGACTCCCATGCTGCAGCGATCGATTCAGACGAGACACGGAAGTCCATCGTATCCAGTCCATCCAGTCGGCCAGACCATTTCCGCAAACCCTCATCGCCCTCCAGACGAACATCCTTCAGGATCCGTCGGACAGCCTCTTCCGGCGAGAGTCGCTCACCAAAAATGGCTTCAATCCGATCGAGAGTTCTCTCTGACACCGGCAAATCGTCCAACGGGATCCTTTTCAGAATCGTGTCTTGGGCTTCCTGTGTTGTATAAAGGTTAAGCATAATCTCACTCCTGATTGGTTAATGAAAAAATCCCGCCGGGCGGGATTGGTCAGGTTATCGTGAAAAAATTGATTATCAATGCCTTCTCACGTACTAACCACCCGTCCGGTGACCGGAAAGGTTTGTATGTTGGTGAGCATGAAGGAATCGCAATTTTGTTAACATCTTATCAAGATTATAGATGCCGCACTTTCACCTGTCAAGGCGGATATAATTAGAAGGAAATTAATTTGCCTGAGCCATCAATCATCACGTTGAAAGGCAATCTTTATGGCTGAAAAACACCCCTACAGAAAACCGATGACGCCCTGGTCAGGTTTAGAGAATCTTGGAAGGTCTATTCATCTACCTAACCTTGATTTGGATCTTTATTTCTTTGAAGCCGGTGATCCTGAAAACCGGGCAATCATCATGGTGCATGGTCTTGGGTGACGAAGCTGATACCTGGCGTTACCAGATCCAACCTCTGGCGAATAAGTACCATGTCATCGCAGTCGATCTGCCCGGGTTTGGCCGTTCCGACCACCCCAAACGCGCCTATAAACCCGAATTTATGATGGGTTCAATTGTCGAATTGATGGAAGTGCTTGGAATCGATCAAACCATTCTGATGGGCAGCTCGCTGGGCGGGATCCTATCACAAGGGATCGCCGCAGAACACCCCGGTATGTTGCTTGGATTGATCCTGGTCGACGGTGCGCTCCTGCAGCCGGAAAAAATGGGGGATTTAAGCCTTCGGTTGATGCAAATTCCTCTGCTGGGAGAATTCCTTTATACGCGCCTCCGCAAAGACCCAGACGCCGCTTACGAAACGCTGGACGCCGTTTATCATGACATGGATGATCTCACGGATGCGGATCGCGAATTTCTCTACCAGCGGGTGAACGAACGGGTTTGGAGCAACGGTCAACGCAGAGCCTATTTTTCAACGCTCCGCAATCTGATGCCCTGGGTGAAGAAGATGCAAGAAGTACTTCCCGAGAAGCTGAAGCAAGTCACCTGCCCCACGCTTGTCATCAGGGGTGAGTTCGATCAGCTTTTCAGCCCGGAGAACGCCGCAGCGATCCGCCAGGCACAGCCGGACGTTGAGGTTGCGACGATCGCCGGCAAAGGTCACCTGCCGCAGCAGGAAAATCCTGAAGTTTTCAATCTGGTCATAAACGAATGGCTGAAAAGAAAGCAGATTTAACCGGCTGATCCCATCATAATTAAATCATCCCAACGCCTATATTGAAAAAAGAGCGGCGAAATGCCGCTCTTTCGTTTTCCAGTTTATGGTGAATTCTAGATCTGGTTATTGAGCCAGAATTCGTAACCCATCTGCTCGATCTGATCAAGCTGTTCTTCGATCCAATCCAGATGACCTTCTTCATCCTGCAAAATGGACTCAACCATTACCTTGCTACCATTATCACCTAACTTGGTCGTCAGGGCGACGGCATCATTGTACATCTTGATGGCGGTCTGTTCTGCCATCTTGTCGTTCTCAAGTTCCTTCTTCACATCAGCGCCAATATGGATATCATCCAAATTGGAAACGATTGGCCGACCTTCGAGGAAGAGCATCCTTTCGATCAACATTTCCGCGTGTTTCATCTCATCGATGGCGCGTTTTTCGATCTTTTCATGCAGCTTGGAATAACCCCAATTGGAGCACATCTCGGCATGAAGGATGTATTGGTTAATTGCGGTCAACTCTTCCGACAGAAGATCATTGAGATAGTCAAGTACTTCTTGATTACCTTTCATTGGTATTTATTCCTCCTGGGCATACTAAATAGAACGAAGGATTTCGCTCTGAAATTAATTGTACTTTAAAGAAAATTGAAAATCAAAGGTTATTGAAGAAAAGCTGAACAGAGATATCGTGAAGTGGTATTAAGAACATGGTAATTATGTAGCAGGTATTAGGTATTAGGTATTAAGAAATTTAAGGAAAGATTGACAAAAACCCTATAACTAATAGCCAATACCTGATAACCATTTTCCATTCCCCGACCTTACTTAAAATTGAGCGCGGCCTGTAAGATCGCCTGGATCGCGGCTGTGTTGGGCAATAGGACTGCTGCGCCATCGGCGGTAGTCCAACTGGTGACCTCATTAGGCCCAATCGTGTAATGATGCACCTTATCTGAATTGAAGCCTAAAGCCAGCCGGGTCGCAAAGAAGAGGTTATCCGGGGTGATATTGCTTTGGACGCTGTTGTCATAAACACCCATCAACGCCGGCAGCTTGAGTAAACCAATTGGGCTGACAACCTTCTTCATCACCGCTTCGACCACTTCCTGGGTCCGGCGCATTCGGTCGAAATCGCTCGAATTGTAACGCGCCCGGACGTACCACAACGCCCAATCACTGTTGAGTTTAACCGTTCCCGGCCCAACCTCGCACCAGCGATCCGGTTCGAGGGAACCATCACAGGCATCCGCTGTGACATATTCCGTGTCGAATTTCACCCCACCTAATACGTCAATCACTTTCAGGAATCCGGCCATGTCGATCATGGCATAGTCCTTTGGATAGATACCGAAGTTAGTCTGGAGGGTGTTGGCGAGCAGCTGGATTCCCCCAATCTGCATCACAGTATTGATCCGCTGCTCATAATAACCCGGGATCGTCACCCAAAGGTCCCGCGGGAATGATACCAGGCTGATCTTACCGGTGAGGGTATCGACCATTGCCAGCATGATCACATCCGTTCGGAAGCCTGCCTGGGGACGGAAATCAGACCCGAGAATGACATAGAGTTTGGTCGTCACCGGTACCTGCAAATCCAGAACGCCGGGATATGTCGCAGGTTTCGGCCCGACCGTTTCCATAGAAGTGGGAGTGGTCTGATCAACCAACTGAAATAATGGTATCTGTGGACGGAAAACCGTCGCCGCCGCGTAGATCATCAAAGCGGCAACACTGAAAATAACAGCGGAAATAACTAAGGTAAAAAGCTGGCGGACCAGCCTGTTTTTATTTTTTCGCATTTTATTCTCCAAAACGCCCATGATTTTGTAATAGCGTTTTTCAAGCCGTATTTATACCTTAAATCAAGTGAATCGCTAAGGGGGTAATGGTTATACGAAAAACAGGACGGCTTTTTTTCACCGTCCTGTTTATGCAATTGAATTGGAACGCAGAAGGATTATTCCTCCTCTTCTATACTGCCAATTTGTAAACCCTGGCGGGGAAATAGAAGAGCTGGAATGCACCCAGGAACAGGAAACCACCAATGAACGCCGGGATCTGCATGTTTTTCATCCGGTTTTGGTGACAATCCTTATTCTGATATTTCTCTCCTCATCCCAGAATTTGCTAAATTACCATTCTATGAGATCTTTAAAGAATTTTAGTGTTTCACCCTTCTCTTCAATCTTCATTGCCTGTCCTCGATAGAAGAGTGTCAGGACCACTAACAGAGGGATATTCATCATGAATGGAATCAACAATCCAAAGTAGCTGTTGATCAATTCCCAGTTGACTAGGGTCCTTGTGTAACCGGGAATAAGCAGAACCGGCGTTACCAGCAGCCAGGGTGCGAAGATCAGTAACAGCCATTCGCTTGTCTTACCCAACGGTCTCAACCCGCCAATGCCGATCGCCGCAAGCACCGTGATTGGCATCTGGAACAGTACCACGATCAGGATCGGCACATACCATGTATTCAAAACTGATTTCCAGAATATTGGCTGGCTGCTAACCTGCTGAAAACTGCCAAAGAAACCCACTGGATTACCAAAAAGTGAAATCCATTTGGTAAGGTAAGGCAGGATGGAGAATAAAATACCGACCAGAACCAGGACCATCAGGATGATGCCAACCACTTTCATCCAATCCATCATCGGTACCGATGATTTTTGTTTAGGTAGAATGCTGATGCGCAGTTGTGCAGCAATCATCAGAATAACCAATCCAATTCCGATCAAGATAACCAGCAACAATGCAGGTGATGCGAAAGCCGAAGCCAACCCCAGACGCATCTGACCGAAAACCTGAGTAAAGATCATCTGGCTGAGTGTTGTTGTACTGAACCCGGGTCCCCCGTTGGTCAACAAGGTAATCACCTGTCCACTCTGCAGCGCGAGTGCAAATGTCCCCATTACCAGGATGGCAGCCGTCACCAACATGGCTGTGACCGGTCTTCTTCTTCCTGTAGATGCATCCTGCCCCATCAAGGCAGCCAGATAAACGGTTAAGTCCGACACCGCATGAAAGTCCAAAATAAGAGAGGCCATCCATCGCGAGCACAATCCATCGGGCTGTATCTGGATTCCCCAAGTAAATGGCGCGGACACCCAATCCGAAGGACGGATTGACCAACAGCATCCATGCTATCGCCAGAGCGAAGGGAGAATAAAGCATCCAGGGGATGGAAGAAATCACCCGGACGGCTTTCCGTAATGCAGGTTGTAATACAGCGGCCCCGATCGCCAGAAAAAGCGGTGGAAAAAGCACAACCAATACTCTGACGAGTGTGATCAAGAGAGTGAATATGATCGCCTGATCCGCACTTGGAAATGCAAAGAGATTCTGGTAATTTTCCATGCCAATGAACACCGACTCTTTTGAAGATGGCAGCGTTCTGAAAACTCATCAGGAATGTCCGGATGGTAGGTACGACATACGAAAAGATCAGCGCAGCGATTGCGGGGAGGAGAAATAAGAAACCTAATATGATGGAAAATGCGCTTCTTCCGGATTTTTTGCCTGAATTGGTTGATTCATTCTCTTCCGTATCTCGTAAAATATCCACAGGTCTTTCATTCGGATTTGGTGACAATCCTTGTTCTGACATTATCACTCCTCATCACAGCGTTTTTCCACATAATACATTTTATGGTTGACAAACATTCAATCCTGTATCCCAGGAGCAGCCGCCAAACCCCATCGGGTCCTGGCTGCAGGTTGCCATGTCCGGGTAATCACCACAGCTCTTATAAGGGCTCTCGGTAAAAGTCGGCGTGTATGTCGGTGGGAGCGGCGGCGGTGTCACAATAACAACTTTCGTGAGATCTCCGGAAACGGTCACGATTCCCGCGCCAACCCAGCATTCACCCAGGCCATCCCCACGCTCGATCAAGAGCCAGCCATTATCGCTTGTACGCCCTACGATCGGTGCAGATTCACCTTTCATGAAATACCAGATAACATCATACAAAATTGAGGGTCCCCGCCGGCAGTTAAGGTTTTCATTAGCATTAGCTTCCGGTTTACCCTGTTCGGGCGTCAACGTCATCGTCGGAGTCAGGGTAAGGCTGGGTGTCAACGTCAGTGTAGCCGTCGATGTGATAAAGGGGACCAAAGTTTCAGGGGTAGGTTCAACCACAAATATCGTTATGATGTTGGATTCCGCTTCATCTTTGGCATCTCGCAAAATCGTCTGCAATGTAAATTCGCCCGTCCTGGTTGGGGTCCACTGCTGCTGGATCGTACCGCGGGTGAAGGTCGGGTGCGCAAACAAATCTTCTCGATTTTGCTGTCCGTTCACGAATAAGGTCAGGCTTTGCACGACCTCCGGTGCGGAAACAAGCGAGCCGATTTCAATTGGCGTATTTACCGGCCATTCCGAGCCGTCTTCCGGTGAATAGATCCTGACATCAATCGTCTCGCCCCAATTTCCACCAATGATTTGGGGGTGGAATTCACAAGCACTTAGAACTAAAAGTGAAAAAATTAGTAGCAATAAACCTGATTTACTGCCAAATCGTTTTTGCTCATCCATTTTCTTTTCCCTTTTCCTTATCAATAGCTGATCATTTCATTCTTGGGCGTCTATCGTTCATTCAGAATGATCCGCCAGTAGACCGTGTAATATCCTGAATTACTGTCTATCTGGAATTCCCCACCTTCTTTCCAGCAAACATTATCAAAGAAATCGGGGCTTAGAAATACTGTTGCAGCACCAAGATCGTCAACTCCTCCTCCGGGACTGTCTTTTTCAACTACAAGAAATGAAACTTTCAATTCATGTTCAGGACTGAGGACGGGCGTAACGCGGAAGGGTTGAATCGATCCATCGGATGCAGTAGTCGTCAGGGAATGTGCCCCCTTATTCATGGAGTAGTAACTATTGACATAGTCCCTCGGGAATGCAAAATCTCTGAACCCGTCATCATACAATTCCACAAAGAAATTAAATTCACCATAATTTCCTCGCCCAATCCCTTCACTGACACTGTAGAAGAAGATTTTATAAAATTCAATGTACTTGATTGAAATTGGGCCAAGTGAATATGAATTATTCTCCTCATTGATCTCGACCAAGGTGTTTTGAGGATCTACTTCCACATCGAATCCAAGCGAGAATAGGTTTGGATCAATGAAGACATCGCTGCGATGGGTGATCCCCTGAGCAAGATAATAATCCACGTGTTCAATGAATGATGAACCATCCTGCGTGATATATCGGATATCATAGCCATCGACTGCGGTGCAGCCCTGATTTTTCACATCCACACTGACAATAGCTTCAGATTGAATGACATTTGTGATCGTCAAATCCGGCTGCGGTGTCGGCCAGAAGATATCAAATTGGACGGTCTCCTCATAGAAGTAGTCTTCACCTGCACGAAGATAGATGTTCAGTTCGTCGGTTCGGTCAACCAGGTCTTCGGCAATCGCTTCCATTTTGACGTATGCCGTCCCGGTCCCATGGACGATGGATTCATGTCCTGCTGCAACCAGGGTATTCCCATTTTCCGCCATGGCGCCGATATAGACCTCATCTCCATGGTCTGATTGATAGGTATACGGAATAGCGAGATAAACGATCTGGCCTTCACAGCCATACTCTTTGAGCCAGGGTTCACCCAAATCGTCCAAAGGTGTTTCGATGTGTTCTATTTCATTGAAATCCATGTTTGGATCCAGGACCAGCTGATCACCTTCAAGATCTTCCGCGATGGCCGGCGGGTCGCCACCCTCAAGGATGTGGACCTGCCGAGTCATCACCAAAGAGCTTTGACCGGAAATATCGACCGCTCGGGCGGTGAAATACCAACCACCTTGGGTGATCGTATATGAACCTTCTACGGTGCAGCGTAATTCCCCTCCGCAAGTATCAACACATTCAATCAACCGGACTGAAAGGATCATTCATGTTCGCCACGGCGAGCGAAATGCTTGTAAGCCCAAGATCATCTTCTGCAACGACGGAATAAGTGACCTCCGCCTGGTTCCCCATTTGATTGACAGTGAGGTCCATAGTAAGGATTTCTGGAATGGCGTCCTCGCTAAAAATTGGATTTTCAATTGGGAAGGCCTCATCCTGCTGGATATCAATTTCTTCAAGGAACGCTTCCACGTCCTGTTGGTCAACGCCCTCACGCCACCCATCCGCCGAATCGATGCCTTGACCCTGACCGGCGTCAAGCCCATCACCTTCCGATCCAGAGTCAGTTTCCGTTTGATCGTTTGTGACATTCCTGAAAGCAATCGGATTGGGATTGACAACAACCAATATTTGGGCCGGGTCGCTGCTTTTACCTGTCGTGTTATGGGCGATCACGCTGAGCTGATGGACACCCGGTCTGGAAGAATACCATGTGAAAGCCTTCTCGATCGTTCTCAGAGTTGGATCTTCAGACGGTTGAAATTGGGTGACTTGCCCATCCACTAGAAAATCAATACTTTCAACACCATTCCGAGAGTCAGCTTGCGCAATCAACACAACAGCATCGCCGGATTGGATCGAAAGGTTCTGATCCGGTTGAATCAATTTAACGGTTGGCGTGGGTTTACCAAACGGCGTCAGAAACCAAATGACGGCAAGGACAACAATCAAGATTATGACAACGCTGATCGATATCGCCAAACATGACCGTCCGGCAATCCTACTTTTGTTTTCCCCATCTTCCATGATCCCTCCCTTTTTTAGTTAACCAAAACAAAAATAATCAATCTAATGAGAATTATCAGAACCTATAAGATTAATTTCATATTAAATTATTTTTTTCACTGCGTCAACTCAATTATTTGATATTATCCACCCAATAATTTCTTCTCGATCTCCTGGATACCGGTTTCGTCGATGGTGTGCAGTTCATTTAATTTTGGCAATTCCAACAAAGAGCGTGAGGTATATTCCAGAACTTCCAACCGGTCATAGGCGCTTAGGACATCTGCGCCAGTGGTCAGGACGGAATCATTTTCAATCAACAAAACCGGCGACCGGTCCGTGATCGCTTGAGCCACATTCAGAGGATTTGCATACAGTTGATCGAACGGAATTTTCTTTACCTCCCGCAGAAGCATATATGATTCCGGGATCGTTCGAGAATCAAAAACAACCGGTGTGATCGCGAACGCGGTTGCATGGGGACTCTGCGCCGTCATAATACTGTTAATTTCTGGATGCATCCTGTAGATTTCCTGATGTAAACCGAAATAACGATTGGGCATCTTCCCAAATTCGCGCTGTCCCGCCTGAATTAGCACAAGGTCTTCTGATTCCAGACTACAGATATCCGCCCCCTTCGGGGTGATCAGAAACCGTTCATCCGTAAGTCGTACCGAAGCGACACCCTGAGTTGAATTCATCATGCGCCGATTACAGGCCCGGTGGACCATTTTCACAATTTCCTGGCGTTTCTCATATTCGTGCGATGTATGTGTCTGGACCTCAAATTCAGGTGGGATGGATTCCGACAAATTGAACTTTTCCAATTGGAAATCGGAAAGAACCTGCACATCCCCAATACCCCGGGCATTCAAAATTGTTCGAGCGCAGAAATCAAGGGTCTCTAAACGTTGGTAGGCTTCCAAAATGTTCGAGCCGCCCGCGGCCACGCCATGGTTTTCCAACATGACGATATTGACGCCAGTCGAAAAGGTATTGGCGATATTTTCACCCAGTTCCTCACTGCCGGTCATTGCATAAGGGGCGTATAAGATTTCACCACAAACCTGGTTAACAAGCGGAAGTATTCGGGTATCCGGAATTTCACCCGAAATGCTGAAAGCGACCAACGCGGGTGAATGGGCATGAAGCACGGCACGCAGGTCAGGCCGTTTTTCGTAGATCGCACGGTGAAAAGGTAATTCAGATGAAGGTCGATGTGTTCCCTCCCAGGACCCATCCTTTTTCACACAAACAACATCCCCAGGCGAGAGGCTGCCTTTATCAATCCCTGCAGGCGTGATCCAAATATCACCATTATCATCCTTATACGAGAGGTTTCCACCCGAAAGCGTGGTCATCTCGCCGTTGTAGATCCTCTTCATGATGGCAACGATTTGTTCCCAGGGCTGCAGTAAGTTGAAATCCATTAACTATCCTTAAAAATAATTTGACATAACAAATATTATTATATGCGCTGGCTTAAGATTAGGGAATGGTAGGCGGAAAATGAAGAATGGAGTGAATGGTGAATGTTGAATGATGAATGGAAGAATCAAACCAGTGATTCAATGATTTATTGAAGGCGATATACCATTCGAATAAGCAGTTGAAAAAACAATGGGATCAAAGTAAATATTTGCTCATTCAAGGTCTCATGTAAAGGAAGGCGATTTAAACACCGCCCGCAAAACCAGCCCGGCCGCGCCGCGTGCCCAGGCCAGGTCTTCCAATTCGTCAATATGTACCTGGAGGTCGCGACCCAAGCCGGCCATGGTGTAATTCTTGATGGCTGAAAACATGCTTTCACTGAACATATCCCGAGCCTTGACCCCTTCACCGGTGATGATGATCATCTGGGGATCAAAGATATTGACCAGGTTGGCAATTCCGCGACCGAGTATCTCTCCAGCAGTTTCATAGATGGCTATGGCGTCCGGGTCTCCGGATTCGGCTATTTTTCTCAAATCATCTATCGTTCTAACCTCATTACTAAGGTGTTTGATCTTTCGTGCTTTTTCCACGAGGCAAGGGTCGGCCACGAACGTCTCCAGGCAACCCCTCTTTCCGCAGGAACAGAAGTCTCCTTGCGGGTCGATGACCGTATGGCCTAATTCCCCCGCGCCGCCGCGACCGCGATACAACCGTCCGTTGGTAACAATACCCATTCCAACGCCGCGGCCGATGGTGACCGTCAGGAAGTGGTCGATATCTTTTGCAGCGCCAAACCATTTCTCTGTAAGTGTGACGGTATTAACATCGTTGTCGATGGAAACCGGTACCGACAATCTTTCCTGGATCATCCTGCCGAATGGTAATCCCTGCCAACCAAAGATTGGTGATAACCTCAGCAGCCCGGTGTCCTGGTCAACTACGCCGGCCAACCCCACTCCGACACCGAAAAGTTTGGACTGCGGAATTTGGTTCTGATCCAAAAGTCTGGTCACACTTTCCACGATCGTCACAATAACTTCCTCAGGATCCATACCGGTGAACGGTACATTGATCGAATCGACAACACGTGCTTCCAAATTAGATAGCGCAGCGATCAGATGATCTTCCATTAATTTGATCCCGATCACAAAACCACCCAAGGGATTCAGTGTAAGCAAAACTGGCCGCCGCCCGCCTGAGGAGTCCCCTTCTTCCCGTTCAAAGACAAGGTCTTCCTGAATCAGATCGGTCACCAGACCAGAAACGGTTGCCGCACTCAAACCCGATTCGCGAGCGATCTGGGCGCGCGAGATCGGCCCTTCGAGCCGGATCGTATTGAGCACGAGTGAACGGTTCATCTGGCGCATCAGGTCTTTGGAAACGGGTTCATGATTGAACATATTTATTTAATACTTTCTTTATTCACTGAATGAAGTAAGTATATAATAGTTTAAAATTATTGACGTGTCAAGAGTAAAGTCACCAGATTTCGAACATTCCCCTTTTGCAAGTAAAGGGCTCAATCCTCCAAAAAGCGAATCCTAACTAATCCCCCCTTAACCATCCGTGTCGAATAGGATGAATGATCTTCGTTTTGATTTTACACATTTCTAAGCGGTCGACTCTCAATATCGACCGTCATTATCCACCGCTACTTTAATTCGCTTAGAGGTCTTCTACTTATTCGATTGTAAATAATTAGTATATTTTATTGTTTATATTACGTATATTATAATTTTCATATTAATATACATATCATTTACATATTATTGGAAATCCCACTATTTGGTGAAATTATCCCAGGTCGTCCGGATAAAGTGTCGCAATCTGTTGAACAGGGACCGGGTCAAGAGTCAATTCACCGGATTCATATCGCGCCACGCCGCGTTCGAAAAGGTGCCTTGCCAGTTCCCCCTGGGTAATGCCAAGCGCCTTACTTTGGTCCAAAACCGATTGAACGACTTCGCGGGGGACGCCGTAATACGACCTTGGCTGCTGAAGTGCTTTGGATTTGCGAGTTGGTTTTCGGCGACTTCGCTGCCGTCGTTCATCAGGATAAAGCGTATATCCCCCGGGGACAAATGAAGGCTGGATTTCGTCTTCTCCATTTTCCAACCGCGCCAAGCCCTTCTCTAAAAAGTAGCGTGCCAGCTCGCCGGGCGAGATCCCCAGATCAGCCGCAATTGACTTGATCGTATCATGCAGCTTCTTCGGTATCCCGCGAAAGGTAGCAATGTTGATCTTCGGTTGATCAGATTTCTTCTTTTCTTTAATCGATGGGGAAACGGTCCGAGGAGTCTTTGTCTGAAGTTCTTGCGGCTTTTCTTCGCCTGATTCAATTTCCGATTTTTCTTTGTCCGCCACGATCCATCCTTCGCTCTTGTCAACTGCATTCATTTTATCATAAGGAGATCATCGAAGTATCCATATTTTGCCACGTGGCAAATTCAGAGATTCATCCCTCCCCTTCCATCTCTGTCGGTCCGAATGCATCATGCATAGCGTCCAGCTTGCAGATCCCATAACCTAATATTGACAATCGATGTCTTTAGAATTTTTGCCACGTGGCAAATGATATGACTATCCAAGCACTCACGCACTTGACCGATTTGAAAAATTTTCCCTTTCACGAATAGCGATCCAGATTACCTTCTGTATGACACTTAAAAATAAAAGACCCGATCTCTCGGGTCTTTTATTTGCCACGTGGCAAATCAGTTCATTTTCTATTCTTGTTCCTTACATTGATCTTTTTGATCAGCGTTTCAAGCGTGTCGGTAACTTCCTTGACTTGCTCCGGTTTCATTGAACCAACAATTTCTGTGGCAGCCTTATCCAGGAATTTCGGGTCACTCTCCATCTCGGTCATCATCTTATTGACGGATCGTTTGAAGCTGCCAGCCAGTTTGACCACCGGCGGTTTTGGCGAGCGCGGTTTGCGTTTTTTGGTAGGTTCCTGTTCAAGCTCACCTTCTTCCAAAATGCGTTGGAATTCTCGCACGCTTGGCGGCTCTTCCTGTTTGAGATAATATTCAATCGCTTTGGTTTGCTCCTCATCTGAGAGCGCAGAAAGCTGGCGCAAAATGCCTTCGGGGATATCGGCCTGGTCGGCCAGATATTGGAGTTGAACGGGTAGTTCCAATAATTTCCTGAAACGATAATATTGGTACTGGCTGATTCCCAGTGTCTCTTCAATTAATTGCGCGGTTTCAGCGGTTGTCTTGACGTCAAACATTTTGCGGAAATATTCATCTTCCAATTCATCCGCCCCAGGGAAAACGCCGGCTTCTTCCAATATGATCCGGGCAATTGCGCGGGCTTTACCGATCGCGGTCAGGGGTTTATGGGTAATATTTTCAAGGATCTGTTTTCGTACCGTCGGGTCTTCATCGACCAATGCCAGGACGTGCGGTTCTTCTTCATCGCCGGACATAACTGAGCGGATAGCGGTTGCCCAAAAACGGCGTTCACCGGTGAGGATCAAAAACATTTGATCGCCGGCCTCATTTTTAACGAAACTACCAGTGATTGGTTTAATCTGACCGTCCTGGTCGAGCGAGCGACCGAGTTGCATCAGTTCATCAAGTTCATTACGCACCAAGCTGTCCTTGCGCGCCATCTGGATCCATTCTTTTGCTGCTTCCCGCCAGTTTAATTCGTTATTGAAGAATTTCTCCCGTAATTGCCTTGGCAAAACATGGCGTGCCTGATACCGGTCCGGCCGTACGGCGGAAATTTGGATAGAGTAGGTTGATTGGCGGTTGACCTGGATGCGAGCCGCGGCACCGCGTGTCGAAGGTTGTTTTTCCGGCTGTTCAGATTGTTCCTGACCAGGCTCGGTGAAAACATTGGTCAAGTCCATTCCCGAGAATGTGGGTCGCTTAGCCATAAGTCACTTCTTTCTCTGCCATGAATAAAGGTTCACTCGTCAATCCGCTCGATCACCGCACGGACCATTTTCAGGAACATTCGGTAAGGTTGGGACTGAGGTGTGGTAAAAGCGAAAATATCGGAGCCGGACATATTGGCATCTTCAACTTCCACCAGGTCTTTAATGTAGGGCAATACCAGGTCCGGATAACCCTGGTTGATTTCTTCGATCGCTTCCATATAACGTTTGCGTGCGACCCGTACACGGGATGGCACCACGCCGATGACTTTCAACCGTGGGTTAAAATCTCGTTTGACCCGGTTGATGGTTGCAAAAATGGAGGATAGGCCGATAATTGAGAGCGGGTCCGGTTCAATCGGTACCAGGGTGTATTGCGACGCGATCAGAGAGGTCACCGGGATAATGTTCAGGGAAGGGGGGTTGTCAATGATGATATGACTGTAATAATCGACAATTGGCTGCAGGAAGCGGAACAACTGGGTTTCGCCATGTGGCAAATTGTGCAGCAGGAAAGGCAGCTCGATCATCTTCTCGTGGTTTGTCTTGAATACGTGAACTTTATTATCCGAGTCACGAGGGATCTTGGACGGCACGATCAGATCATCATAGTTCCCAAAACCATCCAACAGTGCCTGTGGGAAGGAGTTTTCAACCGTGATCAACGGCATATAAGAGGAACTGTCGTGCGGACCACCGCAAGCGATCATCGTCGCATTGAGCTGGTCATCCAGGTCAACCAGCAGCACCGGCCTGGGATCCTTATGCTTGCGCTCCTCATTGATCGAAAGGCCCGCCGCGAGGTTAACGCTGACCGTTGTCTTGCCAACACCCCCCTTGTGGTTCAACACTGAGATGATTGCCATATTTAATTACTCCGGTGAATAGATTTAGGTTACCCCCATAATAGCATAATAACATTATTTTCACAAGTAATTTTTGTTGATTTCGTCGAAATACCCTGTTTTTAGGGTTGATTTGGACGTATTGACATAAGCTGGCGGGTATGTTAAATTCGCTATATGAGTGATACCCTGACCTTCAGCGACCTCAATAAGACGGTTGGTGTCAGTGACAACCCCTTCCTGCCCTATCCGGATCACCGATTCTTCGTACCGGTCATTCAGGAGCAGACTGAGGCCGTCCGCATCGTTAACAACTTCCTGCTCAGTGACGCCGAGAACGGGTTGATCGTATTCACCGTTCCGACCGGCTGGGGGAAAACAACGATTGCGAAGCGAATCGTTAACAGCTTCACACCCGGAATAGTACGGGGCGCCAATCAAGGCGTCTATATGGATGGTAATTTACTGCTCAACAATCGCCAGTTCCTGATCGATTTGCTGGAAATGCTTGGTGTTGAGGGGCATCGCTCAAACGAGCAACGCTTAAAGAATTTTTACAATTATGTGGACGGTTTGTCAAGCGGTATTTTATTATTAATCGATAACGAGCCTACAGATTTCGACCTGATCGGCCCTGCTTTAGTTGAATTCCTAGAATGGTCAAAAGACCATGAGAATAAAATCCGGATTGGACTTTTCGCCGCGTGACCTGATCGAACCATCCGAATATCTCGGTAAGCTGCAGGAACATCTTGCGCATTACCAGCGTTTCAGCGGTGCATCCATTCCTGAGCTGGTGCGATTGCTCGTGGGTCGCTGCAAGATGACCGGCATGCAGGACCCAGCGAGGCAGTTGTTCAGCGATGAAGCCTGGATTGAGTTCGCCGAGAAAGGCAGCCCCTCGATATCAGCGGTCTTAAGATATGCGAATACTGCTTTCGAAAAATGGATCCTCGACAAGAAGGAGAGCCAGCGGCACGAGTTCAACTTCTAAATTCTTGCCACGTGGCAAATCTGACCCCGACCCATTCAACCGGATAGACTATCCAGACAGCGAATGCCGGTAGGGGAGAGAGCATGAGACAAATGAGAGGAAGGTTTATGGATTGAGCGCATCAAAGGACTAAGAAGAATATTGCTTTTAAGGCGAAAAGCCCGCTGCAACGGGCTTTCCCTGGATTTCCCTACATTTACTAGTGGTTGTAGGAGATGGGTGTGTTATTAACTTCACACAATCAAATTGTACAATATGAAACCCCGGCTGTCAAGTACATAGCCGTACTTGGGGTAAGATTCGGTATAATTTCGTATAGATTAATAGCTTGTTGGGTTAACCCCTTTATGACCTGCGGAAAGAGGGGGGTATGGACCGGTTAACCTTCCTGGATTATGAGGTCTTCGCCAGATTGAAGGCAGCCTTAACGCCAGAATCCGGAGAGAACGAACACGCGTTTTCATCTTGGATTCTTGGTTACGGCTTCCAAATGGATAAAACGGGATCCCCATCTTTTATTCTACTTTGCCATCCCCAATCCGCTAGCAAACTCCAATCACTGATCACCAATGGTTTACCTGATGACAACCTTGAAATTGAAGGCCAATCCATTCAGGTGAAGGTTTCGGATTCTGTAGGCCAACTAACACTGGAACACAGTATCGACCTCGAGCAGGAGAAACATACTGAGCACAGCGATCCGGATATTTCAAACCAAATCCGGATTTCTCTCGGCCAAACCTTGCGACAGGTGGTGCTGCAGGAACATCGTAAAATCATTTTGCCAACCTATCTTCTGCGCTATACACCCTTCACCTCACCTAACCTGATCATTTTACGTGCGGCGCTCGGTCAGATACACTATCTCCACCAATCCGGTGCGCGCGGAGAAGACGAATTCCAGCAGCGCACGGTCACCGCCAGGATGAGCGAAATATCCCGCTGGAGCAGTTTCTCTCGCACTTCGATCTACCGCCTGCTGCATGAAGATACACGCAGCCAGTGGTTGGTCCAGGTTGAGAATCGAGGTGCATATCAGAATGATCAGGGCCAGCATGTTTCGCTTCCCAACCAGTATCTGTTGGAACCGCTCAAATTGACGCCAGGTGATGCGACCGACCTTGGGAACTATCTGCATGCACATCAATCCGAATGGCGCGATCTTGATGATTGTCTGCTCGCGTTGTCCAAGACTGAGAAGCGTGAAATCCTGGCCTATCCATACAGGATCCCACAGGAAAATGACCGGTTGGAACCGGCATCCGTCCTGACCGTCCTGCGGGAAATATTTGGAGAGTTCGAATTGACTGCCGAGCGGCTGAACCTGATCGACAAAGTCCGCGATCACCTGATCGGGGATGACTTCGTCGCTGTACCCTGGTATCTCCTGCGCCGGCTGCTGCCGGTTTATGGTGCGTCAATTGTTACGCTCTATATGATGTGCCAACCATTGCTATATAAGAACAATGGCATCCAACGTGACACCTTCTGGCTGTCGGGTGGTGAACAGATGCTGGTGGACTGGACCGGCGATCGATCCGTCGGTAAATACTTCCCAAAGACAAATGCCAAAGGACGCGGTCGCCCCGCTTCATCCGAAGGGTCATCAGACGAAGCCTGGCGCAAGAACAAACGCGATCTGCTCTCGGATTTCTTCCAGAGGATAGATCTACGTAAAGACGAGAATGGTTTGCCACAGTGGCAAATCCAGGTGCATGCACTGCCCACCCTCACGACCGACGAAAACCTGATGGCGTCTGTATATCAATATCTCAGCGAACTGCTCCAAGTTGATGCCATCGAAGATCTGGTTGACCTGCTGGATAAGCTCGATCACCAGCAAGGAACGAACGAGCCTATCAAGATTTCTCGACCGGATTTACAGAATCCCATTGACGGCCGAGATGTCTGAAGTGTTAATAATATTAGCTAAAAGCATTATTTCCGATTTTGAAACACCGGTTAATGAAACAATTTCCGAATTTGAAACGCCGGTCTCTCGATTAATTTCTCTTTTTGAAACACCGGATGATCCTTTTATTTCCGAATCCGCGACCCCGGCAGCAGCAATCATTTCCGAAATTGAAACCCATTTAAAAATTCTTGAAAATATAAAAAATTCAATCAAAGATATTAAACAATCCAATGTCCATCCAAATTCCAGCTCATTTGAGCCTGAGCCAGAAGCCAATCAGGCGGCGGATTGGAATTTATCGAAGATTTTAAACAATGTAAAACCCGAATTCAGAAAAGAAATCTTGAGCAATCCTCAAAAAGAACGGGCGTTTATGGCTATATTGATCCAAAGCGCACTGAATGGCCGGGTTAATCGCCCAATGAACCTGGCTCTGAGCCAAACATTACAGGGAAATTCAGCTTCTAACGCGGCGGCGCAACGATTGGCAGAAATGGGTAAATCCAAATTGATCGAACTACTTGAATTGGCATTGGACCAACCGGCCGGGTTGGATTATCAGAGGGATCCCGCCATGCGCCGCCAGGTGACCGACCTTCAGTTGCTTTTGGTGGGGGAAGATGCTCGCTCTCGAGCACTTTTACTGCAGCGGTTGATTGATTTGCTGCAATGATCGAATGAATATGACACGAACGTTCTTAATTGATGAATGTTGGTTTAGTTATATATGAAAAATTTACTGTTAATTAGAAAATTAAGGGATATTGCGGTTACATTTCAACTTTTCCTAATAATAAGTTGTTAATAATATTGACAAATTAATAACCTTTTGATAAACTGTGTGTACAATTTAGAAATTATTGCAATATTTTTCCCTTTGATAATATTCTATATCGAACATTTGAGGAAATCGTGATTGGTGAAGAACGACGGGCTCTCATCTTGAAGAAACTCAGTGAAAACCGTTATGTTCAAGTTTCCGATTTGGCGGAGGAGTTTGATGTTACAACCGTAACTATCCGCCGGGATTTGGATGAAATCGAAGCGGAAGGACTTTGTATCAGAAAACGCGGTGGAGCGATTCGGGTCAATCCCGGTGTAACCATGGAAATGCCTTACGACATCAAGCGGCTGGAAATGGTTGCAGAAAAGGAAAGGATCGCCAGAACCGCATTGGATCTTATTGATGATGGGGACACATTCATCCTTGATGCAGGTTCCACGACCTATGCTTTGGCGTTATTGCTGAATACGAAAATCCAAATCACAGTTGTTACAAACGATCTTGAAGATCGCGGTCAAACTGGCGGAAAATCCGAAGATCAATTTGATTTGCACAGGTGGGGTGGCAAGAACTTCCGTTTTTTCTTTGCAAGGGGCAATCACAAATCGTTTATCCGGAATATTAAGGTAGATAAAACCTTTATGGGTGCGGATGCGATCCATAATGATGGGACGATATCAAACGTGAACATTGAAGAAGTTTCAATCAAGCAAGCGATGATTAATGCGGCCGATCAAACAATCTTACTGGCTGATTCATCGAAGTTTATGAATTCGGGATTTTTCAAGGTTTGTGACTTATCTGATATCGATTTAATTATTACTGATGATGGGGTCTTGGAAAATACGAGAGAACTAATAATATCAAAGAACACAAAAAGCATGATTGTTTAATCGAATTGGAGGAGAGGAGGAGTTATCGAAACGAGAAAAATGTTATACGAGTTGGGCAGGTTATTTTGATCATATTTTTTGTTTAGGAGGCAACAGTGAATTTTATTGAGGTATTGAAAAACATATCTGACTTTTTGATGGGACTTGGAATACCGATTTTACTTCCACTCATCATTATTGTCATGGGTTTAATTTTCGGTCAGAAGTTTACGATTGCGCTTCGTGCTGGATTGACCCTCGGTGCCGGTTTCATCGCTCTGAATTTGATCATTGGGCTCTTGATTGACAGCATGGTCCCTGTTGTGAATAGTATGGTTGAGGCAACAGGCGCTAATTTGACCATCCTTGATGTTGGCTGGGGTGTGGCTGGCGCAATTGCCTGGGCTACTACTGCAAGTGCAGTTGTGCTCCCTGTAGCCCTTTTGACAAATATCCTCATGTTGGTCCTTATATTAACAAAGACCCTCAATGTTGATATTTGGAATTTCTGGAACCAGGCTTTCACGGCTTCAGTTGTTTACCTTGTCACAAAGAGCATTTGGTTCTCCATTGTCGCAGTTATTGTTCATACCGTTTACGAACTTGTGATTGCTGATCTTACAGCCAAAAAGATTTAAGAGTTTTATGATCTTCCTGGAATCAGCATTCCGCATGGGTGGGCGGTTACAAGTGTGCCGATCATCTTTGGTGTGAACTGGGTGTTGGACAGGATTCCTTATGTAAAGGATATCCACTGGGACCAGGGAACTATCCATGAGAAACTTGGGATCTTCGGTGATCCCCTAATCCTCGGCACAATCTTGGGTATCGTCGTTGGCGCTATTGGTGGACTTTGGCGCACTCCGGTTCAATTGATTACCCTTGGTGTTACCATTGGCACTGCAATGATCTTAATTCCAAAGGTCATTGGTTTCTTTATGGAAGCTTTGACCCCCATTGCAGAATCTCCCGGGACTTTATGTCCAAACGGTTTGGTGGACGCGAAAATCTATATCGGTCTTGACTCAGCAGTTCTGATCGGCCATCCCACGACCGTTAGCGCAGCCATCATCTTAATCCCGATAGTGCTGGGTCTTGCGATCATTCTTCCTGGAAACCAGGTGTTCTGCCATTTGGTGACCTTGCTGCATTATTCTATTTTGTAGCAATGGTTCCCTTTATGACAAATGGCAACTTCTTTAGGTCCATCATTTCCGGTGTGTTTCTTATGACAATTGTGTTGTACATTCTCACATCATTTGGACCCGCCCTGACCCAAATGGCATTGTCAATCGGCTACAAATTCCTGCCGGTGCAGTTGACATCACAGCGCTCTCAGCAGGTAACTGGGTAACTTGGGTGTTATATCAGATAGGTCGTTTATTCGCTGGAGGATAAATCCATCTCTCCTGTAGATAAAGATGGGCACGTTTCAAAAACGTACCATCAACTTGAATAATTAGAAATTATCGTATTTTATTTTGTCGTTTGGTAATGCGAAAACAATCATTATTTCACATTATTATTTGAACCACGTTGAAGGAAATGCAATGACAGTTCCCGAAAAAATGAAAGTTGCTTATTACTATGATAATAATAATGTGAAGGTTGAAGTTGAACCTGTTCCTAATCCTGGGCCCGGTGAAATTCTGGTCCAGACAAAAGCTTGCGGGGTTTGTGTTGCAGACACGATGGAGTGGTATTTAACAAACCGGGCACCGCTTCCTTTGGTCATGAACCTACAGGAATTATTTCAAAAATTGGTGAAGGCGTTGAAAAATTCAGGTGGGTGATCGCGTGGCGGTTCATCATCATGTGCCATGTTTAAATTGTGAATATTGCAGAAAAGGTAACTTTACGATGTGTGCAACCTTTAAAAACACACACATACACCCCGGTGGTTTTGCAGAATTTTTTATTGCTTCACCATTGCACGTCGAAAGAGATGTGCATCTCCTTCCGGATAATCTGACATTTGAAGCCGGACCTTAATGGAACCTCTTGGCTGTGTTATTCACGCAATAAGAAAGGCTGAATCAAACCGGGGGATAGAGTAATTTTAATTGGAACCGGTGCAATGGGGCTCCTTGTTTATTCAAACTTTGAAAAATTGGGGCGTTCAAGAACTGATCGTTTATGAAATATTAGATTGGAGAAAACAAAAAGCGACGGAATTTGGCGCACCATATGTATTTACACCTTTTGAAGATGTTGATGAGGAACAAAAAAGAATTAAAATAAGTCTTTTCATCAAGATGGTGCTGATAAAGTGATTATCGCAGCGAAGGATTTAAGTGCAATGAGATTTGGAATGCAGCATGCGTCCAAAGGTGGAACGATATTATTTTTTGCCACACCTCATCCGGATGATTGATAAAACTCTATCCATCGTATCTATTTTTAGGCGTTAACCCTTACATCGAGTTATTCAGCGGATCATTTGGATACAGAAATGGCGATTGAATTGTTATCGAACGGCGCCATTAATATTAAGGCATTGATCAGCGGTCTTTATCCTATTTGAAGATCTATCGGAAGCGATTCTAAAGACCAGCGGACGTGATCAAAGTCTAAAAAACGTCATTGTATTTCCTTAGGGATCCTACAGCGGGTATTGTTTATTTAGGAGTGAGAATTGACCTATTCAATTGATTTTTCAGGGCAGGTCGCAATTATCACAGGCGCGGCTAAGGGTATTGGTAAGGCGACTGCAAAAATACTTACCCAGGCGGGTGCTCAGGTTGTGATCAATGATATTGTCCCTGATAGAGCCGTTGAAAATGTTTTAGATGAGTTTGAAAATGTTGGACTTAGGCCCTGGTACCAAAAAGTTGATATTTCAAATGAGAAGAATGCGAAGTCGCTTATTGAAAACTCAGTCAATGAATTTTCCCGGATTGATATTTTTAATTAATCATGCGGGGGTTGTTGATTGGGATAAAAGTTATGACGTTCATGATCAAGGGTTGTACTTTTGCTCCGACTTTGCCAAAGACTTTATGAAGGAGCGTAATACGAGTAGAATTGTCATCTTTGCTTCGACTTGTGTGCATTCCGGAGGAACTGGAATTTCTCAATATATTGCCAGCAAAGCAGGTGCATATTCCTTGACTCGATATATGGCTCGCACCTATGCCCCTTTTGGCATCCTAGTAAACGGTGTGATGCCTGCAGTTATTATGAGTGATATGATCATCATTCGTTATAAAAATGAAGAAGAAATGATTGATCATTACAGGCCGATTATGCCTATTGGTCGTATTGGCTATCCAGAAGATGTTGCTAATGTTGTCCTTTTCTTGTGTTCGAACCTATCGAACTTTCTATGTGGTCAAATTATTGTTGCTGACGGTGGTAAAATGCACATAAGTATTTAACTAAAGGATAAAAAATGATGGAAAATTGGGTAGACTGATTTAAAAGCACTTACCACGATCCCGGCATTATCGGGTATGGAAGACCGTATGGTGACCGAAATGGTTAATCGGTTTTCAAAATACACAGATTTAGTCGAAGTTGATAAATTGGGGAACGTGACAGCGACTTTTATTGGTCAGGACGAGAAAGAACCGACAATTTTGGTTTTTGCCCACATGGACGAATTGGGGTTAATGATCACCAAAGTTCAGGAAGATGGATTCCTCCGATTCGATCGAATTGGTGGTGTGCCGGAAAAAACATTGCGCGGTCAAATTGTAAACATTCATCCGACAAACGGAGGCGATTTTGTTACCGGGTTTGTCGGAACGCATGCCCATCACCTCACCCCAAGCGATAAAAAAATGGTAGTTCCCCCAACCAGTGAAATGTATATTGATTTGGGATTAGATAGCAAAGAAAAAGTCCTTGCAACGGAATAAACATTGGAAGTGCTGTGACTTATACGCCGAAATTCCTCGAAATTGGTGAGTATCATGTCACATGCAAGGCAATGGATAACCGTGTTGGCATCCTGCTTCTGCTTTCATTGGCTGAATTCCTAAGCAAGAATCAACCTAAGGGAACCGTATATTTGGTGGCGTCCGTTCAGGAAGAGTTTAGTATACGCGGAGTGATGCCAGCTTTCACTCGCCTTCAGCCAGATGCTTCAATTTGTCTTGACATTACCAGCGCTTGTGATACACCGGATTTGAATTTAAAGTATGACATCCGTCTTGGTGGTGGACCTGCGGTGCTCCAAATGAATTTCCATGGTCGTGGGACTCTGGCTGGCCTTATTCCAAATCAAAGCTTAGACGATTTATGGAAGAAACGATTGAAGGTATGGGCATTCCGCTTCAACGACAAATATCATTGGTGAAATAACAGATGATGCTTTCACGCTCACTCTTGGTGATTACGGCGTTGCAATGGGACATCTGTCCATTCCCATGCGTCATTCACATTCCCCAATTGAAACCTGTGACAAGCGAGATATTGAGAATGGAATGAAGGCCATCATTGAGATTGTTAAAAATTTTGATGGATCCCTTGATTTATCTCGGGGTGTTTAAAACAGGTTGATTGGGTATTACTTTTATTTTTGGTGCTTTTGATTTAATTGAGAAGTAGAATTATTGCATTGAAAAAAGAAGCTAGACTTAATTTGCACTTCAAAAGAAGGTGACTTTATATTTATTTGCAAAGGAATAAAGATGAAAAACAATTGGACAAGTGAGTTATTTAAAACAAATAAACCGATCATTGCCATGTGTCATTTACTACCATTGCCAGGAGATCCTCATTTCCGACCGGGTGATGACATAAAAACCATTATCAACGCTGCAAGAAAGGATTTGTTAGCTCTTCAAGCTGGCGGTGTTGATGGTGTAATGTTTTCGAATGAATTTAGCCTGCCATACCTAACCAAAGTAGAGAGCATTACATTAGCAGTTATGGGAAGGATAATCGGGGAATTAATTTCAGATATCACTGTTCCTTTTGGTGTGAATGTCCTATGGGATGCGAAGGCCTCGCTTGACCTGGCAGTCGCGGTTGATGCAAAATTTGTTCGTGAAATTTTTACAGGCGTATATGCAAGTGATTTTGGTCTTTGGAACACAAATGTTGGGGAAACCGTTCGTCATCAATACCGAATTGGCGCACAGGATGTGAAACTACTTTATAACATTGTCCCGGAAGCGGCTGAATATCTTGCACATCGAGAAGTCTCAGCTGTGGCAAATTCAACTGTTTTCAATAATGATCCTGATGCATTATGTGTATCCGGATTAACCGCAGGATCTGAAACGAATTCTTCAATTTTAGCAACAATTAAAAACGCTGTGCCCAATACGATTGTATTTGCTAATACCGGTGTCAATATCGATAATGTCGAAGAACAATTATCTCTGGCTGATGGCGCTGTTGTTGGTACAGCATTCAAGATTGATGGTGTATTAAAAACCATGTTGACGAAAATAACGTCAAAACGTTTATGGATAAAGTAAAGAAATTCCGTTCACAATATGATTAAAATTGCCCCATCAATTGTCTCTGCACCATTAATTACTAATCCCAAAATCATTGCTGATCTGAACGACAGTGACGCTGATTTAATACATTTCGATATTGAAGATGGTGTTTTTGTTCCAGTTATGAATTTCGGTGTAAAAATTATCCGTGAAATACGACCATTAACTTCATTACCATTGGATGTACACTTGATGATGATACACCCAGAATGGATCCTTCCAAAAATGGCGGAATATGGTGTTAATCGTCTTTCGGTTCACTTTGAGGCTATTGAATACCCCCGGCGAATTTTTAAAAAGATAGTTGATCTTGGTATGGTCGCTGGATTAGCATTTAATCCTAAAACTTCTCTACCAGATCTGGGATTTTGTGAACCTTATCTTTCATTTATTATCTTATTAACAACTGAACCAGAAGATTGGCCGGCACTTATTTGCCGTCCGTCCTCGATAAGCTACGAAAGAATAAAAAGAAATATCCTCATATCTCCTGGGTGGTTGATGGTGGTGTAAATGCCGATAATGTTCGAGAAATTTGTTCGGCTGGTGCGGATTAGGTAGTGTCTGGCTGTGAAATCTTAAGGATAGTGCAATTAAAAACAACATCCTTAGATTAAAAAGAGCTTGTAAGAGTATCAACTAGAGGAGAAATGTGTGACCAATGTAAACGAAAATGTCTTATTAGAAGGCTTAGTTTTAACTGAAGACAATATCGTTGTCGGAATGCAAGCAACAGATTACAAGGATGTAATCCTTCAAATCGCGAAACGATTGATGGCTGAAGATTATGTGAAAGATACATTCCCTCAAGCTGTTTTAGATCGTGAAGAAATATTTCCAACTGGACTAATGGTCCCTGGAGGTGGCGTTCGCAATCCCTCACTCTGATACTGAATATGTAAATAACTCGACATTGGGGGTGGCAACATTAGCATCGCCAATTGATTTCAGAGTGATGGCAGAACCGGACAAAATTGTTTCCGTTTCTGTCGTTATAATGTTAGCTGTGGCCGATAAGGAAAAGATCGTGCCAGTACTTCGTAAAGGAATTTCAATCTTACAAAATGAAGAAGCAATAATTTCTTTGAAACGTGCTGAATCCGCTAAAGGCAGTTAAAGAGGTTTTGGTAGATCACATCAAAAAACAATCTGTAAACATAAAGGAATAAACTTCCTTTTTATATAACTTGGTATGGAAAGTCGAGAACACGGAAGTTAACAAGTACAGATTTGGTATTAATCACAAGGAGTTGAAAAATGGCAAAAGTACGAATTTTAGTAGTCTGTGGTTCAGGTGTAGCCACATCCATGCATGTTGTGTATAAATTGCGCGAATACTTTGAAAAAGAGAAAGATGCTCAGCGGTTATTGATGGCGCAGGTAATAACGAACTCCCGGGCCGGATTGGCGGTTATGACATTGTTCTAAGTAATGCGCAGGTAACCGTAAAAACTGATAAACCAGTTTTCAATGCCGTTCCATTTCTAACGGGAATTGGTGAAAAAGAATTGGCTGCAAAAATTATTGAGACCGTCAAACGAATTATGCAAGAGAAAAACCAAGCCTAAAATCCGCCTATAAATAATTAAATAAAATAGAGAATATTTTTACAATATTCTCTATTACTTTTATCATTTCGTTTACCTGGATGATTAATTCTTCAATTTACTTCGAATCTTTATAATCATCCTGTTGCACGATTTTATCTTCAACCAATGGAAAATCCATCCCATAGAACCGGTCAAAAACGACTCTGAAGGAATTGATCGGCGTGATCGTCGGATAGAGATCTCCGTAATTTTCGTCGGGGAAATAATAAAGATTGAGGATCTTATGCCGGTTATCGCCTTTCCAGCCGTGGTCTCCCTGGATGATAATAATGGGGGGATTGGGTGATCTTTCCAGGATCTGCTGTGCGATTTCTGCAATTCTGCTGCTGATGAACTCAACCTGATTTGTATAGCCGTCGAGTTCGTAGGAATCGTTAACCGCACTGGCTCGTTCTCCACTGAAATATCCCGGATCCTGCAGCAAAGAACCATCCGCTGCAAACACGTAAGGCACATGCGGGATCAGGACATGCGCGAAAGTGAAGGTTGGATTGGTATTCAGCGGAATTTCAGGCAAGGTATTGAGCACATTCAACTGTGTCTCGATATGCAGGCTGTGGATTGCGCCGACGTAACCATAATCCGGTGTGGTAGGGAGAGGGAAATATTTGAGATAATACCCCCGGAACGGATAAATGAAAGTGCTTTTATATACCAGGATTTCAAAGGGCGTCAGCGCGCCAAGCGGATCGGTGGAGACAATCTGGTTGTAGATATCTGCATCACTCCATTCGCTCCAGCGGTAGCCGGTTGAAAAAGCAATGGTCTGGTACCCCATATTTTCAAAGAGTGAACGCACTTTACTATGGATCAACAGATCCTGGTATTCAGCACTGCCGAGATCGATTTCATGATCGGCGGTGTAATCGGAGATCAGATCCATATTGAGGGATGAGGAGATGGAGGTGAAAGTCTCTCCGTAATTGCTTTGGCTTTCACTAGCATAATAAAAACCCATCGCTTCCATTTCATCCACGAAGCCGGAAAGATCGATTCCATAATCCTCTTCGAGCGCGTCAGGCCGGGCGAAAGTGTCCAAAACAATATAATAAACATCGGGTTGATAGTTCAAGCCTGTGTCAGATACTGCAGCTTCAATTGGGTTGTTTTTCATCCTATTATGCGTGATCGTTTCATTGACGTAAAACCAACCGGTTTGCAGAATCGGCAGTACGACCAGGATGATGCTGAAATAATTGAGCAGGCGGGTGAAATTAGGCTTGATGGGCCTGAGAATGGTCAATATGAGGGCAGCAGCCCATATCAAAACATAGACCGGGACAAGGAACCAGTGATGCCCGATCGGTCCGCTGAGCGCAGGGGAGGAAGCAATCAGGTTATAGATATGCCCATAGGAGAAGAACAGCAGGATCGATACCCCGGAAATGAAAGCGGCTTTTGCGTTGTTCTTTTTGAAGATAAAGAAGAAGATCGCATAAACAAGCGTTCCAAACAGGATCGCAACGATCAAGGGCCGGAAAATTAAAGAGAACTGGATCTCGAATCGGTTGTAAGAGAACAGTGCAATCACAGGAAAGGCTGCAAACAGAAATGGATAAAAAGGGAAAGGTTTTTTCTTCATTTTTCTCTCAGTAAATAGGCTAAATTTGGTCGTCCCTCACTTTAAGTACAGAAAGTATACCCCAGCTCAAAATTATATAAAAACAGCCCCGAAAGGCTGGGGCTGTCAGTTGTTTGGGACAATCCGGTTATTCGCGCAAACAGACAGTCAGCAAATGGTCGATGATCATGTGGAAATCCTCAACCATTTCCATGCTATCGGACGGGACGACCAGGGCGTGGTCGACCTGTGCTTTGAGTTTACCGCCCTGGAACCCGGTCAGGCCGATCGTAATCGCCTCGGCTTTTTTGGCGATTTCCACGGCCTCAAGCACGTTTGGCGAATTGCCGCTACCGCTGATGGCAATCAATACATCGTCTTTCCTGACAAGGTTGATCAGCGGTTCGGCAAACACACGGTCAAACCCTTCATCGTTGGCATAAGCTGAAAAAGTAGGTATGTTATCCCCCAACCCGATCATCCGCAAACGTTTTTGTCCGGGCATGCGAGTGTTTTTACCAAAATCGCACACCATGTGTGAGGCCGTTGCCCAACTGCCGCCGTTGCCGCAGGTGAACACCGTAGCATCTCTTTCTCGGGCTGATTCCAGTTCTGAAAGGATTGCCAGGAGGTCTTCGACGGGGAAATTATCTATGACGGCTTTGAGTGCTGTCAGATATTGGTGGATGGTTTCTGCTGGTTGTGACATGGTTATTCCTGTTCCAATTGTTTTTGATAGGCATAATGACTGGATAAAATATCGGCTTGAGTAGCGATGCCGGTTGTGCCCAACTGCCGGATGGTGATTGAGCCGACCAGGTTGCCGATATAGGCGGCTTCACGCGGCGTGGCGCCGGCACAGAGCGCCAAGCCCAGGCCGGCCAGGGCGGAATCACCCGCACCGACGATATCGATAGGTCCTTCCACCTTCACACCCGGATGATGGAAGGCTTTGCTACCGTCGAAGCCAACGATGCCGCCTTCACCCAGGGTGATGAAGATCGGACGCTGATTACGATTCCAGAGTGATCGTGCGATGGTCTCGGCTTGATGAGTGGATGGATCATCCTGACTGTCGTTGATCTGTTCTCCCTGGACGTCCTCAACCGCTTTGACAGCTTCTGAGAGGTTCATCTTGAGAGAAACATTTTGATAAGCTCCGGCGAAATGGCGGGAATCAATGATGACCGGTTTTTGCGGGACCATTTCTGATACATCAGAAAGTGTCTCCCGAAGGAGGGGAGAAAGCGTGCCGCAGCCATCCATTTTGACCTGTTCCACAACAAGGATCCCATCATAGGATTCAATTGCCCGGCGTACGTTCTCCGCCAAAGCCACATTCAGCATTTCAGGGTTTCGGGTGCGGTTGATCAGATCAATCCGATTGAGTTCAATATTTGAGCCGTCCAATTCCCGCATCATGGGTTTGGTATAGGTCGGGGTAAACCGCTCGGATGATTTAATGAAGAAATCCAGATTGACGGACTTCCCGATCAAAGCCTGGCGGAGCGTGTAGCCATTACCGTCAAGCCCGGTATATCCGATGGCGGCTGTTTGTGCACCCAGCGCAACCAGGTTATTGGTCACCACGCCGGCCGCGCCGGGTTGGCCGCGCCAATCCACCGCCTGGAAGGCCTCTTTTTGGGTCTCCAGGGAAATTTCCGAAAGCGACCTTTCCAACTGGATATACAAATCGAGGAAGAAGTCGCCTAAAACGGCAACCTTACAGTCGGCGAAATTGCCCAGGATTTCCTTCAGACGGGCAGTTTCCATCGTTTATTTTCCTCCCTCGGTTGCCTTTGCCAAAATTTGTTTGTGCAGGTTAGGGATCGTGGCGCGGTGATCGCCCCGAATATAATAACTTTCACCTCCATCTGCGACGGTCCGGACCAGGACGGTTTTATAGGGGCGGAAATAGTAGATCGCATTGGTCTTTGGCGCTTCCTTTTGTGGGTCATCCCCTAAATCAACCTTATCAAAAACAGCCGTGGTGAAATGTTTGATCTCACGGCCTTCCTGATGTGCGACATTGCGAGCCATGGAGAGCGCCTTAAGGTAGACCTCCGGGCCCATGACAGCCGTGCCGATATTGAGCATCACGCCACCTTCGAGGTTCTCCACAAAATGCGCCAGAGTCAGGAAATCCCGATAACTGGCTTCACCGTAGGCAGCACCGTCGAAATTGGGATGTTCATGGATAATATCCTGCCCGATACCGACGTGGACCGTGATTGGGATTCCCAATTGGTATCCCGCTGCGAATAAACTGGAATCACGGTAGGGGAAATCCATCGGGTTTTCAACGATCATCTTCCCGATCGCTTCACCTAATCCATAGCCATTTTCTTTCGCATAGACAGCAGCCTCATTGATTCGCCCCGTTTCATGCCATAGGCCGAATTGACCTTCGCTGATGTATTTCGCCACGGATTCGGTTGTTTGCCCGATCATGGCGAATTCCGTATCGTGGATGGTGCAAGCGCCGTTGGTGCCGATCAGGGAAATATAGCCGCGCTGCATCAGGTCAATCAGGAACCGGTTAACGCCGCTGCGGATCACATGCGCGCCGATCATCAACATGACGGTTGCGCCGCGTTCTTTGGCTTTGACGATCCGGTCTGCAAGGATAGCCAGGCGCGGGTTGTCATAATCCGGGATAGGGTCGCTAAGGTTCAGGATCACATCACGGGATAGGTCGTGTTCCCGTTCTGAAAGCGGCTTAAGCTGCAGCCGTCTGCGATCGAAGGTGGGGTAGGGCATGGGTCATTCCTCCATTAAAAAACGCCAAAGCGATGGGAAAGGCGTGAAATCGGGCATGATCACGTCCGCCCCCGAAGCGATCAGGCGATCTCGTTTCCATTCATCGACACCGCTGCGCGTCGCTTCATTGGTTGCCAGGCCGATCGCGATCCCGCCGACCGCCTTGGTATCTTCAATCTCGACATAACCATCTCCAAAAGCGATCAATTCCGGTCCCTGGAGGTGGTTCTCGCTGATGATCTTTTGGATCACCATTCGTTTGGAAAAATTCTCATAATCGTCCTGAGCGCCGTAGATACCCTTGAAATAAGGCGTGATACCCAGGAGATTGGCTTCGTCTATTACGTACTTCTCGTCCGTTCCTGAGGCCAGAAAACAGCTTACACCGGCATTTGTGATAGTTTTTAGAGCATTTAGGGACCCGGGAACAGTCATTTCTTCAGGTTTCAATGTCTCAACGCGCAGCCCTTCCAGACGATGGATGATCCGGTCCATAAGCAGGTCGTGGTAGCGGTTCTTATAGGCAATCGGTTCTTTTGGTGACCCTCCTCGTTTTTCGATCTCTTCAGCCAGACGGATCATCTGATAAATGGTTTGCTTACCTGTCGTGTTTGCGACATACGTCCGTACGACCTCCTCAACTTCTTCAAAGCTTTCATGATTTGGTGTTTCCATCAGGATCTCGATCATCATCGGGATCATGATTTGCTGCCAGCCTTCCCGGATGAGGGAAATCGTGCCGTCAAAATCAAAAATGGCAAATTTGATCTTTCCCCGCTCAATGGTGGGGTTAATGATTTCAAATGGATTGTTCGATGGTTCCGTCTTGTTCAATTTCATAGTTATTTTGCTAAGCACCTGATCAAAATCAGAATGGAGAGCCTTTCGGGCTCTCCATTGAGTGGTTGGGTTATTTGATGATCTCTGAGACCCGTCCGGTTTCCTTATTCTGAAGGATGAACTTATGTTTGCCATCCGGCATGATCTCGTCCTTGATCAGGATATGTTGTTCGTCATAATCCTTGGTCGTCGTGACCTTTTCATAATGACCACCGCGCCAATCATCGATCTTAACCGGTTCCCATTTCCCGGTTTCACCTGATTTATAGATTGCGTCCAAGAACACAGTTGACCACATAACCGTCATAAAATGTTCTCGGTCGGTTCTTCTTTCTTTTCGAACGAGTTGAACATATCATTGAACATTTCGACATAGCCGAGGGAATCTTCTTCATTGCCGACCGGGAAGAGCCAGCCTTTATCGGATTCCATCTTTTCAGCCACATAACCCTGTCCGCCGCCGGCTGTGAAGACTTCAAAACCGGTCCGCAGCCAGTGGTTCAGCCAGATAGTGCCTTCGGTGCCGGAAATCTCATCACGGAGGTCCATGCCGCCGCGGAAGGTCCAGGAGGATTCGATCTGCGCGACCGCGCCGTTTTCGAACCTGACCAGGCCGATGGCGAAATCTTCTGCGGCGATCGGGTGCACCAGGGTATCGATGTGACCCAAGGCTTCCACCGGTCGGACGTCTTTGCCAATAAAGGAGCGGCAAATCTCGGCGCAGTGACAACCCATATCGATCAACGCGCCGCCGCCGGCTTTTTCTTTGTCGAAAAAGTGCGGGGAGTGGGGTCCGGGGTGGGTCTCGCGGGAGCGGGCCCAGAGGATCCGGCCCAAAGCGCCTCGATGGACAAAATCCAATGCCTTGAGTGTTTTAGGGTTATAAACCAGGTCTTCCAAATAACCGTGGAAGACACCGGCTTTTTCAACCGCCTCTAAGATGTCTTTCGCTTCCGCGCCGGTACGCCCGAGAGGTTTGGTGCAAAGCACACCTTTTCCCGCCTCCGCCGCTTTGATGATGAATTCTTTATGCAGGTAGTTTGGCAAGGCAACCACAACGAGATCAATTTCGGGATCGCTCATCACTTCATCGATATCACTCGTCCAGCGGGGGATATCAAATGTCTCCGCGAATTCCTTGGCGGTTTCCGGTGTCCGGTTGTAGACCAGGGCGACCGCATCCTTCGAACGACTCCTCTGGATGGTTTTGGTGTAGAACGTCCCGATAAAACCAGCGCCAAGCATAGCAATTTTTTTCATTTTTCTCCTTTCAAACGGTGATAAATGGTGAATTCAGATCAGTCGCGCAAGCCTTTTTCCCGTCCGTAAATGACAAGGATACCCAACAGCAGCGAACCGAAGATGATTTGCTGCAAAGCCTGCGGAAGCTGCATGGTTGTCAGTAAGCTGGTAATGAGTTGGATAACGATCGCCCCGGCGATGGTGCCGAAATAGGACCCTTTCCCACCGGACATCTGCGTGCCGCCGATGGCGACTGCAATGATGGAAGGGAAGAGGTATTGGTTACCCAGGTTCGGGCCGGCGTTCTGGGTATACCCCACCAGCAGGAACCCGGAGAAAGCCGCCAATGCACCGGCGATCACATAGGTCAGGACGACCATCCGGGTGACGCGTACGCCGGAAAGCCGTGCCGTCAGACGATTGACGCCGATGGCAAAGAGCTGCTTGCCGTAACGTGTGCGCTGAAGAAGAATGGTGATCAGAATACCAATCAGAATCCAGACGAAGATCATGCCCGGGATACCGCCGACCAGGTTACGAGCGATGATCTGGGTCATGATCGGGGCAACTTTACCGTCGTAATAGCCCTTGGTGAGCAGGATCAGCGCGCCCTGCACAACCCCGGCCATACCGAGGGTCATCACGAAGGGGGAGATCTTGAGGTACATGATCCCCAACCCATTGATCAGACCGACGAAAGCGCCTGTGACAAGCACCAGGAGCAGGACCGGCAGGATCAGATTGTTGTTGCCGTTGATCAGGATATAAGTGATCATCGCGCCGACCGTGACCACCGAACCGGCAGAAAGGTCGATGCCTTCGCCGCCGCCGATGATGACCAGGGTTTGCCCGGCGCCGATGATGGCAATGAAGGATGCCAGACGGAGGATGTTCATCCCCTGGCGTAAGGCCGAAGCCAGGTCATTGAACCCATTTGGTAGGAATCCGCTGAGCAGGAAAAGGATCAAAGCCACGAGCAGAGCCGTGACCGGTGGGGAGATCTTGAATTTCTTTTTAGTCGATAGATTGGTTTCGGACATATTACTTTTTCCTGCGAATGAGATTGATAAGTCCCGGACCGGCCAGAACCAAAACGATCAATGAAGCATTGACCAGTGTGCGCCACCAGGAATCGAGCTTGATGCTGGAAATGATGTTTCCGATATTTCCCAGGATGATGCCGCCAAATACGGCGCCCAGGACGGAACCTGCACCACCACTCATTGATATGCCGCCCAGGACTGAACCGGTGATGGATGCCAGGGTCATGTCGTTACCGCTGCTGCTCAGGCCGGATCCGGTCAGCAGGGAATAACTGATGGCAGCTAGTGATGCTAACAGACCCGAGATAACGTATGTTGAAATCTTCATCCAGGTGACAGGCACACCGGTTGTATAGGCGGCCTTGGCATTGCCTCCGACGGCGAACAGGAATTTGCCATATTTCCGCCGCCTGAAGAAAGTCCAGATCAATACCACGATCACGATGATGATCAATGCCAATGGAATCCCCAATAACTGGGTGTTGCGATAGACATTGGTGTATTCGCGGGGGATGGCGCCGCCGGGGGAGGGGAGAAGCAGGAGTGCAATCCCGGAGTAGACGAAGCTGGAGGCAAAGGTGATGATCACCGGCTGCAAGCCCAGATAGGATGTGAAGAAACCATTGAGGAAACCGGCTGCCAGACCGAAAACAATCACAACCAGCACCATAAGCAGATTCTTGCCGGGTTCATTCACTGTTGTGACGGTCAGTGCGAGGATCACGTTGCCAACCGAAACAATCGAACCGTTTGAGAGGTCCAGTCCGCCGCCGAGGATCACGATTGCCTGACCGACGGTGACCAGGATCACCGGAAGCCAGGTGCGAAAATTGCTGTTCAAAATACGGCTGAGGGTGCCCCCGCGTAAAACGTTGGGCTGGAGAACAAAATAGAGAACGGTAGTTACAACCAACAGGATCAGAGAAAGTCCCAAAGAATGACGGACATTCAGGTTTTTCCACCATTGAGCGATCTTGAAATTTTTCCGTTCAGGCATGCGCACTTTCCTCATGACGGTTGTTATTATTGGCTCGCGCCCATGCTGTGGAAGACCAGATTCGATTCGGTCAATCCTTCACCTGAGAGGTCCGCTTTGATCTTCCCATCCTGCATAACCAAAACCCGTTCGCAGTAGGTCCAGAAGTTCCTGTTCATCGGAGCTGTAGAACAGGATGGTTGTTCCGCTTTCCTGTAATCGTGCAAGGAGTTTATAAAATTCGGACTTTGTCCCAACATCGACACCCTTTGTGGGGTCGTCCAGAAGTAATAATTTTGGTTCACGCAAGAGCCATTTACCAATGACGACTTTTTGGGCGTTGCCGCCGGAGAGGTTGCTGACGGGAGAATCAAGCGACTCCATCACCAGGTTGAGCTGGTCGCTTACTCTCTCCAGCATCGCGATAGGCTTTCTTCATATTCAACAGTGGATGGCTGTATTTCGCCCAATTTGGGAGATGAAAATTTTCAAAGATCGAGCGTATCAGGAGCAACCCTTCTGTTGCCCGGTCTCCAGGGATCAGAGCGATGCCGTGCTCCATAGCTTCCTTGGGGTGGGTGAAGGAGAGGGTTTTGCCAAACAAGACTACATTCCCTGTATAAGAATCATTCCCGAACAAAGTGTGCAGCAGGGAGCTTTGACCCTGGCCGCGAAGTCCGCCCAGACCGACCAATTCACTCTGTTTGATGGTGAAACTGACCCCGGAAAGGCGGTCGTTTTCAACATTTTCAACCACAAGAATGGTTTCCTTATTGGATATATCAAATCCGCTGGCGAAGTCTTTAGTCAGGCCCTCAATGCTGCCGACCATCATTTTGACAATTTCGTCTTCATTGGTTTCAGAGATAACCACTTCCCCTACCGTATTGCCATTACGCAGGACGATAGCCCGATCGGCAATCCGGAAAATTTCATCCATCCGGTGGGAAACGAAAACCAACCCTTTATTTTCTGTTTTAAGGAGTTGGATTAAATCAAATAAGCAATTAACCTGTTTGCTGTCCAGGCTGGCGGTTGCTTCATCCAGAATGAGTACCTCAGGTTTGCGGCTGTAGGCTTTCAGGATCTCGACAATCTGTCTTTCATCAGGGGGTAGGTCCCGGACATAGGCTTCCGGGTGAAGGCTGGATTGATAAGTGCCTTCGAATAATTTCAACAATTCAGCGGTTTCTTCATTCATTTTCCGGTCATCGATCGATCCGAATTTTGTTCGGGGTTCATTGGCCAGAAAGATATTTTGAGCGACGGTCAATGAAGGGACAAGGCTCAATTCCTGGTACACCGCCATGATCCCTGCTTTTTGAGCCATCATGGGGTTGTTATAGGTGACTTCTTCACCAAGATAAGTGATCGTACCGGCATCCTGCGAAAGAACGCCTGTGATGATTTTGGTCAGCGTGCTTTTCCCGCTCCCATTGGACCCGACCAGGGCCAACACCTCACCGGAACGGATCTCGATTGAACCGTCTTTAAGGGCAACAACCCCACCGAACCGTTTTTCGATTTGTTCTGTTTGAAGGAAAATGGATTTCATTAATATCACTTTAGTATTTATGAATCATAGCCTTTTCAGGCTAGTTTTCAGGAAATTTTTGCGATTTTACTTAATTGGAGGTTCTCTGGAAACCCAGAGAACCTCCATGATTTTACTTCAGCAAAACTTAATTCTTGAAGAACTGTTGGATCTCATCCTGGGTCATAATACCTGACATCAGGTAAGAATCCGGAAGTTTCCATTTACAACATAGGTATTGTACATCTCATCGAAGTTATCGGGGGTCACCACAACCGGGATCGGGATAACGATCTGTTGACCGAATTGTCCGCCCAGTTTGGCGGGGTCGAGTTCTTTGCCCTGGAGCATTTCCACAGCAATCCGCAGAGCGGTCGAGTTGACGCCAGGCGCATTTGCGACTGCGATGGTCTCGAAATCAGGATTCTTGTCGAGCATCTCTTTCCAAAGTTTCAGGAATTTGACGCGTGCTTCACCAACACCAAGGGGCATTGGGTCAGGATTGGCGGCAATCACAGCTTCGAGAGCGCCGATGGCCATACCATCCTGAGTTCAGTAACCATTCAGGTTCGGGAAGGCTGCCAGGAAGTCGGACATAACCTGCTGCCCCGTGGCCTCGTCCCATGAGCCGGATTTGCTGGCCAGAACATTGATACCGGGATAGGCTGCGAAGGCATCATAAACAGCCGACATACGAAGGTCGTTTGCGGGATGGCCGATGAACCCTTCAATGAGGACCACATCGCCTTGCTGCAGTTTCTCGGCAAACCAATCAGCACTGATCTTGGCCCACTCGTACTGGTCATGACCAACATTGATCACACCTTTGGCTTCGATTTCCTGGTCGATGGACATGACCAGAATACCCTGTGCAACAGCTTCCTCAAGGATCTGGTTCAAACCAACGGCATCACCTGGGTTGCATAAAATGGCATCCACACCCTGGTTCATCAGGTTCTCGATCTGCTGAATTTGGCCTGCAACATCGGTGTTGAAGCTCTCGATGACCAGTTCGGTGGTGAGGCCCTGATCCATATATTCAGCGTTGGTCTCGATCAGTTCATCAATCATCTGAGTACGATACTCGCTGGTGATGAAGGGGTTGGAAATACCAATCGTGAAAGGGGCGCCGGTTTCGGGCGTCTTGGTCTGGCAGGCGGCCAACACGCCGGCTGTCATGACCACGATTGCCAAAACGGCAAATAACTTCTGGAATTTCTTCATTTCTTTTCTCCTTTAAGAAAGTTGGGTATGTGGTTTGATGGATGGATTTATTTCTAAAGGTCAGTTGCTCACCTCCTTATAAGAATTTAGTTTCCTGTTCTTAACTTTCGTAAACATGTAAGCAAGTATTATAGCCAAAGACATTCAAAATTGTTAATTAATGTTAAATTTTGATGAACATTGTTTTATTACCTGAGTATACAATGGATAAACAAATCCATCAATTCGGAGGTTATACACCAAATTTCTCCACAGCGTCATGATAGAGTTGTGCGGTCTGCGCCGTACCTGTTCGGGTGACACCGATCTGCCGGATCTTGAGAACGGCATCCAATGTCCCGGATTTCCCGGCTGCTTTGACTTGGACTTCAGGAGCAGCATGGTCACGCATCAGCTGCAGATCGTGCAGGGTTGCGCCCTGGTAACTATATTTGCCATCCGGACCTTTGACGTAATTGTAACCGGTAGAGGTTTTGACGAAGTCCGCGCCGGCTTGGCTGCAGATTTCGCAGAGCTTGATCTTATAATGCGATCTTCCGGCAGCAGATCATTTTCAAAGATGACTTTCAGGATTGCGCCTTGATTGTGCACGAGGTCCGCGAGGGTTTTGATCTCGTTGGCGACGTAGACCCAATCTTCACTCAACACTTTACCGATATTGACGACCATATCCACTTCGACCGCGCCGTCAGCCATGACCTGTTCAGCCTCGGCGGCTTTAATGGCGGTCGTTGAATTACCGTGGGGGAACCCGATCACCGCGCCAACGGCGACATCCGTGTCTTTGAGATATTCTGCAGCTTGCGAAACATGATAAGGTTTGACGCAAACCGAAGCGGTGTCGTATTTTGCGGCTGTCTCACAGCCTTCCCGCAGTTGTTCATCGGTTAATCCCGGGCCAAGCAGTGAATGATCAACCATTTTCATGATCTCGTGTACGATGCTCATCTCGTTCACACTCCTTCATTAATCTTTACGGCGCATCCGGTTTCTGAAGCAAGCTTGCAAGCAATCACAGCCTCCAATGCTTTGTAACCTTCTTCACCAGACACCGGGACAGGCGTGTCGTTGACGATCGCTTCGACAAAGGCATCATCGATGCCGCTCCTGACCTGTTCGACATTGGTGGATTTCTTACCTAATTTGTAATATTCACCTTGCTGCCAGTCATAATGAACGACCAGAGGGTACTCGGGATCCTTATAGATTTCCAATACACCCTTCTGGCAGTAGATTGATGTGCTGTTGTCTTCTTTCTGGTAAGACCAGGAGGCGATCATGGTGCCCATAGCCCCTTTTTCAGTCTTAAGCAGGCAGAGGGCATTGTCTTCCACATCGATCAATTCACCATTGGGGTAGGTCTTGCTAAGGGTGTCCATAAAGGCGGTCGCTTCAACGTAGTTGTCGTCCAGGATCCAGCGCACCAGGTCCAGCTTGTGGATCGCCAGGTCGCCCAATACGCCCAGGCCGGTGATGTCCTTTTTGTAGAACCAGGTCTTGGCCCCGTCGATAGCCCAGGATTCCGAACCAGGATGACCGAAGACAGACGTGAAGGTTAGGACTTTACCAAGCCGACCGGATTGAATGATCTCGCGGGCTTTGATGTTGGCCGGTTCAAGCCGTTGGTTATGGGCAATCATCAATTTCTTGCCGGTCTCGCGGGCGGTCTCGACCATCTTGCGAGCGTCTTCCAGGTTGGTCGCCATTGGTTTTTCACACATCACATGCTTGCCGGCTTTAAGCGCGGCGATGGTCATTTCGGCATGGGTGGTGTTGGTCGCCGCCACGATGATTGCGTCCAGGTCCGGGTCCTGGATCATCTCGCGATAATCCGTGTAGGCTTTGCAGTGATATTGCGCGGCCATCTCTTCAGCGTGGGCTTCTACAACATCACAGATCGCGCCGACTTCCGCATCCGGACAGCTTTGTGTTTCGGGTAAATGGCGCACACGGACCACGGTCCCGGCGCCAATGATTCCAACTTTGATCGTCATCTTATCTCCATCTTTTCTGTTATCTCGTAAATTAATCCGTCACCCACCAGAGCTCGGGTGGAGCTTCGGTCAACACGATAGGCCGCAGGAAGTCAATCGCGTGCTGCAGGCCTTCATCGCGTGATGCCAGGGGGTCTTCATGTTCGATGCTGATCGCGCCGTCGTAACCCACCAGCCGCAGGTTGCGGATGATGTCCTTCCAAACCAAAGCGTCGTGTCCATAGCCGACAGTGTGGTGGTTCCAGGAACGCTCCAGCTCATACTTAAAGTGCTTGGGATCCAGGACGCCATTCCTGGCCGTATTCCAAACATCGATCCGGGTGTCCTTGGCATGGAAATGGAAGATGGCCCGGTTGAAGGCCCGGATCACTTCCTCGGGATCCGCACCCTGCCAGAAGAGGTGGCTCAGGTCGAGGTTGATGCCAAGGTAGTCACTGCCAACGGCGTCATGCAGCCGCCAGAAGGTCTCAGGGTTGTAGACGCAGAAGCCAGCGATCGGCTCCAGCGCGACCTTGATGCCCCGGCTTTCTGCGAAGGGCAGGGTTTTCTTCCAATAGGGGATCAGTACATCGTTCCACTGATAGTCGAGGATCGTATGCCAGACCTCAGGCGGCCAAAAACAGGTGACCCAGTTCTGGAACTTTGCCTCAGGTGAACCGCCCGGGCAACCGGAGAATGTGATCACCGTATCGATGCCCAACGCTTCAGCCAGCAGGACACCTTTTTCCCAGGCTTCATGGAATGCCTGGGCGCGTTCGGGCTGTGGGTCCACCGGATTCCCCGAGCAGTTAAGCGCGCTGATTTCGACTTCATATTTTTCAAGCAGGGACTGGAAATCACGTAATGCCTGGTCATCAGCCAGCAATACATCCGGGTCAGCGTGTGCTGTTCCGGAAAAACCACCGCAGCCGATTTCAACAGTATGGATGTCGCGTTCGGTCAGATATTGAAGCGCTTGCTCCAGGCTCATATCCGCCAGGAGAACAGTATAAACACCCAGTTTCATGATCGTGCTCCTTTATGCGCAATCACCAATTCTGGCTCACGCTGAATTCATATTTGTCGGCCCGGTAATAACTGGTGGAAGTCTCGATCGGCATGCCGTTTTCAAGGTAGGCAGTGGTGGTGACCAGCAGGAGGGGAGCCTCACCGGATACCCTTAAAAGATTCTTATGCCATTCGTCCGCGAAAACCGCGCTGATCGTCTGGTCGATCCGGGCGATGGGTAATTTGTATTTGGTTAAGAGCAGGTTGTAGAGCGATTTGGTTCGGAAGTCGTAATCCGGCAGATCCGGGCAGAGGTCGGTGATGATCGTGGTGTATTGCACGCCGATCGGGATTTCGTCGCCAAACCGCAGCCGGATCAATTCCAGCGCGCTGCTGCCTTTCTTCGAGCGAAGAGAGTGCGGCGAAGTGTTATCAATCGTGACGCGTTTTTTACGGAGGACCTCGGAATCCGGCTTGAGGCCCATCTCGACCATCTGCTGCGCAAAGGACTTGTCGAGGAAAAATTTGAGCCGGTTGCGGCCGGAAAGCACCGTGGTGCCACGTCCGGGGGTCCGCTGCAGAAGGTTGGCTGAAGCCAGCTCACCGATAGCCTGCCGAATGGTATGGCGGCTGACATGATAAGCTTCCGCCAGGTCTTTTTCCGTGGGAAGCATGTCACCCGGCTTGAGCCGTTCGGACCGAAGGATATTCAACAGGTCAATCCTGACCTGCTGGTAGAGGGGGATGGGATTGTTTTCATCGACCGGCTGGATGCCGAGGTCGTTGGTCTGGTGAGAGTGACTTTCCAATGGGCAACTCCCGATTGTGAGTGGGTTGTCGGGCATGATATCAAATGTACGTACAAATTCAATAATAGTGATTCTTTTTCGTTCTGTCAAGAGCAAATTAGTCTTGTTTGTCCTTGATAAGTGCGGATATATGTGATATTTTGATAGTAATATCCTAAAAATGGCGTACATTTATTTTTCTTTCGGATGACAGGAGCGAAAATGGCTGAATACATCCTGGGAGTTGAGATCGGGGGCACGAAACTTCAATTAGGGATTGGTACGCCGGAGGGGGAGATTGTTGCGACCCAACAGGGAGGGGTAGATCCGGCTTTGGGCGGTGAGGGGATCCGTGAATGGTTGAAAAATGAGATTCCGGCATTCATTGCCGCCGCGCGAGATAAATTTGGCGAGGTCATCGCCTTGGGCTGCGGGTTTGGCGGGCCGATGGATACGGTCAAGGGCCGGGTGCTGCGTTCGATCCAGATCGAAGGCTGGCAGGATTTCCCGATCCGGGATTGGTTTGAAGCCGCCTTTAAGCTGCCGACCTCAGTGGACAACGACTTCGAACGCGGCTGCCTGGGGGGAATACCACCTCGGTTCCGGCCGCGGCTGCCGGCAATTTTTCTATACCAACATCGGCAGCGGCGTGGGGGGTGGGTTCGTGTTTGACGGCAAGCTGTATGATGGGCAGGGCTACGGCGCAGGGGAGATCGGTCACACCTATGCGCCGGATTGGACGTCACCCGAGCCCGGTGCGGCGGAAAAGGTCGAGAACCTCTGCTCCGGCTGGGCGATCGAAAAAAGGTTACGGACACCGGGATATATTCCGGAAGACTTCTATGTTGTTTGAGAAATTTAAAGCTGAACCGGACCGCATCACCACCAGCGACCTGGGGGACGCCGCTGAAGCAGGAGACGCATTCGCTAAAGCCGAGATTGAGAATGTAGCGCGAACTTTCGGACTGGCGCTGGTCAATGTGCTCAGCCTGACCAATGTGGAACGGATTGCGATCGGGGGTGGGGTGGCGAAATTGGGCGAGGTACTGCTTAACCCGATCCGCGAGACGGTGAACGCGCACGCCTTCGTCAGCAGCCAGGGGCATTACCAGATCCGCGCGGCTGAGCTGGGGGATGAGATCGTGCTGGTCGGCGCGGTGCTTAGAGCGGCGGAGGCATTCGCCTAACTTTGTCATTGCGAGGAGGCGACATAGTCCCCGAAGCAATGCGATTGGGAAGCAATCTTCTATTTGGCATAAAATTGAATTTATCATAATCCTAATTAATCAATTTTTCATGTGAGGTACCTCTTCGTTTTACGAACTAGTAGATAATTGAACTTAATCCTTATTGAGTTGATCGAAGCTTATTTACTCTAGCGTTGAAGATTGCTTCGTCGGCTTTCAGCCTTCTCGCAATGACAAGATATTAAGCATAAACACCTTTTTCCGCGGCATATCGGTAAAGTTCCACGACATTCTCCGGGGGCACATCCGCCTGCAGGTGGTTGCAGGGCGCGAGGATATACCCACCGCCGGGAGCCAGGTCCCGCAGGCAGCGGTCCACATCGGCGCGCACGTCCGCCAGGGTCCCAGGCATGGCGTGTGAGATATCCACACCGCCCAGGAAGCTGATCCGGTCGCCGTAGTCTCGCTTGATCTGCGCGGGGTCCATCCCGGCCACCGGTTCCAACGGGTGCACCACGTCGATCCCCATCTCGATGAAATCCGGCACCAGTTTCCCGATCGCGCCGTCGGAGTGCAGCATGATGGCGATATCGGGCCGGATTTCGCGCACCGCAGCCACGATCCGCTCCAGGCGCGGCCGGATCATTTGGCGGAAGAGTTTAGGTGAGAAGATCAGGTTGTCGTTAGCGGCGTAATCATCACCGGGCAGTTCGATCATATCCAGCGCATCGCCCGCGGCTTCGAGGTAGTTGCGGGTCAGGCCGATGATGGTATCGGTCACCCGATCGAGCAGCGCGCCGGCGAAGTCCGGTTCCATCATCATGTCCATCATGAAGTTCTCCATCGAGCGCAGGTCACAGGCCATCTGGTACGGGCCATGAGAGACGACCATCCGCCCGATAATGTAGTAACCGCTGTCCTTGAGCGCGGCAGCGCGTTCGGCCACGCCTGCCGTCCAGCGCGGATCGTTCACGTCCGGCCAATCGACCAGGGTATCGATCTCGCCGATGGATTGCGCGTTCTTGAGCAGGCCGTCGGTGGCGGAGTAGTACGGGTAGGTGCGTTTCCAGGGCTGCCCGAAATCGTCATAGATCAGGTCACCATCTGCGGAGAGGTAGGTGGGGCTGGCAGGCGACGCACCGGGCCAGACGAGCCGTGTGTCCGTCCCCAGCGCGGCCAACAGGCGGTCGTCGATGTGGTTGACCGTATGACCCTCCCGGATGGGTGGGACTGGTTCTCCCAGTCCTAGCAAATCCACCAGCTCATAATAGAGCGGGTCCACCAACCCATACGGGCCGCCCCACAGCGCCAGCGGTACTCGGTCCGGCTGTTGGTGAGCGAGCGTGGTCTTGACGCGTGTTCTGGGGTCCATGGTTTCGCCTCCGGTGAAAATAAATGTGAGGATTCGTTAATATCTGTTCAATTTTGATGAAAATTGGTGCATTTCCCTGTATAATACACCCGAACAAGGATGCCGGAACCGGTCTCATCAGCAAATCCATCCGGCCCCATGATTATAACCTCGCTAAAATATTATACAGAATGGACAAACGCAAAACCATGAAAGGAGACTCTTGATGGCAAAGAAATTCAAAGTCGGTGTGGTCGGCGTCGGTTTCATCGGCCCCGCACACATGGAAGGCATCCGGCGGAACGGTTTTGAAGTATTGGCGATCGGTGAAGCCAATCAGGAATTGGCCGAAGCGGCTGCGGAAAAATTACTGGTGCCGAAAGCTTATGGGGACTTCAACGACCTGGTCAATGACCCGGAAATTGATGTGGTCCACATCGCCTCACCAAATTTCCTGCATTTCAAACATGCCAAGGCCGCCCTCGAAGCGGGTAAGCATGTGATCTGCGAAAAACCGCTGGCCATGACGGCTGAAGAATCAGGGGAACTGGTCAAGTTGGCCGAAGAAAAACACCTCGTGAATGCGGTTAATTTCAACATCCGCTTTTACCCGCTGGTGCACGAAGCCAAAGCCAGGATTGCAGCCGGCGAGATTGGTGACAAGATTTACATCATCCAGGGCAGTTATCTGCAGGATTGGCTCCTGCTGGAAACGGATTGGAACTGGCGCCTGGAACCGGAACTGGGCGGCGAGCTGCGGGCAGTGTCGGACATCGGTTCCCACTGGATGGATCTGGTGACCTTCGTGACCGGCACCAAGATCACATCCGTCTTTGCCGATTTTGAGACCTTCCTGCCAATTCGTAAGAAACCCAAGAAAAAGATCGACACCTACGGCGGCAAGATCGAAGTCGATATGGAATATGAGGAAAAGGAAATCCACACCGAGGATTATGCTTCCGTGCTGCTCAAGTTCGAGAACGGGGCGCGGGGCGTAATGACGGTCTCGCAGGTCTCCAGCGGTCGAAAGAACCGGCTGTTCTTCGAGATCGACGGCTCGGACTCCTCGATCGTCTGGGATTCGGAAGTGCCTAACCAGATGATGATCGGTCACCGGCCAGAGCCCAACCAACTGGTGATCAAGGACCCCTCCCTGATGCATGATGAGGTCCGCTGGACGGCTTCGTATCCCGGCGGCCATGCCGAGGGGTTCCCGGACACCTTCAAGCACCTGCAGATGGCGGTTTACCGCTATATCGCTGCAGGGGATTATGATGCCGAACCGGACTTCCCGACCTTCCGCGATGGACACAATACCATCCTGGTGGATGATGCCATCCTGAAGAGCGCCCGGGAGAACCGTTGGGTCAACGTCGAATACTAGATCTGAATTGATGAACTGGAGGATTGAATTATGAAACTCGGTTTAATGACCGCTGCTTTTCCCGATAAGAGTTTGAAAGAAGTGGCTGAATGGGCTGCACCGAACGGCTTCGAGATGCTGGAACTGGCTTGCTGGCCGGTGGGCAAAGCCACTCGCCGTTACGCAGGCGTGACCACCCTGGACGTGGAGGATTTCGGTCAGAAAGAGGCCGATGAAGCCAAAGCGATCCTAAAGGCCAACGGCCTGGCGATTTCCTCATTAGGGTACTATCCCAACCCGCTGCATCCCGATCCTGAGCACCGCAAGGTGGTGATCGACCATCTTAAAGAAGTGATCGACGCGGCGCCGCTGGTGATGGACGACCCGATCGTGGGGACTTTTATCGGCCGTGATAAGGATAAGACCATCGAGGCCAACTTCGAAATGTTCAGAGAAATCTGGCCGCCGATCATCCAATATGCCAAAGCGAAGGGCGTCAAGGTCGCCATCGAGAACTGCCCGATGATCTTCAGCAACGATGAATGGCCGGGCGGTAACAACATGGCTTATTCGCCGGCGATCTGGCGCAAGATGTTCGAGATTATCCCCGATAAGAATTTCGGTTTGAACCTCGACCCCTCACACCTGATCTGGCTGATGATCGATATCGACCGCGTGGTGCGTGAATTCAAGGACCGCATTTTCCACGTGCATGCCAAAGACCTTGAGATCGACTATGAAGGTCTTTATCAGAACGGCATTCTCTCCCTTGGGATGGGTTGGCAGATTCCCCGCCTGCCCGGCCTGGGTGACGTGGATTGGGGTGATTTCATCAGCGCGCTCTATCGCTGGGGATACGATTATGTGCTCTCGATTGAGCACGAGGATCGCAAGTTCGAAGGCACGGAAGAATTGGTCGAGCGCGGCTTCATGATCTCCCGCGATTTGCTGAAGCCTTATTTACATTAAAAAACCTGGAGGGGAAACCCTACCCCTATCCCCTCCCCGTACGCGGGGAGGGGAATCTGATTTTTGGGGGACCTTGCCGGGCTTGCAGGGGGGAGGCTGCGGTGTAGACGGATGGGGGCTTTTCCGGTTTTGGCTTGTATAATAGACTTAATTCAAAGGTATTATTTTATTTAAATTATTTGTGATCTTTTCAGGAGATTGATTGATGAACGTATTTGTGGGGTGTGATCTCGGCGGAACGAATATCAAAGCCGGCCTGGTCAATGTGGAGGATGGGCACATTCTGGTCGATGACCAAATCCCGACTTTGGCGCGCAAAGGCCCCGATTCCGTGTTGGAGCGGATGGCGGACCTGATCACCAAACTGATCGAGAAAAGCGACGTATCCAGGGATAAGATCGGCGGCGTCGGGATCAGCGCGCCTGGCGTGATCGATCTGGAGACCAACACCACCAAATTCCTTCCAAATCTATACACCGAATGGCGCGGGATCCCGGTGGGGGAGAAGATGGAATCTTATCTCGACCTGAAGATTGCCATGCTCAACGACGTGCGCGCCATTACCTTTGGCGAGTGGTCGTTCGGCGCCGGCAAAGGTGTGGATTCAATGGCCTGCTTCGCAATCGGCACCGGCGTCGGTGGGGGGCTGGTGGTCAACAATGACCTGGTCCTCGGGATTGATGGCACGGCCGGCGAGTTGGGTCACCAGACGGTGGACCTGAACGGGCCGAAATGTGGCTGCGGTAATTACGGCTGCGTCGAGGTCTTCTCCTCCGGCCCCGCCATCGCGGCGGAAGCCGCCCGGGGGATCCGCCAGGGCTGGTCTTCCAAGATTGTGGACCTGATCGACCATGACCTGAACCGGTTGACGGCTGAGGTGGTTGGTGAAGCGGCCAAAATGGGTGACGAGTGGGCGCTGGAAGTTTGGAACCGGGCCGGGAAGTACCTGGGGATCGGCGTGGCGAATGTGCTGACCTGTGTGGGCGTCAAGCGGGTGGTGATCGGGGGCGGCGTCGCCAAGGCGGGTGACCTGCTGCTCGATCCGATCCGGCGGGAAGTGCGTGAGCGCGTGTTCCTGATGCCGGTGGAGAAGGTCGAGATCGTCACCGCGAAGTTGGGCGTCTATTCCGGCATCGTCGGTATGGCGGCCTGGAGCGCGAAAAAGCAAGGGATGAAACTCAAAGAGTAAGGGATTCCATTTTCCTAGATGAAATAATTAAATAAATAATAAAGTAAATATATAGAGACTTTGATTATGCAACATCTCTACTTCCTACTAAGTTTTGAGATTCCCGGGATTTATCAAATCCCGGGAATCTGTATTATCTATTTCTGATTAACTTGAAGAACCGGCAGCCGAGGGGAATTGGCTGCCGGTTCTTTTGAAAGGAGTAGAGATGAAACCTACCCGTAAGTCTCGTCGTATTCCTTCATCAAGCTGGTCGTACGGCTGACGCCGAAACGGGTCGCACCGATTTCGATCACCTCGAGGGCGTCCTTCAACCGGCGTACGCCCTGGGCGGCTTTGACCTGCACCTTGTCGCTGACCGAATCGCGCATCAGCTTGAGGATTTCATTTGTGTATCCCACTGTCTCACCGAATTCATTCTTGTAGGGTGAGGGGGCGAAGCCGGAGCTGGTCTTGACGAAGTCCGCACCGGCCGCTTCGATCAACTGGCAGGCTTTGACGATCAGGTCCAGATCCTCGTAATAGCCCGTTTCCAGAATGACCTTGGTGGTCCGTCCCTGGGCGGCTTCCACCACAGCGGCGATGTCGTCCTGCACGTATTGATAATCCCCGCCGAACAGCGCGCCGAGGTTCAGCACCATGTCGATCTCCTCCGCGCCCTGGTCGATGACCTGCCGGGTCTCGAAGACCTTGGTTTCGGTGGTGTCATAGCCCAGCGGGAAGCAGATCACCGGGTTGACCAGCACGCCTGTGCCTTTGAGGATTTCCGCTGCGAGCGCGGTGTAGCAGGGTTTGATCGTGGCTGAGGCGACGTTTTCCTGGATCGCAACTTCCAATCCCGCGATGGTGTCTTGCCGGGTGAGGGTCGGTTTGAGCAGTGAATGATCGATCATTTTAGAAAGTTCAAGCCGGGTGAGGGGAGCTTTTGACATCATTTGTCTCCTTTGTTTTATCCTTAAAAATCCTGTATTTAACGAATTAGATAACAGATATTATCATTTCTTCATCAAAGATGTTATAATTTGTTACTAATTGTTATCAAAGGATAAAATATGCTGCAATTGGAACGGCAAAACCAGCTTCTGCAGTGGCTGCAGCACCGGGGGTTTCTCTCGACGGTGGAAGCGGCTAACCATTTCGGCGTTTCTCAAATGACCATCTGGCGTGATATCGAAACCCTGGAGGAACAGGGCCTGGTCAAGCGCGTCCATGGTGGACTGGCCATCCCGGATTGGGAATTGGGGAATGATAGTGATCAGCTATCCAATCCCAATGGCAGGCAGCATGGCTATCCATTCCCGGCTGGGCTACAGGACCCACGGCGGATCGCTTTGGGGAAATATGTCGCTCGGGAGATCATCAAACCCGGCGATGACCTGATCCTGGAGGGGGGCAGCACGGTCGCCTGCATCATCCCGCACCTCGATGCAGCCAACCTGACCGTGATCACCAACGGCTTGAACACCCTTACGATGGCGCAGGTCTATGACACAGTCCAGACCGTACTTTGCTGCGGTGGCGTGCTCAACCAGCCCAATGCGATCTTCATTGGGCCACAAGCGGAGAACTTTTTCCATTCCTACCGGGTGGACCGCGCCCTGTTCAGTGCAGCGGGACTGACCCTCAAGGATGGGTTGGTTGACCCCTCGCCGATCTATGACAGCATGAAACGCGTGATGTGCCGCAGCGCGCGGGAGCGGATTGCGATGCTCGATTCGACCAAGATCGGCAAAGGTGCGCTGTCTCGGGTAATGAATTTGAACGAGATCGACATCCTGGTCACCAACAGCGACGCCGACCCCGCGATCATTCAGTCGATCGAGGAGATGGGCGTAGATGTGCGGTTGGTAGCCGCCTAAATATTAATTGCTGTATTAGAATAAAAAAATCAAATAACAATCCTATCCCCGTCCCTTCCCTGAAGCGGAGCGGAACACCCGCAGTGAAAACGAAGGGGCAATCTTAATTAGCAGAATAAATATTTTTACCCGGAGAAACCCACATGCCAGAACTTTACCCAATGCGCTTCGAACCGGTCCTAAAACACTATATCTGGGGTGGACGGCATCTGGCCGACTTCGGTCGATCAATCCCTGAAGGGGAGTCCGTCGCGGAAAGCTGGGAGATCAGCGCCCATTCGGACGGCATGACGCGAGTCATGAACGGCCCCTATGCCGGGAAGACCTTACCTGAGCTGCTTTCACTGTTGGGAGAAGACCTGGTTGGGACGCACAATGATTGGGCGCTCGAACAGGACAAATTCCCTCTGATGGTTAAACTGCTCGACGCCAACCGGAACTTATCCGTGCAGGTACACCCAGATGACGACTATGCTCGTTCGCATCTGGTCAATGAGTTGGGTAAATACGAAATGTGGGTAGTGCTTTCCGCCCAACCGGATGCGGCTATCGTTTATGGTTTTGCCGAAGATGTCTCTCCCGACCAACTCCGCCGGGCAGTGGAAAATGGCACGCCTGAATCCTTGTTAAACCGAGTCCCGATCAAGGCCGGCGACCATATTTGCGTTCCGGCCGGCACCCTGCATGCCATCCTGGCTGGCGCGGTGATCGCTGAGATCCAGCAGAATTCCAATACTACTTATCGGGTCTATGACTGGAACCGGATCGGTGCGGATGGCAAACCGCGCGAGCTGCATTTGGAAAAAGCACTGCAGGTCATCCGGTTCGATCAGGTTGGTCTCGATCTTCCGGATCTGGAAGTTGTCGAAGCTGCGGATGGGATCACCCGAGAGCGGCTGTGCCATAACCGCTACTTCACCACCGAGCGATTGTTCTTTGAGCCTGGAGCGAAATTCCACGGGAATTGTGACGGAGCAACCCTGGAAATTTGGGGTGTGATCGAAGGCAGGGCGACCGTTGCCGGGCTGGCCCTGGACGCGGTCCGGTTTGTGCTGCTGCCGGCGGCGATGGGGCATTTCGAAGTCACTGCTTCTGAAAAAGCAACGCTGCTGCGAACTTATGTAGAATAAACAAACTGACCAAGAGACGAAGTTATAATTGTTTGCGTACATCGTAGATTAATACAAAAGGAATATTGATGACCTCATATACCTTGCCGGAAATTCAACACGTTGACCCCGTCCCTGAACGAACAGCGATATTGTCGCCAGCGGTGACCTGCGGCTCTCCGCCAATCAGGCCGGTTGGCCGATCCAGGCCAAAATGGAAGCTGACCTGGAACAGGCATTCAAATCTTTGGGATGGACGTTGAAACGCGCCCACCCTTACGATCCACGCGAGAAACATGGTTTCATCTCCAGCCAGCGGATGGGGATGGACGTCTTCCGCGGGATCCATCCGGATGCACCGTTGGTGGTTGCCGAAGCCGTCTGGCAGTACAGCTATCACCTGCTCGCCGGGTTGCGGTCTCATCACGGGCCGATCCTGACGGTCGCCAATTGGAGCGGCAGCGCACCGGGACTGGTCGGGATGCTCAACCTCAACGGCTCGCTGACCAAGATGGGGGTGCCCTACAGCACGCTTTGGAGCGAGGATTTCACGGATGCATTCTTCCTGGAAGGATTGAAGCAGTGGCTTGAGGAAGGTGTGGTTAACCACAAAATGGATCATGTCCGTGCGCTGAACCCGGCCGACCTGCCTGCGGCAGAGAAGGCGCTGGGTGAGGCATTGGCCGAACAACTGCGGACCGAAAAAGCCATCATGGGCATTTTCGACGAAGGCTGCATGGGGATGTACAACGCCATTATCGACGACGAATATCTCAACCCGATGGGGATCTATAAGGAGCGGCTCAGCCAGTCCGCTCTCCTGGCCGAGATGGGGAAGGTCTCCGATGTGGAGGCCGATCAGGCCCGGGATTGGCTGGAAGCAGCGGGGGATGACCTTCCATACCGGCAGCGATGAAGCGACCGAATTGACCGATCGGCAGATCCGGGGTCAGTTGAAAATGTACATTGCCGCCACCCGCCTGGCGGATTTCTTCGGCTGCGGCTGCATCGGCATCCAGTACCAGCAGGGGCTCAAGGACATGGCGCCGGCTTCTGACCTGGCGGAAGGACTGCTGAACAATGTGGACCGGCCGCCGGTCTACGACCTGGAAACCGGGAGAGAGCTTTTTACCGGGAACGCCGTGGTGCATTTCAATGAAGTCGATGAAGGCGCCGGCCTGGACATGCTGGTCACCAACCGCCTCTGGCGGCAGATGGGGCTACCCCCGGAGACCACCCTGCATGATATCCGCTATGGGGAATGGTACAAAGGGGATGGAGTTGACGATTTTGTGTGGGTTTTCCTGATCTCCGGTGCGATCCCACCTGAACACATCCAGGGTGGATATGCCGGGCGCGGACAGTCTGCGCCAGCCGCCGGATTACTTCCCCCTGGGCGGTGGTACTTTACGCGGTGTTTCCAAACCGGGTGAGATCGTCTGGAGCCGGATCTACATTGAGGACGGCCGGTTGAATGCCGATCTGGGGCGAGGTTCAGCCGTTGCTCTACCGGAAGAGGAGACTCAACGGCGTTGGGCGATGACGACTCCCGAATGGCCCATCATGCACGGCGTGCTGCATGGCGTGGGACGGGACCAGTTAATGGCCAAGCATAAAGCCAACCATATCAATGTCGTTTATGCCCCGGATGCCGAAACCGCGGACCGTGCACTGGCAGCCAAAGCCGCCATGCTCGATGCAATGGGAATCAGGGTATTTCTCTGTGGGGATGTGAAGGTATAAATTCTAGGAGAAAAGTACGACTGAAGTCGATCATCATTATCAGAGAACAACCCGGGATATAAACGATCCCGGGTTCTTGGTTTTATATGAATCGATCATCAGACTTCTTCTTCTGCGCTTGATCGCCACGGCCTGTCAACCAGCCGACACGGATATTTTCCGGCTGATCGAAGGCCGGGACATACGGCTTGATGTCGAGGACCGGGGTGCCATCCAGCATATCGACGTCTTCCAGCAGCAGACGGTTTTCCTCAATGCCAACCAGTCGTACAACGGAGAGCCCGATCGGGTTGGGACGCTTGGGTGCCCGAGTGGCGAACAGGCCATGCGGGGTGGAATCCAGGAAAGGTGTGACGGTCAAGACATGATCGCTGACTTTGTGGAAGACATACAGTAGGTAGATGTGGGAAAATCCGTCCGAGGTCCTTCAAAGCTGGGATGAATGTCTTGTCGACCGTGAGTACGCCTTTGATCCCCCTTGCACCTGATGGCTGGATGGGCATATCCGTCAGTTCTTTGAAAGGCGTCTGGAGGGTTCCGATGGGTTGGAAACAAAATTCTTGTTCTGGCATCTTGGTCCTTTCCTGTGTCCATTATCATAATCGAATAATGAAAAAAGGCCCGGGGATAATCCCGAGCCTTTAAGACATTTGCTTGAGAATGTTTTTACTCGAAAGCCTCTTCCGGCTTCCACTCTTTCCAGACTTTTCCGACCAGTTCTGGCCCTGGTGTGAGGGTCTTTTTGCCTGGATGCCAGCCTGACGGGGTCACCTCGCCGGTGGCAATGACATGTTGGAAAGCTTTCACCTGCCGGATCAGTTCGGAGACATTCCGTCCGACCTCAGGGGTCAGGACTTCCATTGCCCGAATAACAAAATCGGGATCGATGATGAACCGTCCGCGGATATCAACTCCGCTGCCCGGGTCATAGACCCCGTATAACTCTCCCACGCGACCACCCGCATCTGCTAATAACGGGAAGGGTACACCGCCTTCAACCATTTTTGAGAGTTCAACTTCCTGCCAGATCTTATGGGAAAAATGGCTGTTCGTGCTGATTGCCAGAACTTCCACACCCATTTTCTGGATTTCATCATATTTAACAGCGACCGCTGTTAATTCGGTCGGTCAGACAAAGGTGAAGTCACCTGGGTAGAAACAGACGACGATCCACTTTCCTTTGTAATCGGATAGTCGAATGTTCTTAAACCCTTCCCCGACAAATGCCGTTAATTCAAAATCGGGTGCGGGTTTACCAACTTGAGCTCTTTCCATAAAGACCTCCTTTTTCTCAAACGTTTTTATTGGTGTCGCTTCCTGGGTTTGGGTAATGGGTCCTTTGGATGGTGTTGCACATCCATCAGGCGGTTTAGGCATGGAGCCTCCTTTTTGGGGGGTGCAAATGTCTTGTTTCCGATTATAGAATAAACTGACCTAATAAAAAAGAACCAAGTGTTATTAATAAAAAATTTCTATCTACAGATTTAATGATGCTAGGATTTTATTGAGTTCATCAGCGCCGGCGTAGTCGATGACCGTGACTTTTTGATGCGCCACGTCAGGTACGGTTTTCACTTTTTCAATGACATCCATGATCAATTTGAGTGCAATGGGACAAAGGGGGGACGAAGGTCGGAATATATACGTCACAAGATTTTCGTCATTGACCTCGAGATCCAGGACCAATCGCATTTTTATCACGTCAACACCGGTTTCAGGATCAATCACTTCCCGCAGGCTATCGATGACGAGTTGTCGTAATATGTCAGGATCTGTCATGCAACGCCTCCGGAAACAGCAGCTCATTGACCGAATCCCAAAGTAACCGGATGGCTTCTGCAGCAGGGGAGTCAGGAGCGAAGTGGGTGACAGGTTGGGCGGCGTTCATTGCTTGTGGGATGGACGCATCAAAGGGGATTTCTCCAATCACGGGATAACCAACCGCTTCAGCTTTGGCGTGGATATCCTTGACGCTTTGCGGATCAATGTCGGCTTTATTGATCACAACCACAGCAGGGATTTTGAAATACATCAATGTCTGGGTGATCCTTTCCAGATCGTGAACGCCGGATAAACCCGGCTCTGTTACAATCAAAGCCAGATCAGCGCCGGCGCTGGCCGAAATCACCGGGCAGCCAATCCCGGGAGGTCCGTCTACAAGGATCAGGCGCAGATGATGATCCTCAGCGAAAAGCTTGGCGTTCTGCTTAACCAGGGTGACCAATTTGCCGGAATTTTCAGCCGCCGGAAACAACTCTGCATGGAATTGGTGTCCATAGGGTGTTGTCGATTGATACCATTCACCATCTTTCTGAGAGACCATCCGGATCGCGGCTTCAGGACAAATATATTGGCAAGCCGCACAACCCTCGCATACTAATGGGTCGATCCGATAATTTTCTTGGGTTGGACTCGGTTTCAGGACGGCATTGAAGCGACATACATCGAAGCATTTCCCGCAACGAATACATTGATTCTGGTCAATCATCGCAGCGCTGCTGCTGGAAAAGGGATGTGTTTCGATGGGCACTGCATTCGTTACCAGGGCCAGGTTGGAAGCATCTACATCTGCATCTGCGAAAACGGATGGAGTGTGGGATTGTGAAGCGAGGTCGACCAGCGCGGCACAAAGGCTGGTTTTACCTGTGCCACCTTTACCGCTGAGAATGACGAGGTGTTTTGGGGTGGGATTTCGATGAGTGACCATTAGGAAGATCTCCCCTTTGCCATTACTAAAAAAGCCTCATAGATGCTCCACAGTACAGGCTTGTACTCGGGGAATTTGTCTATGAGTAAATCTCCTTTAGCCAGGCTTCTCGCAATTTCATCATTGAAAGGGATACGCATCAGGATTGGGATGGATAATTCCGAGAGCTGTTCTTCAATTCCCCGGTCACCAATCCCGTCCCTGTTAATGACCAGACCGGCTGGAGTACCGGTTTCCTGGATCACTCCCAGCATTTGGTTCAGATCATGCCACCCAAAAGACGTTGGTTCGGTCACCAACAACAAAAAATCGGCGTCATGGATGGCGTTCACAACGGAACAGGATGCGCCCGGTGGGCAGTCGATAATTGTGAGGTATTTTTCCTCCTGAACGGATTGTTTGACTGCACGGATGATGGGTGTCGGCATGGGTCCACCAATGTTCATTACACCCATTCGATAATCGATATTATTTCGAGCCCGTCCTTGTTGGATCAGACCTATCGGTTCTGCCTTCTCGTGGATGGCATCCTCAGGACACTGCAGGGTGCAGCTCCCACATCCGTGACACAATTGGGGAAAGACCATGATTTGAGTTCCAATTTTTGCCAGGGCATTATATTGGCAGATATCCACGCACCTGCCGCAAAGCGTACATAAGTCCTGGTTTATTTCCGGTATCAGGAGGTTGACGGATTGGGTTTGCTCAAAATCGGGTTTCAGAAAGAGATGAGCATTCGGAGCTTCAACATCACAGTCCAGAAACGTCAGGGGAATTTCCTCTGATAATGTGGCTGCCAGACTGGTGGCGAGCATTGTTTTACCCGTACCGCCTTTTCCGCTGGCAATCGCGATTTTCATTAATTGGATCCTTTAGTCTTCATGATGTAATTGATCATCACGCCAAAGTTGGATGATGTCACTAACCTTCAGGCTTTCATCCTGAAGGGTTAACATCTTAATGCCAGCCGCTGCAAGCGCCTGATGGGCGTTTGGTCCAAAGCGACCGCTGATGGCTATTTGGCAACCATTGTCGATCAGGATCTGCGCAGCAGCAACACCAGCCCCATGTGCTTGAGAAGGGGCAGTGTTTTGTAATGCTCGCAAGGTTTCATCTTCAGAATCATAGCGAATAAACCAGGGACAACGGCCAAAACGAGCACTTACCAGGTCTTCAATTGAGTTTCCTAATGAAGAAATAAAAACGATCATCTATGTTATCTCCTTTATAAGGTTTGTTAAATCTATTATGCCATACTATTGACTAATTGGGAATAGTATAATAGTATATAGACGAAAGGAGAATATATATGAACAGACATTTTTCTCATGATGGTATTCACGGTCCTGGTGGAGGTAGACATAGCCGGGGAAGGGGACAGGGTCGTGGGATGCGTTGGATGGGTGATTACTCACTGGTTGATGTGCGCCTGGTAGAACCGGCATTACTGGCTTTTCTAAGCAAGGAAAAGTTGCATGGGTATGCCTTATTAGAACGATTGGAAGACTTTGGGCTTGGCGCGATGAGTCCCAGCATGATCTACCGAATTCTACGAAACTTTGAAGAGATCGGCCTTGTGGAGTCGGATTGGGATTCAGAGGAAACCCAGGGGCCACCACGTCGGGTCTATAAACTGACTGAAGAAGGTAAAGCTGCGCTGGCTCGGGCTAGGGAATCTTTAACGGAGACTTTGAACCGACTCGAATCGCTGATCGAGATCATCGATTCTGATTAACTCAAATAATTAGATAAGAAAGGATAAAAAAATGCCTGGTTATGATGGAAAAGGTCCTGAGGGGACTGGCCCAAATGGTAGAGGATTAGGTCCCTGTGGTGAAGGTGCTTATGGTAGAGGCCGTGGATTCTTTGGCTTCCATCGGGGGAGAGGAAGAAGGGGACGTTTCTTTGACTCTTGGAATATTCGAACGCCAGTAAATGAAAGCGAAGCATTGAAAGCAGAAAAAAGCTGGCTGGAAAGACGACTTAAGAGCGTATCTGATGCCCTGGGTGAAGAAGAAACGAAATAAACACCAGGAACAAAAAAAGAAGAGGCTTTCTTAGCCCCTTCTTTTTACATTTACCATAAGAAATTTCGAATAATAAACTAATCGGGAATATTATCCTTTGATCGATTCATTAAATTGATCACCTCATAATCCGGAATATCGCGCCAGTTTTGATAGTTTTGCGCCACAGAATGGAAGAACCGTGGTTCGAGCAGGACCACAACCTCATCCACCGCCTGCATTTCTGAAAGTGCATGGGCGGCTTCTGGACTGGAAACGGGAGCTGCTGCGATAATTCCGGCTGGGTTTTTCTTCGCCACGCACCTGACGGCTGCCCGCATCGTCGATCCCATCGCAATGCCATCATCCACAATGATCACAGTTCGATCGGTGACGTCCGGTAGAGGACGGTTGGTCCGCAAGATCCGAATCCGACGTTCGATTTCTCTTTTTTGATCTTCAATGATCGTTTCGATCAATTCCTTATTTAAATTTCGGCTTGCATTTGGCAGGACGACCAGGCTGCCATCCTCGGCGACCGCACCAAACCCGGATTCGGGATTGAATGGGAAGGGTAATTTCCGGACGATGATCAACGAAAGTGTCGTACTCAGAGCTTCCGCAATCTCGAAACCCACCGGCACGCCACCACGGGGAATGGCTAATATAATTGGATTGTCAATCCGGTAAGCGGACAATGCGTCCGCAAGCTGTTTTCCGGCATCACTTCGGTCTTTGAACATAAGTTTTTCAACCTTTAAATGGACTTCCTTCCTTGATCAAATGGCTTTGACAAGTAGGAAATCTATCTAATAGAGTAGTCATTAGTCATATTTTTATTTTCTTTCTATAAGTAATATCAAACATAATAGATGGAAACGCCCTCTGGTATGGGAGCGCGATTGGTGTAATATAGGGTCGTTTTGGTTTGATTTGAGTTGGAATAATCCAAATCTTGTGATTAATTCGTGCTTTTTCCCCGGAAAATCAGCTTCATCTGTCTTTATGGTTCACGCACACAGCGATAGCCGTGGCGGGGATTGCCCCAGTCTTTGGGTTGATGTGACACAAAGCCGGTATAGCTGACGTAATAGGCATCTTCCTCATCGAATGCCTCGGATGACCACAGGTAGACCGGCGGTTGGTCCGGCGCCCAGAGCGGTGTTTCCTTATCGGGCCGGATAATGCAATCCATTTTTCCGGTCTCACCGTCCCAGGCACAGCCCGCGTTCTGGTTGTGCCGGCTGAGGGAGCGCGCGATCTCATCCGTGGTCGGCATCCGCCAGATATTGACCGGTTGGTCTTCCAGTTCTGTACCATCTGCACTTAAATAGGCGCAGACGCCTGTGGTTAGCATATCCAACTCGGTCGCATGCGTGGTGGTAAATTTATCCGGGTCCAACCCCAGAGGTTCAATCCCATAAGCAGCGATCATATCCCATGAAGGATAACCGCCGTAGTCCTGTTTCCAGTTCCAGCCGGGTCCGGCCGGCGCCCAGATCAATGCGACATCGTTGCCCTCGATCAGGCGGGCAGAGCGGTCGCCATCATCCATCCGGGTCAGGACGACGGGGAGGTTATATGCGGCAACGGCTAATCCGGCGAGGGTAGGGATCCCGACTGCAATCAGTATTCGCAGGTTACGCCGGAACCAGGGCAGAGAATGGCGATCCGCACGCGGATTGAAGCGCGCATCCAGAATAAATAGGACTCCCACCAGGGTGAACCCAGCCGAGAGGAAAAGACGTCCGATAATTGTGGAAAGCGTGAAAACACCGTTCTTGATGCCAGGAATTAACCACCAAAGCGCAAAGGTGATCCCAACCACGATCAAGATCCCGCCGCCAACATAGGGCCAGCGAATGGCGATCAGGCTGAAAACCATCGCTGCGACAGCGATGCTGAGGAACAGGAACCAGGGGGTGTCCGGTACGCCCCAGCCTTCGTAAAAAGCTTCGCCCATGCCCCAGACCAGCCAGAGGGCGTTGAGCAGGGTGATAATGCCGACCCCGACCCATCCGGGGATTCGGGTAAGGTTTTTCTTCCGATTCTGTGTCATATCAATTCCATTTCAATTCCATATCCCGAACGATCCTTGATTTTTTCAAATTTCCTTGGATATCTGATTGTCACAATAAGGGTGAGCCATTATTTTCTTTATGATTTCGCATAGATTACATATCGATCGTCCCGATCCTCCACCAGCAGCGGCGAAAAACCAACATCTTCCATCATCCGGGCCAAATCGCTGCCTGCAGGCAGGAGGTCACGATGGATGATCGGGTTCTGGGCAGTGCCGTGGATGATATTTACCTTCTCACGGCTCAGATCGTGCAGGATCAGCAGAGTGCTATTCGGGTGTAACAGCCTTCGAAAAGTCTGCAGCGCAGTCTCCGGCCACCAAAAATGGGGGAAAGCGTTGTGGCAGACAATTGCGTCAAATCCTAAATCTATAAAGGGGAGAGGTTAGCATCTCATCAAAAGTCGCAATCAGACGATTGAGAATTTCATCCCGGTTTGGGGGTTGGGAAGTATCCCATTCGTTAGCAAGGTCTTCAAAGAAAAGCCGCAGTGCGTTCAAATCTGTTCTCCCCAATCATAAAAAAATTCAGGTGAGTTTATCAGAGGCATTATAACCGCTTTCACTGTTTGCCTTGCCGACCTCATCCGGAAGCGTAAGATGCACTTGATGTATAATCTATCTCGATTCTGACCAGCGATTGAGGAGTTTTTCCATGCAATACGATTTTGAATTTCGTTCCCGACGCAGCAATGTCCTTTCCAGGCGCGGGGTGGCTGCCGCAAGCCAGCCTTTGGCCTCTCTGGCTGGGTTGGATATGCTCCGGGCGGGTGGAAACGCAGCCGATGCGGCGATTGCGATGGCTGCTGCCCTGAATGTGGTTGAGCCTTTTTCGACCGGGATCGGTGGGGATTGTTTTGCCCTGTATTGGGATGCGAAGACCAAACGGGTCTATGCACTCAACGGGAGCGGTCCGGCGGCCAAATTCGGCGAATATTGCGGACGTCCGCAAGCAAGGGTATGAGGAAATGCCCCTGTTCATGGGTCAGGCGGTGAGCGTACCGGGCACTGTTGCCGGCTGGTCGGGGTTGCTTCCGCGTTTTGGGACGATGTCGTTAGCGGACGTCCTTGCACCGGCGATCCGTTATGCCATCGAAGGCTACCCGCTGACAGAATGGATCGGCTCTGGGTGGAAATTGATGGAAAGCCGGTTGCTGCGAAAAGAAATTGATGATGATTTGCCCCTGCACCTTCGTCGATCCGGGCCACCGCAGCCCAGCGGGAATGAATTCCTGGTGGATGGACATGCGCCGGCCGTGGGTGATATGGTGAAATTGCCCACCCTCGGAGAAACGCTTCAACGGATCGCGGCGGAAGGGAAAGACTATATCTATGAGGGTGAATTCGCTGAGAAATTGAGCGCGCATGTCCAGCGATATGGCGGCTGGCTGGAAGCTTCCGACCTGCACGGCTTTGAAGCGGAGTGGGTGGATCCGATTCATGCCGACTATCACGGCGTTCGGCTCTATGAATGCCCACCCAATGGGCAGGGTCTGGCTGCCGTCATTGCCGCCCGGATTGCGGATGGTTTCGACCTGGCAGCGATGGATCATGTCCAGCGCACCCATATCCTGATCGAGTGTATGCGCCTGGGGTTCACCGAGGCATTGCAATGGGTGACCGATCCGCATTTCAAACCCGTGCCATATGACCAGTTGTTTTCAGAGGATTACATCACCTCGCGCAGAGGGATGATCCGGGAGGATAAATCGATCGAGCATTTGGAAACCGGCATCCAACCGGTGGGTGAGGATACGGTCTATATGAGTGCCGTCGATGGGGAGGGGAATGCCTGCTCCTTCATCAACAGCCTCTATATGGGCGGTGGCACCGGTCTGGTCGTGCCGGGCACCGGCGTGTTTCTGCAAAACCGTTCAGCTTTGTTCAGCCTCGACCCGGCGCATCCCAACGCGCTGGAAGGCGGCAAACGCCCATACCATACCATCATTCCAGGAATGATCACCAAGGGTGGTGAGCTTTACGCCAGTTTTGGGATCATGGGCGGGTTCATGCAGCCGCAGGCACACTTGCAGGCCCTCTCCAATCTCGTCGATCTGGAAAACAATCCGCAGCAAGCACTGGATATGCCCCGGTTCTGCCTGGACGTGAACAAGGGCGGCGGAGTCGGTGCGGCGGACCCGGGTGGGGAAGTTTATCTGGAAAAGGGGTTCACCTTTGATGAACTGGCTGCCTTGCGAATGAAGGGTCACAAAGTTTCACCGATCAGTGGCCGCCAGCGCGCTCTATTTGGCGGCGGCCAGATCCTCAAGCGCGACCCGGAGAGTGGTGTGATCACCGCCGGATCGGACCCGCGGAAGGATGGCTGCGCATTAGGCTATTAGACAAGTATAAAAAGTGAATTGTTTCGACTTATACCCTTTCGCTTTGCTCAAGGGCTTCGTCGCTTTGCTCCTTGAAGATGGCTGCGCGATGGGGTTTTAATTCGCTATCCCCTCCGCTATCGCTTTGGGGACTTCGTTTCGCTTTGCTCCTCGAAGACGGATGCGCAATGGGGTATTAGAAATTTAACCCTATCCCCGTCCCTTCCCCTTTGGAGAAAGGGGAAGGGTGCCTGCAAACGCAGGCGGGAAGGGGTTAATTAAGATATTTCCCCTCATCCGGCACTCCGTGCCACCTTCCCCCCAAGGGGAAGGCTGGAAATTCCCATATTAATAATATATTGCTGTACTTCTTGAGGACAACTGTGCGATGGGGTATTAGAAAATTTAACCCTATCCCCGTCCCTTCCCCTTTTAAAAAGGGGAAGGGTGCCTGCAAACGCAGGCGGGAAGGGGTTCTTCTAAAAGAAGAGAAAATAAAGCCGCTCAAATGGGCGGCTTTTCGTATCAATTTCTACGGAAGAGATGTGATTAATTTTCTTTCTCACCTAACTCCACCAACTCTTCTCTATTCTCAACCAATTTATTGATCCCTGCGACCAGATCGTCAATACCCTGAGGGCCGGAGCGGAAGAGTGATTCACTCATCCAGACGGCCATTTCCTCCGCAGCCCGTTCGGTGACCGGGAAGGTCATCTGGTCGAACTGGAAATACTCCGGGAAGACGGTTGGCACTGCCAGATGTGACAGATAAGGCTGGAAGAGATCGTAATGGCTCATCACCGGGTAGCCGGTATCGACTGGGATGCCCTCCGCTGTAAGCGCATCACAAAACACATCGTGTTTCACGCCGAAAAACGCCGGATCGATATTGATGACATAACGATAGAGATTTCGGCGGGTGTGACGCATATCCCGCTTGAGCAGGCTGATCCCGGGCACCTCGCTGAGGCTTTCCTCAAGGTAATCGGCCATCGCCGAACGCGCTGCGAACTGCTCCGGGAAGCGTTCCAGGGCGATCAATCCCAGCGCTGCGTGGAGTTCCGACCAGCGGTAGTTCACACCCATGGTGAATTCCTGTCCGGCAGGGTCTTTCGGGCGGCCGCAGTCGATAATGCTGGCGGCGCGCTCTGCCATATGCTTGTCTTTGCACAATAGGACGCCGCCTTCACCGGTTGTGAGTGCCTTGGCGGACTGCAAACTGAATGAACCGAAGTCGCCGATGGTCCCAACACCTTGCCCCCGCCACTGCGCGCCGTGTGCATGTGCGCAGTCTTCGATCACGACCAGGTTGTGTTTTTCCGCGATTGACATGATGGCGTCCATATCCGTGACCTGGGCAGCGATGTGGACGACGATGATGGCTTTGGTTTTGTCCGTGATTGCAGCTTCTACTCTTGCGGGGTCCGCACAGTAATTATCCGGGCTGATGTCCACGATCACGGGGATCGCGCCGGCGGCCATTGGTGCGGCCGCGGTGGCCTGGAAGGTGTAGGCAGGCACGATCACTTCATCACCCCAGCCGATTCCGGCTGCGCGCAGGGCGACTTCCATTGTCACCGTCCCGTTCATCATCGGGACCGCGAAACCACCACCCTGAAGCTCAGAAAATCTTTCCGCGAATTCGGCCGTATTCGGGCCGGGGTAGGGATAGCCGCCCCAGCGTCCTGAGCGGATCGTACGAGTGACAGCTTCAATTTCGCGATCATCAAAAACGGGCCATTTCGGATACGGTTCGGTCCGGATGGGTTCGCCACCCAGTGCAGCTAATTTTGGCATTTGGTCTCCTTTGGACAGCTCGGCTAATGAGGTGAGTGCCGCCCCGTTCAGGCTTGGCGAAGGAATTTCTCCGTTGATTTTATCAAAGCCGGACGAATTTGTCCCGGGTCCAGCCCGGCAGCCTCAGCCGCCAGCAGCACCGATCCTGCAACCGGCGGGACGGTCAGCCTGACCAGGATGGCCTGTGGGGCGAAACGCTGAATGGTTTCCCGAAGCGGCGTGATATAGGCCTCTCCCGCATTGAACAGGCTGCCGATCAGAACGACTTCAAAGGATTCGTTTTGAATACCCAGTTGGCGGATCACAGCGTTGGTGTTTTCCCCAAGTTCGTTCGCCGACCATTGGATCAATTCGTTCGCCACCTGGTCGCCTTCCGCTGCCAGGCGAAAGATATCCTGCGCCAGGATGGGGGAGAGGTGGATCTGATCCATCGCCAACCCTTCAATCAGGGCGTCTTCCGATTCAACTTCAGCGTAGTCCATAAAAATTTGGGTCAGTGCGGTTTTCGGCCCGCGTTGAGTCCAGGCATAGGTCACTTCCATCATCGCCCGCCAGACCAGTTCTGCTGCACCGCCAAATTCACCGAAACGAGCGCTGTTTCCTGTGATCCGGCCGATGCGACCATCCAGGGTGCGCCCGCGTACGTTATTACCCGTCCCGGCGTCCACCGCCACGCCCCAGCCCGCTTGCGCGCCGGCCAGCAAGCCAATCACAACGTCGTTGACGTAATCGTAAGGTGCATCGACAGCCAATGCTTCGATCCCCTGTTCCATGATGGAACGTTCGGATGGCCAATCGTATCCTGCGATCCCAAAACCCATCCCGATCAGTTGTTGTCCGGTAATGCCGGCATCCGTCAGAGCGAGGTCCGTTACGGTTCGGAGCGCGTCGGCATATCCTTCCGTTCCCAGCATCTCGTAGCTGCCGCAGCCGATTTCTGCAAACCCAATGGCTTCGCCATCTGTGTTGGCGATCAGGGCATGCGTCTTGGTGTTCCCGACGTCAACCCCCAGCAGGTATCCTTTTTCTGTTTCGGTCAACATTCTTCTCCTGGTCTCAATCGAAAAAGGTGGATAGATATGGTCGATTGATTTCCAGCATATCGTCCAGGACGTCATCAATCTGGTCCGCGGCCGGTCCCAGGGGGTGCGCCAGCAGCGCCTGGTAAGCGGCGTTGCGGTTCCCGGTGACGGCGGCTTCTGCAGTGAGAATCTCGTAGGATTTCACCTGGGCAACCAATCCGCTGCAGACCGGCGGAAGGGGGTCGGTGGGGATAGGTGTGATCCCGTGGGCGTTGATCCGGCAAGGCATCTCCAACACCCAATCCGGATCCCAGCCGTAAACTGCGCCGTTGTGACGGACGTTGACGATATGCACCTCGTCCAGGTCGTTGTAATGAGCGTTGAGCAGTTGGGTGGCGACTGTGGAGTAATAAGCGCCGCCGCGTTTCATCAAATCCTCGGGTGGTTCGGTGCGGTCCTTCTCGCCGTACTGTGCCAGCAAGCCCGCCTCAATCTCCATCACCTCTTCGGCGCGAGAGGGCGGCCATGCCTGCTGTTCGGCCAGAATTTCATTCGTATAGTAATAATAACGGAGATAATAGTTAGGCAGCATCCGCAGGGATTTCAGGGTCGCCGTATCGAAATGAAGCTCTTCGGAATGCTCCGCTTCTGCAATGATCGCGTCCATGATCTGCGGCCAGAGTTCCTGCCCGGCGACTTCGAACCCATAGAACCAACTCAGGTGGTTCAGCCCCAGGCCTTTCAGATGCGCGTTCTGTGGGTCGGCCTGCATGCCTGTCAGTTCTTCCAGTTTTTCCAGAAAGGTCATCTTGGTCGTGATCGCCACGTTGCAAACGCCGACCGCGCTGACCTCCGGCGCATAACGGAAAAGGGCTTCCGTGACCAATCCGGAGGGATTAGCAAAATTCACCAGCAAAGCGCCGGGCGCGAGCGCTTCGATATCTCGGGCGATGTCCAGCACCACCGGGATCGTACGCAAGGCTTTCGCCATCCCGCCTACGCCGGTGGTCTCCTGCCCGACCAGGCCGTGCCGTCGACCCAGGTATTCATCCTCGCGCCGGGCAGCCATCTGGCCGACCCGAAGCTGGGTAATGACATAGGACGCGCCCTGCAACAGCCGCCTTCTGGTCGGTGCTCAGAGATGATCTTGAAACCGGCGTTTTTTGCCTTGGCCATGCGTTTGGCAAAACCGCCCACGATTTCCAAACGTTCTTCATCGATATCCATCAGCCAGAGTTCATCCAGTGGGAAGACATCCTGGCGTTCCAGAAAACCGTTCAATAATTCGGGCGTATAGGTGGAACCGCCCCCAATTACGGTGACTTTTAACATGGGGTCAACCATCCTTTCTTTGCGATCATTTTTTCCAAACTTGGTATGATCTTCAGGATAATTATTGTCATTCTCATTATAATAGGCATAATATTAATTAAGTGAAAAAATGAATCAAAATTATCAGGGAAGGGAAACCAAATGGAAACCATACCGGGGTTGAGCCTGCCGAAACTGGACCAGGCCGGGAATATACTGGCAATTCAGCCGCATTATGATGACAACAATATCGCCGCGGGAGGTACGCTGCTGTCAATGGCTCATGCCGGCGCATCCCTGACCTATCTGACTGTTACGGATGACCTGGCCGGCGTGATCGATCCGAATTGGACGATCGAAGAGGCCCGGGAACAGCTACAAGCAGATCGCGAGAAGGCCGGTGCGCTGGTCGGGGTGGGTGAGCAGATCTTACTGGGTTTCCCCGATTCAGGCTGGTATGACTATTATTCCGTTCGAGACCGGATCATTGACGAGATCCGCAGGATCAGGCCGGATTTCATCTTCACCGTCGATCCCTGGACGCCATACGAAGCCCACCAGGACCACATCCTCACTGGGCGGGCAGCCGCAGAGGCCGCCAGTCTGTATTCGCTGCCCAGGTTAGGGAAACTTAAACCGGGCGAATGGGAGCCATTCGAATTGCAGGGTATCGTTTTCTATAATACGGCTTACCCGAACCTGGTCTATGACATCAGCGATGTCCTGGATGATAAAAACGAGGTCCTCCGTTGTTATCGCGCTCAATTCACTCCTGAGGGACTGGAGACTTTGGTCGATCAGACCAGCCTGCTCGCGGCGTATGTTGCCCGAGAAGAGGAATTCAGTCACGGCGAGGCGTTAAAAGTTATGGCACCCTGGATGATGCACGGGGTGCCAATGGCAAAAAGGTTATGAAAAAGGCTGTCCCGGAAGGTAAAATTAACTAATTAGTGATAACTGATTACAAATAAATTAATGTCAGGAGGTCCTGTGTTTAAACGTATTACTGTTATTGTTTTGGATGGCGTCGGCATCGGCGCTGCACCGGATGCCGCCGATTATGGTGATGTCGGCAGCAACTCGATTGCCAACACTGCGAAAGTGTTGGGCGGGATGGAATTGCCCAACATGGGCGCGATCGGCCTGGGCAATATCACCCCAATCGAAGGCGTGCCCCCGACGGACGACCCAAAAGGCGGTTATGGCAAAATGCAGCCGATGTCGGCAGGAAAAGATACCATCTCCGGTCACTGGGAGATGATGGGTATTTACCTGCCGGAGGCCTTCCCGACCTATCCGAACGGTTTCCCCAAAGAGATCATGGATGAGTTTGAAGAACGGATCGGCCGCGGGACGCTTGCGAACCGGCCGGCTTCTGGGACTGAGATCATTAAAGAACTGGGTGAGGAACATGTCCGCACAGGCAAGCCGATCGTGTATACATCAGCGGACAGCGTTTTTCAGATCGCTGCGCATGAAGATGTGATCCCCGTACCGGAGCTCTATGAGATCAGCCAGATTGCGCGGGAAATCCTGAAAGGCAAGCATGCGGTGGGGCGGGTGATCGCCCGGCCTTTCGTCGGCAATAACGCCGAAGACTTCAAACGCACCGAACACCGGCGAGATTTCGCCCGGACGCCTGAGACGGATACCGTGCTGGATAAGCTTTACAACGCTGGGCTGGATGTTTGGTCGGTCGGCAAGATCGACGACATCTTCGTCCACCGGGGCATCAACCGTAAAAACCACACCCTGAACAATGCCGAAAGCATCAAGGTCACGGAGAATCTATTGGAAGAGGATTTCCACGGATTGCTGTTTGTGAACCTGATCGAGTTCGATATGATCTACGGCCACCGCAACGATCCGCAGGGCTATTACGGCGCATTGAAGGGTTTCGATGACGCCATTCCGGAAATCCGCAAACGCCTGGGTATCGATGACCTGGTCATCGTTTCCGCCGATCACGGCGTGGACCCGACCACCAAGTCCACCGATCATTCCCGGGAATATGTACCGCTGCTGGTCTTCGGACCGCGAGTGCGGGGTGTGGACCTGGGTATCCGCCAAACCTTCGGTGACGTCGGCGCGACGATCGCTGAGAACTTCATGGTGGAGCAGCCCCTGATCGGGACCAGCTTCCTCAACGACCTGACCCTGCCCTAAGGAATACAATGCGCGTTCGCTGTAACGACTGCGGGACGGAAACGGAATTCACTCTGACGGGCTGGCGCTGCACCTGCGGCGGCGCCTGGGAACCCGCTGAACTGCCCGATTTCGAACCCGGTAAGATCCACGAAGATGATTACACCATCTGGCGTTATGGTGAGCTGCTCGGGTTGGATGTCGCCAAGCCTTCACGCGTGATGGGCGTCGGCTGGACGCCATTGGTGCCGGTCAGCCTGAACGGGAATGATGTTTACCTGAAACTGGAATTCCTCTCACCCTCCGGGTCGTTTAAGGACCGGGGCGTGAACGCGATGATCAATCAATTGGCTGCCATGGGGGTGGGGTCGGTGGCGGAGGATTCCTCCGGGAACGCCGGTGCATCCCTGGCCGCGCATGCCGCCCGATTTGGGATCGAAGCAGAGATCTTCGTCCCGGCCTATACCTCCCCGGCAAAACAGCAGCAGATCGCAATTTACGGCGTGAAAGTAACCCCGGTGCCCGGCCCACGCAAGGCGGCGGAAGAAGCCGCTCAGGCTTCGGTTGGGCCAGGCCGAACCTATGCCTCCCATGCCTACAACCCGGCATATCTGGCCGGGCAGATCACGGCAGCCTATGAACTCTGGGAGAAGCTGGGCAGAAAAGCACCCGATTGGATCATCCTGCCGGTGGCCCAGGGTGGGCTGTTCCTGGGATACTGGTTCGGGTTCCGTCAGCTGTTGTCCGCCGGACTTGTGGACCGCCTGCCGCATTTGGTGGCGGTACAGTCCGCCCAGATTGCGCCGATCGTGCAGGCCTGGGAGGCGGGGCTGGATCATATCCCAGCGGTTGAACCGGCTGGGCCGACCCTGGCGGAAGGGGTGGCGATCCCGCGTCCGGTACGAGATAAGCGCATCCTGCAGGCATTGCATGAGACGGACGGCCATGCCCTGGCGATCTCTGAAGAAGGGATCCAGTCCGCGCAGGAACTGCTGGCGCATAAGGGCTATTACGTTGAGCCAACCAGCGCTTTGGCTGCCGCGGGATATTTAAGTTTGATGGATGAAATTAAAGAGGGGGAAGTGGTCGTCCTGCCATTGACAGGCAGCGGATTGAAAGGTGTGCCTCGGATTCAATGATTTGAACCTAATGAGAGGAACGCTCAATTTTTCCAGAAACGAATTAGTACTTTTCTATGAATTCCGTTGGGGTGACGACTTTTATTTCTGATAAATCCAAACCCATAAAATCTTTGTCTCCGGTAATAAATAGATCCACATGACCCACTAAAGCTGAATATAAAACAGGGTACTCGCTTTCGTCACGGATCGAAAACAAGTTTAGGTCAATTCGCTCAGGCAAGTCCACCTGTTCATAAGGAAGTTGGCTTAGGAATAATTTCACAGCCGCTTCTTTCCCTGTAAATTTTCATTTCGTCACTTTCATGAGTTCCGCAATAATAACCGTAGAATGGACGAGTTGGCATTCGCTGGTGATTTTTCTGAGCAAAGTTTCCATTTGTTGGCTGGGAAATAATAACATTGAAAGTATGATGTTGGTATCAAGCATCACCCGCGGGGGCTATGGTTCATTCCTCACGCCGGATATCTTTCACCAGATCGACCACATCCTGTTCATTTTCCAGGCCGACTTTTCCAGCTTCGCCTTTAAAAGCATTTTGGGTTAATTTTAAGGCAGCCATCGCAGCGTTCCCGATAATGATGCGGCCGTTTTCTTCCAGGAAGATCACTTTGTCCCCTTCCTGAACGCCTAACTTTTTTCGAATTTCAACAGGGATTGTGATTTGACCGCGCGCGGTGATTTTCGCTAATTCCATCGTATTTCCTTTCTTGCATTGATTTCATTGATTCCAATGTAATCCTTGTTAATATTATACTTTTTCCCCTGGAAATCGCAATCAATGCTTAACCGATGCATAAATTTGTGAAATTGTTAAATTAATTTCATTGTGCTTGACACTATTAGTGTTATGCGCTATTATTATTTTCAATGATCAAATCATTTGCAGATAAGGATACTGAAAATCTCTTCTCGTCACCAGGCTCCGAGACGGTTACCCAGCGAGATTTGGCGACGCGCGGCAAGAAAACTCCTTATCCTCAATGCTGTTGTGGAATTAGCGGAGTTACGCGTACCTCCCGGAAACCATCTCGAAAAGCTCAAGCATGACCGGGAAGGGCAATACAGTATCCGAGTGAATGACCAATGGCGCATCTGTTTCATCTGGGACCATGGTGATGCTTACCAGGTTGAAATAACAGATTACCATGATTAATGAATGGAGTTGAACGATGGATAATAAACTATTATCTCCAATCCACCCCGGGGAGATCCTGCAGGAAGAATTCCTGACACCGATGGAGATCAGCCAATATCGACTTGCGAAGGATATTAGCGTCGATCCTCGACGGATCAACGAGATCGTACACGGCAAACGGGCGATCACGGCCGACACGGCCTTCCGCCTGGGCTTCTATTTCGGGATGACACCGGAATTCTGGCTGAATCTGCAATCACACTACGACCTCGAACAACTTTCGTTGGAATCCGGTCCGGCGATCCGGCGTGAAGTCAAATCCCTCAATGCTTAATCCCTGAAGGATGCGTTAATGGACAAACAAGAACATGAACCGCTGCCGTTCCTGAACAATGGGATCGCACAAGTGGCGATCCTGGTGCCTGACCTGATGGCGGCGATCAAACATTACCACGAAGACTTCGGGATCGGCCCCTGGGACATCTACACCTATCAGAAACCGCTGGTCAGTCAGATGACCTATCACGGCAAGCCGGCGGATTACGCCATGCGGATCGGGTTGTCCTATCTCGGCCCGATGCGGGTGGAACTGATCCAGCCGCTTCGCGGGGAATCGGTCTATGCCGATCATATTGCCGAACATGGATACGGCCTGCACCACTTCGGCTTATTGGTGGAGGATATGGCATGCGGCCCTGGCCGAAGCCAAAGCGGCCGGGTACGAGATGACCATGGACGGCGCCGGGTTTGGCCTGGATGGCGACGGTCATTACGCCTATCTCGACACCGAAGACCGGCTGGGCGTAACCTATGAGTTGATCGAGCGACCCAAACGCCGCCATCAACCGGAAGCAGTTTATCCCCCTGAGAAAAATCAGGATTAAGCAGGATCTATGAAAACATACACCGATCTCGACACTTATCTTTCACTGGACCCATCCGAGCTGGCTGATTCGGTCCTGCACTGCCCGGTCTGCGGACGAGACCACAAAATCCCATTCCAGGTCGTACGCAGCGGCCCGGACCAGGTCGCCCAGCTCAACGAAGTGATAGAAGCGATCCTGGGTGAGATGCCCGATCGGATTGGGGTGATTTATGACCGCCAGATCGAGGAAAAACTGGAAGCTTTGTTCTTCGAACCTTTTTCACAAACCGGATTACCTTTTGAGCGTATACCGGTGGGTGAAAAAGGCTTCTTGCTCGAAGCATCAGTGGACCTCGGTGATGAGATCGCGGCCGGGCTGCCGGAAGGCCTGGATTTCCTGGTCGGGGTCGGCTCCGGTGTGATCAGTGATCTGACCAAGTGGACGGCAACGAAAGTTGGACTGCCGTTCGTATTGGTCGGCACAGCCGGGTCAATGAACGCCTATACTTCGATCACCGGGTCGATGACGGAGAACAATGTCAAGACCAGCAAATGGCTGGACCCGGCCAAAGGCGTGGTGCTGGACCCGACTTTGCTGGTTTCCGCACCTTTGGAGATGACGGCTGCCGGGGTGGGTGACCTGCTGGCACGTAATGTCGCCAACGCAGACTGGAAACTCTCGCAGTTCCTGCGGAGGACTTATTTCTGCCAGGTGCCTTATCGGATGATGAACGAATACCAGCGGCGGTTATTGGCGCATATCAATACATTGAGCAGCAACGGCTTACATGCCATGGACATTTTAGGCCGTGCGGTGCTGGTCTCAGGCTATTCCATGACCGTCCTCGATGGGGAAACCTCGCCCTCTTCCGGTTCGGAACATATCATCTCACATTTCTTTGATTTCCAGCATGAAGTTTTCGGATTGCCGAAGAACCTCCATGGCGCGCAGGTTGGGATTGGCACGATCATTATGAGCTACGCCTTTGAAATGCTGCGTGAAATGAATCCGTCGGATTTCGACATGGACGATATCGAGCGCAGGCGTCTTTCTCAACCGGCCATTAACCTGGACCATCGACGGGTTTTTGGGAATAAGGGAGCCGGTTTTGATGAGGTGGTCGCCAAGAAACGGGTTCCGGATGAAGATTTTCGGGGTTATTTGCATCATATTCTCAACTCCTGGGAGTTGATCTGGAAAGTCGTTGACCCATTCCTGATGCCGGCGGATGACCTGCGGCGGGCACTGGAATCCGTCGGCGCGATCACCAAACTCTCAGGGCTGCCGCGCAGCAAAGAAGATGCGATCCAGGCGCTGCTGTATGGATCACACTACCGGCCGCGTTATACGGTGTTGGATCTTTTCTGGGAATTAGGCTTATTCCCCCAGGCTGCGCCGGAAATTCTTGAACGGGCGCAAGTATTGGATTAAGCGTTTTTACTCAGGTCTGATGTGTCCGGCCTTGCCTGTGGATTTCCCGCAAGAGGTTAACTTTATCCTCCGGCAGAGGGTTCGCCCCACCTAAACATTCCGCATAAAATAACACTTCCATACAGGTTTCCAGGTGTTCGGTCGCCAACCAGGCCATCGTCAGGCTGTGCCCCAGGCTCAGGGTGCCGTGGTGCGCCAGGACGATCAGGTCATACTCCTTGAGATAAGGCTGACAGGTTTCAGCCAGGTCACGTGTGGCAGGGGTTTCGTAGGGCACCGTCGGTACGCCGCGGGGGAAGAAGATCTCAAATTCAGGCAGGATCCCGCTTGGAATTTCCTTACCGGCGACTGTGAATGCGGTCGTGATCAGTGGATGCGCATGGACCACAGCTTCGGCGTCTGGGCGGACCTCATACGCTGCGACATGGAAAGATGTGTCCATCGAAGGCGGCCTATCTCCCCGGACGAGATGGCCTTTTTTATTGACCACGACGATATCCTCGACGCGCAGGTAGCCTTTGGCGAGCCGGGTCGGTGTGATCAGGATCTCATCTTCATTCAGTCTGATGGACAGGTTCCCGCCTGAGGCGCGGATCAATCCCCGGGTGGAAAGTCGGTTGGTGATCTCGATCATCTCTTGTCGTAATTCGGTTTCAAAGTGGGTCCATATATTTCCTGTTCGGGCGTTTTTTCAGGTTGCCAAACACACCGATTCTACCAAAGATTCAAGCGATCACGTCCGTAAAGCCGTCCATTTGGGGGGTGAAAATCACGCGTAAATATTGTATGCTAGAGGTAGATCAAATTTCGTTGGGAGGTCCGATGCGTGAGAAAGCATTTCGTGATTATTTGATTGGGCGGGGGTTTGAAAAAGATGTCGTAGAGTCTCAAATAGATGCCGTACAAAAGATAGAAAATCAATTAAAGAACCAGACGCCAGGTTGGCTGCTGGAGGATCTGAACCATACTGCCGGACAGGAATTGGTGGATGGGATGATCGACCGCGGTGAAAACACGATGGAGAACCTGTTGGCCCTGGTACGGTATGCCAAAGTGATCGACAACCGGGAACTCTTTGTCACGATCTTCCAAATGCTGGATGGCTACGAGGTGATGGATAACCTGTATCAAAAACTGGGGGATGTGGTCGGCGAAGACCTACGTGACTGCATTTTTGAAGACCTGCCCCTGCCGCCCCTGGGTCTTTCAAAGCATGAAAAGTCGCAATACACTTCCCAGATCATGTCTCGAATGGAGGAGATTTTTGGGACCTCAACCACCCGGGACTTGCTCAAAGACAGTCTGCGGGACCTGCCTGACGAGTATTATCCGGAAGAAAAACACGATTTCTATGAGGTTTGTGAGGGGGATATGGATCGCTACCTGGTCTATCGGGGGGAGAAATTCGTCGATCTGCTCCGCGGTTATCAGGAACGGGATGAGTTGTTCTTCGGTCAGGAGATCACCGACGACGTGATTGGCTTCGTCGAAGGCAACCTGGAAGTCGGTGGAGGTGTCCGTGAAGGTAGCCTGATCTATGAGACCAAGATCCCGTATAACGCGAAAGCCTATTTAGCGGAAACCGATCCTGAAAAGAAACGTTACCATTACTGCCACTGTCCCTGGGCCAAGGAATCCATTCGCAAGGGCACGCTGACCGTCAGCCCGACCTTTTGCCAGTGTTCGGCTGGTTTCACGAAGAGACCTTTCGAAGTCATTTTCGGCCAATCCTTGCAGGTTGACGTGATCGAGAGTGTGCTTCAGGGCGATGATGTTTGCCGGTTTGCCATCCATCTCCCCGAACCCGCTGAGTAACCCTTATCGCATTTAGGGGTTTATCCCCATGGCGCATTGATAATTTGAGAACACTTGCCAGGAGATCATCTTTCCGGCAAGATGAAGCACATCATCGTGAAGAATTATGTTGTGCAGTTATCCGTGCGTGTATAATTGGATTTATTGCCGGGATCGGCATCTCTTCACCGAAAGGAAGCCATCGAAGCCACGAGATTGTCCGAGTCGGCTTGTAAACTCCCCGAGGATTGAAAAAGAAAATACCTGTTTGATCCAGGCGATAAGAAACAGAACCTGCTTTCCTTTTTACTGCAGACTGCGGCATTTCAAGGATGAATCATGGCTGCCTATATGGGAAAGGTGCTTTGGGTCGATCTATCGTCCCGGACTTTCACCGAGGAGAACAATAGAGGACGCTGTTTACCGGAAATATCTATCCGGTATCGGCCTGGCTGCTTATTTGCTTTACGATAAGATTCCGATTGGCGCGGATCCGCTGGGTTCGGAGAATGTCCTGGGCTTTGTTTCCGGCTTGCTGACCGGCACGCCCAGCCTGTTCAGTGGTCGTTGGATGGCGGTCGGCAAATCCCCGCTTACCGGGACCTGGGGAGACTCAAACTGCGGCGGGTATTTATCTCTTTCGATCAAGAAATGCGGTTATGACGGAATCTTTTTTACCGGCAGCGCCGACCAACCGATCTACCTCCTGATCGGTCCTGGTGGTCCCGAAATTCGGGATGCTGAGGATCTTTGGGGGAAGGATTGCGTCGAAACCGAATCATTGCTGCGTGAGCGGCATGGTGAACATCGCACGCCCGGCGTCGCCTGTATTGGCCCAGCCGGGGAGAAATGCTCTCTGATCGCCGGGATCAGTCATGATTACGGCCGCATGGCCGCACGCAGCGGGTTGGGTGCGGTGATGGGCAGTAAGCGTCTCAAGGCAATTGTATTGACCGGTGCGCAGCCAGTCCATGTGTTTGATCCGATGAGGATGCGGGATCTTGGCAAGAAACCGGGAAAATTAGCCCAATTCAAAATACCTTTGCAATCCTGGGCGATGTCGCTGCTGGGGAAGATCCTCCGTAATCCGTGGGTCAGCATGCGCATGGATGGCGTACTTTACCTGGGAATCCTGCGCAAGTGGGGAACGGTCGGCCTTAACCAAACATCGGTGGAGTGGGGAGATGCACCGATCAAGAACTGGTGTGGTACTTACGAAGATTTTTCAAATAACCATTCCAAAAAAGTCTCACCAGCTGTGATCGCTTCCTGGGAAAAACGGAAGTATCACTGTCTGGCCTGTCCGCTTGGGCTGCGGTGGGACGATGAGGGCCAATGGGGAAGTACCCGTGAGCCATAAGCCGGAATATGAAACAACCCTGGCTTTCTCTGGGATGGTCCTGAACGGTGATTGGCATTCGGTGATGCTGATCAATGACCTGCTGAACCGAGCGGGAATGGACAGTATCTCCGCAGGGGGGACAGTAGCTGCAGCGATCGAATGGTTCGAGAAGGGCCTGATCACCACCGATGAGACTGATGGGTTGGAACTCACCTGGGGGAACACGGAAGTGATCATTAGCCTGATCCGGAAAATGATCACGCGGGAAGGGATTGGCAATTTGCTTGCAGATGGCGCGAGGATGGCGATGGTGAACTTGCAGATTGATAATTCGGCGGCCGCGATCACGGCAGGCGGATCGGAACTGGCTATGCACGACCCACGTCTGGACCCCGGTTTTGGCTTGCACGCCAGCGTGGAGCCCACCCCGGGCCGGCATACTACCGGCGCATTCATTTACTACGATATGTACCGGCTTTGGACCAAAATTCCCGGCTTACCGAAACCACCGCTCTTCTATGCCAAGAAAGAAGGTTTCCGGCCTAGTTTGGAATCGGCTGAGAAGTCCGTGGCGATGTCCAACTATACCAATTTTTACAATGGCCTGGGAATCTGCATGTTCGGAACCTTGCTGGGCGCAGACCGGCTGCCGCTTTTCGATTGGGCCAATGCGGCTACGGGCTGGGACCTGACCCCGGAAGAATACCTGCAGGCCGGGCAGCGAATCCAGACCTTGCGGCAGATGTTCAACGTCCGGCAGGGGATCCATCCCGCGGCGATCAAAGTCAGTCCGCGTGCATTGGGAATCCCACCTTTGACTTCCGGTCCACATAAGGGTTTGCAGGTTGACCTGGAAACGATGCGGGCCAATTACTGGTCGCAGATCGGCTGGGACCCGGCATCCGGTGTCCCTAAAAAAGGGACGATAACAGTTCTGGGTCTTGAAGATCTGGTGGGGAGTGAGGTTTCGAATAATGAGTTTCTCGATCACCATCGATTGCAAAGGCTGCCAGGCTTGTGTACGTAACTGCCCAACGCAGGCGATCAGCGGCGAACGTCACGAGGTGCACCGGATCGACCCGGCGCGCTGCATTGAATGCGGCACCTGCGGGCGAGTCTGCCCTTACAGCGCAGTCGCAAAACCGGATGGGACGATTGCTGAGCGGCTCAAACGGAGTGCGTGGGACAGGCCGGTGATCGAGCGTAAAACCTGTGTGTCATGTGGACTTTGCATCACGATTTGCCCGGTATCCTGCCTGGCGTTTGACGAAGAGGCTGACCTCAAACAGCTGGAACCCTATCCCTATCTGCAGGTTCCTTTAGCCTGCGTGGGCTGCGGTTTCTGCGAGTTGATTTGCCCGGTCGGCGCGATCAAGCTTTCACCTCGTTCGATTGTACAAAACCCGTGATTATTTTTTGGCGTGAAAGAAAGGCGACCGATCCTTGGATCAGGATTTAAAATCTTTGATCAGGTGATGGATCGCCAGTAAGGGATGGCTGAATAGTATCCTCGGACCGGCATAACGCATCACCTTTTTTAATGGCCTCACGCTTCTCCCTTTGATAACAATGCACGGTGCAGTTCTTGCACGTTGGTTTATTATCCCCGAATGGGCATCGATCCAGTCGATGATTAACGTAATCGGATAGGGACAAACAGGATGCACATAGGGTGTCAGTCTGATGAAGCCCTTTGCAATAAATCCCGATCATCGCCTGGACGGTTTTCCTTTCCTTTTCAAGGTTGTTCAAAGATTTGCTCCCAATCCAGTTTGTTACGGGTGTTGAGTTATTTAATCATACTTGATGGGAGCATAAATCAGATGTTAAGAGAAGAAGAAGTTGAAATTTAATCACTCAATTATTCGACTTCCGAAACGGATTTATTTAACTGGGAACAAGGCGCTCAAGGACAAAATTCAAAATAAAAAAACCTCTCCGGACGTCCGAAGAGGTTTATTTCGATGGGTTTTGAGATTACTCTAATGTTTCAGCATACTGCGGGCATCAGTTTACCCTGCGAACGGGCATAAGCCTGTCCAAGCATGTGACCGGTGACCGCGAGGCCGTAGGTCAGGGTCAGGATCACACCGATGATGCAGGCGATGGTTCCCAAGGGGCCGATCAGGCCGACGGCGATGAACATGCCGACCATGACCAGGATCCAATCACCGACATTCGCCGTCACCACACGCCAGACTTCACCGAACCGGAAAGCCGCGCCGAAATCGTCCTTGGCAATATAGTTTGCGATTGCGCCGAGGCTCAGGAACGTGGTGACCAATCCGAGTGCGAAAGCCACCAGGCCCAACACACCCGTCATCAGGCCCATGCCAAGCATGGCTGCATCATTGTTATAGAAATGCCAGTTGCTGACCCAACCGCTGATCGTACTGAGGATCGAAACGGGTAGGGAATAGATGAAGCTGATCAGGAAGGCGAAGAAACCGCGTAATATATCGCCGCCGAACTCTAGTTCGGGCAAGGGATTTTCCACACCATCCATCACGTTCTTGGCGACCCGAAGCGCCCAACCCAGACTGACCATCCAGCCAACGATCGGGATCAGCATGCACAGCGCAGGGATGAGCAATTTGCGGAACCAATCCTGGTCCTTGAAGATATAGCTGAAACTAAGACCGAAATTCATTGTAATAACTCCTTATTTTTTCTTGATTAACTCTCACTGCAATATACGCAGTTGGCAGGAAAAAGTTGCAATGGTGGAAAGCAATCAAAAACTGACATAAGATGACAGCATTAGCAGCTATACTGGTTGTATAAATCAATAAATCAAGGAGGACGTCAATGTCAGAACTGGAAGTCAGGATCGTGGAACTGCCGCCCATGCGGGTGGCTAGTGGGTTGGGTTTCGGTAATGAGCCGGAGATGCTGGCCTGGGATAAGGTCTTCAGTTTCCTCAAGGAAAAGGGCATGTGGGAGGAGATGCAAAATCTGGAATATTATGGGTTCAATAACCCCGATCCCAGCCCCGGCAGTCCGAATTATGGGTACGAGCAGTGGGTGGTTGTGCCGGAGGAGGTGGAAGGGACGGAGGACGTGACGGTTAAGCAGGTACCGGGTGGCAAATACGCAGTGACCCGCTGCAAGGGCATCCCGAACATCCACCAGACCTGGCAGGCTCTGGTCGCATGGCGGGAAGACAGCCAGTACCTCTATGGGGGACACCAATGGCTGGAGAAATGGGTCAATCCCACGCCGAAGGGGTTGGCGCCGGATGAATTGGTCATGGATCTCTTCATGCCGATTGTGGAATAATTCATATTTCGAGTGGTTGTGGAGAGGTGTCCAAGCAAGTACTTCAGTAATAAAAAGATCCCGGGGATTTTAAAAATCCCCGGGATCTTGAGGTTTAATGTAAAGCAGAATAAACCTAATGTAAATTCCTTGGGTCACGCCATGATTCGGCGCTGTTGTGGATAGGGAGTTGTTTTACATTCAAACCGCTCTTGACCGGGTCGGCGTAACGCTCGAAGAAAGTGTCCAGCGCTTTGGTCAGCCGCTCGATCACCGGTTGGTAGGTGGGGTTATCGAAGCAGTTTACCATCTCTCTCGGGTCGGCATTCAGGTCGAATAGTTCATTGGGTCCATCGGGATAACGCCGGACCAGTTTGTACCAGCTATCCCGGACCATTCGCACATCGCCGTATTCCCCGACCTGATATTCTTTCCAATCTTGCAAGGGGGCGGTGTTGGTCAGAATGGAAGCGAAGCTGCGCCCCGGATAGTTTCGGTCGGCTCTGAAGCTCGGATCGAGTTGAACCCCGGCCAGGTCGAGAACCGTCTGGAACAGATCGGTGTGGTCGACGAATTCCGGGCGGCGCTGTTTGCTAAAGAGGTTGTCAGGTCGATTGAGGATCATTGGCACGCGCACGGATTCCTCGACCATGTTGAGCGGCAGGGTGCCGTTCCCTTTACCCCAAATCCCGTGCTGACCGCAGTTGAGACCGTGGTCAGAAGTATAGATAATGAGTGTGTTTTCCCTCACGCCAAGCGCTTCCAGTTCGTCAAGGATCTGACCGACGCCTTCATCGATCTGGGAGACGGCTGCATAATATTGAGCGCGGGATTCGTGCGGGTCAAGCCGGTAATCGAAAGTCGATTCGAGGTTCTGGATGCCGAAGGGATAACTTTCATTCGAAGGCAGTTCGTCGAATGTGCAGTGCCGATAATGTTCCACCAACCGCTCCGGGTGTCCTTCCCAGGGGTTGTGGGTGGTGATATAGCCCACCTGCAGATAAAACGGTTTGTCTGGATCACGGTCACGCAGGTATTGAATCGCTTTTTCGGTGAAAATGCGGGTTTTAAATCCTTCCAATCTCGATCGGTTCGCCATCTTCAAAGAAGGTGCGTTTGCCGCCGTGGGTGAAAGGATACTCGCGCGCCGTGGGTGAAGGTGTGGTCGAACCCGCCCTGGGGGTGTTCTTCATGGCCGAGGTGCCATTTCCCGCTCAGGTAGGTGATATAACCGGCATCCTGAAGGATCTCCGGCAGCAGGGTTTCATCTGCCAGCCAGGGATAATTGTCGATATCGACGTCGTTTGCGGACCCCAGGTAGTCATGGATGCCGTGTTGGGACGAGAAACGCCCGGTCAGCAGGCAGGCGCGGCCCGGCGAACAGACCGGGGTGGGCGTGTAGGCGTTTTCCATCAGCACGCCGGTCTCAGCCAGGGTGTCCAGGTTGGGCGTCATGATCTCATGGTTGCCATAAGCGCCGTTCGCCCATTGGGCGTGATCGTCTGTCAGGAAAAGCAGGATATTCGGTTGATCTGGCATGCAGGCTTCCTCCGGGTTTCTGGTACGCAATAGGTCGAAACCATGTTTCACATCGAATTATAACGTAAGGCGCTGCTGTCTTTGTTTCCTACTTGACCTTGATCTCGATCCACTACTGTGGCCCCGCACCGGCGCCTCACATTGTGCCTGTGTTCTCGTCCACCGCATATTCCGGCAGTTCGTTGGGAAGGCTCCGGGAGGCTAGGACAGTCGCGCCGTAAGCCAGGTTAACCGTCCTGACTTCGGGTGTATCGCATGGGTCAGGTTGGTTGACCGGGCCGAACAGATCCGGTAACAGGACGGTGCAAAGTGAGGTCTGCGTTTCTTTTAAGGTTTTGGAAAATATTTGCTTTATGCGCGTTAAACTTATCGCTTTTTGACAAAATAAAGGATCAAAACAGGTTGATCCTCCACAAGGTGGAAACCAGCGCTGAGCGCGGTCCGCTGTGAGGCGATATTATTGCCATTGCAATGCCAGAGCACATTTCTGACACCATGATCATATGCCTGCCGCAGGAAAGCGAAGGTCATTGCCTTCGCTAAACCTTTACGCTGGAAAGGTTCCATTGTCGCGATGCCGATCTCGCAGCGGTCCTGGAAGTTGTATTCGGAGAGGCACCAGCCGGCGAGCGTTTCATCCTTAAAGGCAACGGTCCCGAAACTGCGCGACAGAAAAGCTTGTACGGATTCACGTTCAGAGCACATTTCCTCCAGCAACGCCGATTTCCCGCTGAAATCCGTCTCGATCAGGTTCTTGTCCACAGATCGCAGCGTGAATCCGGTTGGCAGGCTTGGAGAGTCTGGCTTATTAGGGATTTCACGCAAGTAAACCCGGTAGTCAGGCGTGAATGGATTCTGATCTGAGAGGGCTGCTGTCAGGATCGGCAGCCAGCCCGTATCGCTGACCGCCATCCGCATCAGCGGAACGCCTGCTGCTAGGCTGTTGGCTTTGATCTGATGGAGGATCAATTGGCGCAGCGGCTCACCAGCGGTTGCGTCGGGCTTTCCAGCGAGAAAGACCCGGTGTTTGAACTGGGCAACGGCGAAATTGGGGTAGTCCGGGTTGTCGGCGTAGATGTAACCTGGTGTTTCACCTGCCACGATCGTACGCAGAACGGTATGGTATTCGAACGGGTGAAATAAGGGGATGATATTTTGACGATGCTCTGGCATGATCAGAAACATAAGTAAGATCCAGCTCCATTCGGAAGAAATTTGATACAATTTAGTAAAAGATAACAACAGAATGCTATTATATCAAAGGAGTATGCATGACCTTATCCCAGCCGTTCGATCGCCAAACACTCACCAGCTCGATCGATGCCATCCTGCTGGAACCGCAGCTCACTGAGGCCGAAACGCTTTCCGAATGCGAGGAAGCTAAAAAAATGGGATTGGCGTCCGTGGTTGTCAAGCCGTGCTTCGTCCGACAGGCGGTCAACGCGCTGCGTGGGACGGCGGTGACAGTTGGAACGGTGATCGGTTTTCCGCACGGCAGCAACACCGCTCATATCAAACTCGCAGAAGCCAAACGGGCATTGACGGAAGGTGCGCTGGAATTGGTTGTTATGGGGAACCTGGGTTACCTGAAGGCGGATGCGTTCGATCAATATCGCGAGGACCTGAAAGGCGTGATCGGCCTGGCGCATATGAACGGGGCAAAGGTCAAGGTGGTCCTCGAGATGGGTTACCTGACCGAACCGGAAGCATTGTCTGCGCTGGAGCAGGCGATCCATCTGAGCGCGGACTGGATCGTCGCCGCGACCGGTTTTTGCCCGAACAGCGCGACCCTGCGGGATGTCAATTTGATCGTTTCTGCAGTGGAGGGCCAGGCCCAGGTCGCGGTGATGGACGGCACGGCAAGCCTGAGGGATATGCTGGCGTTCATCGAAGCCGGCTGTTCTCGGGTGGGGAGCAGTAACCCGAGCGGATTATTAGCAGAGTTGATTTAAACAGAAAACCGGAGAAGTGAATTCTCCGGTTATTTTTATATTTCAGAGTCGACCGTTTGAAGGTCACACCTTCCCGGCATCCACCAGCCTGGCGAAATGTTCGAAAGAGCGGTCAAAGGTCGCCTCGGCATTGGTAGGGAAGGCGCAAGCCGGCAGCTCGCGCATCCGCAAGTGATAGCTGATGCAGTCGCAGCAGGTGCCCTTACGCGGGCAAGGGGAATAGGTGCAGTTGCAGTTGGCGAGGTTGTGTTCTTTCTTACATTCCATCAAATACTCCTAAAACCAATAGTTATTTCTTCGGAGGAATCTGTTAAGGCGTCGATACCGGCTCATAGAGTTCGATTTTATCCACGTTCATTGTGCATGTATCCTGCGTGATATCCATCTTCCCCGTCAGGGTTAAGTGCTGGCCTACACCGATCATCTCGCCGCTGTTTGTTTTGATCTGCAGATCCGTTTCAAGATAACCGCTTTCCAGGTGGCGCATCATGTTCTTGCGGTTGCCTTCACGTAAATCCGCAGTGAATTCCTGGTTGCCGTCCGGGTAGCTGTTGAAGACCAGCCCACAACGCAAGTCACCGGAGTCGCTTGAACAATAAACAGTTGTTTTAAGTGAGAAATACCCGTCGGTGGATATCCATTGCTGATCATTTTCCACCTGACATGCCTGGTCGAAAGGCACGGTCGCAGCGACCGGCGACTGACAGGCGGCAAGCGATATCATGCTTATAAAAATCAGTGTGAGTATTCGTATTAAATATTTTTTGGTTGTCTTCATTGATGCTCCAAAGTTATAAAAACCTTTGTTTATTTTAGTCGCGGTTGGATTGAGGCGCAAGCAGGTCAAAAAATTTTTAGCATCAAGATGGTCTCTTTATTTTCTGAATGAACTGAAAAGCCAAATCTTTCATAAAGGTGCCGGGCGGGATTCATCGCAGCCACGCTGAGTGAGACGGCCGAAAATTGAGGTTGGATCCTGGTCAAGATTGTAGCGAGTAAACGCGATCCGATTCCACGACCGCGGAAATCCGGGTGAACAGCAATTGATAATTCCGGTATTGCCGGATCAATGGTTCCGTAACCGGGATTATCGGCAGAGAATAACCTGACCCAGGCAGCGCCGATCACATCGTCTTCCAATACTGCGAAATCAGCAAAATCGCCTTGACGCCCCCAACCAAGATAATAGCGTTTTAAATCGGGTTGGTCGACAATCTTTGGGTCCAAAGGCGAAGAATCAGGCGGGATATAAATCGCATAATATAGAAATCGGCAAATCTCTGCCTCAGCCTGAGGAACATTTTCCAAAATTTGGATGTTTGGTTGAAGATCAGGTGCCATAAATCCCTGGGGTTTGATAAAATGAAGGTCAACCTACTGAAAAAATCGAAAGAAGACCTATGTCAGAACAAACATTTAAAATTTTACTATTGATTGCCCGTCCCGCCGCCGGGAAGAGCGAAGTGATCAATTATCTCAAAAACACGCCGGTGCAGGATCGGATCGAGCGGTTCCATATTGGAACATTCACCGAAATCGATGATTTTCCCATGCTTTGGGCCTGGTTCGAGGAGGATGCGCTCCTGGAAAGGATGGGGCATCCCCGGCTGCACACCGATGCCGAGGGGTTTTTCAAGTATGACTACCTCTGGGACCTGTTAGTGGAACGGATCAGCCTGGAATACCAAAAACTGATGCGGGATGGATCGGGTAAGACGGTGATCATTGAGTTTTCGCGCGGCACGGAGCATGGGGGCTACCAGCGTGCCTTCGAGCACCTATCCGATGAGATCCTCGAAAAGCTGGCGATCCTCTATATCGACGTGCCCTGGGAGGAATCGCTGCGCAAGAACCGGGCCCGGTTCAACCCGGACCGCCCAGACAGCATCCTGGAACACGGATTGCCCGATGAGAAGCTGGAGAAGCTCTATCGTGACTCCGATTGGGATAGGTTGATCGAGAACAGCCCGGAGACCCTGACGATCAAAGGCGTTCAGGTGCCGTATGCCGTCTTTGATAACTCAGATGATGTCACAACCGCGCAGGGTCCGGCACTCGGGGAACGCCTGCAGTCCGTGCTAGGTACGCTCTGGCAGCGGTACGAAGCCTGACAGCCACGCAACTTTCTAGTAGATAATCGAATGAAACCGGTCAGATAAACGATGAAATACCTGCGCTCATTTTTACGCCTGCCGCCCGAATTGGACGTCCATCCCCAAATTCGAGGGTATTTCAAACGCAATTTTATTGTGAATATGTTTGACGGCGCTTTTTGGACCCTGGCGGAAAGTTTTGTTTCCGTCAGTGCGATCATGCCGGTGTTCGCCAGTACATTGACCGACTCGGCGATCCTGATCGGTTTGGTCCCGGCGTTGATCCAGGCGGGCTGGTTCATCCCGCAGATCTTTATGGCCGGGTATGTCAGTCGCCTGAAACGCAAGTTGCCCTTCGCCCGTTCGATGGCGATGGTGGAGCGACTGCCGTATTTCCTGTTCCCCATCACAGCCTTTCTGCTGCATTGGATGCCCAAGGCGACCGTGATCTGGATTTTCATGGTGGTGGTCGCGCTGCGGGGTGCTGCAAGCGGCATGGTTGCATTGCCCTGGCAGGAAGTGATCGCTTCAATCATTCCCAGACAGGTGCGAGGCCGTTTCTTTGGGATCGGACGGACAGTGGGTCGAGTCTTCGCTGTAGCTGGTTCTGCGGCTGCCGGATTGATCCTGGCCAAATTGGCTTATCCGAATAATTTTGCGCTCAGTTTCCTGATCGCTATGATCTTCATGTGGGTCTCTTACTTCTTCTTTGCCGCCAGCGTCGAACCCGACCCTGAGGTGGAAGAAGCGGAAATCCCTGAGACGATCAAAAAGCCGCGTTTGCTCGATCTGCCGGCCTTCCGTCTGATCCTAAAGGAGGATCATAACTTCCGCAGGTATGTGCTCAGTCGGATCTTTTTCCAGATCGGCAGCATGGCGGCCGGTTTCTATGCCGTCTATGGCATTCAGCACTTCAACCTGCCGGACCAGTCGGCCGCGTTGTTCTCAGGCTTGCTGTTTGCCAGCAGCATCGTTGGTTTCATGGTCTGGGGTGTGGTGGGTGACCGGTTTGGCCCTCGCAATATTCTTCTGGTCTCAGATCTGGCCCAAACGGTCGTTCTTGTTCTAGCTTTGGTTGCGCCTTCCATCTGGATTTACGATTTGATCTTTGTTCTTTATGGGTTCGCTCAGGCGGGCTATATGGTGGGCGAGATGCTGATGGGGATGGGGTTAGGCCCTGATTCCCAGCGTTCGTTCTATCTCGGCTTGGTACGGACCATCCCGGGGATCTTCATCCTGATCGCACCCCTGGTTGGCGGTGTGATCGTTCAGACGGTTGGCTATCCCACGATGTTCATCACCGCCCTGGTTTTTGGTCTGGTGGGGGAAGTGCTCCTGCTCAGGGTGCAATATCATGCTGATATGGCGTGAAATGGGCGTCAGAAACCGCATTTTTTAGAAAAAACCTAGATATTTCGCATAGATTATTATATTTTCAGGGATTTTTGAGGCCGGTTTCCAATTTATTGCGGACTTCACGCTTGATTCGCGCGGGCTAAATGCTGCTTGTTTTTTACCAGGAACCGTTCGACACCCGCCCGATCGTATTTGATTGCCCGGCGGAGCACCCACGAGACGGCTTTGACGATCATGTCTTCTTTATCATCTACCAAAACCTGTGCGTAACGCAGCATCCGTTCCGGGTCACCATCCAGATAGATCGTGCTGACCACAGCGATCCGACGGTACCAGAAATCATCCGAATGGAGCCAATTTTCGATGAATGCATCATCGATCACACCCATTTTCCAGGCCGGGCCGCTGATGAATTGAGAAAATGTATCTGCTGAAGCCCAGTCGTGAATATCCTCTCCCAGGGCTTCGACTTTTTCCGGGGTCAGCGCGGCAATGCTGCCGGAATGATAATGGATCAGTTCGTAAGGCACAAAGCGGTAACCCTGGTCGAAGAAGAGACTCTCAGCGATGGCGAGCATGGTTTCAGGTGGCGCGTTTCGGTAGAGGCGGGAGTAGAACTTACGCACATTCCGAACGTCGTCCGTCCGGGAACCTTGAGGCAGCAAGTCGAGATGTTTGGCGATGGCGGCGGCAAACCATGCCGGAGCGTAAACTTCCTCAGCCTCTTCCAGGTCCAGCGTGAGCTCATTTTCCACCGTGTCCTGATAGAGCCGCCAGGACTCGATCAGCTCGTCCGATGAGTCAACCAGCCAGATCAGCCCCTGTTCCTGGAATTCAACTTCATCGGGGAGTTTCAAGTGTGATCCGGTCGTACGACCGACCAGTACAACCCCATTTTTGATTGTGAAGATGCGGTGGATATAAATTTGATAATCGGGATGCCCTTTGAGGTATCTTCGCCAATAATCCGCCAGTTGCTCTTTACCGCGTTCGAGGTTCCCCTCAAGATCGACATAAACGCTTTCTGGCGCGAGCATTGCGATGACACCTTCAACATCACCCTGGTTGATCTTTTCGACGAAAGCGAGCGTGGTCTGGACGGTTTTCGGTAACATCATGACCTCCGGTGAATATTCCAATCATATCATGGCACGCAAAATATGTCTGGACAATTAAATTTAAAACCGGGGATGCCAAACCATGTTAAACTGGAATAAACAGGGTTCGATAAGGAAATTGCGCATGACAGGCTGCAAATTGCAGCTATTTCAGCGCTGACCGCATCGAATGTAATGAAATTGTGTACAGCTTGAATGTTGAAGGTTTTTCTTGGAGACTGAATTGAGTAAAAACATAACTTATTCGGCGTTCAGTGAGGATTACGACCGGTTTGTCGACTGGGAATCCAGGTTGGCTGTGGAAATTCCGTTCCTGGCGGAAGAATTAAATGCGCTGAAGCCTCATTTTGGCGATAAAGTGAGGGTTTTGGATACAGCTTGTGGTACCGGGCAGCACTTGATTGCCCTGGCAAGGCTAGGGTTTTCCTGTGCAGGTACGGATCTCAGCCAGGGCATGGTAGCCAAAGCACGGCAAAATATCACGTCTGCAGGACTGCAGTTCCCGATTTACAGGGTCGGATTTGGTGATTTGAATGATGTTTTTGAACGTGAAAACTTTGATGCGTTGTTGTGCCTTGGAAATTCCCTTCCACATGTTCTAACCCCGGCAGAATTGGATATAACTTTGCGGGATTTTCATGCGGTCCTGCGGCCAGGCGGCAGGCTGATCGTCCAGATGCGCAATTTTAACCCCATCCTTTCCTCCCATGACCGCTGGATGCCACCACAAACCTACAAGGAAGGGGACCGGACCTGGATCTTTATCCGGTTCTATGATTTTGATCCCGACGACCGGATTACGTTCAATATTCTTGTGCTGGATAACAGCGGTGGCAAAGCATTCAAACAGCATTTGATCAGCACCCGATTATGGCCGATGAGCAGTGGAATAGTCGTTGAAGCTGTATCCAAAGCAGGATTTGAGCGTGTCAAATTATTTGGCGATCTTCAAGGGTCGGATTATGTTCCGGAGCAATCAGGAAATCTGGTCCTTACTGCGGACCGAAAATAGGTAGGGATGTAAGGCATCCCCCTGTGAAAAGATCAGGCATTCATACTAAAAACCCGCTTAGGATTTTCTTCCGTGATCAGTTTGATCTCAGCCTCATCCAGACCGCGCGCCTTTAACATCGGGATGAACTCGGTGATCAGAGCGGTGTAACCTCGGATACCGGTCTCGGGCATCCCGTTTGCAGTCCCCGGCTGGAACCAGCCGGCGTCATGGGAAAGCAGGATCCGGTCTCCCAACCCCTTCTCCAGCAGCGCTTCCACCGCATCGCATAGACCATCATGGTCCACATCCGGCTGGCCGATGTTGTCGAATTCGACATACGCACCTGATTCTGCAGTATGTAAATGATAGGTTGGGTCGGGTTCGCTGCTTGCATGCACCCAAATGAATTTCTCCAAATTCATCTCTTCCGATTGGAGGATTTCCATTTCTTTCATGGCCGCCTCACCACCAATGGTGTGGCTGGCAACTGCCGCGCCTGTCGCCTGGCTGGCCTGCGCCGCCGCCCGTATGTTACGCTCTTCCATGGGGGTGGGGCCGTCATCGCTCAAGGCGATTTTAATAAACCCCGCTTTATGGTCGGTGAAGCCGATGCCGTTTTTGATTTCTTCGATCCACAGCTCAACAAGTTCATTGACAGAAGAATGTCGATACATGGCGGGTGTGAATTCCTCTTTATAGATCCCGGTTGGTGCGACGATCTTGATTTTGGTCTGGGACGCCAAGCGCGCCAAAATGCCGATATTCCTGCCCACCCCGATCGTGGAACATTCCACGATCGCGGTCACGCCGGCTTTTTCCGCTCGGCGCAGATAAGGTGCCATCATCTTACGCACTAATTCCGGATCTTCTTGCGCGTAGCCGTCTGAATCTGGACCTCTTAAATCGGTGAAGAGATGTTCATGGGGCAGGATCAAGCCCAAAGAACGGACTGGAACGTCCCCCGTAATGGTGCGGAAATATGCGTCGGCCATTTGCGCTCCTGATCTTGTTTATTATAAGAATAGCTGAAATGGGCAGGTTTTTCAATGGTATTTTAAAACACCAAAATTTGTATGAAATAATATCTCATCTTTACCGGCTCAATACCTGATGATAAGATTGGGAATTGCTGACAGAATCAAATCGAGAACAAACGTAATCCATAGGAGAGAGAATGGAAAATTCGGAAATCACGGGGAAAGCCGTCAGGAAACGCGAAATTTTCACCTTTATCACTTATGCGGTTTGTTTCATTTCGTTGGGCTTGGCGATGGCCTCGATGGGACCAATGCTGCCCTCCCTGGCCGATCTAACCGGCGTTTCGATCGCCCGGATCAGTTTCGTTTTCACCGCCAACAGCCTGGGTTATATGATCGGTTCCGCAGGCGGGGGAAGGCTTTACGACCGATTTCAAGGGGCATCGGTTGATGGTTTTGGCTTTGGGTTTGATGGTGGTGGGTGGCGTCCTGACCCCGCTGCTGTCCAGTTACGCAATGCTTTTACTGGTGCTTTTCATTTTGGGCCTTGGCATGGGCCTGGTGGATGTCGGCGCGAACGTGAACCTGTTATGGGTCTTTCAATCACGCGTGGGGCCGTACATGAACGCCCTGCACTTCTTTTTCGGTTTGGGCTCCTTCCTCTCCCCGATCATCCTGACCAATGTCATGAAACTGACGGGCGGCGCAATCACCTGGCCGTTTTGGACCCTGGCGCTGCTGTTCCTGCCTGGTATGGTTGGATTATTGTTGCTCCCCTCACCAGCCAACCCCGAAGCGCATGTGGAAGCAAAGACGAACCGGAAGTTGGATGTGAGCCTCATTGTATTGATGATGGCGCTTTTCTTTATTTACGTGGCCGTCGAAGGTGGATTTGGCGGGTGGATTTTCACCTATGCCACAGGCGTTCATATTGCCAGTGAAACCGGAGCGTCCTACATGAACTCCTTGTATTGGGGCATGCTGACTCTCGGCCGGCTGATCGCCATTCCTCTGGCGCGCAAGGTCAAACCTGCCACGATGCTGATTGGGAATTTCATCTTCTCTGTGTTGTTCCTGGCTGTGATCCTGATCTGGCCCGTTTCACCGGTGATGGTCTGGATCGGATCGGCTGGGTTGGGCCTGGCGCTTTCCTCGGTCTTTCCGACGCTGCTTTCGCTGGGTGAAGCCCGCCTGAAGGTCACCGGTGCAATAACGGGATTGTTCTTTCTCGGCAGCAGCCTCGGTGGGGTGATCGTCCCAATGCTGCTGGGGCAGATCTATGAATATATCGGCAGTTACCAATTGATGCTGACTCTGTTTATTTTGACTTGTGTAGGGTTGGGTGTATTGGTCTCGGTGATCCTGGCCTCCAACCGGGTGGGGGAGAAGGAAAGGGGATAGAGAAAACAGGATACATCCGAGCAATTAATACTCTTAGAGATATTGCATGCTTCGTCCCTGTGTTGATAAGTCATTATTAACCCCATTCCGGCTTTATCTCAGGCGGGATGGGGTTCACATTTTCTTTAAAATTTCTCAACCGATATTCATTTCTTGATATATAGAATCCCGATGGTGTTCGGGCCGCAGTGACTGGCGATGGTTGCGCCGGCAAGGGTGGTGTGGATGTTTTCGATCTCCGCCAACCCTTTCAATCCTTCAACTAAATATTCCGCATCTTGCTCGCATCCGCTATGGGTGACGAAAACTCTCGTCAGGTCAATAGCTGGCAGGTCTTTACTGAATCCATCCAGCAAGCGGTCGAGTGCTTTCTTGCGGCTGCCGCGCACCTTATCCAGTACACCAAGCGTACCATCCTCCCGGACATGGATCACCGGGCGGATCTTCAGCATGCTGCCTACAACCGCCTGTAACCCCGAACAGCGGCCGCCTTTGTAGAGGTAGTCCATTGTGTCGATAACAAAGGCTGTACGAACTTTCGGGCGAGTATTTTCAATATCGTGCACGATCTCTTGCGGGTTCAAGCCTTCATCCCGCAAGTCGGCAGCCTTCAAAGCGAGCAGCCCGATCCCGGTGGAAAGGTTGAGCAAATCCACCAGATACAGGTCCACTTTACCGAGCTGGTTCGCTGCCAGGTGGGCATTCGACATGGTCGCCGAAAGCTGGGAGGATAAGCCGACGTAGACAACCGGATCCGGTGAGTCGAAAACGCTCAGAAATTCCTTGACAGAAGGCGCAGCGGTTTTAGGGAGCTCTCCCGTCTTTTCAACGCTTGAAAAAAGCTGCGCCAGGGTCAGGTCGTTGTCATGATGGTCTTGCCCGTCCACCAGGACATGCAAAGGGATCACGCGCAGTTGGTGCCGCGTCAATCAATGGCTGACTGAGATCAGCGCAGCTATCCGTGATGATGTTTAACATGATGACCTCTTCAAATAAATTAATAAGAAATAATGGGGATATTATAGCAGAAGGTGAAAGGTGAGTTGCGAAGGGAGAATGGGAAGGGGATACCTTATCAGGTATTAGGTATTAGATAGTTGGTTTAATGAGCAGGTGTTTGAGTTACATTTACGCTGTGGAAAAATAGATCAAAATAAAAAGGCCACCGGTTAGGGTGGCCTTCTAATCTGAAAATTATTCGTATTAGACGAAACGCTCACGGATCTCGGCACTGACGTAATCGAGAACCGAGACGGTGATGGCGATGAACCAGACGGCAATACCAGCTGCGCTGTAGTCCAGGTTTCGGATCCACTGCGTCAGCAGGTAGCCGATCCCACCACCGCCAACCAGGCCGATGATGGTGGACATACGAATGTTGATGTCCCACCGATAGATCGTAAATGAAACGAAAGGTGGAATAACTTGCGGAATGACGGCGTACATTACGATCTGGAACCAGTTCGCACCGGTCGCTTGAACGGCTTCAATCGGGCCGGGATCGATCAATTCGATCGCCTCAGAGTAGAGCTTACCCAAAGCGGCGATTGAGTGCACCGTCAGAGCTAAAATGCCAGCCCAGGGGCCGAGGCCGACGATGATCACCGCCAGGATCGCCCAAATAAGCGGCTGAATAGACCGAACAACATTCATTACACCGCGGACGAGATAATAGATCCCGTATGTGAAGGGGTTGGCACTCATCAGGTTGCGGGCAGCCAGGAAGCTGAACGGCAGAGCCAGGATGATGCCGAAGAAGGTGGCCATCATCCCGATGAAGATCGTTTCGATCATTTTCTCAACGGAAAGCTTCAATTCCTCACTGAACTGCCACTCGCCAATAGAGATAACCTGACGTCCCTGCAGCTCCCATTCCGAAACACCTTCACGGTAATTGGGTGGGATGATCCTGTAAGGCCAGTTGATCGTCACTTTAAAATAACCCTGGTCATCCGGGGTCACCACGACGATCACGCCGTCCTGACGCTGACGGAATTGTGAACCGGCTGGGTCACGCCACCAAATCTCAACATCCACATTCGGTATAAAATTAAAACCCTGTACAACCAGCTCAGTACCCAGGAGCGTGATTGTTTCCCCATTTTCACCTTCTTCTTGAGTCGTTGGGACGCCACAGGTAGGGTCAACAATTAAATAAGGACCTTCATCTGAAGGCGTGTTTGCCGGTGGCGGTGGTTCGGTGCAGGGGGTTTCCATGATCGCCGTACCCATCCAGGTTTCTTCAGGATAAGTGATCGCCCTCTCCCAGGGCCAGAGCACTCGAGAAAGAGCCGGGATTGCGTCGTCAAACTGGGTGACAAGTGCATATAGGTCAATCTCACCGATCTGCCAACCGATGAAGAAGAAAACCAGAAGCAACAGAAGGAAGACCATAAAGGGCTTGCGTGCCAATGGCTTTCCTGCCGCTTTGGCGACCTGAAATGCATCGTAAATATTCCATAAATAAAGCAGAACGATCAGGACACTGATCAGGATCATGATCGGTTCGAGGTGATAAGCTTTCTTCATGATCGCGATCATCCCCGTATCACGGGGAGCGGCTAAACGGAACCGCCAGATCATCAGACCGATGATTGTTGCAAAACTGAAGAAAAGGATGACGCCTCGACGGACCATCCTGGCAAATGCCTGTCCTAAGCCGGGAAGTATGGCTGAAAAGACTGCTGCCATCCAGGGAGGAACGAGACTGGGCTTGTTTTCTTTCTCTTGATAAACGTTTTGTTTTCGTGCTTTCATTCCACACCCCCTTCCTGGTCAATATTTCCTTCCAGACTGCCGCCGCCGATCCTTTCAGCGTCTTCACCATAAATGGATTTAAATTCTTCATTGGTCATATTGATAATGTCATGTTTGGTTCCCTGATAGACCAATTTTCCGTCACGTAATCCAATCACAGAAGTGGAATACCTTTGAACCAGATCCAGGTAGTGCAAACTGCACATGATTGTCAGTCCATCTTCTTTATTTAACTTTTCAAGATGCTCCAGAATGGAATGCGCCAGGACAGGGTCAAGGCTGGCAACGGGTTCATCGGCGAGCATCAGTTCGGGATCCTGCATCAAGGCCCGAGCGATGCCAACTCGCTGCTGCTGGCCGCCGGAGAGTTCTCGGGCAGCTTTGTGCGCCTGGTCTTCGATATCCATTCGTTTGAGAACTCTTGCTGCTAATTCACGATCTTCCTTAGGGAAACGATGGAGCATGGTCGGCCAGGTTTTGTTGTAACCCAATCGACCGGTCATGATATTGGTCATCACAGTGGAGCGTTCGACCAGGTTGAAGTGCTGGAAGACCATCCCGATCTTTCGACGGGCTTTCCGTAGTTCTTCACCTTCGAGTTTTGCCAAATCCACGCCATTCCAGATGATTTCCCCTTTTGTGGGGTCAACCAAACGATTGATGCACCGTAATAGTGTGGACTTGCCAGAACCGGACAGGCCAATCACGATCAGAAATTCACCATCCGGGACGGTGAAACTGACGTCATCGACAGCGAGTGTCCCATCTTCATAAATCTTTGTCAAATTTCGGATTTCAAGCATAATGCCAATTTCCTTTTATTCAATAATCCCCTGATTTAATTTTGTAAAGGGGGCTGGAGATCCCAGCCCCCTTTGATGGTTGATTGATATGGTTAGAAACTAATTGCCGAGCAGACTTTCGGGATCAATACCGGCTGCATCCAGAACCTGGCGGAAGGGATCATAGAATGAGTCGTCCTTCGGGACGAGTTTGGTCCATTCATATGCCTGGTCAAGAGCTGCAACACCTTCGTCCGTATTACCCATATTGATCAGAGCCTGAACAATGGGTTCACGAATGTCGGCGGGGACTGTGGGGCTGAATTGGACACCATCGTTGGGGATATCGACGGAAACTTCGATAACCTTGACGACATCCATGACATCAGGATACTGTTCTTCCAGGTTGGCGCGGGCGTCAACGAAGGTTGAGCCAGCATCGCAGGTGCCGTCATAAACGCCGGAAACAACGGCGTCATGTGAACCAGCGTCCACAACTTGAGCAAGATCCGTATCGGGATTGACACCGTATGCGCGCATGGTGATGGAGGGGATGATCCAGCCAGAAGTGCTCAGTGGGTCAGGGCGGCAGAAGGTTTTGCCGGCCAGATCTTCAACAGAATTGATTCCGCTGTCCACACGGGTGATGATCTGCCCATTGTAGGAAGCACTGCCATAGCGTTCTGCAACCAGGGCCACATCTGCGGCGCCACGTGCGGAAGCAACGATATAGGCAAATGTTGCCAGTGAGGACATTTGGGCCTTCGGTGGGTCAGCTGAGAGGGCTTCGATCACGCCTGCATACTCAGTTGCCACGAAGGGCTCGATCACGAGTCCGGTCTCAGCATAGATGAGATCAGCAACATCCTGGAAACCTGCCAGGACCGTATCCGTCTCACCAGAGGGAACCAGCGCCCAAACGATTGGGTTCTCTTCGGTGCCCAGCGCAGCTTCTTTTTTGCAGCCGGTGAGGCTGAAGCTGGCGATCACCAGAAGAGCGATCACAACATAAGCTATCCTTTTCATATCTACTCCTTCATAAGAGATAGAGGTTGAATGTGGTAAATCCGCCTATAAGTATAATTGAATTACAGGATTCCGACAAATCAAGTCGGGAAATAATACGAAATAATTCGCAGTAAATAGTGGTTGAATGTTAAAAAATCGGTCATTCCATTTTGGAAATGACCGAAAATTCATTTAAATTTATTTAACTGGTGGTCTTGTTTTATTAGCCTGCTTTGGGCTCATTGTTGCTTGATGTTGAGTAAAATTGATAGATCAGACTGATGCCCATCAACACCCAAACAGCCGTTAAGACAGCCCCAATTATCCAACCCCCAATCAGCGCAACGGTCGCGAGCGCAACCGATAAGGCTACGAAAATCAGCAGAGACGTGAATGTGCGTTTACGTTTCAGGACGATTGGGCGTGAGTGAAGCGCCCAAAGCACTAGACCACCTATGGTTAACAGCGCGCTCAATAAGATCACCAGGATCACAAACTGTGTTCCTGTCAGGAAGGGGATATTTACCAAAACCACGCCACAAGAGGCATTTTTATAGGGATTGGACAGTTCCTTCATCTGGTGGACCCGCACCAGGATCAACCGACCATAAGCGGCGTCTTCAGGTCTGATCGGAATGTCTACAGTCTGGGTTTCTCCCGGTTCAAGTGGGACGTCGGTGATATATTCGTTCATCAGGGTGACGAATCCATCCGTGACATGCGCCCGCACCTCGATTGTCAACGGTTTCTTGTCAATATTTGTGATCTCAGCCCTCACGTTACGAGTTCTCGTTCGATGTGATCACCGGGGGGCACTGCAGATGCTTGATCCTATCCGCCTGGATCAATGAGGCATCGAAAAAAGTTGCTTCAATATCACCCCAGAGTGAAACAACACCGATAAAGACGAGCAGCAGGATGCCCAACAGCAGCGAGATAATTCCCAATATCCGTCCAGTTTTATTTTTCATGAAAATTAGTATATCCTCATCCCGGATTTTTGCAATGATACCCAAGAACTGAATTGCAATATTTAGCAGAATATTGATTATTATAATGAATTACTTGGAAATAATCAATATAGTTAATATAATATTGAGGAAAATAAAAGAACCACTCAGATTTTTCAGAGTGGTCCCTGATCACGAAAGTCATTTTCAATCAAGTTAAACCCAGGGCTTGCTGGTGAAGCTCGCGATCCATTTCGGTTTCCAGCTCCAGGGTCAATCCGTGTGGGGTGGATTTTCCATCACCGTTCACGTGGACGAAGGTGATAAAGCCGCTAACCAATGGGTCGCTGCTTTTCAAGGTGTGCAGGCTGACGTAGACAGCCACTGAAGTCCGCCCTACCTTCACGATTCGGCTTTCAAAACAGGCGATGTCGCCTGGGTGAAGCGGGGCTGAGAAGGTCATGCCATGGACCTTGAGGCAGACGATGTTACCGGCCGGGAGAACACTGGCGACGGCGATAAATCCGGCCTCAACAAACCACTCGGCACAGCGGCCAGCAAATAACGTCTGGTGATGGTTCAGATCTTCACTCTTAATCAATCGATCGTAACGGAAGGTTTCAGGCTTCATTGGAATCCTTTAAGTTAATATTTGAAGAATAATCAAGGTTTAGATGATACCATGATCTCTAATTGGAGTTCAGAAGATTATAAATTTAGGCAGCGAGGATTTCGTTTAACTTTCTACGCCAGGGAATGAACATACTCCGGACGACGTCAGCACCCTGATCGTTTCCCTGCTTGTTGGATATGTTCTCCAGGACCATCTGGTAAGAGCTCCCGTCATTGAAATCTATTTGCAGCGCTTCCTCGTAGCTGTAGGTCTTGGGGAAAAAGCCGCGGCTGAGCACCTGGTCAAATGACCGGACCGCTTTCAGGTCGGTATAACTGTAATGTTTCAAAGTGATGCCGCTGCCTTTTTCATCCACAAGGATCAGGATCTGGTGGTTATTCTCCGGCATTAATAAAGCAATATTCGGTGAAACCTGCTTGCTCTTCTGTTTGGCGATCAGGATCTGTTCTTTCTCCGGCTCGATTTCCGGCAAATGTTCTTCAATATACTTGCGGAAATTGCCCAGTTTTTTCTTATTGATTGCCCTGCCTATCAATAAGGCAATAATCCAGACGGCCATAAAAATGACAAAGGTGATCACAAATACCAGGATCGAATTCATTTTTTGTGTCCTTTCGCGTAATTTGAATTCGTTATGGCTAAATTGAGATGATTTCTGGGACGGATAACAACAAAGATTAAGAAGATTATATAGAAACGGAATTCAAAATTCAACGGCGTGATGTAATCGCCCCGAATCCTCAATACTGGCTTATTGCAGCGTATGTGTTGTTTATTGTATAGTTGTTTTATCAATCGGTGATATCGGAGGGTTTGAGATGAAATTCAAACGAATTGCCATTGTGTTGGTCGTCATATTCACGCTGATCCTGGCAGGATGCAACCTGCCTTCGACTGGTCAGTTAGGAGAAAACGTCGAGATAACAGCGGACGAACAACTGCCACCCGCTCAGCAGGAGACCATCCTTCCTTCTTCCGATTTCCAGGTGAACATCGGTGATGGCACGACCCCGCCAGGCGCACTCGATCCGGGCGATCTGGTCTATCTGGGGGCGTTCCGGTTGCCGAATGATTCAGGCGGGATGGGTTGGGAATACAGCGGTCATGGGATGACCTTCTATCCCGATGGCGATCCCGGCGGCAGCGTGGATGGATTCGGCGGTTCGCTTTACATCGTCGGACACGACCAGCAGCTATACGTCGCCGAGGTGAGCATCCCGGCACCCGTGATCAGTGATAACCTGGACGACCTCAACACGGCTGAAACCTTACAGCCTTTCGCCGATATCACCGGTGGACGTATCACGGACGACCTGGCGCTGCCCCGGATGGGTATCGAGTACCTGCCCGCGATGGGGGAGACGACCGAACCAAAACTGCATTTTGCCCTCGGTCAGCATATCCAGGAATTTGAACCTTCACATGGTTGGGCCTCGCTGGATTTGAGCAATCCGGATCCGGCTGGTTTGTGGGTGTTTGACGGGTTCACCAACTACGCGACAAACGACTATCTGTTTGAAATTCCGGAGGACTGGGCGGACACTATGTTCAGGGCTACCGGATGGCGACCGGACGCTTCCGTGAAGGCGTCTGGAGCGGATTCGGCCCGGCCATTTTCGCCTTTGCACCCTGGCTGGATGGCAACCCGCCCGCATCAGGTGCAACATTGACCTCGGTTCAACCGCTCCTGCTCTATGGTACCCAGCCGGAAGGCCTGCCTGAGATTCTTGCGGATGAGAATACGATGATGAACGGATATGCCGAATCGGATCACTGGTGGGGCGCGGCCTGGCTCACTTCCGACGCAGGGGATGCGGTGGTTTTCACCGGTACCAAAGCACTGGGCGAGAATTGGTATGGGTTCGCTAACGGTGTGGTCTGGGATTACGCCTGCGCGGATGACCCGGCTCTAACTTGCCCGGATGTGCCTGATTATCCCTACGACAACCGGGGATTCTGGGCGGAGAGTTTCATGCCCGCGATCCTGTTCTTTGACCCGGCCGATCTGGCGAAGGTCGCCGCTGGGGAGTGGGAGACCTACCAGCCCCAACCTTATGCCATGCTGGACTTGACCGATTTCTGGTTTGACCCGGTGACCCGTGTGGAGATCTATAAACGGGACCTGGTCGGCGCCGCAGCTTTTGACCGGGCGAACGGTCTGTTCTTCATCGTTGAGCGCCTCGGGGATGAAGCTAAATCGGTGATCCACGTTTTTGGTGTGGGAAATTAGTCAAAAAAGCCACGATACCAGAGAGGCTTAATTTGGTTTCCAGGGATTATGCAGCGTATCTCAGAACCCTGCCAAAGAAAAGGATGGCTTCAGGGGTTTTATTCCGTGACGCACAAGGCCGAATCCTTTTAGTAAAGCCGGCGTACAAGGAGGGGTGGGGGCTTCCGGGCGGTGTGGTAGAGGAAAACGAATCACCGAAGGCAGCTTGTCTCCGGGAAGTGGGTGAGGAACTTGGACTGGAACTGCCAATCGGGCGGTTACTTTTGGTGGATTACAATCATCCAAGAGATCAGAAAACGGAATCGTTAATGTTCATTTTTGATGGTGATATCATTACGTCGGAAATTGAAACACGAATAAAACTAAATCAAGAGGAATTACTTGATTGGCAATTTTTCGATACTGATGCGTTACCCCTAAAAATGTCTCAGACATTGCGTGAGCGAATTTTGGTAGCCTGGCAGGTGGTTAAAAAAGGAAAAACAGTTTATCTTGAAAATCAGCAGATTATTTAAAAATGGCCACTCAGATAAGTGGCCATTTTTACTAATGCCGGATTTATTTATTCTTATTCGGCATCTTTGTTGTCAACAATCTCTTAATCGATGACTTCTGTTTGAACTCGAGAACGTGACCATACTGAGATCTGGTAAATCAACCCGATGATAAATAGAGCCAGGAAGATGATCAGGTCAACTGTGGCAACACTTGGTATCAGTGAAACAATGCCGCTCGTCACCAGCGATGATCCTGCCAGAGCAGAGAAGATCATTAAACCCCAATCGAAGAGAAGCCAGGCTACGATAAATCCGATCACAGCTGCGATTACGCTCAGAACAATCACAGCTCCTTGAGACATATTCGGTGCTACTAGTACATAAACAACTGAGCCTAGTCCAATCGCGCCTGCAAGTGAGATCATAAACTTATTCAAAGCTAAAGCCAGAAGGGCAAACACGATACCGACGAATATGCTGATCCAAGGATGCCAGGCAGGGTTGAGGTTGGTGAAAAGTAAGGGTGCGAACATCAAACCAAGCAAGAAGCCTGCGACGCCAACGAAAAACCAATATAATCTGCGACCAAAGAAAAGGCTGATGAAACCAACCACGATGGCGAGAATCGCTATACCAAGCCCCAGACTACCTGTAAAGGGTTCAAAAATGCCACTAAAATATGAAATCATTAGAATTCCTTTCTCTAGTTTAGGTTAATCATACTTTCAGCATGGGATAATTAACGCAGGAAAGCGGATAGTTTGAATGTATTGTTGTTGGATAATGTTAGATAGGTTTTTTTTGAGATAGGGAGAAAACGTAATACCGTTTATTTCAAATGCTGCTTTTCCGTTAAACGCCATAGATCCAGGTCTGCTAATTTTTTCCGCCAGCGATTAGATAGGTAAGACGCCTGCCAGCGTTCAGGCAGCAGGTGTGCGAGGAAAGCTAAAAGACGGTTTGGCAGTCCCGGGATATACACCGGAATGTTCTTTTTGACTTTGCGCAAGGTTTTCCGTACCACTTCACCGGTATCATGTGCGGTCATTTTGCCCCAGAATCCCTGCAGGAAGATCTTTTTCATCGACTCGGCGTTGGTTGGCAAGCCTCCCGGACAAAGCACGGTCACATTGCCAAAGGCTTCGATCTCCTTACGCAGCGCCAAGGAGAAACTGATGATGAAGCGTTTCGAGGAGGAATAGACTGCCTTATAGGGCATCGGGTAGAAACCACCCAAAGATGCGACATTGATCAGGAGGAACCGCTGGGATTCGTCCCGTCGCTGCAGGATGGCATGGCTCAAGTCCACCGTTGCTCCCAGGTTGAGCTGGAGCATATGCATCAATTCGGCTCGAGTGCGTTCCAGAAAAGGTCCCTCAAATTCCTGTCCAACTACATTGATCAGGCCGGAAAACCTATACTGCCGTTGATCCAATACTTCCAGCAGGCGGGTTCGCTCTTCAAGATCGGCAAGATTACATTGTTGATATTGGATATTTACAGGGTGTTTACCGCGTAGAAATTTGACCACGTCATCACCTTGTGGGTGCCGGTCCACAAGCAGGATGTCATGACCTTGTGCAGCACATTCTGCTGCAAACGTGCTGCCCAACCCGCCTAAGCCACCGGTAATTAGAAAATAACTTTCGGCCATGATATCCCTACCCTCGGAGAATGGTATATATTGGTATTATAATCTGCTTGTTTCAGGAAACGAAATAAATGAATCAGAATGGACAAGTATGGCATATGATTTGAGTGGCAAAGCTGTGGTCGTCACCGGTGCGACTTCCGGGATTGGTCTGGCGGTTGCGCGACAATTCGCAGAAACCGGGGCGTTCGTCATCGGCGTCGGCCGGTCGGCTGAACGTAACGCAATTGCGGCCGAATCAATCCTGAAGACGGTGCCACAGGCGAAGGTGATCTATCTCCTGGCGGATTTAGCGAGCCAGGCCCAGGTCCGCCGGTTAGCTGTTGAGGTAAAACAGACCTTGAAGAATAATGGCTTCGACCGATTGGATGTGCTGGTCAACAACGCCGGGGTTTATATGGAAAAGAGGGTGCTCACCGAAGATGACATCGAAACGACCTTCGCGGTGAACCACTTGGCCGGGTTTCTGCTCACCCACGAATTGCTGGATTGGCTCCGCCGCGCCAATGGCCGGGTGATGATGACAAGTTCCTATTCTCACCGGACGACCCCGCTTTGCCTGAACCGCATCACACATCCCTGGCCGCATATCGGGCTGATGGCTTATAAACGCAGTAAGTTGTGCAATGTATTGTTCGCTTACGAACTGAATCGGCGATATTCGGACCTGACCGCCTTCGCGGTGGACCCGGGTCTGGTGAATACGGGGATTGCCAGTAAAGGCAGCAATGGGATCGCCGATTGGGTCTGGCGGCGCAGGCGTCATGCGGGTACGTCACCGGATATCCCAGCCCGGACGTATGTGTATCTGGCCGGGGAGGAAACGGTCGACACAACACATGGATATTATTTCAAGGATTGTCAGCCGATGGCACCGAGTAAGAAGGCACAGGATCCGGTTTTGGCGAAGAAATTGTGGGATTTATCGTCCAGATTAGTGGGGGTGGAGTGGTAAAGAATAAATCTGTGTAGGGGCCGCCACAGAGGGTGGCCCGATATAATTAACTTGATTAAAGCCATAAAATTTCTAATTTAAATTTCAGTAAAAGGGGATATTGCTTTGTCTCCAAGACGCTCTGAAAAACCAATACGAAAAAGGAATTGTTTACCGGATTTCGATTATAGTCAACAAGGGGCATATTTTGTCACAATCGTTACAAGGAAACGAATGTGTCTTTTTGGAAACGTTGTTTGTAGCGAAATGGTCTTTACTGAAGCTGGTTCAATGATTAATAAATTAATTTATGAATTTTCGGAATATATTCCTAAGATTCAAATAAATGATTTTATTGTAATGCCCAACCACATTCATATGGTTATTTTATTCACTGAAAGTATTGGGCCGGCACAGAGGCCGGCCCCTACAGGAAATCGTTTTGGTTTGCCTGCTATGGTTAGTCGATTCAAATCGATTTCTACAACGAGATATATAGAAGGTGTGAGTCAATTTGGATGGCCGCCATTTTCTGAGAAACTTTGGCAACGAGGATATTATGAACATATCATCAGGAATGACCGAGATCATCAAGCTATCATAGATTACATCGAAGCGAATCCAATCAATTGGGAAAAGGATAAAGAGAATCAATAAATGAATTTGATTCTTATTACTATAATTTATCTTTAGTTAATAATGTAGGGGCCGCCCTCTGTGGCGGCCCGTTGAATACAATAGGAAAATTGAAAAGAAAATCCCGGGATCTATAGATCCCGGGATTTTGATCTTCTAGAATAAATTACACCTCTCCGGCTTTTACCAATGCTTCCAAACGATCCACATAAGACGCCATGACGTCAAAGGCTGCATCGACCGGCTCCGAGCTGGTCATATCGACGCCCGCGGCTTTCAAAGCGTCCAACGGATAGACACTGCCGCCTGTACTGAGGAAGGACAGGTATCGCTCGACCTCATCCGGACCGCCTTCCTGGATGCCTTTCACCAGGGCGTGTGCAGCTGAAATGCCGGTGGCATACTGGTAAACGTAGAAATTCATATACATGTGCTGGAACTGCGCCCAGGTGATCCCTTCCCGGTCCTTATCGTAAACAACACCTTCACCATAGCCTTCACCGAAATATTCGGCGCATACATCAGTCATGATATTGGCTGTGAGGGGCTTGCCGGATTCAGCACGCTCGTGCATTTCCAGTTCCCACCGGGCGAGTGTGGGCATGATGAAGAAATAACGATGGAAATTCGACATCGCTTCTTCGATCAGCGCCAGCTGGAACGCGGGATCGGTTTGGGTTTTGAACATATAATCCCGCACCATTGCCTGGTTGAAGTTGCTGGCAACTTCGGCGACAAAAAGTGAGTACTGACTGTAGACAAAGGGCTGCGTCTTGCGAGTCAGATAGGAGTGCATCGAGTGACCGAGTTCGTGGGCCAGCGTGCTCATACTGAAAACGTCGTCGGCATAGCTCATCATCACGAACGGATTGGTGTCATAGACTCCACTGGAAAATGCACCCAGTCGCTTACCGCGGTTACGAGCCCGATCCACCCAGCGATCCTGCAGTGCGCCTTTGCGGATGGTTTCTACGTAATCCTCGCCCAGAGGTGCCATACCCTCACAAATCCAGGCGATGGCTTGCTCGAAGGGTACTTCGGGGGATTTGTCCGAAAGGGGGGCTTTGATGTCATAAACGTGGAACTTCATCCAGGCCCAAAGCCTGCTTGCGCACCTTCCAGTATTTGTGCCAGGTGGGAAGGTGTTTCTTGAAGGTCTCAATCAGGGCGAAAAAGACATCTTTCGGGATGTTGTTGTTCCCCAAAGATGCTTCCAGCGAAGAGGAGTAATTGCGGTTCCGCGCGATAAAGACATCCCGGTGGAGTTGTCCGAGTTGGATAGCGGAAATGGTGTTCTTATAAGCCAGGTAACCATCGGCATAATTTTCGTAAGCGGTCTGGCGGATCTTGCGGTCCTTGTTTGTGATCAGCGAAGCGATGCTGCTCTGCCCAACTTCACGTTCGGTGCCGTCTTCCGCTATTGCATCCTCAAACTTCAGGTCAGCGTTGGTGATGGCGTTATAGGCGCGGAAGAAATCGCTGAGCGGTTCACCGGCCAGCGCAAGCACCTGTTCCACCTCATCCGAGCGGATGTGCTGTTTCTGCCGCTCCAGTTCATCGATGTAATGTCCTAAATCAGACAGGCGATCATCTTCCTTGATCCATTTCCGCAGGGTATCGAAGCCGATTGACATGAGTTCCGGATCCATAAAAGCCAGCGCAGCGCTCAATTGCACGATCACGCTCTGACCCTGTCCAGCCCGAGCCTGGGCTTGCTGGTCGCCGCTGTCGACCGAGGTCTCGAGCCGTCCGTAGAGCATGACACGCAGCGCCAGGCGCAAGATATGCTCATAAGCTTCAATGAAATCACCGAGCGTTTGGGGGCCATCTCCCAACTTGCCCTTATAGGCGGCGATGCCAGGGATCTCGGCTAAGACCTGCTCCCGGCCTTTTTCCCAGGCTTCAACATCCGGGAAAATAGATTCCAGGTTCCAGGTTTCTTCAACCGGTACTTCCGAGCGGGGAGGTAACGTGGTTTTTTCCATGTTTGCAGATACTCCTTTTAGGGCGCTAGATATTTATCTAATGGTTTTCCACCCTATGATACCAGAAAAACGGATTGATAACGTCAGGCGTGCGAATTTATCCGCTCTTTAAGAACCTCTTTGAGGTCGTCCGGGGCCTTAAATACACCATGGACTGTGATCGATTGAATGGTATCAAGTGCTAATTCGGGGGTGATATCGTCAGCCAGGATCAGCATCCCGATCACTTTGATATTGACCATCTCGTTATTGGCTTTTTTCTCCTGCAGGTCGCGGCTGTTGAAGAGCAGGGTGCCGATCACCATGGATTTACGTGATTTGATCGAATTGACGGTCGTGCTCTGGCGTTCGAGCTGGTTGCGGATCGCGGTACGGATGAAATCGGTTCGGTTGGAATAGAATCCTTCCTGAACCAGCAGGTCGATACGGCCTAAATCCACACTACCGATGTTGATGGTGATTTTCTCTGAATCTGTCATTTCAAGCTCCTAACCCTCTGGTTACCATCCATAGGGATGGTCTATAGATGTGTTTTAGTATAGACGCGTTGGAATCCAGTGTCAATGACTTTTCGGATGATCGTGAACAATACAAATTGAGGATTAAACGTGGCATTTCGGTGGTCTTCGGCGCACGTTTGCGCAGCCGCAGGATGACCAAGGCGGCCAGGATCAGGCCGCTGCCCAGCAGTTCCAGCGGCGTGAGCCGTTCATTCAACAGGAAGAAGGCGGTGATGCTGGTCAGCACGGGCTCGATAGTCACGATCAGGTTGGCTGTGCTGGAAGGCAGCATGCTCAAGCTGACGTTGTAGAGACCGTACCCCAAGAGGGTCGGGCCGGCAGCCAGGAGGAGCAGGAGCAGCCAGCCGCGCCACTGGGTCCCCAGGAAGAACATGTCCGCGGGATGTGATGCTGTAGCCGGGATGAAGGGCAGTGGCAGCAGGTTGATCGCCAGCAGGATCAGGGCGGCAAAGAGGAAAGTATAAAAAAGCGCTGTCCAGGGATTTAACCCGCGGTGTTTGGCCGTCCGGCCCATCAGGGAATAAGCGGCATAGAGCAGCCCTGAGAAGAGTCCGGTGAGTATCCCGAGTGCATTGGTCTGCCAGGCGGCCGCCTGGGTTGCGCCGGAGACGAACAATGCACCGACCAGGCAGAGCACAACAGCTGTGATCTTCTTCAAGCCGAGGGTCTCTTTCAGCAGCCACCAGCCAAAGAATGCTGTGAACCCTCCTGAGGAATAAGATAATACTGTCGCTACGGCGGCACCTGTGAGCGTGACGGCCAGAGTCCAGAGGATGTTGAAGAGCGCCAGAACTGCGCCAAAGGCGATCAGGAAAGGGATTTGCCGAGAGTCCACTTTGAGCAGCTTCGGCTTGAAGATCGCCAGGAAAGGCAGCGCGCAAAGCACCACAAAGCAATCCCGCCAGAAGGCGAGGATCAGCGCGGGAAGCCCGTAATCCTCGGAGACCATCCGGATCAGGATCCCGGTAAAGGAAAGCACGACCGCTGCTGCCAGGGCGACCAGGAAACCGCGGTTGAGTTGTGATTTTTCGTTGGTGCTGTTTTCCATCAAGCCACTCCAATCAGGGCTTGATTGTAACTTAACTATGTGAATTGTGAATGGTGACCGAAAACTTATTTCAACGATTGAAGCAGTGGGGGATGGATGGGCCAATCAAAGATATGGATCGCATCATGCAGGTGCTGCTGACCTATACATAGCTGCCTTCGATCAGGACTGCTGGTTTCGCCTTGGATCTGGTCCGGACCTCCGAAGGTCGAAAAATAAGCCGCACCGGTTGATTGGTGCGGCTTTTTTAATTCCTATGGTCTTCAGTCTTGGATGCAGGCCGGGTTCCATTCGTCGATCGGCACGGATTCATACCAGTCTTTGGTGTGGGTATAGCTGAGGTCCGGAAAATACTGGATATGCGTCCCGAAATAGGTGTTGAAAATGTAGGGGAAGACATTGATCAGGGTCATGTGCCCATCCAGGCCTTCTGTGCCGCCATCCGGCAGATAGAGCGCCAGCAGGTTGGACGTGACGTACTTTTTGTCAAAAGCGTGATCGCCCTCAATGATGATGATCGGTGGACGTTTGGAGTTCTCCAGGATTTGTTGGACATCATCCAGAACGCGCGGTTCAAGATACGCCAGTTGGGTGGGATAGCCTTCCTTTTCGGGAATATCCTCGGCATCGGGGTTGAGCGTCCCATCCGCATTGAAGATATAGGGTGGGTGGGGACTGACGATGTGCGCGTGGACGAATTTATGCCCCGGCATCTGGGGAATTTCCGGCAGGATGTCGAGGATCAGGTTGGTGCGTTGCGCTTTCCGCTCCAGGTCGCTCAGGGTCACCTGCGCACCCAGGTCCGAGTTATCCTCAAAGATCAGGATTCCGATCGTGCTCTTCAGGTAAAGAATTTCAAAGGGATCCATATACCAGGTGTTGACGTCCAATGGATAAGTGTCAAAATAATAATCCGAAGTCTTCATATTGCCCCAGGAGAACCCCATATCGAAGGCGATGGTCGTATAACCGATGTCTTCAAATGCTTTGTGAACCAGGTTGTTCTTGATCAGCGCTGAGGTCGTTTTCAGGTTGGGGGTATCGGTCAGGTGATTGACATAATCCAGGTTGAGTTGGGAAGCCAATGACATGACGGTGAAGGAATAATTTGAGCGGCTGCAGTCAGCCACCCAGAAGCCGAGGTCTTCCAGGCCCTGGATGAAATCGGAGTTATCGTAGTTGAAATACGCTTTGAGCGCATCCGAGCGACCGTATTTATCCAACAGAATAAAATAAACGTCCGGCAGATCGTAGGTATTTTCCGGATGCAGCAAAGTCGTATCGAATTCATCCTGTTTCGTCTGGGCATTAGCAATCCTTACATTGACTTCATCCACCGTGATGCGGCCGACCTGGAAAAGGAGCAATGCAAGAACCATGATATTGAGGATCTGGGTAATGCTCTCGTAGTTTTTCAATCGGATCATCAGTAAGTAAACGGCCAGGAGGAAGAGCAGCCCCCAAAGGATCAGCGTGTAGAGCTGGGTACCGATCACCCAGCTGCCGATCACCCGGTCCTTCATCACTTCGTAGAAATGGCCATAGGTCAGGGTGAAAAATGAGATAAGGAACGCCATAACCCCGCCCGGATCGGGTTCCTAAGAATGAGCCAGCAAATGAGGAAGATCACCGGCCCAAAAGCCAGACTGAGCAGCAAGGGACGCCAGACAACACTGAAATGGATCTGCCCGAGGTTGTTGGCGGCTAGAAGCAGGACGGTGACGGCCGGGAATATTAATGCATAAAGGGGAAAATGACTGAGTGTACGTTTCATGGTTGTTTGCAGCTTTGGGGTTCAAACCCTGAATTTTAGTAGATAGTAGTATACCGTGTTATTGCGGTGGGAAAAAAGTCTACTCTTATTTCGGTTTGGATGACATTTGATTTCATAAACGCGTCGTTGGTATAATCGTTCCATATAATTAATTAATGGTAACTAAATTTTGAAGTTAACATCACACTGGCAATTCACATTGAATATCCATCACTGCTGCTCGGTTCCATTATCTTTTAATTCGTAGATAGGAGTTCGATCATGACTGAGAAGAAAAGGTCTTTACGATGGGCCGGATTTGGGATCGGTGCATTGGCAAGTTTGCCCATCACAGCACTCAGTTTCCTGGGCAGCCAATTGTTTGGTGTACCCTTCATTGCATTCAATCTTCTCGATTACCTGACGCGGGTGCTGCCACGCTTGATGGTGTATGTTGGTATTGACAAGCTGCTGCAGGGCTCGCAGCAGGTTTCCACGCCCAACCTCGGTGTACTCGACACGATCATGCAATCCATCCTGGCGACGGTATTGATCGCCTTGGTCGGGGGAATATTCGGGCTGGTTTTGACCAATATTGGCAGGAAAGTCGAGCGGCGTAACAACCTGGTGATCTATGGTCTGATCGGCGGCGCTATTCTATGGATCCTTTTCTCCTTTATGATCAATTACCTGGGCTATCCATCAGCAGGAATGCTGGGTAGTGTGGTCGCTCTAGGTGTTTTCACCATTCTTTGGGGTGCATTCACCGGCTGGATGATCAAGAATGTGCTTTTCCCCGCAGGTGAACTTGAAAAGACGGATCTCTCACGCCGTCGTCTGTTGTATACCATCGGGACTGCTGTGGCCGCACTGGTTGCTGGCGGACTGGGATTCCTGTTCCCCAACAGGCGAAGCCCTAAAAATCAGCAGACGAATGTGCAGTGGAGGCGGCTCAATCTTCAAGAGCGATGCCAGTAATGTCCCGCCAACCATCGAAGCGATTGGTGTGGATACGACAAACGGCCCGGCGGCTTCTCCTTCACTGGCTGAACTGGAAAATAGGGTCATGCCTGCACCTGGCACTCGTCCCGAAATTACTTCAGTGCGAGGCTTTTATAAAATCGACATAAATACGGAACCACCGGAGTTGAATGAGAACAGCTGGACGGTCGATATCAAAGGATTGGTAAGCAATCCAACTACGATGAATATAAGTGATATCAAAACCTTCCCGGAATATTCACAGTTTGTCACGATGGGTTGTATCTCGAATTCGGTGGGTGGGTCGCTGGTCAGTACAGCCAAGTGGACCGGCGTCAGGCTGCGGGATGTGCTTACTGATATTGGCCTTTCACCAACAACGCAGGAACTCTACATCACGGCTGCGGACGGTTTCTACGAGAGCGTCAGCATGGAAGATATGATGGATCCTCGTACGTTGCTGGTGTATGCCATGGATAATGCACCTTTGCCATACGAGCATGGTTTTCCCCTGCGGATTTACATTCCAAACCGTTTTGGGATGAAGCAGCCCAAGTGGATCACCACGATGGAAGCAATCGACCATCAAGGTCCAGGTTATTGGGTCGACCGGGGGTGGAGCGCTGAAGCGATCGTGCGTACGACTTCCGTTATCGACACTGTCGCAGTGGACTCGATTGAGAATGATATGGTCCCAATAGGGGGGATCGCCTGGGCGGGTGCCCGGGGCATCAGCAAGATCGAAGTCCAGGTCGATAATGGAGGCTGGGATGAAGCAGCCCTGCGGACGCCGGCGCTGAGTCCACTCACCTGGGTCCAGTGGCGCTATGACTGGCCCGTACAGTCCGGTCAGCACACGGCGCAAGTCAGGGCTTATGATGGCAATGGGGATTTACAGGTGACGGAATCAGTTGGCCGCCGCCCGAATGGGTCAACGGGGATCGATTCGGTGGATTTCACCATTTCCTAATAAGATCGCAGAACCTACAAATTAAAATCAACCCGATGTTGGTGACCAGCATCGGGTTTTTCTATCTAGCAGATGGTTTAGGCTTGAAAAATTATATAATATTCGCATAGCCATGATATAATGTTGAAATTTTCCTACGATTTCAACTTATTTTTTGACATTCCAGACAGAAATAACAGGCCCCGCCCAGGTAACTGATCTTCTCAATGGTCTTTCCGCAGACAGGGCAGGCATTTCCCAACAGCGTTTTTGTCCATTTTGCGGACATAATTATAGAATTGACCTAACAGGTCGGTTTCATCGTTTTATCGGATTCACCAACAACTTTTCCGCGAACCAACGCAGTCGAATTCCTCAGCGGTCCGGTTATGCCAGACGAATTTGTGCTCTGCATTACCCCAATTCCCGGATCGGACCGTTTTGCTGGTCAGATTGGCGTTGATTTGTTATGAAAGGACCATATATTCCTGCAGCTCAAACATCCCTAAACCTCCCTAGGTATTGAAATGAAGAAAATTGTGCTTGGAATGAGAAGAAACAGCCTGTGAAAGAAAATCACAGGCTGTTGTTGATTGGATTAGTGGAGCATTTCGGTGTGATCTTTGAGATCTCCGCTAAGATAAGCACTGAGAGCGGCATCGATATCACTTTCCTGGGTCACAATCGGGGTGATCCCTAACTGCTGCATGCTCTGGTATGCGCCCATACCCATCCCACCGCAAACCAGCACCTGGCAGTCGCCGATCGCTTCCGCCATGCTCATATGCTTGCCGTGGGCGCCGGCGCCGGCGTGCGCACCTTGCTCGTGATGATCGTGGTCGTGATGGTCATGGTCGTGATGTTCGCCGGATTGAGTGAAGTTTTGGTGCCCCAGTTTATCCCGCATTTCCCGGGATACTTCCTCACCATTTTCGATTTCGACGACCAAATAATGGCCTGCCCGGCCAAAGTGACGACTGATGGTCTTGCCATCGTCCGTTATAAAGGCGATTTTCATTGGAATACCTCTCTATTTTGTGAGTTCATCTCTAACATTATAGCCCGAAACGATAAGTAAGATATAAACAAAATGGATTGTGATATACTTGTCCCCATTCGGCTCGATAACCAAAAAATACATCTCCAGTACGTCCTAACAATAAGAAAGCTGTGTCTTTGATGCGGGAATCGTGCTTCTCACTCAACCTTGCTGACTTATCTTATGAAGATAGGCTGACCGCCGCGGGATTGGCGGGATTGGCGAACCGTAACGAACCGCAGTTGATGCTCGATTGGGGGCGTTATGATGATGTTGCAGACCGGACGACGAATGAAGTTTTCATCCCGGATGACGTCTGGCAGGCAAAATATCAGGATTTCATCGGTTTTCAGGACCGTGAGAACCAGAAATATTACGAAAAGAACTTCGGACTTAAATTTTCCCACTCTCAAATCATTAGAAGATGCAATCCGAAAATACGGTGAAACGGTCACCGGAATCGTGGTTTGGGATCCGGCGCAGATCGACACGGTCAATATTGCGATCATGCTGGCCGGCCAGGAGGACCTTCTGATCCTCTCGCCGGATCAATTCGGCGCTGGTTTGGGTGGGGACTTGCCGGTGAAGCATGATTTACGCGGCCGTTGGGTGGATCGCCTTGACCTCTATCGTTGGGCTGAAAAGGAACTTCGCCCGCGCTGCCAGGCAGGAATGGTAGCCTGTGTTGAACCAGGCTGGCACCGGCCTGAATTCGTCGATTACCTCGTCCGTGAGCGGATCTTCACCTACAGCCTCGGTACCGGCGCTGCCCGACCGCTCGCTAAAGCCGGTCAAACCTTGTTGCTGTTGATAACCGCCGGTCCGATTGGGCTGCGGAATGTCATTTTCAACCTTCATTTGGAGGGATTTTTTAGGGGTTTGGGTTTGTTTTTGATGGGTTTGGGGAATCCGGAAGCCCGTCTGGCGACGAGGATACAGCGTAAAACCACTTTTTCACCGTTTCCGACTGTCTTTGGATGGCATACGCAGCGTGAGGATGAATTCTCTTTCATGCTGCACCTTTCAAGCAACGGTTTACGGTTGATCCCTACGCATATGGCCAGTAATTTCTCTTTCCACGCCAGTGTCCCCTGTGATTATGATTTCAAACAGCCCCAAAAACGGGAATCCGACGTCGTTTTGGAGCAGGATAAGGTCTACCTGACCTTCACGCTCTCCGATGGCGACCAGCTCCTGTTGATGAACATCCGTGAAAACGGCAACTGGGACCGCAAGGAACGCGGTAAGGTGGCTTTCAATTGGGAGGTGCAACCTTACCTGGTGGAGATGGCGCCCGCGCTCTATTCCCGCTATTACCGGACTCTAACCCCCAAAGATTACCTGCTGGCAGGGCCGTCCGGCGCGGGGTACGTCATCCCGCCAATCCTACGTCACTTCAAGCGCTACCTGCAGGAGACCGACCGAATTTGCCGAAAAGCGGATATCAAAGTGCTGACCTCCTATATCGCCGATCCGCCCCGGCGGATCGTGAAAGAAACCGTGAAAGGGACGCCTGATTTCATCGGATATCTGGCAGGTTACCTTCACTTTGGACAGTATCCCCAGATGTTGGAGGAAGGCAAACCCTTCATCGCCAACATGTGGCCGCCGTTGGAAAAGATCGCCGTGGATTCTGACCAGGTATTGGCGGGCGTACGGGAATTGATCGCATCAAGTCGAAAATAAACCGGCATTCATCGCCGTCCATCTCTTTGCCTATCGCACCACGATCACCGATGTTTACAAGTTTGCCGCCAGCCTTGACCCGGAAAAGGTCAAAGTGGTCAAGGCGGATGAATTCTTACTCGCCGCGAAGGCTTATTATTCCCAAAAGGAGAAGGAGAAGTAAGTCAGGATGGATAAAAAACTGTCATTAAAACCAAAATCTTATATGGGATCGGAGATCTGGGCAATTCATTAACCACAGCCTCCATCCAATTCTTCTTGTTATTCTATTACACCGATATTGCTCTGATCGACCCGGCGACGGCTGGGACGGCATTGCTCGTCGGTAAGCTGACCTGGGATGCCTTCAACGATCCTCTGTTCGGCTACTTGAGTGACCGCACCAAGAGTAAGTTCGGCCGTCGCCGGATTTATATGTTGGTGGGTGCGGTTCCATTTGGAATCAGTTTCTGGCTGATGTATTCCCTGCCGCAGGGGTTGAAGGGTATCGCCGCGTTCCTGATGGTGCTGGGTTCGTTCCTGCTGTTTGACACTTTCGCCACGCTGGTCGGGACGCCTTATAATGCCATGTCGGCAGAACTGACCTATGATTATAAGGAACGCACATCTCTGATTGCGGTGCGGGAGATCTTCACCGTTGTCGGATATATCATTGGCGCAGCAATTACAACAATGATAGCCGGGATGTTCATTAACAGTTTGGGGTGGAGTGACCGGGCAGGTTACAGCGGGATGGGGGCGGTATTTGGCCTGGTTGCAGCAGTATCTATCCTGACGACTGTTTTTGGCGTAAAGAATAAGGCCAATCGGGATATCAAGCCTTCCAAATTGCCGCCAGTAAAAGCAATCCTGTCCAGTTTTAAAAATAAACCTTTTGTGCGTCTGTTGATTGTTTCGACCATCGTCAGCATCGGATTTACCCTGTTGACCAGTCTGATGCCCTATTTCCTGACCTATCAACTCAATATGGCCGATCAGATCCCACTGGTGATGATCACCATGTTGGGCACGATCGCAATCTTTCTGCTGCCCTGGAAATGGGTGGCGGACAAGATCAATAAAGGCCCATCCTATGCACTTGGGTTGGGGATCGCCTCAATTGCTGTTGTATTAACCTTTTTCTTCCCCTACGGACCGACTCCATTGATCTATGTGGTCGCTTTCTTCGCCGGGTTGGGGTTCAGTGCACAATACGTCTTCCCCTGGAGCATGATCCCTGATGTGATGGAATATGATCAACTGGTGACGGGTGAACGGCGGGAAGGCATTTATTACGGCATTTGGGCCTTCATGGGCAAGCTGACCGGCGCGTTGGGTATTGCGGCTTCCGGGTGGGCGCTGAACCTGTTCGGCTATATCCCCAATGTGGTTCAAACTGAACATGCCCGGTTAGGCATCCGCCTTTTCTTCGGCCCGATCTCGGTGTTCATGATCCTGGTCGTGCTGCCCTTCCTGATCTGGTACCCGATCACGCGCAAGTCCCATGCGGCAGTGCTGGCTCAAATCGAACAGATGGAGAAGGGTAAAGAGGGCGTTATCCCCTTGATGGACGATAACGTATAGAAGTGCTTAGTCCAATAAAGCTTAAAATAAAGATTTACAAGATAAGTTCCCGGATTTGTGAAATCCGGGAACTTTTTTATGAATCTTAGCCGTCATTTTCGTCTTGCATTAATTCTTCCACCAAGAGGCTTTTGACCCACCCCTTGGGAAACGGTTTTCCACCTACCAGCACATCCAGCGCTTTTCTTACTCGATTGCGCAAGGCCGCGCTTGAGGCGTTTTCATACTTTGCAATTGCAGAGGTAACCTGAGTTCTGAAATTCGGGAGCTACCCTGGCTATGATCGCCAGGCTGGTGACCGCCCATGATTGTGTGAATAATTGATCCTCATCAAGCAAATCGATCAGCACGGGGACAAAAAGCGTCGGATATTGCGGGAAGACGGCCAAATGACCAAGCAGCATCGCCAGGTGCCACTGCAACATTGGGACATGATCCTCTTCGAGCAATGTGATGATTTCATCCACATGGGGAAGGAAAAACTCCGGACTGACCCGGCCGATCTTCTCCACGGCGTCTGCGGCATGGCCGCGTACGATCGGATTCTCCGACCTCAAACATTCGAACACATCTTCAAAAGTATCCGGGTTTTCTGCTACCAGGTCAACCACATCATTTGCACGACCATCATTGGTCAAATCGCCTTCCGCCAGCCATTTTTCAATATCGTTTGTTGTCATAATCACCATCCATTGTGTATCGAGTATACAACTTTACAGCCTGATCGTTGAAACCAGCGATCATCATTCTTTCGACTTTCCCAGGATAACGACGACTTCATGGTCTTTTTGATCGAGAACAAGGGGAACCTTAAAGTCTTTTCGATCTTCGCCGTCCACCGTCACCTTTGCAACGCCGGTTTCGACATGGTCCGGGTTCTTCACGGTGACGTGATAGGTTGTGTTATCTTTGCGATAGGTCAATTCATATTTATCCCAGGCATCCGGGATGCAGGGCTCGATGGTGAAATGGTCACCGCGAAGTTGGAAACCCAGGACCGCTTCAATGCCCAACCGGTGCAGCCAGCCGGCGGAACCTGAATACCAGGTCCATCCGCCGCGGCCTTCGAACGGGGCGGTGCTGTAGATATCGGCGGCGACCACATAGGGCTCCACGGCATAGTGTTCCGCTTTCGCCAGGCTGCTGCTGTGCGTGATGGGGTTCAGGTAATCGAAATACTTGAACGCCTGGTTACCTTGCCCTAGTTTGGTCAGCGCCCAGACGGCCCAAATGGCGGCATGGGTGTATTGCCCGCCGTTTTCCCGAATCCCGGGAGGATAACCCTTGATATACCCCGGGTCTTTTTTGGTATGATCGAAAGGCGGTGTGAAAAGACGGATCAGGCGATCGTTCGGCTGCACCAATCGGGATTCAAAAGCGTTCATTGCCTGGTCCTTGCGCGCTTTTATGGTGCCATCGGTCAGTACCGACCAGGATTGCGGCAGTGAATCGATCTGGCATTCCTTATTGAGATGTGACCCCAGCGGCGTCCCGTCATCATAGAATGCTCTCAGGAACCACTCGCCATCCCAGGCTGTATCATTAATGGTTTTGGTCAGCGCTTCTGCCCTGGACCTATGTTGTTTGGCTATCTCCGGTTGATCCTGCAGGTCACAAAGTTCAGCGAACCGCAGGTGGTTCTCGCGTAAGAACCAAGCCAGCCAAACGCTCTCCCCTTTGCCTTCGACACCTACCCGATTCATCCCGTCATTCCAGTCGCCCGTGCCGATCAGAGGTAAACCATGCGGGCCCTGAGTGTCACCATGCTTTAATGCCCGGTGGCAGTGTTCGAATAAAGTGTAGGTTTCTTCGCCGGTTTGGTATTGGTCATAGCGTTCCTCTTCACCCTTCTCGAGGGGTTTTCCAAGCAGGAAGGGAAGTTCTTCGTTCAGGATTTCAACGTCACCGGTTTGCCGGACGTATTCAGTGGTGACAAAGACCAGCCAGAGCAAGTCATCCGTGATCCGCGTACGTACGCCGCGTCCGGATGGTGGATGCCACCAGTGCAGCACATCGCCGGCTTCAAACTGGTGCCGGGCCGAACGCAGGATCTGTGCCCGGGTGATTTCAGGTTTGATCGCCGCCAGGGAGGCGACATCCTGAAGCTGATCGCGGAAGCCATAAGCTCCGCTGGACTGATAGAACGCGGACCTGGCCCAGATCCGGCAGGAGAGCGTCTGGTACTGCAACCAATGGTTCAACAGCAGGTCCATTTGCGGTGAGGGTGTGTTGATTTCAATTGATTTCAGCAGAGAGTCCCAGAACCCCCGGTTTTCGTCCCAGGCTTGGGCGATATTTTCGGGTTTACTGAACCGCTTAGCCAGCGTTTTGCTTTCTTCCAGGTCTTTACCCTGCCCGAGGAGAAAGACCACTTTTTGGGTTTCTCCCGGGGTGAAGTTCAGATGGGTCTGGAGCGCAGCGCAGGGATCATAGCCTGCCTGCACGTGACCTGATAAACCGATCCGGGTCAAGCCTGCAGGACGTTCGCGGCTGCCGGGTTCGCCGAGAAACTCACGACGGTCGGTGGTAAGGCCGTGGACTGGTAAATTGGTGGAAAGGAAGGCTACCCGTTCGGAAAAATCCTGGTTATAGGTGTTTCGAGCGAGCAATGTCCCCGTTTCGTTATCGAAATCCGGCACGACGAAGGCTTGGGTCGTTTGACGGTCCACACCCAGCACCCACTCAGCGAAATACGTTGCCGTTAAACGGCGATGCTCATCACTAAGGTTGGTCAGCGCAAGTTCAATGACCTTGACCGGCGCATCTGCAGCCGTAAAGAGCTTTAAAACCTGGTGGAACCCGTTATCGATCGATTTAAAGACGGAATAGCCTTGACCATGGCGGATGAAATAATTCACACCTCTCCCCGCAGGAGCGGGTGTCGGTGTCCAAATTTCGCCGGTGATCTCATCCCGCAGATAAAGGGCTTCGCCTGAGGGGTCGGAGACAGGATCGTTGGTCCAGGGCGTGAGGCGGTTTTCGCCGCTGTTAACAGCCCAGGTGTAACCGCCCCCGGATTTAGAGACCATAAAACCAAACGTTTCATTGGCGATCACGTTGATCCAGGGCGCTGGGGTGATGGTTCGCGACTCATCTTTGGGTTTTCCAACACCTTCGAGGAATATCTGATACTCTTCACCATCTGGTGAGAAACCACCAAACCCGTTGTCGAACTGCAAATTCTCAGGTCGATCGATTTTTTGGTTATTACGGGAAGTCCCTGCAGCGGTGGTGGCAATGAACGGTGGCAGGCTGGGTAGGATCTCAGCAGACTTTCTGAGGAGCATATCCAACGGCTGTTCGTGTAAATCGATCACCACTCGCGTGGCCGTCTTCAATAATATGACAGATTTCTGGCGGCATCTGGCTGCCGGTCACGATATAGATCCCACCTCGCCGGTTTAACCAGTCTGCACTGTCCATGATCGTGATCGCCTGTTGGATGCGCTCATTCAACTCGTGGGTATACCCGGCATCTTTGTTGTTAAGGATCACCAGGTCGATCATCAGCCCCATCTTTCGCCAGTAGGCGTGCGCCTGAAGTGTTTCCTGTAAAGCTTCAAGGTCGTCCTGCTGGTCGATGATGACCAGAAGGATCGGATAATCTCCCGAAATGCCATACGGCCATAGTCCGGCTTGGCCCAGGCTGTTCTTTGCCAGCAGGGCAGCATCAGGGCGCAGTGCCGCCGTGGGGTAAAGGATTTGGGACAACAGCTGCTGGTATTTTGCCAGGGTTGGGCTGTCCAATTCGATCGATTGGAGCAGGCGTTCGCTGCTGGTCTCCGCGTTGGCGAAGGCATTATTGATCCGCGCTTCATCCCGATACTTGTTGGCGATTTCAACTGCCTCTTCCCGGGTCTCCGCCGCCAGGGTCAGGAAGTTGATGGTGACCGCCTGATTGGGCTTGAGCGTGATCCGGCGAGCAAGGGAAAAGATCGGGTCCAGCGTGGTCCCAACTGTGCCGCTCATCTGGTCTTTTCCGGAAATTGCAATCGGATTGCTTAGGTTCCGGCCGCGGCCGATGAACCTGGCTCGGTCGCCTTCCCACTCCACCTTACCCGGCAGGTTGTCGAAAATCAGGTGCGCCATACCACGCGGTTTTTCGTTTGCGGAACGTTTCCGACGCTGGAAGTGCAGCATATTGAGCGATTTGTCAAAGTCGCTCTCAATAAACATCTTGTTGAAAGCAGGGTGACGCCGGTCGGTTTGCTGGGCTGCCAGCACAACCTCACCATAACTGAAGATACGGAAACAACGGCTGACGTTGGATTGGTTGGTCAGGACCAGCCTCTGAATGCAAAGGTCGTCCTCCGGGGCGATCGTGGTTTGCAGGTTTGCCCGTACATCGTTTTGTACCCGCCGGATTTCAATCGAATAAGGCGCGAAGATCACCTTATATTCGTCCGATTGGCTGTGGATGGGTTCGGTTCCGATTGACCAGGTCTGGTCTTTATCCAAGTCTTGAATGTAGAACCAGATGCCGTAAGGATCGAGAGCGGCGTCCTGGCGCCAGCGGGTGAGGGCGATATCCCGCCAGGCGAGATAGCCACTGCCGGAATCCGTCATCACCTGGCTCAGATTGCCGTTCGTCAGAGTGTGGACGGAAAGGCCTTTACGGTGGGTATCCACCTGCCAGGGCTGGATATTGACCGACCGTACGCCCTGCACCCGGCTGACCGATTCGTTCTCGCGGGGCTGCTTGCTCGCGTCCGCATGGGGGACCTGTTCCTGAAGCAGTAGTTCGGTGCTTTCAATCCGGGCGTCATCGTGGATCAAGTCCACCAGCGAGGTTTCACCCAGGAAGTTGCCGAGGGCCACCAGGATCATGCCCTGATGGTGCGCCATGTAGGTCTTAACGACAGCTTTTTCCTTGCCCACCGGGAGCCTGGCAGGTGTGTAGTCAATCGATTCGTAGAAGCCGAACTGCCCGAGCGCATCTTCCTTTTTCAGGTCTTCGATGTTGTCCACTACGGCTTTCGGATCTACAGCGACGGCCATCAGCGAGGCGTATGGCGCGATCACAAGGTCATCACCCAGCCCGCGCTTGCGCCCCAGACTGGGAACGCCGAAACCCTGGTACTGGTAATTCTCGGCCTGATCGAAGCGGTAATAACTCGATTCGGAAATTCCCCAGGGAACGCCTTTCCGCTTCGCGTAGTCAATTTGGGCGCGGACAATGCCTTTGCTTGTCAAATCCAGTAGAGTGTCGGGGTAGGTGCGGGTGAAAAGGTTCGGCATCAGGTATTCAAACATGCTGCCGTTCCAGGAGATCAGCGTTGGGATATTATGCACGGAGGTGATTGAACGGGTCATGTGCAGCCAGTGTGAACGGGGGACCTCATTCATAGCAATCGAGACCAGGCTGGCTGTTCGTGCTTCGGATGCGAGCAGGTCGTAATGGTTCCGATCCAGCCGTCCCGAGCCGACTGAATAACCGAGGTAAAACACCTCACGTTGTTTGTCGAACAGAAAATTGAACTCCATCCGTTCCAGGTAAAATTCAGTTCTTTCGATCAGCGCATCCATTTGCGCCAGCAGGGATTCGACATTCGCCTTTGATTGTCGAAGATCCTGAATGAATTGTTTCCGCCACTGCAGCCAGGTCTTCTGATCCTCAACGGATAGACTAAGGTTTTCAATTTTAAGCGTGTCGTGCATCTCCAGATTAGCACGTAATGTTTCACAGATATGTGGAATATCGACGATTTGAATTTGGAGGGTACGGTCTTCCATCCATGGACCCAACCTGAGCATCAGGTCCGCTTCCTTATCTTTTTCCAGGAAGTCCGGCCGCTTCTGCCAGGTTTCCATCCATGGCGCCAACTGCTTGATCTGGCGTCTGATATTGGAGATCTGCTGGTAGATGGCATCGGACCAGTAACGCAAATCCTGCAGGATAGTCGGTCCAATATCCTGGTCCGTGTTGAGGATCTCGTTGATCAACTCGTTGATCGGTTCAGCAAGGCGTTTTTCGAAATCATTCAGCAGTTCCATTTGCCGTGAATCGCCCAGGTTATGTTCGCGAATGTCTTGCTGGATAGCGACGCAGTGAGAATGAATCGGATTAACGACATGGCCCAGATTCGCATTATCAATTTTGCGGATGAGCGCACAGAAGACGTCGAGGCTGTCAAAAATTCCATCAAATATTCGTTTTTGACAGATACCATGCAGTTTGACAGCTTTGAGCGCCTGGGAAAACCCGATCAGGCAGGCAGCATAGTTTCCGCTGTCCACAGTGGAGACGTAACGTGGAGAAAGGGTTTTCAGTGTCTGAGTGTCGTACCAGTTCAATAAATGACCCCGGTATTTCTCCAGCCCATCCAGGGTTTCAAAGGTGTAGTTCATACGGTAGACGAAGTCCAGCACGCCGATATATCCCATGTCATATGCCGTAGCAGTGGAAAGCATCATCAAACCGATGTTGGTGGGCGAGGTCCGATGTGCGATGGCACCCTTGGGGTCTTCCTGGAAATGGTCAGGGGGCAGCCAGTGATCTTCAGGACCGATGAACCGCTCAAAATACAGCCAGGTACGCCGTGCGATTTGGTGTAATTCCGCCTCATCACCCTGAGATAAGGGTTGTTTTGCATCAGGCTTACGTACCATGCTGATCCAATAGGCCACCTGCGGTGAGAATGCCCAGATCAGGAGCAGCGGGAGGCTATCCCATATCGCGGTTGGATTGATAAAGCGGACCAACAAACCGGTCACCAGACTGGAAATTGGGGCGTTGATCATCCTGCGCCAAATGCTCGAGATCTTCCGCTGCTTCCCGAATATCTTGACCGTATGGGCTGAGGTTGTCCATTGCAGCAGCCGTTTATGACTGAGATAAACCCGGGCGAGGGTGGTCACGGCGGCGTCAATCATGACCAGGGATTCATAGGGTAAAAAGATCAGCCAGAAGAGCCAGCGCAAAAAAGCAGTACTGATATTCGAGGCAATATTTGTCTTCACGCCGAGGATGAACCTTGAGGAAAGCGATGTGACGATATTCTTCACCAGGGTGAAAGCCGAGACGAACAAGATCACCAAGGTCCAGAGCCATGCGCCTTCCCGGAAAAGCAGCCAACCGCTGATGATTGCCAGCAGTGTCGCTGGCGATAACAGGCTTCGGCGCAGGTTATCGAGGATTTTCCAGCGATCGATCACCGAAAAGGGATTTTTGGTCTTTTTCTCGTTCGCGGTAGGCACCTTCGGCATCAACCAGGGGAGGAGCTGCCAATCACCGCGGGTCCAGCGATGGAGCCGTTCGACCTGACTGGCGTAATCCGGAGGATAATCCTCGAAGAAGACTACATCCGAGACCAGGGCGGCTCGCCCTTCGATCCCTTCAAACAGGTCATGACTTAACAGGCTGTTTTGGGCGACTTTCCCTTCAAGGCTGCGGGAGAAGGCGGCCACATCGTAAATCCCCTTGCCGACGTAGATTCCCTCACCAAACAGGTCCTGATAAACATCGGATACTGCTCGGGTATAGAGGTCCAGGCCCAGATCACCGGCGAAAACCCGTGTGAACAGGGATTGATTTACACTGGTGGGCTTTACTTCGGTGCGCGGCTGGAGGATGGTATAACCGCTCTCGACATGGCTGGTACCTGGGGTGAATTCCGCCTGGTTGAGCGGATGCGCCAGGGTGGCGATCAACGAATTTGCCCCATCCCGGGGAATGATCGTATCCGCATCGAGCGTGATCACAAACCGAATATTCTTGACAAAAGTCAGATCACCGATAATGGTGTCGAAACTGTCCTTAAAACCTTCCAGGAGGAATCGGTTGAAATCGGCAAGTTTTCCTCGTTTGCGCTCCCATCCGATCCAGGCATCCTCTTTGGCATTCCATTGCCGGCGGCGGTGAAACATATAGAAAGGGTGACGACCGTGATCGCCCTGGTATTTTGTATTTAAATTCTCAATCCCGGCGATCGCTGCTTCCAGCATGACCTCATCCTCAGGCATTTCCTCCTTAGGCGCATCGCTGAAATCCGTCAGCAGGACGAACCCGATATTGGGATCGTTGTTTGCCAGGTAATGCATCTCCAGCTGACGCAGGAGGAACGTCAATTCATCCGAATTGGTTAGCAGCGCAGGAATGGCGACCATGGTCCGGAATTTACGGGGGATTTTCCTGCTGAAGTCCATTTTCGGTAAAATCCAGGGCGGTAAGGTTGTTGTGAGGATGGAGTTGATCAGGTTGACCGCCATGCTGGAAGCCGGGATCATGCTGAACAGCCCCACCAGCAGCCACTGCCAGGTGGGGGCTAAATACATCCGGGCGATGAGCATCAGGGCGATGGTCACCAAAATGGTGATCGTGACGATGCTGCCGATATAAAATCCGGTGTTATGTTTGAAGAAGAACGCGCTGAAAACGCTCTCTGAAATCCGGTTTGAATCCGATCTCCTTTTTCAGGTTATCTTTGCCTTCGGCGATGAGGTAATACCCAACATGATTGGCTTTTTCCCCGATTTTTGATGTCTCACGAGCCATTTTAATGGCGGTCTTTGCAATATCGATCTCCGAAAGATCTGACCCTCCTGCCAGGGTTTCAATCGTTTTACGGTATTGGTCACGGGTTTCAAAGTCCATCCGTGCGTAAATCTTAGCGGGATCAGTGCGGAGGACCTCTTCTACCTTCGATTGGGATTCGAAGAGGTTCTTCCAATCCACCTGGTCGAAATGTATTAGGCTGCGGATCGCCCTGGCGACCACCTCATCAGCATTGAGATCCGGGAAATCCACTCTTTCGATGGTATGGTCGGGTTCGAGCTCATCATCCAGATCGAAAATGAACGCTGTCGTGATTTCAATCATCACCAGTCGCAGCATCAAAGGCAGTGCCCAAAGTTCGCTCATCTGCAGGTCGACTTTTTCCTGATATTCACTGAGCGTCCGGTCGATGGAGGTGAGAACAACATCAACCTCATAATGCGCAACCATTTGTTTTGCGATTTGGTAGATGCGGGGAATCCCCTCGGATTGGACGGGGGAGGGGAGTTTCCGAAAATATTCCTCAGGCAGGTCTTCCTGGATCAGATCAATGGCTTTTTGGAGGATGTAATAATTGTCCAAGAACCATTCCATGCCACTGGAGGTGATCTTCTTCTTTTCAACCAGTTTTGAAAGGTATTTATAGGCGGTCTCAAGGTCGTCGCTGTAATGCCTGGTTTGGAGAACGATCTTATACTGGCTGGACGATTGAGTAATAGGTTGGGTTTGTTGGATCAATCTATCGATAAATGAATCAAATGACAGCCGTGAGGGGTGCTCCGGTTTGGAAACATCCTGCATGTGTTAGTGTCCCTTCGATTGCTTTGCGTATTTTTCTGCGAGGGTTTTGGCGATCTCATCCTCGGAAAGGTCCTGGATGATGATCAGCGGCGTCGTCCCGTAGGCGATGAAATTTAATGTGATATTGCCATACGGCCAGCGGTTCTCACCGGAATAGCCGTGCGCGCTCATGATGACCAGGTCGATCTCGTCTCGTTCAACAATATCATGTAAGGCAATATTGGTTTTGGATGATGTTTCAATGATCGTTTGAATATCGATCTCATCAAACTGTTCTTTGATCATGCTCAGATACCGTTCCGCCTCGTTGACCTTGATTTCGGTCAATCGTTTGATCAAATCCCGATCCTCCTTGCTCAAAGGCGTTTGGTTTGGAAGGATGGGTTCTTCAACGATGTGGGTCAGGTATATTTTGGCGTGCTGCACAGCACCAATCGATTTGGCGAGCGGCAGGCTGCATTCGGCGCGCTTTGAGCCGTCAAGCGGCAGGAGGATCCGGTCATAGGTCAACCCTTCGAGCGGTTCGGGAGAGGCGTGGTAAGCCCGGATAAGCATCACCGGGACGAAAGCGCGATAGAGCACCTTCTGCACGACACTGTTGATGTTCCACTCTGAGAGGCCGCCCTTCCCGTGGCTCGACATGATGATCAGGTCGACTTGTTCGTCGCGAGTGTAATCGATGATTTGCTGTGCGGGATTGCCTTCCATCACGCAAATCTCGCTCTGAACGCCAACATCATCAAGCCGTAACTGAACGGACTTTAAATAAGCATCCGCTTCGGATTTAAGCATTTGCCAATCCATTGGGTTCACAATGCTTTGCTGGTTTTCAGACCTCTTCGGAAACACAACCCGCAGCAGGGTCAGGCGCGATTTAAATGCCTTTGCCAGGGCGACCGCGTGGGGAGGACGCATTCCGCCAGGGCGGAACCGTCCAGGGGTAATAAAATATGATCGAACATCTTTCATCTCCTCAGGGACAAACTTACTGGAGGCAAAATTAACAAAACAATTCTTCTTTTATCTTACTCCATTGATTAACTAATCATTAATCATATATCATCATAGATGGCTTTAAGATGGTCGTTCAAAATTCTTGTATTTTGGGAAGTTCACGCCTGTCTTTTTATTTAGTAAAAGTTAGATTGGTCTGTTTCCGGTTTTATAAATGCCATGCGGAACCATTTTTGGTTATTTTACGTCTAATAAAATAGAAAGGAACGCAAAAATGGTATCTCAAAGAAAAGATCGTAAATATCCAAAATTATTGGTTTTCTTATTTGTCTTAATCGGAGCATTGCTCCTGACGGCTTGTGGGATCGTGGGGCGGGAAGATCAATCCGCGTATATTGCAACCAGCGCAGCCCAAACCCTCCAGGTGATCAGCCAGCAGCAAACAATATCGGTTTATCAAACACTTGGCGCTCAACTTACTCAAACGGCGCAGGTCCCGAGCGTGACACCCACGCCAACGGCTACCTCCATCCCACCGACTTCGACGCCCAATCCGACCGCCACACCGACCCAAGTGGCATGTAATTTGGCTTCCTTCGTCAAAGATGTCACTATCGCTGACGGTTCAACCGTTGAGGCTGGCGAAGCTTTTACGAAAACATGGCGGTTGCAGAATATCGGATCCTGCACCTGGACAAAATCGTATGACCTCGTGTTTGTCGATGGGACCAGTCTCGGTGCACCGACCAGGATCGGCCTCCCAACAACAGTTGCGCCTGGTGAGACGATTGACATTTCCGTATTGATGGAGGCGCCTGAAAAAGCCGGTACATTTATCGGTTACTGGAAGCTTGCCGACGCCAATGGCAATCAATTTGGGATCAAATCGGATGCTTCGGGCAGTTTCTGGGTGCGGATAAAAGTCCAACCCAAAGCGGAAGTCGCCTATAACTTCGTCAGCCATTACTGTGATGCAGCCTGGCAGAGCAGCAGCACCGATCCACTTTCCTGCCCGGGTGATCCATCGCATGATAACGCCATCGGTTATGTTATCAGGGTTGCAAAACCGACTTTGGAAGGTGGCGGCACTGAAAATGAAGCCGGATTGATCGTTAGTCCGGATAGTGATCCGAATCGCGGCAAGATCTCAGGTGTCTACCCGGCGTTCAAAGTTGAGAAAGGGGATGTCTTCAAAGCCGTGATCGGCTGTGCGAATGATGCAAACGATTGTGATCTGAACTTCGATCTACGCTATCGCATTGGTAATTCCATCCGCACCCTGGCTACCTGGCATGAAGTTAATGAAGGGAAGATGAATTCCGTCAGCGTGGACCTTTCCAAACTGGCCGGCTTGAAGGTGGAATTCATACTGAAAGTGCGCAATAACAACACAGCGGCAGATAATGTCGGTCTATGGATCCTGCCCAGGATCCTCAGGCAGCCATAGGAAAAATGAAATTCAAGAGACCATCGGAATTCAAGATGGTCTCTTTTGATTTAACTTCTCATAGGGGATATTATTAAATTGCATTACGTCAAGATTTATTTGCTTTTGTAGTGGATTGTGGTATCAATTAAATTATAATCAATCATAATAATTACATATATATTAAATAGTTTACCCCTAGGTTTGGAAGAATTTAACAAGTATGGAAAACGATTCCAGAAATGAAATTTTTAACCTTGCCCCTTTTGGATTGATCGAAATCTCTTCTGAGGGTTTAATCCAGGATGCGAACCCGAAAGCTGCAGATATCTTGGGTGGTTCAGTCTCCGACGATCTAATTGGGCGGGACTTGCTATCTTTTGTGCAAGTTAGAGATAATCAGCTTTTTAAAGAATATATCAGGCAGATTAATGATGAAGGATATCGTCCCGGTTGGCGAACATTCTATTTCATGAATTTGCAGGAAAGTCCAATTCGGATACTTGTTTTTGGACAACCAAATTCCGATCAAGGTCAGGGCTCCTTTTACCCTTTACTTCCTCAAGTCGAATGTCGATTTTCGAGGAACCGACATGGAAAATTTGCCCACTCTCGACATTCTGGGTAGTAAATACTGGTCGATCTTTGAATATGCGTTGATCGGTGTGGCTGTCTTTGATGAAGATCTAAATGTGGACGAAGTAAACCAGTGTTTTGCAGATTATTTCAATTTGGATCGAAATGCAATTCAGGGGCAACGTTACAACCAGATATTCGATCATCAAACCTACAAGGCAATTCATGATCTGATCAAAGAAATGGATTTGAATGGCAAGGGATTTGGGAAAAATGTCGTCACATTATCATCCGAGAAGGACGAACTCAAAGTGCTGGAATTTTCCCTTGCGATCATGCCCGATGAGATACATGGTAAGAATATGATCGTGATGATCGTCGAGGATATCACGAATGAACGAGATACTCACCAAGCGCTTATCCAATCGGAAAAACTTGCGCTTACAGGGCGCCTGGCAGCTTCCCTGGCACACGAGATCAATAACCCACTCCAGACCTCAATTGGCTGCCTGGGGTTGGCGGAAGAAATGCTCGAAAGTGATGATCGTGACCTGCGAGTTTACATCCGAATGGCTATGGAGGAATTACAACGCAGCGCACGGATCGTGAAGAAGTTACGTGACCTGAACCATCCTTCGGACGAATTGGGAAAGAGCCCTGTCAATCTTAAGGAAGTATTGGAAAGTGTGCTCATTTTAACCAAAAAACAATTTTCCGATCGGAACATCGTCCCGGTTTTTCCATTTGAAGGACAACCAGCCTACGTTTTAGCTTCTTCTGACCAGCTTCAGCAGGTTTTTCTTAACCTTGTGATGAATGCAATAGACGCTATACCAAGAGGCGGCAATATCTATCTTGACATTATCAAAACAGACAATCCCAATGGGCAAAAGGTTGTTATCCGAGATACCGGTACCGGGATTTCGGAGGAAAACATGGGGAAGCTATTCAATCCGTTTTTCACAACGAAAGAAGAAGGCTTGGGATTGGGATTATTTATATGCAAGAATATCATCGAGGACTATAAAGGTACGCTGAACGTGGAAAGCGAATTGGGCGTAGGTACGGCTTTTACGATCTGGCTGCCGGGCCTTGAATAGTGAGGAGAAACAAAACGATGACGGAAAAGACACATACACTGGTAGTAGATGATGAACCCGGGATTCGATTTTTCGTCGAAGAGACCTTGCACCGGAGCGGTCATGATGTTACGACGGTAAAATCCGGTGAAGAAGCCCTGGACACCCTGAGGGATACTCCCTTCGACCTGGTTGTACTGGATCTCAAACTTGGTGGAAAGATCGATGGAATCAAGGTGTTGGAGGCCATCCGCTGGCGCTGGCCAGAGACCAGCGTGATCATTTTCACCGCGCATGGCAGCCTGGAAACCGCGATGCAGGCAATCGATCATGGGATCGAAAAATATGTCCAGAAGCCACTTTCTCCACAGGAATTAAGAAAAGTTGTCGAAGAGGTCCTTGAAGCGAGACAGGACTTGAAGAAAAACGCGCAGGATGAGGCTCATCAAATCATTCATAAAGGTCCCTTTGAGGTGGATGAAGGACTGCATCGAGTTAGGGTTGGAGAAGAAGTCCTTGATCTAACACCCAGTGAATTCAGCCTGATCGTGCACTTATTACGAAATAGTGATCGCGTCATTTCACCTGAAGAATTGGTTGAAGTCGTGAGGGGTTATAAACCTGACGATGTCATTGAAGCCAGGCAAATCATTAAATGGTACATTCATCAGCTGCGCCAAAAAGTTGAAAAGGATTTTCTCATCCGGATTACATTTTAAATATCAGGGGCATTGGGTACCGTATCCGCCCTGAAGGTTGACAATTGATAGGTTTTTACTTGGAAAAGCCCACCCAGGCTAAACTTTACTAACCAAATTCAAACGAAGGCACGTCTTCAGGTCAACGCACCTATCGCAGCTTACTTTTAAAATATAGTATCGAAGAACGAGACTTTTCTTACACTATATTTGCCTTTCAAAAGTATCACTATGCTAAAAATCTTACTCTTTGAACATTACGAGGGGGTACGATTTATCGTTGAGCGGAGCCTTAAAAAATATCAGAAAGAGATTGAAATTATCTCAATTCATGATATCGAAGGAGTCAAACGAAAAATTGATAATGACAATATTGACCTGTTAATCACCGAGCTCAGCAAACTCAATGCCGACGGTCTGGAAATTTCGCGCTATGCACGAAAGAAATATCCTGATTTGAAGATTATTTGGATCACAGTACTTGGTTGTTACGAATTCAGTGAACAAATACAAGCGCTCGGGATCTATAAATGTCTTGAAAAACCGCTTGAAATCGATAAATTCAGAACAGACATCCTTAGCGCATTAGAATCCTGATGTTTTAACATTCGTGATCTCTTGTTGGATAGGGGAGAAATGTATTTGCGAGAATCCCACCATCACGAATTCAAACAATCCTAACGAATTACAAAAATCTTTACACCTTTTCCCATTCTTCAATTTACCTTAATCTCAATACGATTAATCTGTATGGTTAGGCACATCATGTCGAAAGGATGAAATTAATGGCAACCAAGGTTGCAGTGAATGGTTTTGGACGAATTGGCCGGTTGGTTTTTAGGCACTTAATGAAGAATGATGACCTGGAAGTGGTCGCGATCAATGATATCGCACCTCTTGACAACCTGCTTTATCTGCTTAAATATGATTCCGTTCAAAGAGAGAGCGATGCGGAGATCAAACAGAACGATAATGGCTTTACATTCGGAGGAAAGCAGGTACGTTTCGAAAGTGAGCGCGATCCTGCGAATTTACCCTGGAAAGAACTTGAAGTGGATATCGTGATCGAATCAACAGGGTTCTTTACCAGCCGTGAAGGTGCCTCCAAGCATCTTGAAGCAGGGGCGAAGCGAGTGATCATTTCGGCACCGGCGAAGAATGAAGATATCACGATTTGTTTGGGTGTGAACGAAGATGAGTATGACCCGCAAAAACACTTCATCATTTCCAATGCCTCCTGCACAACCAACTGTCTCTCACCGGTCGCAAAGGTGCTGGATGCTGAATTTGGGATCGAATCCGGTTTATTGACCACCGTGCATGCTTACACCTCTTCACAAGCGATTGTGGATGCGCCGAAGAAGAAATGGCGCCGGGGTCGGGCCGCAGCAGTTTCCATTGTTCCAACAACGACCGGGGCTGCAATTGCAACCACCAAAGTTTTACCGCAACTGATAGGCAAAATGAACGGGATGGCGATTCGCGTGCCCGTGCCGGCCGGGTCCATCATTGATTTCACCGTGCATACAGAAAAACCGGCTTCCGTAGAAACCGTGAACGAAGCGCTTTCGAAGGCATCTAAAACCGACCGGATGAATGGGATCCTCGGCGTGACCGAAGAGAAGCTCGTCTCGGCCGATATTATCGGTTCAGGTTTCTCCTCTCTGGTCGATCTGAATTCGACGATGGCCGTCGGTGACCATGATATCAAAGTGCTGGCCTGGTATGACAACGAGTGGGGATATTCCATGCGCTGTTCCGACCTTGCTGCATACATCGCTAAGAAATAAAAAAAATTAAATTGAGGTGTTGCAATGACAAAAGGGATCAAACTTTTTCGGATATTCGGTATCAACATCAGGATCGATTGGAGCTGGCTTTTAATTTTCATGCTGGTGACCTGGAATTTATCCTCAGCGTTTGTCCAGATCCATTCGAACTGGTCCACAGGTTATGCGGTTACTATTGGCGTGATCGCGTCCCTGCTTTTCTTCCTTTCAGTGCTTCTACACGAGCTGGCACATTCATTGGTGGCGAAGAGTCAGGGCATAGATGTGGACAGCATTACGCTGTTTCTGTTCGGGGGCGTTTCAAATATCCGCGAGGAGCCGAAATCTCCGGGATCTGAATTTTGGATGGCGATCCTGGGCCCGGTCACCAGCCTGGTGATTGGGTTTGGCTTGCTGTTATTGGCGGGGACCGGATTAAAGGTGAACACCTTACAAAACCTGCAGCTGAGCAAGGTTCTCCAGGGTTTGAGTACGGGCCGCACGTTGGCGCTTTGGTTGGGCTCCATCAATGTGATCCTGGGGTTCTTCAACCTGATCCCAGGTTTTCCGCTGGATGGCGGCCGGGTGCTGCGATCGATCCTTTGGGCGATTACCAAAAATCTGCAAAAAGCGACTCGATGGGCTTCGATCGTCGGTCAGGTGATCGCTTGGGCGCTGATCACAGGCGGGATTGCAATGATATTTGGGATAAAGATCCCGTTCTTCGGTCAGGGGCTTATCAACGGCGTTTGGATGATCCTGATCGGTTGGTTCCTGAATACGGCTGCCACGCAGAGTTATCAGCAGTTGATCGTCCGTACGGTCCTGGAAGATGTCCCGGTTCGGAGGATGACCAAACGTAATCCGCCGACGGTCCAGGCCAATATCACCGTGGATGACCTGATAGAAAACCACATCATGCAATCTGACGACCACGCGTTCCCAGTGATGCAGGGAAAGGAGTTGGTCGGCATTGTATGTCTGGATGATGTACGGACGGTGCCCAGCGCTGAGCGAAACACAAAACGAGTTCTCGGATATTATGACGGCGCGTGATAAATTGATCACCATCGGGCCGGACGAACCGGCTCAAAAAGCTTTGACGGCGCTTTCCGAGCACAACATACGGCAATTGGTAGTATTGGAAAACGGTGAATTGTTTGGGTTGGTACGCCGGCGGGATATCGTTCGCTTTCTACAGCTCCATGCAGAAGCACTTCCCGGCAGCCACGATCCGAGAGGAGTTTGATAATGGATGACTTTAGTGATGATTTGGAAATGAATATTGAGCAGGCGATCATGGATGATGACGATTATGAGCCTACCTGGAAGGTTGATGTCATCGATGAAAACGGTGTCATTACTCTGAATGGGGCGGTACCCACCATTGATGCCAGAAATAAAGTGGAAGCAATCGTCCGGGAGCAAAAAGGCGTTGTCTCTGTTATTAATGAAATTGACGTCGATCCGGATCTCAAGGAACACCCGGCGGACCGTGACTTTGATGAGGATGATGTGGAAGTTCCACCTTCGGATATCACGCCTTTAGCCGATCAATAAACCTATTGGAGGACAACCATGCGGATCACCAGTCCTGAAATTGTTGATACGGGATTGATTCCAAAGCGATTCACATGCATGGGTGAGGATATATCGCCCACGCTAATTTTCGAGGATGTTCCCGAAAGCGCGGTAAGTCTGTGTTTGATTTTGGATGATCCGGACGCTCCTGGGGGGACGTTTACCCATTGGATCGTTTACAATCTTCCTCCGACGCTGGAAAAATTGGCGGAAGCTGTCTCATTTAACAACAATGGAGACACGGATACTATAAAGGAGGGAATCAATGATTTCGGAAGAAAGGAATACGGCGGCCCCTGTCCACCGCGCGGCGCAGGTGAGCATCGCTATTTCTTCCATCTTTATGCATTAAATTCCATGTTGGACCTGCCGGGCGAAGCCACAAGGAAGATGGTTATTGAAAGAATCCGGAAATCCGTTCTTACGGAAGCAACGTTGATGGGGCGATTCTCTCGTGATTGAATTTGGCAATTTATTGAGCGATGTGAAATCTTTCTGACAACAGAAGTGAGAGTGTCTTGGACGAATCGGTAAATCCGATCCGCCTGGTTTGTCTTGTTACCAAATTAGACCTTAAAGGGTGGAATATTAAGATAATTCAAACTTAACAATCCGAAATCAAACTTTATTACAACGACATTCGTATATCGCGAAACAGGCGAATTGCTATCATGGGTAAAGTAATAAGGAAAAAATCTGAAAAGTAAATGATGTTTGAATAACAAACAAAATATGAGGAAATAAGACAATAAATTCAGGAGAAACGATGCTAACTCAAGTAAAATCTCAAACCTTGTTTGAAGGGAAATTTGAAGAAAAAATCTCGGATCATGCCGGAATAATTGCCGATGATACCGTTAGTCTTTACCTGAATGAAATGGATCGGGTGCCTTTGCTCTCCAGGGAAGAAGAAATTTCCTTGGCAAAACAAATCGAAGCCGGCCGGATCGCCAGAGAAAAAATGGTCGATCTGGTAGATTCTGACGGCAATCCTGAGAAAATTGCACAATTACGCTTCGATATCGATCAGGGACGCAGCGCTCGAGACCATTTGATCAAGGCTAATATTCGGCTGGTGGTCAATATCGCAAAAAAGTATCGCAGGTACAGCTCCTCTTTCCTGGATCTGATCCAGGCGGGTAACGTAGGCCTGATCCGGGCTGTGGATAAATTCGATTACACGCTCGGCAATCGATTTAGCACCTACGCCACCTGGTGGATCAGGCGTTCAGTCCTGCGTCATTTGAACCAAAAAGAACGCACTATTCGTCTGCCAAACTATCTTTCCACCCGGATCCGCAAGATCCATCAGGCTCGCAAAGCACTGATGGGACAGATCTCACGAGACCCCACGATGGAAGAAATCGGTGAGGCGGTCGGGATGCCTGCGGATGAGGTTGAACGGCTGCTGGGATATGCTCAACATGCAGTCTCGCTGGATGAACCGATCGGCGATGACGGTGAGACGGACCTGCAGAGCTATATCGAAAACCAGGATGCGCCTAACCCATTCCAGGAAGTACGCCAGAACCTGCTCACAGAGGATGTCTCTGGACGCGCTCAGCGAGCTGACCGAGCGTGAAGCCAAGATCTTGATCCTCAGATTCGGCCTGAATGGCGCTCAGCGGCATACGCTGAAGGAACTGGGTGATATATTCGGGATCACCCGGGAACGCATCCGCCAGATCCAAAAAGGCGCCTTACGGAAACTCCGCCGACCGAGTGTTCGGCGTAAACTTCTCAACTATGTATAATCTTTTCTCCTAAGCGGGTTTCGACAAATGCTTTTCTCTCCTTGAAGCTAGCCGGTGTTCATATGGTTGACGCCGGCTAGTTTTTTGTTTGTGTTGATGATGTCCGTCGAGGGGATTGTTATAATGAAAATAAGGGGATTTGACTGAGAAAAAAACCTAAATTATCAATATCTTCGTGTAGTCATAGTGATAGAAGAGATATTTACAAGTAAAGAATAGCCTGTAACCTCAGGTCAGCAGCGTTTTGCACGCATACAAAGGATCCGGTAAGCCTCGTCGAGATCGTCCATATCCTTTAGCAGTTCTTCTGTTTGACAATCTATCTGGGGGACGCGTGTATCAAAAGAAAAAGCGACTCCCTTGCTTTCTAAAAATGCAATTGCCAGGTCACTCATCAAATCGCCATGCAAACGCTGAAACCCGAGCCTGAATGCCAACAATGCCGCTGCTTTTCCGATGACTTTGTCCCGTAGACTGGATTTGGAAAGATCTAGCGGATGTTCTGCAAGAAAATCCTGAAGATCGAACAGCGGATACAGCCATTTCCCATTGCTCTCAAAATAGATTTCCCCGTCTTCAAAGACTTGTAGGGAAGGTTTGTTGGCAGGTGCGTGAACCAATCGATACCTCCGATAATGACTAAACAAGGATGTTTCACAGAAAGAATAACGGCACAATTCTACCACGGGGTCAATTGTGCCGTTAATACGATGGACAAGTTAGTTTTTTATCAATCAGCCGACAGATTCCGGTTCCACTTCCCGTCCTTCACGAGCTGAAATTTGGGCTGCCATGGTGAATTGGAGTACCGCTTTCCCGGTGGGTCCGTCAAGGATCGGCTCACCACCATGTTGAATAACATCAATCAGCTGGCGAGTTGCTGCAATGAAACTGTCCTCCCAGGTGACGCCTTCCACCGGGATGCCGGTCGTCTTGCCGCCCTTGAATAACATCACTTCCGGCAGATCCAGCGTGCGGGTGGTATAGCGGTTGATAAAGAGATTGCCTTTTTCTCCAACGACCTCTACCCGGTCATCATCCGAATAATAGATGGAATCCATCCTGATTCCCGGCGTGTGAGCGATGTCGAAGACACCAAAGGTGTGCGGCTGTTTGAACTCGAACATGATCGTGGCGGGTGCGTCAATGTTCACCCCAGGCGCAACGGGCGTACCGTCGATCCATGCATAGACCCGCTTTGCCTGCCCCATGAGGTTATAAGCGAGCGAAAAGAGGTGATATCCGTGGTCGAAAACCAATTCACCGCCGCCGCTTTTCTTTTCGTTGAACCGCCAGATCCAGGAAGTCCAGGGGAATTTTCCAGCCTTTTGGCGAATTTCCGGTGTTGATATGCATCCGCAGCATCACAGGTTTACCGATCTCACCTGCATCCAGCAGCTCCTTGGCTTTTTTAGCGGGTGCATAATGAACAAAGTTCTCATAAACCCGAAATAAAACGCCAGCCTTTTCAGTTGCCGTGATCATTTCGTCCGCTTCGGCTGCATTTAGCGCCATTGGTTTTTGGACCGAGACATGTTTCCCGGCTTCTGCCGCCTGGACCGTCATCGGGCAATGCAGGTAATGCGGGACGAGCAGTTCAACAAGGTCGATCTCAGGGTCTTTCAGCAGTTCCGCGTAATCGGTATAGATCTTCTCCGCACCCCATTCCTTTGCTTTGGTTTTCGCGTGCTTACGGTTCGTATCACAAACTGCGACGATTTTTGCATCGGCATAATCCCGATATCCGGCCGCATGCAGATCGGATATACGGCCGCAGCCAACAATTGCAACATTTACAGGTTTCACGGTTCCTCCCGGTAGACTTCAGCGTCCATTTCAGTTAATTTTGTTCTGATTTCATCATGTTTTTTCCGGTTCAAGGGATACCAGATCAGGAATGGCAACATGATCAGGATAACGATGCCCGGAATCGGCCCGAAGAATAAGCGGATGCCCAGCAGAGAATGGGTTGTTTGAGCGACATTTGGCTGGTACCCGTACCCGGTCAGCATCCAGCCCACGCCGGCGATTGCCAGGGCTTCAGAGATCTTGGTGGTCAATCCCCAGACGCCGTAATACATCCCGCTGCGGAATTCACCGGATTTGACGCGGTCATAATCGACCACGTCGGCGACCATCGCCCAGGGGAAGATCCATTGTGCGCCGAAGCCAATCCCGGCCATGACAGCAATGAAGTAGATCAAAATTGATTTCTCATGGGGAAGCAGGAAAGTTGCGCCAACTGCCAATCCGCCTATCGCCATGCCGATCGCGTAGGTCGGACCTTTATCAAGTTTTTCACTCAATTTTTTCCAGATCGGGAGCGAGATCGTCACAAAGACCAACATTAGGCCCATCACGATCGGCACTTCCGCCGCCATATTGAGCTGATACTCGAGGAAATAAGCCATCAAAGTCTTGATCAGCGCAAAGGAAAGATTGACGACCAAGTAGACAGAACAGAGGATCACAAATGGTTTGTTGTTGAAGGTTGCTTTGAAACTTTTGAGGATATTCGTCTTGGCTTTGGTATCCAGAACCTTTTTACGTTCGCGCAGCCCGGCTGCGGAGATGATTAAGACGATTGCACAGATGGCGCCATACACGATGCCGATGAATCCCCAGCCCGTACGCGGCAGGGCAAAGAAACCCACGATCAAGGGTGTCAGTGCAACGCCAACCAGATAAGCCGGGACCGCCATGACCATTCTGAAGGTGGTCAGCGAACTGCGCTCATCATAATCGTCCGTCAATTCGGAAGTCAGCGCGTAGTAGGGGACGTTGGTCATCGTCCAAAGGGTATCGAACAGGATGAAAGTGAGGGCGATCCAGGCAAACGTAGCCGCCTGCGAGGCTCCCGGTGGGATGAACCAGAGTAAGGCGATGCTGATCCCCAAAGGAATTGCACCGAAGAACATAAAAACGCGCCGCCTGCCGATCTTTGAATTGGTCCTGTCGGCAATCCAGCCGAACAGCGGGTCGTTGATCGCATCCCAGATCTTCCCGACCAGCAGGGCATTTCCTGCCAGCGCAGGCAGGATCAGCGCGCCATCGGTATAGAATTTCATCAGGAAGAATTGGATTGCCGAATTGATGATGGCGTTACCAATGTCTCCAATCCCATAAAACATTTTCGTGGCGAAGGGTAATTTCCCCTCTTTCCCCCCGGGTTTCACTCCCTTAGTTTGTTTTTCCACGCTCTCCATCGATTTATCTCCATTCCGCCATTGCGGCTTTCAAAGGTGAATCGGGTAGGTCCTCAAATCCCAGGTTCTCGAAAAACCCCGGGTAGGAAAACACCGGTTCCAGAACTTCTGCCGGTAGTTTGTGTAATGTTTCAGCCATTGAAAGGTGAGATTTGTGCGAAATATCCGCCAGGGTTTCCCGGGATTCCTGCTGCGACTCTCGCCGGTGGGGAGGGTAACCCATTCCGGATTCCACGCTGAAGAGTGCGTCAAAGATCATCCGAAGATTGACGTTGGATGCCCAGCCATAGCCCTGATTCAACATCAGCGAGATACAGTTTCCACCATTGATTTGGGTGAACAGCCAGGCGTCCAGTGGGGTGAGGATATGCCCGCAAAAAACACCCGGGTATTGCATGGCGGCATTGAGAAACCCCTGTCCGGTGCCGCAGCCGCCCACCACAAACTCGGCTGCGCCTGTATTCAGGTAAAGTGCAGTAATCAGACCCGTATGGATATAGGTCAATTCAGGTTCAGCACCCCCTTTCGTCATCCCGGCATTGATCACCTTATGTCCTCGTCCTTCCAATGCGGCGAGGATATCCGGGTTTCGGTCTCCAGCGCTGGTTTCACTCACAACAGCAATTTTCATCTTTTTATTCCTCCAATAACATCTTGGCCGAATGGACAATTTCCGCCACGGAAAGCCCGAAGGCGTCCATCAACGACTCGGTATCAGGTCCCGTTCGGGCGTAGGTGTCCTTTATCCCGACCATGCCAAATCGAATTGGACCTTTTCCGGCGATCACTTCAGCTACCGCACCGCCCAACCCGCCAATAACTGTATGTTCTTCGGCGGTGAGGACAGCCCCAACTTCTGCCGCCGTTTGCAGGATCAGGTCTTTGTCCAGCGGCTTGAGCGTATGGATTTCAACCACCCGGGTATCGATACCCAGTGAGGACAGTTCATCCGCGGCCTGAAGGCTGCGACCAACCATCGAACCACAGGCGATGATGGCCAGGTCATTTCCCGGCCGACGAATGATGCCTTTACCGATCTTCAACTCACTGCCCGGTGTATGGACGGGCAGGGTTGCGGCCCGGTTGATGCGCAAGGTTGCAGGACCATCAAATTCCGCCATCAGAGGAACAAAAGCCGCCGCTTCCGCGCCATCAGCAGGGACCAACAATGTCATCTCCGGCATCGCACGGAAGATGGCAATATCGAAGATCGTGTGGTGGGTCGGCCCGTCCTTATAATCGGACAAACCGGCATAGTTCGCCACGATTTTCACATTCGTTCGTGGCATAACCAACGTTCGTCCTGATCGCTTCGATCGCGCGTAAAGCTAGCAGGGCGGAGAATCCGTTGACGAAGGGGATATACCCTTCAAGCGCAAATCCCACACCGACATCGATCATGCAAGGTTCGGCAATGCCAATGTTGAAAAAACGCTTTGGGAAAAGGTCTCGGAAATACCCAGATAGTGTTGAAGAAGATGTATCAACGTCCAGGACAATGACATCCTGATTGACTGCGCCATAAGCGGCGAGCGCTTCACCGTAAGCTTGACGCATTGGGATTTCTGCCATTTTATTTGCCCTCCAGTTCTGTGATTGCCTGGGTGAGTTCAGCGTCGTTCGGTGCACGTCCATGCCAGCTGGATTCGTTTTCCATATAGCTCACGCCCTTGCCTTTGGTGGTGTGGGCGATGATGATCGTGGGTTGGTGATGAATTTCATTTGCGAGCAGGAGCGCCTGATGCACCTGGCGGATGCTATGTCCGTCAATTTCGACCACGTGCCAGCCAAACTCCCGCCATTTCCCGGGCAAGGATGCCATGGGCATGATCTGGTGGACCATCCCATCCAATTGGACGTCGTTATAATCCAGGATTGCTGTCAAGTTGGCGAGTTGGAACTTTGCCGCGGTCGATGCGCCTTCCCACACGATCCCGCCCTGACATTCGCCATCACCCAGCAGGGTATAAATGCGGTGTTTTTGACCCTTCTGGCGGGCTGCCAGCGCCATCCCAGCGCCAATGGCAATACCATGGCCCAGAATGCCGCTGTCCATATCCACACCGGGCGTTTTGAGCCGGTCCGGATGACCCTGAAGGTGACTATCCAATTGCCCCCAGTCGGTGAGATCCGCCATCGGGAAGAAGCCCCGCATCGCCAGGGCGACGTATAATATTGCAGATGCATGGCCCTTGCTGAGAAGGAAGCGGTCTCGATCTTCCCAGGTTGGGTTCTGTGGGTCGACTCGCATAATGTTGAAATACAACACGGCCATGATCTCCGCTGAGGATAACGAGCCACCGGGGTGCCCCGCCTGACGGCGATGGATCATCCGCAGCGTTTCAATCCGCAGCGTTCGAGCAATTTCTGATAATTCAATCATGTCCTTTTCTAAAAGATCATTCATCTCACAGTCCTATCTTATGGCGTAGTGCCTGTGTGTCGTTGACCCAATTGCCTACATTCCAGCGGCCGAACACGCCCATGCCGCCCAGTGGGTCCGGGCCGTAATAGACCGGGACCTGGATCAGGCTGAGGCCCGGATGGGCATAGGCCTGGTCCAACGCATCTTTAAGGCTTTCCATCGATTCCCCACCTTGCAGCGCCAGCACACCGGGTACGCTCGATGCCCACTTGACGTAATCAACCGTGTTTTGGCTGCCGGTCGCAAATTCGTTACCATATTGCGCTTCCTGCAGCCCGGATATCGCCGCCATGCGATTGTTATCCAGCAGCAGGATGCAGCCGCGTGCGCTGTGTTCCGCGCCGTCAATCAAAATTTGGGGATTCATTGTTAAAGACCCGTCACCCGTGAACGCCAGGAAAAAAGGTGGATCGTCAAGGGCAGCAGTGGCGAGGATGCCGGAGACGGCAAATCCCATGTAGCTCGCGCCTGTATCCGTGAAAGTTCGGCCAGGTTGTTCGTCTTCAACGATCTGGAAGCCGTTCGCCTGAACATCGCCCGCATCAAACAGGCGGATCACGTCCAGTTTGTCCTGCGACCAATCGAGCGCGGTTTTGATCGCTGCAGGTTGGGTTAGAACGGATTCTCCCCATAGATCATCGAAGAGGGTGGGGTGATCGTAGCGTTCCTGTTTGAACGCTTCCCACGCTGCCTTCTTTTCTCCACAAAGTGCGAGCCAATCCGCTTTGGCATCAGGCTGACGTGGTGTGAATTCATCGAGCGTCAGGTTGAGTTTTTGTAAGGTGAGCGCAGCATCACCGACCAACGCGAGGGTGTTCTGATAATGGGTGGAATCATCCAGGTCGGCGTTGATATTGATCACCCGCTGTACCTTTGGGTAACCTGTTCGGGAACAATCGGACTGGCAGACCGCTCTCGTCCCAACCGCAATCAATAAGTCGGCCTCATCCATTGCGTAATTGCCGCATAGGCTGCCTTTTGAGCCGCCCACACCCATATTTTGCGGGTGACTGTAAGGTATTGCACCGGTGGCGATGGGCGTGGTCACACTCACGCCTTGCGAAAGTTCCAGCAGGTGCACCAGTTCCGAGGAGCATCCCGTGCCGCCGCCGCCAACCTTGACCAGGACTCGTTCCGCTTCTGAGATCCATGATGCAGCCTGGGCGTAAGCATCCTCAGGCGCTGCACCGAGACGGGGAGGTGCGCCTTCCGGCAATTCTCGCAGATTGAACTGGCTCATCTCCATTGGTTGTGTATTCATCGGCATCAGCAGGAAGAAAGGGCCGGCTTTGTAAGGGTGGTCCACGGTATTCAGGCCTCTTCGCAGCGCGGTGGAGATGGCTTCGGGCGTATGCAGGGTATAGGCTTTTCCCATCACACTCATCAGTTTCAGGAAAGACTGCTGTTCCGGTTTGGGGATCTGCTGCATATTGAACCCTTCATCTTCGGTGGTTTCATCACCCATCAGATACCAAACGCCGATCCCGTCCGAAGCCGGGACTATCGATGCAGCCAGCGCCTGAAGCGCGCCTGGGCCGATGGAGGTGATGACCGCGGCCTTTTTACCGCTGGTCCAGCGCAATGCTGTAGCCGCATGGGAAGCTTCAATCTCGTTTCGAACGCCGAACACCTTGACCAGGCCGGCTTCGGCGTAAACTCGCAGGACCTCACCGAGTTCTGTGGACCCGTGACCGAAAACGGAAAAGAAGGTCCGCACGTTTTGACGCAGCAAACCCAGGACGATCAGTTCCGATAGGGTGGTATCCACAAAATTAGAAAGCGCACCTGAGGCGATCGCCGCATCTAAACTCCCATGTTCAGCGATTGCCTTGGCATGCGCCTGGCGGGTTTGAAGAAGTTGTTCAAATGATCCCATTCACATCATCCTTTATGCTTGAATTTGAGTCGATCAGAGAGGGATTTACCGACGCCGATGACCTGCGGCGCGAACTCTGCCAGGATTTCAGTTGAAAAGCGAGAAGCCGGTCCCGAAACGCCGATCGCACCGACAAGTTTATTGTTGATCCCAAAGACCGGCACGGCAATACACCGAACGCCCTGATCGAATTCTTCATCGTCTGAGGCGTAACCCTGGGCTCTGACTCGATCCAACTCGGCTTGTAAGGCAGGTTGTGTCGTGATCGTTCGTTCGGTGCGTTTTTCGAAGTTCTCCGGCAGGGGATAATCCCCGTATGCCAGGAGAACTTTACCCAGAGCGGTGCAGTAGAGCGGCGCCATGTGGCCGATCTCGACATTGACTCGTAAGGTGGCTTCCGATTCGACCTGATCGATATAGAGCGCCTGGCCTTGCGCGTAGATCGCCAGGTGCGCGCATTCGCCGGTAATCTCAACCAGGTCATTCAAGGACGGTCGGGCCGATTCACGGAGCGGTGTCCTGTTGATAACCGAGCGACTCAGCCTTACCAATACCGGACCCAATTGATAACGACGCCCGTCTGGCGCTTTCTCAACGTAGCCGTATTTTCCAAGCGTATTGATCATTCGGGAGGCTGTGGCTTTATCTACTTCAAGGCGTTCGGCAATTTCGGTCACCCCTAAAGCATCTTCCTGCTCGGCCATATACTCCAGGATTTTTAATCCCCTGGCTAAAGATTGTATTTCTGACATAGGTCTTCTTTAACTTTCATATATTGTTGCGTATTACGCAACTATGTTGCGATAATCAATTATATAATGATTCTTAGAATTACGTCAATATCGTGATGACTTCAAATTGGGGGAGTAGTGGTTATTAAACTCAGGAAAAAATCATGGAAAATACAGTAATATAGGGATTTTTATAATTTTCTTATCTATAACAATCTAAAACCAAACCAACTAAACGAAACTCAAACAATACATATTCGGATTATCAACCTAATTAACCTCCCGTTGTTCTACAGTTAACTTGGTTGTTAATACCAAATTTTCTACATCTATTTAAGGAGGCAGATTAATGAAGAAACATACTTTATCGATAATGGCTGTGTTCATGGTCGCTGTGTTTGTTCTGGCCGCTTGTAAACCGGCTACACCGACGATGGCACCGACTCAGGCGATGACGGAAACAACAGCTCCGACCCAGGCAATGACAGAAACCATGGCGCCGACTGAAACGTCTATGCCAACAGAGGCATCAGCCATTGACTGCATGGGCGCGCAATCCGGTGATACGATCAGCATGCTCTATCAGTGGTCAGGCGTTGAGGAAGAGAACCTCAATAAGATCCTGCAACCCCTGGTCGATGCCTGCGGTATCGTCCTCAATCCGGAATCGACACGTGATCAGGCGCTGCTTGATACCCGTGTGCAGGCAGGCACGCCACCTGACATTGCATTCTGGAATGTGACCCAATTAAGCCAATATAAAGACCTGTTGGTTCCAATGACGGATCTTGGCGTCAATGGTGACAACTATGCTGATTTCTGGAAGAGCATCGGCACCGTTGATGGCAAGTGGCTTGGTCTGCCTGTCAAGGCTGACCCCAAGACCCTGGTTTGGTACAGCCCGACGAATTTTACAGCTGATGGCTATGCAGTCCCCACCACCTGGGACGAATTGACCGCATTGGTTGATCAAATGGTTGCCGATGGCGTTATTCCCTGGTCAATGGGCTTTGAATCCGCCGATGCGACTGGTTGGACCGGCACCGACTTTATCGAGGACATCCTGCTTGTGAAACAGGGCCCCGACTATGTCAAAGGCATCATCTCTGGCGATGTGGCCTATAATGATGCTGGTGTCATGGATGCCTGGCAGATTTACGGTACCTGGGCTATGGGCGATCAATACACACCCGGTGGCGCAGCTGGCACCGTTTCAACCGGCTTTAACGACGCAATCCTCAAAGTCTTCTCCTCACCCCCCGAGGCGATGATGGTCAAGCAGTCCGGTTTCGCCGGCGGCACCATCACGGATCAGCATCCTGACTACGTCTTCGACCAGGATTACGGCTTCTTTGGTGTTCCTGGTGCGCAGGGGCTGCAGGGTGGTTCCGACTGGATGATGTCCTTCAGCGACTCCAATGCAGTTAAAGCTCTCGTGGCTTATCTGAGCAGTCAGCTTGGTGGCGAGACATGGGCGCAGGTTGGGTTTGACCTGACCCCGAACATGGCTGGTTCCACTGCTTACACGGATCCTGCTTTGCTAAAGAAGGCTGAGATTCTGGCAAATGCTAAAGACTTCGTGCCGGATATTGGTGACTCCATCCCCGGTGGATTCGGCAGTGCTGAATTCCAAGGTGTTACGGAATATGTCAACGGCGGCGATCTGCAAAGCATCCTTGACAACCTTGCTCAAGTGCAAGCCGATGCGCTTAAGTAAACACTACTAAAAAACAAGATATAATAGAGGTGCTGAATACTCAGCACCTCTAGTTTATAATTGGAGGCAATATGGCAAAACCAAAAGTGTCCGCGGTGATGAAACAGGGAAAACTGACACCCTGGTTATACCTGCTTCCCGCACTGATTGTGATGAGTTTCTTCATCGTCTACCCAATGATCAATACGGTCGCCTTAAGCTTCCAAAATAAGGACAGTACAGCTTCGGCTGCGACGACCTGTAGAGATACTGGGCCTTGCTGGGGAATCTTCGAAAACTACCGATATGCCCTGACTGCTGAGTTGAATACATCTTCGATTAGTACGACTTGGCAGTCCTTCTGGACTTCCTCCTACGGCAATAGCCTTAAATGGATTGTCGTCATGGTCTCTGGGACAGTGATCCTGGGATTGTTGATTGCCGTATTGGTGGACCGGGTTAAATATGAACCCCTGGCAAAGGCGATCATCTTCATGCCGATGGCCATCTCTTTCGTTGGCGCCGGTGTGATTTGGAAGTTCATCTATACCTATGGCACAGGACAAGTTCAAATAGGCCTACTGAATGCAATCATTACCAGCATGGGCTTTGACCCTGTCGCGTTTCTAGCCAAAGTGCCACTAAACACATTCATGTTGATCATCGTTGGCACCTGGATGTGGACCGGTTTCTGTATGACGGTACTTTCCTCTGCGTTGAAATCGGTTCCCGGCGAATTGCTCGAAGCTGCCCGGATCGATGGTGCGAATGAATTCCAGATCTTCTTCAAGATCATGCTTCCCATCATCTTGCCGACTGTGGTTGTGGTCATCACAACCATGGTGATCAACGTCTTGAAGCTGTTCGATATCGTGTATGTTATGACCGGCGGTAATTTCAAAACGGAAGTTATCGCCAACCGTATGTATACGGAAATGTACAAGAACTTTCAGACGGGGAGGGGGACCGCGATCGCGGTTGTCCTGATCTTGGCCATCATACCCTTTATCTTCATGAACGTCCGTCGCTTCATGGCACAGGAGGCAATGCGATGAATAAAGGTAAAGTCAATAAAATCCTGAATAAGATCCCCCTGCATGTCATTACAATCATTCTGCTGATCATTTGGATCGTACCAACCCTGGGGCTTTTGGTCACCTCATTCCGTCCGCTCCAGTTGATCAATACCTCAGGTTGGTGGACGGCTTTTACCACGGATACCGGCGGTGTGTCGCGATTTACGCTGAATAACTATGTGGATGCCATTGTTGGATATCGTGGGAAGACCAGCTATCTGGCGGAATGCGCTTCAGGTAGCCAATCGATCTCATTGAACTGTAATCTAACCGACTTGCTGAATCCACGCGGCATGGGCCGCGCCTTCCTCAACAGCCTGATCGTGACCGTCCCGGCGACCATTCTGCCAATCCTTTTCGCAGCCTTTGCCGGATATGCGTTCGCCTGGCTGGACTTTAAAGGGCGTTATTTGTTGTTTGCGATCCTGGTCGGGCTGCAAGTGGTGCCGCTGCAAATGACGCTGGTGCCAATCTTGCGGGTGTATGCCAAATTGGGACTGAACGGCACCTTCTGGGGTGTATGGCTGTTTCATACTGGGTTTGGCATGCCCTATGCTATTTACCTGATGCGTAACTTCCTGGGGAGCCTGCCTAAGGACCTCTTCGAATCAGCCTATCTGGATGGCGCTTCACATTGGACTGCGTTCACTAAATTGGCGATCCCGCTGGCGATGCCGGCGATTGCTTCACTGGTGATTTTCCAGTTCCTTTGGGTCTGGAACGACTTGTTGGTAGCACTGGTTTTCCTGGGTGGCACCAAACCTGTGATGACCTACCAGATCAGCAACATGGTTACCTCCCTGGGTGCTGGATGGCAGCTCCTGACGGCTGCAGCCTTCCTCTCTATGCTCCTCCCGATGATCATCTTCTTCGCACTGCAGCGCTTCTTCGTAAGAGGTATGCTGGCAGGTGCGGTCAAAGGATAATTTATATTATTTTCTTTGATATACCGTACAGTAAGTTGATATTTTTTACATTTTCAGACGAAATACGACAAAGAAACCGGCTATTTATTTAGAAATGGCCGGTTTTATTATTTGTTTGGAGGTTTCACAAGCAACGATTTTGAAGGTTTTGTGTTGTTTTCATTGATATAATTCATTACTTATTATTGGTTCCATCATCCATCTATGAATTTTCGAAAGAAAAAGGAATAATTATGTCTAAGATCGCGTTCGTAACCGACACGAATTCCAGCATTCCAATGGAATTATCTGACGCACTCGGTATCATCCAGGTGCCAATCCACATCATGTTTGGGGAAGAAACCTACATCACCGGTCAGGATATTGACGATGATAAGCTGTTTGGGATCATTGATGAGCGTAAGATACTGCCAACAACCGCCGCACCGTCTCCCGGGGACTTTAACAAGGCATTCCAACAGGCTTTTGATAAAGGCGCGGACCAGATTATTTGTATTTGTTGCTCAAGTAAGGTCAGCGCGACTTATGACGCAGCGAAAATGGCTGCCAGTGAGATGCCGGAAAAGGACATCAGTGTCGTAGATTCGCTCCAGTTATGCCTGGGCGAGGGCTTCCAGGTGCTTGCAGCAGTGGAAATGGCTGCAGAAGGCGCAAAAAAGGAAGAAATCCTGGCTATGATCGAGGACATGAAACCTCGCCTGCATGTCTATGCCGCTTTACCAACCCTGAAATACCTTGCGATGGGGGGGCGAATGGGTAAACTGGCTGCCGGCGTAGCGGAAACGTTAAATATCAAGCCTGTGCTGACCGCGAAGGAAGGCAAGCTGGAGTTGTTGGAGAAAGTGCGTACCTGGAAGAAGGCCCGAACAAGGCTGATCAATCTCGGGTTGACCAGTGCGGAAGGTACTGAGGTTACCCGGATTGGGATGATCCATGTGAATAACCCGGAAGGCAGCATGTCCCTTTATGATATGATGAAAGAAAGCATGCCGCTGCCTTCTGAACCACTCCTGGCAGAATTCACGCCTGGTCTCTCCGTGCACGCCGGGTCCGGTGTGATCGGATTTGTGTTAGTTACAGCTGCGTAAACATAAATAAAGCCGATTTCAATGGGAATCGGCTTTATTATTATTTCATTATTTCAATTTAATGTCATTCCAGTGACTTGATATATACTCGCCGGCGTTTGTGCTGGCGTTTTTCCATTGTTTTCCATTGTGATTGGACATTAAAATTGTCTTCTATTTCAGGATTGGTCTCGATTTTTGAGATTCCACGCCGTTTGAAGGCCTGGTAGACCGTGTTAATCAGCACCATATTGACGCCCCGACCCTGATAAGCCTTCTTTACGGCGATCAGGTAGAGGTCCGCCCGGTCATTCTTTCGCAAGGCATGCAGCACTCGCAGCCACCCGAAGGGAAACAGCCTGCCGCGACTCTTCTGAAGCGCTTTGGATAGGGAGGGGAAGGTCACCCCGAAAGCAACCATCTGGTCGTTTTCATCCAGGATCACCGGCACGAAATCCGGATGAACGAAACCGAAATATGCCGCTGTATAATGCTTGATTTCCTTTTCTGAGAGGGGGGTTGACCCGTATAGATGACTGTATTCCGAGTTGATCATCTCGAACAACTGAGAAGCATAAGGCAATATATCTCGTTTATTCCTGGCGTCCAATGTATGGAGGTTGTTACGTTTGAGAACGATCTGGGCTGCCCGGGCAATCCGTTCATCCAGTTTTTCCGGTAATGACAACTCGAATTCAATCCAATCCTTATCCTTCGTATAGCCATTATCATTTAAATGATTCTGGTAATATGGATAATTATATTGGGTCGCGAGTGTTGCCAATTCCTCAAAGCCTTCAATGAGCAGCCCTTCACGATCCAGATCCGTGAACCCCAAGGGACCATGGACCGCTTTTAAATTCCTTTCACGAGCCCAATCCTCGACTGCACCCAGCAGGAGGGCGGAAACAGCCGGATCGTCCACAAAATCGAACCAGCCGAAGCGCATATAGGGCTGTTCCCACTTCTTGATGTGCTTGGGATTGATAATCGCCGCGATTCGACCTACAACCCGGTCATCTTCGAGTGCCAGCCAATAACGAGCCTCACAATACTCAAATGCAGGGTTTTTCGCACGATCGAGGGTATTGATCTCATCACCGCGCATGGCAGGGACGTAATAGGGGTTATTCTTGTAGAGTTTCAAGTGGAAATTCAATAAATCGTATTAAATCACGTTTATTTTGGACTTCTTTGAGGGTTAATGCCATGATGATTCCATTCTGGATCCCGAATTGAATAAAAAACCAAACTTGATAACACCAGGACGGCGTAAGGGTTATGCCGGTATGTCCAATTTATCGATTATACCGAAAAATAAAAATATTTTTGGAAATAAAACGTAATAATTATCTAATTATTGCATAATATTTTGAATATAATAGTTAGTATTGATTTGACTACGGCGTAGTGTCAATTATCAATTTTTACCAATGATAATATACAAAGAAACTATGATAAATCACAACAGAGACATAAACTTGAGACATAAACACACGGGTAGGTAAGACATCCTGGTTAATCCTTGAACGGTTTGTTTCATGCGAAAATTAGACAGCGCTTTGAAAGTGAACAATAGAGACAATTCATCAACACCGAGGTTAGAGCTATTATCAGCTTGAATGAACGGGATGCTATAACGCTAATCAACCCTGATCTGCATCGAGGCTACATATTTGCTATCAAAATCATCTCAGGATAATTCTGAGGGTCGAAAACAGCAAATTTACCCATTTTATTACTTCGTATAAATATACTAATCCGAAGTATTTATGTTATAATGTTTTTGAGTTGATTTTCCGGAACATTTCGTCTTAAAGGATTGGCAATGTTGAATTCCATCTTACCCTCCATGATCGACGCCAACAGTCTGCTCATTCCTGCCGATGCCGACAAGGATCGGTTAAGCAGGCTGAAGCGCTACACGGAATGGCTGAACGATAACGGTCATATCTGGTATAACTTGCCGGATCTCAACCTATACTGTGAATACCTGTTGAAAGAAGGACGCTCCGATGGTAACGGCGGCCTAAGCCCTTCCTCCGTCAACGTCCATCTCTCAACGATACGTTCTCGTTACAGAGAATTGCTGACAGATAACCGGATCTGGGATGCGATCGAAGCGTCTCTACGCGCTGAGGCTGCCAGTATGAACATCTCCTTGAGCCTGGCGGATGTAAATTCATCTGTGGACAGGCTCTATAGACGGATCAACAATGCCGTGATCGAGAGCGGCGCCAGGGCCGATGAGATCGAAGAACAGGACGTTTCCGACCTGAAACATGTCCGGCTGACCTCTGAACAGGCTTCTTTCATGCTTTCTCTGCCCGGTGTCAAGGATAATCGCGGTAAACGGGACACCGCGCTCCTGGGTTTAATGCTAACTACCGGCATTCGTGCCGCCGAGGCTGCTGCACTGCAGGTACCCGATCTGCGCCAGGTTTTTGGCGGTGAATTGGCGCTGCACGTCCGGAAAGGCAAAGGCAGCAAGGCCAGAATGGTCCCCTTTGGCGCAATGGATTGGGTGCTTGATCCTTAGTGGATAGGTATTTGGAAGCTGTAAATATTCGTTCCGGTCCTGTTTTTCGGGGCTTTTACCGTGGCTATGCGAAGGTACGTAAAAACAGCCTCACCGTACGAGCTATCGAGAATATTGTTGGGGATTATCCAGTAATGATACGAGGTCATCTCACCCCCATCACACCCCACGACCTGCGCCGCACCTACGCCCGCATGATGTACCAGGCCGGCATGGACCTGGTGAAGATCCAGCAGAACATGGGCCACGAGGACAGCAAAACCACCTTGGGCTATATCGGTACCCTGGATGCTTCCGACAGGCGCCCGCCAAACGTGCTGCATTTTGATATTGGGAAGTACCTGTAAATCAACGATCAGAGCTTATTTCAAAAAGATAGGTGATGTTTATATCGATTTTTTACAATGTTTTTACCTCTTAATCCTCCAAGCGCCGTAAATACATGTTACACGGGGTATAATAAGAAAGTAATAAGACGGCCTGGAGAGGATTCCAGGCTTGATTTATGCCAAAATATGAATATTTGGCAAATTAGCTGTAAAAATCACGAAATAAGTCAATATGGCACCAAACCTGAAACTCTTCTTCAAAACGCTCTACATCAGTTTCTTCAAATCCGAAGGAACACCCGGACGACTCACCCCCAAACGCTTTTTCATTCTGTTGTTCATCTTCCTCACCTACCCTATCTGGCAGTTCGGAATCCGGCTTGCATATGGTTTGGATAACCTTTTTTATCCCGAACACCGCCATCAGGACATCAAGCAGCCCATTTTCATCGTTGGTAATTTCCGCTCCGGTACAACTCTCCTGCACCGCCTTTTAGCCAAAGATGACCGGACAACCGGCATGCAGAGCTGGGAGATCTTCCTGGCCCCTTCCATTACCCAACGTAAGTTCTACCACTGGCTGATGAAGGCCAACCGGATTATCGGCAACCCCATCGGCAAACTGCTTACGGCTTTCGATAAAGCCTTAAAAGAATATTCTTACATGCACCCCACCGGCCTTCGAGAGATCGAAGAGGACGGGCATGTTTTCCTCCATATCTGGTCGACCTACAACCTGTTCGCTTTCTTCCCCTTCCCGGAACTGGTTCACGATTACATCTATTATGACGAGGACGTACCGGAAGAACAGAAAAAGATCGATATGACCTATTACAGGGAGGTCCTCAAGCGTCATATCTACGCCAACGGCGGTAAGCGCTATATCTCCAAGAGCCCAACCTTCTCCGCCAAGGTCCGCACTTTGCATAAGCAATTCCCCGACGCCAAATTCATCAACCTGGTACGATCACCCAAGAACGTGATCCCCTCTGCGGTGAGCATGTACTCGAACCACTGGCGGACCTACGGCGATCCTGAGGATGAATACCCCGAACCGGCCTCTGAGGTGATCATGGAACAATCCCGCGCCTGGTATATTCACCCCCACAAATACCTGCAAAACCTTCCCCCAGACCAGTATAAATTGATCCAGTACGATGATCTGGTTTCAGACCCACAGGGCACAATTGAGGATATTTATCAACAGTTCGGGCTTGATCTGACCCCGGAATATCAGCAGATACTGCACGAAGAATCGGAACGGGCGAAGCATTATAAAAGTACCCACAAGTATTCCCTCAAGAAAATGGGCCTCTCCAACCGGCAAATCGAGAAGAAAGTCAAGACGCCGGCTCTTAAGCAGCATATCCCCCTAAAATAAACCTGAATCCATCAACAACGGGAATATAAATAAGCTCTACCGCGCTTGCCAATTTGGCTGATCGCATCCATTTCCCGTAAACAATAGGCCATTTTCTGCGCCAATCCCTTTGAAATCGAAAGCGTTTCACTCAAATCGACGGTCGTGAAACGCGCTGGAAGTGTTTCTGGGAGGAAATCGGCCATCTCAGCCGGATTTTCATAGCATCTGGTCTCGATCACCTTGACCAGACGCCGCTCAACCGTCTTCCAGCCGTGGTTGCGCCAACGTGAATGACCCTCAAAACGCCTGACCTCTTCTTCGTGGATCATCGCCAGCTCGATTGAGAAGTTCGGATGCTTGAGAAGAGCGGGAAAACTGACCAGTTCTGAGAAAATCGCTACTTGACGGCCTGTTTTGGGGGATTTACGCCGTTCCGGTTCATCATTGCTGCCATTTTGAGGCAATTTGATGAGCCATTTTTCAACTGCAATCGGATAGACCAGCTTAAGCCGGTGATTTTGCACCAGATCGGTCATTTTTTGGCGGATCGCGCTGAAATTGCTTGTCTGGATCTCAATCAACTCATCCGAACGGACGACATCAACCACATATCCATCAACCGGGCACTCTATCTTGTCATTTTCACCGGCATAATAGTGTTTTAACGCATGGTGCAGGTGTTGTTCGTTGAGCTGCCCGATCCGATTCATTCTTCCGGCTGGTCCTTGATCCCTATCCAACAGGACGATTTTCCCACTGGCGCCGTCCATTTCGATCTTTTCACCGGTATGCAAACGCTCCACCGCCCGGTCAACGCCCACGATCGCCGGGATACCGTATTCCCGTGCGACCACGGCCCCGTGAGTCATCATGCCCCCTGTTTCCATGATCAAGCCGCCGGCAGTCAGAAAAAGCGGCGTCCAGGACGGGTCTGTACCCTTACAAACCATGATCTCACCGGCTTTCAGGTTCGCCTGCCGGGGATCAAGCACCACGCGGACCTTCCCCTCAGCGCTTCCGGGGCTGACCGGGCTGCCCACCAGAGATCCCGGAACCTTCAGTTTCGCTGCGGATCCCCTCGTAAAATGCACGTCCGTCGCTTAGCAGCACTCTGGGGATCTGCCTGCGCTTTTCCTCCCGAGTAAAATCCTGCCTTCGCGAAGCAATTAACCCCTGCCAATCCCTGTTTTCACCCTTCGCCAGAGCCTTCAGTTCAGGATTCGTCAGGAAGAAGATATCCTGCGGGTTCTTGAACACGCCCAAGCGTGTAAAATCTTCACCCGACTTCAGCCATTCCTGCCTGAGCGCCCAGAGCAGCCGCACAACGAAGAATTTTGGACTTTCCCGGATCCCGAGCCACTGCCGGGCTCGACAGGCAAAGAATTTGACCAATTTTGCCTTGATCCGGCCGTTCTTGGTGTTTGAGACTGCTTTTGATAAGTGCTCGATCGTCTCTTCGGCGGTTTCAGCGCTTCTGGCAAAGACCACATCCGGTTCCCGTTCGGGATCGCTGATCTCGAAGTAACCGGAAAGCATTTCAAAGATATGGGCCGAATCCTCAGCCCATCGCGGGCTGCCAATATCGATCTCCCCTAGCCCCCTACCCGAATATCGGGTGAGGAATTGGTCGATATCCGCTTCTATACCGCCCGGTAACTGATGTTTTAAGTAGCGTTGATTGAGTTCCTGAGGGGATTTCGTCTGATATTCGTGCAATAATTGAGGATTCGCTTGCACTTTTTTAGCTATTGCCCATAGCGCAAGGTCCATTTCAGTGGTTGGGTTATAAGGCATGCCGCGGTGATATTCAGGGCCTGCATCTCAACCTCATTTTGGTTTAACTCATCCTGGCCAACTAAGGCTTTCTTTGTAATATTTTTGAGAATATTCCAGGAGGCCATACCGGCTGCTATTCCGGAGACAAAGCGAACGAAGGTCTGGGGCAGATATTTCTGTGAGATTTGCGGTAATAATGTCGTACGCTGGCGGAGTTTTTGATAAACGCTGCCAGAAACCGCTGCCCGTCGCTCATTCATCACACCCAGGATCATCTCCCCCCTGCCCACAATCGCTTTCCGCCGTTTTTGCGGTGCGATCATGTTCAAAATGACATTCCCGAACAGTGGAATCCCGAACCGTGCAAGCCGGAAAATGGCGTTCAAGCTCAGGCCGGGCTTGCCTGGCTGCAATTCTGGCTCATCGAGGATGTCTTCCAGGGCCTGTTTGATACTCGGTTCGACCTCGGCAAAGACATATGGCAGGATTTTCTGACCGACGGTGTTCCTGATGATCGGCGTGAAATTGACCCAAAGCCGTTCTCCGGCCTCATATAGGATTTTTTGTGTGTCTTCAGTCACATGCGACCCAAAAAGTTTGGCTAAAAAGGCGAAGAGGAACTTGAGTGTGGACCGTCCCAGGGGCGTAATTGGGGAATTCAAGCCTTGAATGGCTGCAAATGAGGCCATCACGACCAGTGGTTCAGCCGGCAGTCCCTGCGGCGTTGGGAAAAGTGTGGTGATTGGGCGTGACTGCAGCAGGTAAAGGACATCGTCTGCGTATGCCCATTCAATATCCTGGGGCTGCTGGTAAAGTTTAGCCACTTTCTGACCGGTCCCAGCCAGTTTCCTGATCTGTACGTCGCTTAATGCCTGCACTTTTTCGGCATTTTCCGGGATTGTTTCAGTCCCACCTCCCGCCTTTCCACGGGTCGCGAGCGCTTTTCGGCCGAGAGTCTTTGTGATGACCTTGCCATTTTCGTTATTCACGATATATTGGTCCGGCTCGACCATCCCGCTGACCAACGCTTCTCCCAGCCCAAAAGTGGCGTCAATCACCGATTCTGGTCCGCAGTCCGGTCAATGGATTGGCGGTGAACAGCACACCGGACACTTCGGACGGCACCATCTTCTGGACGATCACCGCGATAAGGGTGTCCCCGTACGTAATGCCATTGCGCTGGCGATAACTGATCGCACGCGGGTTCCAAAGGCTCCCCCAGCAAGCCTGGACGGCCTCCAGAAGGGCTTTTTCACCCTGTACGTTCAAATAAGTGTCGTGTAAACCGGCAAAACTGGCTTCCGGCAGGTCTTCGGTGGTTGCAGAGGACCGTACGGCCACTGCTTCTTCTCTAAAAGGAGTAAAAGCTTCCAGAATTTTAGTTTTAAGATCATTCGGGATGGGATTTTCAGTGAAGAGACTTTGGATTTCCCGGGAAGCGCTTTCCAGACTGGCCTGGTTTTCCAGGTCAGATCGTTCAAGAATGCGCTGGATTTCCCCATCTATCCCTAATTCTTGAATAAATTCACGATATGCATGGGTCGTGATCACAAATCCCGGCTGGACTTTGAACCCCGCCCGGATCAGTTTCGAAAGGTTTGCGGCTTTGCCCCCACCCGTTTTGATATCCAGGTCCTTTGAATTAAGCTCAAGAACTGCCTTGGGACCAGCGTCTGTAATGGTAGCCATCCATTTATTATGCCACCGATTGACACCTCTTGCCAATCTTCCCCACGTGAATCAGCCCATTTCCAGGACACTGGGAGGTACTAAATGAAAATTACAGTAGGATTTATCGAGATATAATTGACTATGCGAATGTAATGTTAATTTTCACTCTCGAACAATGTTACCATCTCAGCTGCGGCGTCTCTGACCTGCTTTTTTCTGGTAAACGAGAACCAGGTCACGTCAACACTGCCGAGAACCTGCCCGTTTTTTTCCGATCCAAGTTTTTCCAAGGCATCGATTGTGATATGGGCTGAAAGTTTTGTTGGGAAGAAATGTGTCAGGAAAAACACGACCGGTTTCCCCTCAAAAGACGGTGTATTTTCGATAAAGGTCACCACTGGCGCGGAAATCCGACCGCCGTGCACGGGTGTCCCGACTGCCAGGGCGTCATAGTCGCCAATCGCCGGCATTTCTTTCACCGCCGCCCTTTCAGCGGACATCGAGAGTGGCACTACCGTCTCCAACCGCCGGATATCGACGTCATGTCCTGCCTTACGGAGCTTTTCTGCTGCCTTTTCCGCCAATTGAGCTGTATGACCGGTCTTTGAATAGTAAATCATGCCTATTTTCATAGCCTACATCCCTTTCTATTCATTTCAGCGATAACGATCTTTTTAAGCCCGATCCTGCTCCAATTTCTTGAAACGCATTAATCCCAGTATGAAAAACAAAGCGGCAAAACCCAGTAGAACACCGACAGCCGGCAGCACATCACCTAATCCGGCGTTCCGAACGAGCAGGTCCGTAAAGGCCCGCATTGCCCAGTTCGTCGGCAGGATCTGTACAATCTGGCGGTAAATCGGCGGAGTAATCTCGAGCGGATACCAGGCGCCACCCAGGGCAGAAAGCCCCATCGCCAGCCCGATCACCACACTGTTCGCCTGCCCGCGGGTCTTGACCAATGTGGCAATGAACATCCCCATCCCAACCGTCGCCAGGGCAAAAGCAACGGAGACGGCAGCCAATGCCAATGGATCGTTGCTCCATTGAACGCCAAAGATCAACGCGCCGCCCACGAAGAGCACCGTCATTTGCAGAAGACCCAGGAGCAAACGGCTAAGCAGCTTTCCGGTCAGGGTCATCGCTCGGGATGATCGTGATACAAGCAAGCGTCGCAGCGTACCCCTTTCCCTTTCAGAGACGAATACCTCCGCGGCTGCCAGGAAGGTGATCTGAGTCCAGGTCACGATCTGCCCTGCCGAAGCCTGTTCACTGGATGTCGCACTGGTCCGCTGCTGGACAATCTCTACGCCACCTGCCCATTCAACCGAGGAAGTAGCGATCGGATCCTCTGAATTAGCGAGCGTTTCACGTAATACTTCTTCAAAAAACGCGTTTTCTTCAGTCTCGCCCTGCACCAAACCGTCCTGCTTTGCCTGTTCCAACCCCAATTTGGCAACCAATACAGCGCCACCCAGATGGCTGATCCCCGCCCGGACATACTGCTCCACCGCCTGGCTCGCCGAACTGGTCGGATCGGTATGGAGAACGACCGTAATATCCTCGCCGGCAAGCAGTTTCTGCGAGAAATCCGCAGGGATTTCAAGACCGTAACCATTTTCAGGCAGCGTTTCCACTCGTTCGGGAGCGAGGTCATTTTTCGATAGGACATCAATCAGTGCATCCACCAGAAAACCCTCATCATGCGAGACCACATTGATCCGGGCTGCATAAGTCTGAGGCGTCTCGTTTCCACCACCCATCACGCCCCGCAAACCCGCACTAACCGCTGCGGTAAAAGCCAATGGCAACACCAGGAAGAACAACAATGAAATCGGATAAGCGAATTCCTGTAAAAAACCGATCCGAATATGAGCAAATAGCTTCCGGAACATAGCCAACACTGCCTTATTTGAAAATTCGGCGGAACCCGAAGGCTGCCACCGCATAATAGACCACAGTCAGCGCAATTAAACCACCCAGGAGAGGCAAAATTGCTCTCAGCGATCCACCCGACTGCAATTTGGCGAAGATCTCGATGCCCCAGGCGTTCGGCGTAAGCAGGCTGATGGAACGGAGCGCCGCTGGAAGGTTCATTCGGGGGAAGAAGCTCCCTGAGGCCGCCGCACCGATCAGGGTGATTGCCGTGCCGATTGCGCCGGCTTGCCCGGCGGATTTTGACCAGGCTGATATCAACGCACCGACGCTTGTCGCTGCCAGAACCAGCGCTAATAATACGATGAACACCGCCAAAGGCGGCCCCCAGTAGGCTCCGATCAGGCTGGTCGCGCCCCACAAAACACCTACCTGCAGCAATCCGGTCAGCACAATCCCAGCCATTTTCCCAATCAGGATCGTCAGGCTGTGAGTCGGCGTAATCGCCAGCCTGGGCAAAGTGCCCATCTGACGTTCCGCGAGCAGCGTGCGTCCGCCCGAAGTGACTGCGAACATTAGAAAAACGACCGCCATGCTGGCGGCGGAATAATCCAGCCAGGAGAAAGATCGGCCGCCAGTATGGCGGTCGTTTTTCTGATGTTCGCGGTCACTTCGGGCGGACGCACGCTGCTCGCGGAGCGTCAGATGGGTACTTTGCCCAGGCTGGCGATCACGCCAACTCACAGCCTGACGATCCTGATTGGGAAAATGGCTGGGATCGTGCTGACCGGATTGCTGCAGGTAGGTGTTTTGTGGGGCGCGACCAGTCTAATCGGTGCTTATTGGGGGCCGCCTTTGGCGGTGTTCATCGTATTATTAGCGTTGGTCCTGGCAGCGACAAGCGTCGGTGCGTTGATATCTGCCTGGTCAAAATCCGCCGGGCAAGCCGGCGCAATCGGCACGGCAATCACCCTGATCGGTGCGGCTGCCTCGGGGAGCTTCTTCCCGCGGACGAATCTTCCAGCGGCGCTCCGTTCCATCAGCCTGCTCACACCGAACGCCTGGGGCATCGAGATCTTCGCCAAATTGCAGTCGGGTGGATCGCTGAGAGCTATTTTGCCTCTCCTGGGTGGTCTAATTGCGCTGACTGTGGTCTATTATGCGGTGGCAGCCTTTGGGTTCCGCCGAATTTTCAAATAAGGCAGTGTTGGCTATGTTCCGGAAGCTATTTGCTCATATTCGGATCGGTTTTTTACAGGAATTCGCTTATCCGATTTCATTGTTGTTCTTCCTGGTGTTGCCATTGGCTTTTACCGCAGCGGTTAGTGCGGGTTTGCGGGGAGTGATGGGTGGTGGAAACGAGACGCCTCAGACTTATGCAGCCCGGATCAATGTGGTCTCGCATGATGAGGGTTTTCTGGTGGATGCACTGATTGATGTCCTATCGAAAAATGACCTCGCTCCCGAACGAGTGGAAACGCTGCCTGAAAATGGTTACGGTCTTGAAATCCCGGCGGATTTCTCGCAGAAACTGCTTGCCGGCGAGGATATTACGGTCGTTCTTCATACCGACCCGACCAGTTCAGCGAGCCAGGCGGTGGAGCAGTATGTCCGGGCGGGGATCAGCCATCTGGGTGGCGCTGTATTGGTAGCCAAACTGGGGTTAGAACAGGCAAAGCAGGACGGTTTGTTACAGGGCGACACGGAAGAAAACGCGTTTTTTGAAGAAGTATTACGGGAAACGCTCGCTAATTCAGAGGATCCGATTGCAACTTCCTCGGTTGAATGGGCAGGTGGCATTGAGATTGCCCAGCAGCGAACCAGCGCGACATCCAGTGAACAGGCTTCGGCCGGGCAGATCGTGACCTGGACTCAAATCACCTTCCTGGCAGCCGCGGAGGTATTCGTCTCTGAAAGAGAAGGGGGCACGCTCCGACGCTTGCTTGTATCACGCTCATCCCGAGCGATGACCCTGACCGGAAAGCTGCTTAGCCGTTTGCTCCTGGGTCTTCTGCAAATGACGGTGCTCTTTGTGGGCGGTGCGTTGATCTTTGGCGTTAAGTGGAGCAACGATCCATTGGCGTTGGCTGCTGTCTCCGTTGCTTTTGCCCTGGCGACCATTGGGTTGGGGATGTTCATTGCCACATTGGTCAAGACCCGCGGGCAGGCGAATAGTGTGGTGATCGGGCTGGCGATGGGGCTTTCTGCCCTGGGTGGCGCCTGGTATCCACTCGAGATCACTCCGCCGATTTACCGCCAGATTGTACAGATCCTGCCGACGAACTGGGCAATGCGGGCCTTTACGGACCTGCTCGTTCGGAACGCCGGATTAGGTGATGTGCTGCCGGCTGTCGGTGTTCTACTGGGTTTTGCCGCCTTGTTTTTCATACTGGGATTAATGCGTTTCAAGAAATTGGAGCAGGATCGGGCTTAAAAAGATCGTTAACGCTGAAATGAATAGAAAGGGATGTAGGCTATGAAAATAGGCATGATTTACTATTCAAAGACCGGTCATACGGCCCAATTGGCGGAAAAAGCAGCAGAACAGCTCCTTAAATCGGGATATGAGGTCGATACCCATCGATTGGAGACGATAGCGCCACTCTCGATGTCCGCTGAAAGGGCGGCGGTGAAAGAAATGCCAGCGATTGGCGACTATGACGCCCTGGCAGTCGGGACACCTGTGCACGGAGGTCGGATTTCCGCACCAGTGCTGACCTTTATGGAAAATACACCGTCTTTTGAGGAGAAACCGGTCGTGTTTTTCCTGACTCATATCTTCCCAACAAAGCTTTCAGCTCATATCACAATCGATGCCTTGGAAAAACTCGGGTCGGAAAAAAACGGGCAGGTTCTCGGCAGTGTTGACGTGACATGGTTCTCGTTTTCCAGAAAAAAGCAGGTCAGAGACGCCGCAGCAGAGATAGTAACATTGTTTGAGATTGAAAATTAACATTATATTCGCATAGTCAATTATATCTTACTAAATTCTACTGTCATTTTCATTCAATACCTCCCAGTGTCCTGGAAGTGGACTAACCCACGTGGGGAAGATTGGCAACACCTGCCAATTGGTGGCATAATAAAGGGATGGCTACCATTACAGACACTGGTCCCAAGGCAGTTCTTGAGCTTAATTCAAAGGACCTGGATATCAAAACGGGTGGGGGCAAAGCGGCAAACCTTTCGAAACTGATCCGGGTGGGGTTTAAAGTCCAGCCGGGATTTGTGATCACAACTAGTGCATACCAGGAATTTATCCAAGAATTAGGGATAGATGGGGAAATCCAGCGCATTCTAGAACGATCTGACCTCGATAACCAGGCCAGTCTGGAAAGCGCTTCCCGGGAAATCCAGAGATCTCTTCGTTGAAAATCCCATCCCGAATGATCTTAAAACTAAAATTCTGGATGCTTTTACTCCTTTTAGGGAAGAAGCAGTGGCCGTACGGTCATCTGCAACCACCGAAGACCTGCCGGAAGCCAGTTTTGCCGGCTTACACGATACTTTTTTGAACGTACAGGGTGAAAAAGCCCTTCTGAAAGCCGTCCAGGCTTGCTGGGGGAGCCTTTGGACCCCGCGCGCCATCAGTTATCGCCAGCGCAATGGCATTACGTACGAGGACACCCTTATCGCGGTGATCGTCCAAAAGATGGTGCCGTCTGAAGTGTCCGGTGTGCTGTTCACGGCCAATCCATTGACCGGACTGCGGACCAATCGGTGATCGACGCCACTTTTGGGCTGGGAGAAGCGTTGGTCAGCGGGATGGTCGAGCCGGACCAATATATTGTGAATAACGAAAATGGCAAAGTCATCACGAAGACTCTCGGCCGAAAAGCGCTCGCGACCCGTGGAAAGGCGGGAGGTGGGACTGAAACAATCCCGGAAAATGCCGAAAAAGTGCAGGCATTAAGCGATGAACAGATCAGGAAACTGGCTGGGACCGGTCAGAAAGTGGCTAAACTTTACCAGCAGCCCCAGGATATTGAATGGGCATACGCAGACGATGTCCTTTACCTGCTGCAGTCACGCCCAATCACCACACTTTTCCCAACGCCGCAGGGACTGCCGGCTGAACCACTGGTCGTGATGGCCTCATTTGCAGCCATTCAAGGCTTGAATTCCCCAATTACGCCCCTGGGACGGTCCACACTCAAGTTCCTCTTCGCCTTTTTAGCCAAACTTTTTGGGTCGCATGTGACTGAAGACACACAAAAAATCCTATATGAGGCCGGAGAACGGCTTTGGGTCAATTTCACGCCGATCATCAGGAACACCGTCGGTCAGAAAATCCTGCCATATGTCTTTGCCGAGGTCGAACCGAGTATCAAACAGGCCCTTGAAGACATCCTCGATGAGCCAGAATTGCAGCCAGGCAAGCCCGGCCTGAGCTTGAACGCCATTTTCCGGCTTGCACGGTTCGGGATTCCACTGTTCGGGAATGTCATTTTGAACATGATCGCACCGCAAAAACGGCGGAAAGCGATTGTGGGCAGGGGGGAGATGATCCTGGGTGTGATGAATGAGCGACGGGCAGCGGTTTCTGGCAGCGTTTACCAAAAACTCCGCCAGCGTACGACATTATTACCGCAAATCTCACAGAAATATCTGCCCCAGACCTTCGTTCGCTTTGTCTCCGGAATCGCAGCCGGTATGGCCTCCTGGAATATTCTCAAAAATATTTCAAAGAAAGCCTTAGTTGGCCAGGATGAGTCAAACCAAAATGAGGTTGAGATGCAGGCCCTGAATATCACGCGCGGCATGCCTTATAACCCAACCACTGAAATGGACCTTGCGCTATGGGCAATAGCTAAAAAAGTGCAAGCGAATCCTCAATTATTGCACGAATATCAGACGAAATCCCCTCAAGAACTCAATCAATGCTACTTTAAAACATCAGTTACCGGGCGGTATAGAAGCGGATATCGACCAATTCCTCACCCGATATTCGGGTAGAGGGCTAGGGGAGATCGATATTGGCAGCCCGCGATGGGCTGAGGATTCGGCCCATATCTTTGAAATGCTTTCCGGTTACTTCGAGATCAGCGATCCCGAAAGGGAACCGGATGTGGTCTTTGCCAGAAGCGCTGAAACAGCAGAGGAGACGATCGAGCACTTATCAAAAGCAGTCTCAAACACCAAGAACGGCCGGATCAAGGCAAAATTGGTCAAATTCTTTGCCTGTCGAGCCCGGCAGTGGCTCGGGATCCGGGAAAGTCCAAAATTCTTCATTGTGCGGCTGCTCTGGGCGCTCAGGCAGGAATGGCTGAAGTCGGGTGAAGATTTTACACGCTTGGGCGTGTTCAAGAACCCGCAGGATATCTTCTTCCTCACAAATCCTGAACTGAAGGCTCTGGCGAAGGGTGAAAACAGGGATTGGCAGGGGTTAATTGCTTCGCGAAGGCAGGATTTTACTCGGGAGGAAAAGCGCAGGCAGATCCCCAGAGTGCTGTTAAGCGACGGACGTGCATTTTACGAGGGGATTCGCAGCGAAGCTGAAGGTTCAGGGACCATGATTGGGAGCCCGGTCAGCCCTGGAACCGTTGAGGGGAAGGTCCGTGTGGTGCTTGATCCCCGGCAGGCGAACCTGAAAGCCGGTGAGATCATGGTTTGCAAAGGTACAGACCCTTCCTGGACGCCGCTTTTTCTGACTGCCGGCGGTTTGATCATGGAAACAGGGGGCATGATGACTTACGGGGCCGTGGTTGCACGGGAATATGGTATCCCGGCGATCGTGGGCGTTGACCGGGCGGTGGAGCGTCTGCATACCGGTGAAAAGATCGAAATGGATGGCGCCAGTGGGAAAATCGTCCTGTTGGATAGGGATCAAGGCCAGCCGGAAGAATGAATCGGATCGGGCAGCTCAACGAACAACACCTGCACCATGCGTTAAAACACTATTATGCCGGTGAAAATGACAAGATAGAGTGCCCTGTTGATGGATATGTGGTCGATGTCGTCCGTTCGGATGAGTTGATTGAGGTCCAGACAAGCAATTTCAGCGCGATCCGCCAAAAAATGACCGATCTGGTGCAAAATCACCGGTTTAAGCTGGTCTATCCGATTGCAGTTGAAAAATGGCTCATCAAATTGCCTCAAAATGGCAGCAATGATGAACCGGAACGGCGTAAATCCCCCAAAACAGGCCGTCAAGTAGCGATTTTCTCAGAACTGGTTAGTTTTCCCGCTCTTCTCAAGCATCCAAACTTCTCAATCGAGCTGGCGATGATCCACGAAGAAGAGGTCAGGCGTTTTGAGGGTCATTCACGTTGGCGCAACCACGGTTGGAAGACGGTTGAGCGGCGTCTGGTCAAGGTGATCGAGACCAGATGCTATGAAAATCCGGCTGAGATGGCCGATTTCCTCCCGGAAACGCTTCCAGCGCGTTTCACGACCGTCGATTTGAGTGAAACGCTTTCGATTTCAAAGGGATTGGCGCAGAAAATGGCCTATTGTTTACGGGAAATGGATGCGATCAGCCAAATTGGCAAGCGCGGAAGAGCTTATTTATATTCCCGTTGTTGATGGATTTCAGGTTTATTTTAGGGGGATATGCTGCTTAAGAGCCGGCGTCTTGACTTTCTTCTCGATTTGCCGGTTAGAGAGGCCCATTTTCTTGAGGGAATACTTATGGGTACTTTTATAATGCTTCGCCCGTTCCGATTCTTCGTGCAGTATCTGCTGATATTCCGGGGTCAGATCAAGCCCGAACTGTTGATAAATATCCTCAATTGTGCCCTGTGGGTCTGAAACCAGATCATCGTACTGGATCAATTTATACTGGTCTGGGGGAAGGTTTTGCAGGTATTTGTGGGGGTGAATATACCAGGCGCGGGATTGTTCCATGATCACCTCAGAGGCCGGTTCGGGGTATTCATCCTCAGGATCGCCGTAGGTCCGCCAGTGGTTCGAGTACATGCTCACTGCAGAGGGAATCACGTTCTTGGGTGATCGTACCAGGTTGATGAATTTGGCGTCGGGGAATTGCTTATGCAAAGTGCGGACCTTGGCGGAGAAGGTTGGGCTCTTGGAGATATAGCGCTTACCGCCGTTGGCGTAGATATGACGCTTGAGGACCTCCCGGTAATAAGTCATATCGATCTTTTTCTGTTCTTCCGGTACGTCCTCGTCATAATAGATGTAATCGTGCACCAGTTCCGGGAAGGGGAAGAAAGCGAACAGGTTGTAGGTCGACCAGATATGGAGGAAAACATGCCCGTCCTCTTCGATCTCTCGAAGGCCGGTGGGGTGCATGTAAGAATATTCTTTTAAGGCTTTATCGAAAGCCGTAAGCAGTTTGCCGATGGGGTTGCCGATAATCCGGTTGGCCTTCATCAGCCAGTGGTAGAACTTGCGTTGGGTAATGGAAGGGGCCAGGAAGATCTCCCAGCTCTGCATGCCGGTTGTCCGGTCATCTTTGGCTAAAAGGCGGTGCAGGAGAGTTGTACCGGAGCGAAAATTACCAACGATGAAAATGGGCTGCTTGATGTCCTGATGGCGGTGTTCGGGATAAAAAAGGTTATCCAAACCATATGCAAGCCGGATTCCGAACTGCCAGATAGGGTAGGTGAGGAAGATGAACAACAGAATGAAAAAGCGTTTGGGGGTAAGTCGTCCGGGTGTTCCTTCGGATTTGAAGAAACTGATGTAGAGCGTTTTGAAGAAGAGTTTCAGGTTTGGTGCCATATTGACTTATTTCGTGATTTTTACAGCTAATTTGCCAAATATTCATATTTTGGCATAAATGAAGCCTGGAATCCTCTCCAGGCCGTCTTATTACTTTCTTATTATACCCCGTGTAACATGTGTTTACGGCGCTTGGAGGATTAAGAGGTAAAAACATTGTAAAAAATCGATATAAACATCACCTATCTTTTTGAAATAAGCTCTGATCGTTGATTTACAGGTACTTCCCAATATCAAAATGCAGCACGTTTGGCGGGCGCCTGTCGGAAGCATCCAGGGTACCGATATAGCCCAAGGTGGTCTTGCTGTCCTCGTGGCCCATGTTCTGCTGGATCTTCACCAGGTCCATGCCGGCCTGGTACATCATGCGGGCGTAGGTGCGGCGCAGGTCGTGGGGTGTGATGGGGGTGAGATGACCTCGTATCATTACCGGATAATCCCCAACAATATTCTCGATAGCTCGTACGGTGAGGCTGTTTTTACGAACTTTCGCATAGCCACGGTAGAAGCCCCGAAAAACAGGACCGGAGCGAATATTTACAGCTTCTAAATACCTATCTACTAAGACAAGCACCCAATCCATTGCGCCAAAGGGGACCATTCTAGCCTTGCTGCCTTTGCCTTTCCGGACGTGCAGCGCCAATTCACCGCCGAATACCTGGCGCAGATCGGGTACCTGCAGTGCAGCAGCCTCGGCGGCACGAATGCCGGTAGTTAGCATTAAACCCAGGAGCGCGGTGTCCCGTTTACCGCGATTATCCTTAACACCGGGCAGAGAAAGCATGAAAGAAGCCTGTTCAGAGGTCAGCCGGACATGTTTCAGGTCGGAAACGTCCTGTTCTTCGATCTCATCGGCCCTGGCGCCGCTCTCGATCACGGCATTGTTGATCCGTCTATAGAGCCTGTCCACAGATGAATTTACATCCGCCAGGCTCAAGGAGATGTTCATACTGGCAGCCTCAGCGCGTAGAGATGCTTCGATCGCATCCCAGATCCGGTTATCTGTGAGCAATTCTCTGTAACGAGAACGTATCGTTGAGAGATGGACGTTGACGGAGGAAGGGCTTAGGCCGCCGTTACCATCGGAGCGTCCTTCTTTCAACAGGTATTCACAGTATAGGTTGAGATCCGGCAAGTTATACCAGATATGACCGTTATCGTTCAGCCATTCCGTGTAGCGCTTCAGCCTGCTTAACCGATCCTTGTCGGCATCGGCAGGAATGAGCAGACTGTTGGCGTCGATCATGGAGGGTAAGATGGAATTCAACATTGCCAATCCTTTAAGACGAAATGTTTCGGAAAATCAACTCAAAAACATTATAACATAAATACTTCGGATTAGTATATTTATACGAAGTAATAAAACTGGTAAATTTGCTGTTTTCGACCCTAAGAATTATCCTGAGTTGGTTTTGATAGCAAATATGTAGCCGCGATGCAGATCAGGGTTGATTAGCGTTATAGCATCCCGTTCGTTCAAGCTGATAATAGCTCTAAACTCGGTGCTGATGAATTGTCTCTATTGTTCACTTTCAATGCTCTGTCTAATTTTCGCATGAAACAAACCGTTCAAGGATTGACCAGGATGTCTTACCTACTCGTTGTATGTCTCAAGTTTATGTCTCTGTTGTGATTTATCTTAGTTTCTTTGTATATTATCATTGGTAAAAAATGATAATTGACACTACGCCGTAGTTAAATCAATTCTAACTATTATATTCAAAATATTAGTAATAATTAGATAACAATTACGATTTTATTTCCAAAAATATTTTTATTTTTCGGTATAATCGGTAAATTGGACATACCGGCATAACCCTTACGCCGTCCTGGTGTTATCAAGTTTGGTTTTTTATTCAATTCGGGATCCAGAATGGAATCATCATGGCATTAAGACCTCAAAGAAGTCCAAAATAAACGTGATTTAATACGATTCATTGAATTTCCACTTGAGCTCTACAAGAATAACCCCTATTACGTCCCCGCTATGCGCGGTGATGAGATCAATACCCTCGATCGTGCGAAAAACCCTGCATTTGAGTATTGTGAGGCTCGTTATTGGCTGGCACTCGAAGATGACCGGGTTGTAGGTCGAATCGCGGGGATCATCAACCCCAAACACATCAAGAAGTGGGAACAGCCCTATATGCGCTTCGGCTGGTTCGATTTTGTAGACGATCCGGCTGTCTCCGCCCTCCTGCTGGGTGCAGTCGAGGATTGGGCTCGTGAAAGGAATTTAAAAGCGGTCCATGGCCCCCTGGGTTTCACGGATCTGGACCGTGAAGGGCTGCTCATTGAAGGTTTTGAGGAATTGGCGACTCTCGCAACCCAATATAATTATCCATATTACGAGAATCATTTAACTGATAATGACTATACGAAGGATAAGGATTGGATTGAATTCGAGTTGTCATTACCGGAAAAACTGGATGAACGGATTGCCCGAGCAGCCCAGATCGTTCTCAAACGCAACAACCTTCATACACTGGACGCCAGGAATAAACAAGATATATTGCCTTATGCTTCCCAGTTGTTCGAGATGATCAACTCGGAATACAGTCATCTATACGGGTCAACCCCCCTCTCAGAAAAGGAAATCAAGCATTATACATCGGCATATTTCGGTTTCGTTCATCCGGATTTCGTGCCGGTGATCCTGGATGAAAACGACCAGATGGTTGCTTTCGGGGTGACCTTCCCCTCCCTATCCAAAGCGCTTCAGAAGAGTCGCGGCAGGCTGTTTCCCTTCGGGTGGATGCGAGTATTGCATGCCTTGCGAAAGAATGACCGGGCGGACCTCTACCTGATCGCCGTAAAGAAGGCTTATCAGGGTCGGGGCGTCAATATGGTGCTGATTAACACGGTCTACCAGGCCTTCAAACGGCGGGAATCTCAAAAATCGAGACTAATCCGGAAATAGAAGATAATTTTAATGTCCAATCACAATGGAAAACAATGGAAAAACGCCAGCATAAACGCCGGCGAGTATATATCAAGTCACTGGAATGACATTAAATTGAAATAATGAAATAATAATAAAGCCGATTTCCATTGAAATCGGCTTTATTTATGTTTACGCAGCTGTAACTAACACAAATCCGATCACACCGGACCCGGCGTGCACGGAGAGACCAGGCGTGAATTCTGCCAGGAGTGGTTCAGAAGGCAGCGGCATGCTTTCTTTCATCATATCCTAAAGGGACATGCTGCCTTCCGGGTTATTCACATGGATCATCCCAATCCGGGTAACCTCAGTACCTTCCGCACTGGTCAACCCGAGATTGATCAGCCTTGTTCGGGCCTTCTTCCAGGTACGCACCTTCTCCAACAACTCCAGCTTGCCTTCCTTCGCGGTCAGCACAGGCTTGATATTTAACGTTTCCGCTACGCCGGCAGCCAGTTTACCCATTCGCCCCCCCATTGCAAGGTATTTTAGGGTTGGTAAAGCGGCGTAGACATGCAGGCGAGGTTTCATGTCCTCGATCATGGCCAGGATTTCTTCCTTTTTTGCGCCTTCTGCAGCCATTTCCACCGCTGCAACCACCTGGGAGCCCTCGCCCGGCATAACTGGAGCAAATCTACGCGCTGATGTCCTTTTCCGGCATCTCACTGGCAGCCATTTTCGCCGGTCATGAGTCGCGCTGACCTTACTTGAGCAACAAATACAAATGATCTGGTCCGCGCCTTTTGGAAAAGCCTGTTGGAATGCCTTGGTAAAGTCCCCGGGAGACGGTGCGGCGGTTGTTGGCAGTATCTTACGCTCATCAATGATCCCAAACAGCTTATCATCGTCAATATCCTGACCGGTGATGTAAGTTTCTTCCCCAAACGTAATGTGGATTGGCACCTGGATGATACCGAGTGCGTCAGATAATTCCATTGGAATGCTGGAATTCGTGTCGGTTACAAAACCGATGTTAGACATAATTATTCTTCTTTCGAAAAATCATAGATGAATGATGGAACCAATAATAAGTA
>CAVVHL010000013.1:0-23736 GCA_963748065.1 uncultured Chloroflexia bacterium | reverse complement strand
GTCGCCGACACAGTCGATCCACTGGCCGGGTCTTATGTGATCGAATCGCTCACCGACCAGATCGAAGCGATGGCCCAGGATTACATCGATAAGATTGACGCGATGGGCGGTGCGCTGAGTGCGATCAACAATGGGTTCATGCAGCGTGAAATCCAGGAAGCAGCTTATAAAGTTCAACGGGCGATTGAAAGCGGCGACGAGATTGTGGTTGGGGTCAATGACTTCCAGGTGGATGAAGTGATCGAACTGGAATCGCTGAAAGTTGATCCGAAGGTTGAGGAAAACCAGAAAACCCGGCTGTCTGAATTGAGGAAACGCCGGGATAACGAAAAGGTGGTTAACCTACTCGGTCAACTTGAAACGGCTGCAAAAGGGGACTCGCCGCTCATGCCGTTGTTCATCGAATGCGCTGAGAACGACATCACGCTGGGCGAGATCTGTGGTGTTCTGCGCCAGGTCTGGGGCCAATATCGGCCGCCGACATTCATTTGATTTTGGAGGATAACGTGCCTGAGATCAAAAAGATCAATCATGTAGCAATCGTTGTGGAAGATATCGACACCGCTTTGGGCTTTTGGCGGGATGTGATGGGATTGGACCTCGATCATATCGAAGAGGTACCTTCCCAGGCCTCCAAAGTCGCCTTCCTGCCGACCGGCGAAAGCGAAGTGGAATTGGTGCAGCCGACCGACCCGGAATTGGGTCTTGCAAAATATCTTGAAAAGCGGGGAGAAGGGATGCACCATCTCTGTGTGGAAGTGGATGATATTGATGGGATGCTGGTAAATTTGAAGCAAAAAGGCGTCCGGTTGATCAATGAAGAGCCTGTTGAACTACCCGGCCGGAAGATGGCTTTTATCCATCCCAAATCCGCTAACGGAGTTCTGGTAGAATTATACGAAATAGCTTAGCCGCTAATTAATTGGAGAAGGAAGAAAGGTCTTATATCGTGAAGAAAACCCAACAATGGTCAAATCCCCCTGAGATGCAACTTGATCCTGAAAAGAATTATAAAGCGATCATCCACACCGATAAAGGTGATATCACTATCGATCTATTCGACAAGAAAGTTCCGCGGACGGTTAATAACTTTGTGTTCCTTGCTAACCAAGGATTTTATGATGATACGATCTTCCATCGCGTCATTATGAATTTCATGGTGCAGGGCGGCGATCCGACCGGAACCGGTTCGGGCGGGCCAGGCTACAACTTCAAGGACGAGTTTGATAAGGAACTGAAGCACAATAAGCCCGGGATCCTCTCTATGGCGAACGCCGGACCGAATACCAATGGGTCGCAGTTTTTTATCACACATGTGCCTACACCCTGGCTGGATGGTAAGCACAGCGTGTTTGGAGAAGTTGTGGACGGCATGGATGTGGTCTTTTCGATCCCACCTCGTGACCCGATGAACCCCGAATATGAAGGTGTGAAGATCGAATTGATTGATATTGTGGAAGAATAACGGTCACTTTGGAAATAATAAAAGGCTGTATTTTACATGCAGCCTTTTTTGATTCTTCAATCAGAAACCCCATCCTGCCTTCGGCACACTTCCTCTTGTAAGGGGAAGGGTGGATGCGTCAGCATCCGGGAAGGGTCTTTTATTGAGATTGCCACGTCGTACCTGACGGTGCTCCTTGCAACGACAAAGAAATTTAGATCAAGAACAGGGAGGTCTGTGGTGTCGAAAGGAATTCAGCACCGTCCGCTGTTACCACGATATCCTCTTCAATCCCAATGTAACCATATCCTTCGACCATCAAGCCCGGTTCCAGCGTATAGACCTGACCGACTTCCAGAGGCATGAACGGCGTTTGGCCATAACGGTCCCAAGCCGGGCCAAGGATCGCGCCGCCGTCATGCGCCAGCCGGCCGACCTGATGTCCGGTGGCATATTTATATTCCGGATAACCCGCGTCGGTCACGACTGAACGAGCGACTTTATCGATGTCATTGCCGAATTTGCCAGGTTGGATAGCTTCGAAAGCAGCCTGGATCGCCTGGACGATAATCTCAAACCCACGCCTCACCGGTTCAGGCGGGTCGGTCTCATCCGCTCTAGGAAGATAAACCATCCGCTGGATGTCAGCGCAGTAATCATTCTCTTTAACACCGAAATCGAAATGCAGAAGCTGGCCGCGTTCAATCCTGATCTCGGTGGGCGCATTGTGACCTACAGGGGAATCCGGACCCGCATTGACGGCGGGATTATTATTGCGGGGCCAGGCGTAACCCAGGCCGCGCTGCTCCACCATGGCGTGCATCATTTCAGCAACTTCGATCTCGGTCATCCCGGGTTTGATCCGGTCAAATGCATCCTCGTAGATCGCTTCGGTGGATGCAATCGCGGTTCGGATCCGGTCGATTTCCAGGGTGGATTTCCGTCCACGCAAGCTGCTGATCAGGTGTTCTGCGGAGAGGATCCGGTCCTTGAAGGACGTTCCATCCAGCATTGCCATCAGATTCAGATACATGCCGTGCGATAAACCATCGGCAAGTACATCGTTTTCTGAGAAGTTGATTGCGATCGTTTTGGGATCGAGCCTTTCCATTTCGCCCAGCAATACCGGGCGGATGCTTTCATCGTAGGGAATTACCTTGGTAAATGCCCCGACCTGTTCTGCCGTTTCCAACTCGAAGCGACCGACGATGGCTAGCCGTTCACCTGATCGAGAAAAGATCAGAGCGCTTTGCCAGGTCAATCCCGTATCGCCGTAGATCAATGGCAGGACAGGGTCTCCGCCTGCACTCGTCTCCCGAACAAAGGTCAGCCAAAGATCGAGGTCTTTTTCTTCAAGTAGATTAACAGCCTGTTCCGCTTTTTCAATTACTATCGGGTTCATATCGCTCCAGATGATTTAGGATTTAATATCACCTATTAAGTTTAGCTCAAAATGATTATCTTTGACGACCGTGCGTTCTGCGTCAACTGTCTGAATGCCCAGGCGGTTATCGGATATAACATTCCGCAGGATCTCATGGTCATGCGGTTTGGGGCGTTGAGATTCAGATTTTGCTGTGAGCCACCCGGGGTCCTGACCGATTGCTATTCGGATGCCGGTTCCGTTGCGATGAATTGTATTGCTTTCCATTTGCCAGAATTTACTGGTTTCATTGTCAGGGTATTGTGCCTGGTTTCCGCTCTCAGGGGCCTGCCAGAGATGGACCCCAATGCGGTTGTCCTGAAAGGTGTTCCCAACAGCTTCACAATGGATGCTGTTTTCCGCGCCGATCCCGGCCCTGTGATTGCCGACGATGGTGTTCTTCATAAATTTCTCTTCTTTGCAGTATTTGATCAAAAATCCATAGCTGCAATGACTGACTTGATTGTTCTCATATAAATTTGCATGGTTGCCAATATCAGAAAATCCATTGGCGGAACAGTTTTCGACTTTATTCTGCTCAAATCGGTTTTGACTGCAGGATAAAGGTTCTCCATCAGGTGACTGACCCTCAAGCAGGAATCCTGTGGTGCAGTGTTGCGCTGAATTTTCCACGAATTGATTATTGGACGAATTGTTCACTAACCCGAAACCAGCACCACCAATCGTTTGATGCAGCGCTTTTTCGCTGGTGGTAAAGGGAATGGAACAATGATCTGCCAGGTTATGGGTAAAACGGCTGTCAGCAGTATCGAAGAGATAAAAACCGAATTTGCCGTTATGGCTGACGTTATTCCCAACGACGGCGAGTGACCGGCAAGAGTAGGCGCATAAACCGATTGCCTGATGCTGCAGGTCATTATTTGTGACCTGTCCATCATGTACGCCTGCGAGCAGGATCGCACAGCCATTGTTCGTATCCAAAGGGATCCAGAAATTGTCTCTCTGAGAAATCGAAGACAAGACGCCGTTATCGAACAGCCGGCATTGCTTGATGGTCAGGTTTCGACAGTCCTCAGCCCGGATACCAAATTGATAGCCGCTGATTTGCAGATTCTTTATGGTTATGTGTGCCAAACCCTTAACCCGAAGCCCCGTTCCCTGGTGATCCAGACCCATTAAGTGGGCACCGTTACCGTCGAGTGTGATATCGTTCGCCGCAATTGTGATTCCATCGGGCAGGACATAAACACCCGGTTCGAAGCGGGTGTCTTCTGTTATGACCATATTATTGATGGGTTTGAGGGTCTTCATCTTGTCTGCTCAACTTTCCAGTGGCAAGAAAATTCGTGTGATTAGAATTTCCGTCGCTCGCAGCATCATGTCGATATTCATGGATGGGATTGATTTATCGGATGCTGCAGCCTGTTCCGGCAGCGCAGGCAGGTGAATGAATCCGGCTGGGATTGATGACTGCCTGATCGCCAAGGTGTGCATCAGAGTGTAGAAAACCTGATTGCAGAGATAAGCCCCGGCTGTAAGGGAGAGTTCCGCCGGGATCCCCGAATCTTTCAATGCATCCAGCATCCGATGCAAGGGCAAGGTGCTGAAATAGGCAGCCGGACCGTCAGGTGCGATGGGCTGATCCTGTATGCTCACGCCGGCGTTATCCGGAATACGGTAATCCATCAGGTTCAAAGCGACCCGCTCGAGCGAGATCATCGGACGACCCATTGCAAGACCAAAACACAACACTGCATTTGGTTCATGACGAACCAGTGCCTTTAAAAGAGTTTCAGGTCCGGCTTGTTTGTCCACCGGGAGAATGGCCTTACAGATTTCGATTCCGCCTTCCATTGTGTTGGGCAAACGATCGACCAGAATTTGACTGGGATTGATCGGGCTTTCGCCGAAAGGTTCAAAACCGGTAATCAGGATTTTCATAAGCACTCCTAAGATGTGTATTCGATCGGGTGAAAGTGACTTTGCACGATGAGTTTGGGCGGTTGTCCGTCATTGATTGCTTCTACAAGGTGTTTCAATGCGTGGCGGATTTGATCTGTATCGATGCTCTTATAGGGATTGGGAAATGGTTCCAGCCAATTTAAGGCGCGGGTGAAGAATTTGTGTGCAGCCTCGGCGCGACCTTGTGTCAACCGGAAATAGCCGCCGCTGAGTTGTAATAAGGCACGATAGAATTCACGAGTCTCATCTGGAGACTCTCGCCAGGCGCTTTCGAACCCTTCATGCGCTTTGTAAAATTGCTGATGGTTAAATGCCTTCAGACCTTGGATGGCATTCTGACTTAATCCGGCGTTGTGAGCTTGCATGACCACCTGCCTGTCTGAGATATTGGGATTATAGCATCGACCCACTTGAGCGTACCCTGAGATTATCTGTGGTTTCAATATGGCTGATCTGATTGTTTATTTATCGGCATGAGCGCTTGTGCTATAATTTTTTTGTGATCCTAAGACCAAGATCGAGAGGAAAATGATGCTGATCATAAACGGAAAAATCATTACCTGGGGGCCGGAGAATCAGATCATGCCGGAAGGCACCGGACTTCTAATCCGGAATGGGGTGATAGAAAAAATTGCCGCTCAAGATGACCTAATCGAACAATTCCCGGATGAAGAACAGGTGGATGCGAACGGACAATATGTGATGCCTGGCAACATCTGCGCGCACACCCATTTTTATGGTGCATTTTCACGCGGCCTGGCGATCCCGGGAGCCCCACCCACGAATTTCGTCCAGATATTGGAGAAGCTCTGGTGGAACCTGGATAAAGCGCTCGACGAGGAAAGTGTTCGTTACTCTGCTCTGGTGTGCCTGGTGGACGCCATCCAGCACGGGACGACGACCCTGATCGATCACCATGCTTCGCCTAACGCGATCGAAGGTTCACTGGACATAATCGCCGATGCTGTACAGGAAGCCGGTTTGCGGGCTTCGTTGTGCTATGAAGTAACGGATCGGGATGGCTTGGAGAAAGCCGAACAGGGTATTCAGGAAAATCTACGCTTTATCAAACGCATCCAGGAGCGTCGTGCAGAAGACACCAATCTGCGTGCACACTTCGGGCTGCACGCAAGCCTGACGCTAAGCGCTGAAACCCTGGAAAAAGTCCAGAGCCTTTGCCCGGAGGAGATCGGTTTCCACATCCATGCCGCTGAAGGCCAGGCGGATGAGGTGGACAGCCTGGAAAAATCCGGCAAACGGGTGATCTACCGGCTGGATGAGTTCGGCATCCTCAAACCGAATTCCATCCTTGCACACGGGGTGCATTTAGATGGTCGGGAAATAGTTCATTTGGCAGAAAAGGGCTCCTGGCTGACTCATCAGCCTCGCTCAAATATGAACAATGCCGTCGGCATCGCGCCGATTGAAGAAATGCTGGCAGCCGGAGTGCGAGTTGGGTTGGGTAACGACGGTTTTTCAAACACGATGTGGCAGGAATGGAAAGCAGCTTATCTCTCGCCGAAGATGGCTTACGCCAACCCGCAGCAGATGAATGGGGCTACGGTAAAAGAAATTGCAGTCGATAATAACGGGGAATTGGTGACGGAGCTTTTCGATGGTCTCGTGATCGGCCAAATTGCAGAAGGTGCAGCTGCTGACCTGATCTTTGTGGATTACCATCCCTTTACGCCCCTAACGCCCGGAAACCTGCCCTGGCATATCCTGTTCGGTTTCCAGGATAGCATGGTCACAGCGACCATCGTGGCGGGCAAGCCGCTCATGCTCGATCGGGTGCTGTTGACCCTGGATGAATCGGATATCGCCATGAAGGCCCTGGATATCTCACCCAAGGTCTGGCAGCGTTTTGAAGAAATCGCTCTCAATCAATAGGAACTGGAAAAAATGACAGAATTAGAGAAGAAAAATTACACGATCGCGATTATCGGTGGGACAGGAAAAGAAGGTAAGGGACTTGCTTATCGTTGGGTCCAGGCCGGTCATACGGTCATCATTGGTTCACGCCAGGCTGAAAAAGCGCAGCGTGCTGTTGTCGAACTTACAGATCTTCTGGGGTATGAACCGTACAACTTATCGGGGATGGAAAATGCCGATGCTGTTGCGGCGGCTGAATTAGCCGTTCTCACCGTACCTTTTTCAGCACATCGCCCGACCCTGGAGGGGCTGAAAGAGGTTTTGGATGGCAAGATCATGATCGATGTCGTCGTCCCGATCGTCCCGCCCAAGGTGACCAAGGTCCAGATGCCGCCTGCCGGCTCTGCAGCGCAGGAAGCGCAGGAGATCCTCGGTGAGAACTGCCGTGTGGTCGATGCATTCCAAAATATTTCCTATGAACGCTTGATGAATAACGAAGATGTTGACTGTGATATATTGGTCTGTGGGAAGACGAAGGCTGCCCGGGAGATCGTGCTAAGTCTCGTGGCGGATACTGGCCTGAAAGGCTGGGATGCCGGCCCAATTGAGAACGCAGTCGTCGTCGAAGGGATGACATCCGTTTTGATCGGGTTGAACATCCAACATAAGGTAAACGCATCCGGGATCAGGATCACGGGTATTCCATCTGAAGAGTAAATATGGCCCTCACCCTCACTTCACTGAAGCATATCCCCCTGGTGAAACCAGGGGATGACCTTGCCGCAATCATCCTCTCAGCGTTGAAAGGTGAGGAAATCGCCTTGCAGGATGGGGATATCCTTGTCCTGGCACAGAAGATCGTCTCCAAGGCGGAAGGCCGTCTGGTCAATCTGACTGAAGTGACCCCGGGAAAACGTGCGCTGGAATATGCCGAGATCACCGGGAAAGATCCCCGTCTGCTGGAATTGATCCTTTCCGAAAGCAAATCCGTTTTGCGAACCAGACCGAACCTGATCATCGTCGAACATAAATTGGGTTTCATCAGCGCCAATGCCGGGATTGACCATTCGAATGTTTCCGGTCCTTGGGGGGAACCTGAAGATTGGGTGCTACTCCTCCCAGAAAATCCGGACCATTCCGCGGAAATGATCCGTGAAGACGCTTGAAACAGCCTGCGGCTGCCGGATCGGTGTGTTGATCATCGATTCGCACGGACGAGCCTGGCGGATGGGTACGGTAGGCGTGACCATTGGCCTTTCCGGGCTGCCCGGTTTGGTGGATATGCGGGGAGAACCGGATCTTTTTGATTATCATCTGCGGGTGACCCAGGTTGGGGCTGCGGATGAACTGGCCGCTGCTGCTTCCTTAATGATGGGCCAGGCTGCTGAAGGAACCCCTGTTGTTCATGTGCGTGGATTCCCGTATGCAATGCGGGAAAGTTCATTGACAGGAATTAATCCGCCCCGAAGAATTGGATCTGTTCAGATGAGGCTCGGATGTACTCGATTATCTCCGAATTAGACGAACAAGCTGCCATACAGGTGATGCATCTTTGGCGCAGGTTGCATGAAGCCTGCGGCCTGGAGGGTATCTTTAATTATCCCAACCCACATTTCACATGGTTCGGGATGGAAGATCTGAACCTGGATCAATCCATACCGTCGCTTGAAGATCTCTCTAAGAGCTTGATCCCATTCAGCATCCATACCGACGGTCTGGGGGTATTTCCGGGAGAAAAGCCTGTGCTTTATCTTCCCCTGGTAAAGTCAGCCCATTTGGTAGACCTCCACCGTGAGATTTGGGATAAAATCCGCCCATTTGCCGTGGACATCAAGGATATTTCTCTGCCTGAATTCTGGGTACCGCACATCACATTGGCACTGCAAGACCTCAACCGGGAGAACCTGGTTTGTGCAATCGATTCTGTTGGGTTTGAACCGATCGAAGTTTTTTGCACAATCGATAATCTCTTGATTGTTAAAGAGCACCGGCACTGAAACCGGTGATACGGTCGAGCGCTTCCGATTAACGGGTTTGGAGAAGGATTAATGAAAGTCTGTGCACTGGCAGGCGGCGTAGGCGGCGCGAAACTTGTTGATGGCCTGGCACAGGTTCTTTCGCCGGAAGAGCTGAGTGTGATCGTCAATACGGGAGACGACTTTGAATACCTCGGGCTGTGGATCAGCCCGGATCTCGATACGGTTTGTTATACGCTGGCAGATCTGGCCAACCCGGCAACAGGTTGGGGGCAGCGGGATGAGACCTGGGTGACCTTTGATACCCTCGCCTCTTTGGGTGGGCCAGACTGGTTTCACCTGGGAGATAAAGACCTTGCCACGCACATGTACCGGACGGATGCCCTGCGGCAAGGTAAAACCTTATCGGAAGTCACCCGTGAACTCTGCCGGGATTGGGGTGTCAAACATCCAGTATTTCCAATGAGCGACGATCCGGTTGGGACGATTGTGCATACCCGAAGCGGCGAATCACTCAGTTTCCAGGAATATTTCGTTCATCAGGCCTGCCGGCCGGAAGTTACCAGTTTCGAATTTAACGGTGCGAGCAATGCCAAGGCCGCACCAGGCGCATTGGAAGCTATTGTGGAGGCTGATCTGGTCGTTGTGACGCCTTCCAATCCCTGGGTCAGTATTGGCCCCATTCTTAATGTCCCGGGATATCTGGATGCGATCCGGAACAAGCCGGTGGTCGCCGTCTCACCGATCATTGGCGGGAAAGCGTTGAAAGGTCCGGCCGCCAAGATGTACCGTGAATTGGGGATCGAACCCTCTGCGTCTGCGGTAGCGCATCAATACCATGATTTCCTGACAGGGTTCGTTTTCGATACAATCGACGCCGATGAATTGGAAAAAATCGAGCGTTGGCGTATAATTCCTTTAGTTACCGACGTGGTAATGCGCGACAAACCGGACCGGATCCGCCTTGCAAAAGAAGTCCTGGCCTTTGGCGAAACCGTCCTAAACTAGGAGCCTTTAACCTTATGAGCCTTTGGGCGATTGTTCCCGTTAAACCCCTGCGTCGGGGAAAATCCCGACTTTCAACAATTTTATCTGAAGATGAGAGAGAACGCCTAAATCACAACTTATTTGTCCATACAATTGAAGTCCTGCAAAGAGTTGAAGCGATCACAGACATCCTCGTTGTCAGTCGAGATTTAGATGTTCTGACCGAAGCGCGGGAATTGAACGTGCGCACGGTGACAGAGAACGGGACACCCGAGCTGAACAACGCGCTGAGGCGTGCTTCCCTATTCTCAAAAAATTTCTCGACCGAAGGGATCCTGATCGTCCCCGCGGACTTGCCGTTGATGAGATCGCAAGATGTGTCTGATTTTTTAGATGTACGTGGTATCCCGCCTGTGGCGATCATCTCACCTGACCGGCGCGGACAGGGCACGAATTTGCTTTATACCAACCCGGCCGATCTGCTGACGTTTTCTTATGGGATGGATTCATTTGAACGCCATGTCTCTCAGGCGCAAATGAAAAATGCCAGAGTTGTTGTATTTGAAAACGAAAGGATTGCCCTGGATTTGGACGTTCCGGAAGATTATGACCTTCTGAATTCATACCAAGCAGTACCGGTACTCAGCGAGATTCAACCTCACCTCTAGTAAAAAGGAAGAAGCCATGATTGAAAGAGTTGCTCTTTATTTACAGGATGCACACGACCTGCGCGACGGATTGGATTACGTGCAATATGCCGAAAAGCGCGGTTTCGAAGCGGTCTGGCAAGCCGAAAGCCGGCTGGTCAGGGATGCCATCGTCCCAATGGCAGCTTATGCCGCAGTGACCGAAAAGATCAAGATTGGTTCAGGCGTGATCAACAACTGGACCCGCAACATCGGATTATTGGCTGCGACCTATCTTACCCTTGACGACCTGGCCCCGAACCGGATCATCTGTGGGATCGGCGCCTGGTGGGATCCGCTGGCATCCAACGTGGGCATTTCACGTAACAACCCGCTCAATGCCATGGAAGAAACCGTGACTGTGATGCGTCGGCTTTTGAACATGGAACGGGTCACCTTTGATGGTGAGTTCGTGCATGTGAAAGGCATCGAATTGGATGTCGTCCACGGCCGACGTGAGCCTCGGAACGTACCGATCTATATCGGTGCAACGGGCCCCAAGATGCTTGAATTGACCGGCAGGATTGCCGACGGTGCGTTGTTAAATTACTGCGTCCCGCCTGCCTATAACGAAAAGGCAATCGACCGATTAAAGATCGGCCTGAAGGAATCCGGCCGAACGCTGGAAGACCTGGATCGACCCCAATTGGTGGTTTGTTCGGTCGATGAGGATGGGGACAAAGCGCGTGACACCACTCGGGAACTGTTGACCCAATACCTGGCGCAGCAACCTCATATCGCCAAGGCATCCGGTGTTTCGATGGATATCGTTCACGAGATCCAGTCGATCCTGGGATGGCCTGCCACGCATGAGCAGATCCAAAAAGCCAAATACCTGGTTCCGGACGAATTGATCCATAAGATCACCGCCAGCGGCACCCCGGATGAGGCGAGGGCAAAGGTCCAGGAATACATTGACAACGGCGCAACCTGCCCGGTGCTCTATCCTGTGGGCGGGAACGTTAAAGTGCTGGTCGATACTTTCGCAACGAAATAAAATGACAAATAAACAACCAGGCTCCAACAATTGCTTTATCTGCGGCCGACAGAACCCGGTTGGTTTGAAAATGGATTTTTACACCACCGAACCCGGTCATGTGCGGACAGAAATAACGATCCCTTCACATTTCGAGGGCTATCCCGGGATTGTGCATGGCGGGATCATCGCGTCGATCCTCGATGAAACAGGCGGACGAGCGCACATGGAGGAACCGATCCAATTTATGGTCACCGCACAGCTCAACGTGCGTTATCGCAAACCGGTGCCTACCGATACGCCTTTGGCGGTGATCGGTGTTGCCGGCGAGCGACATGGACGGGTATCCGAAGCGCATGCGGAAATCCATGATGCTGAAGGTGAAATCCTGGCTGAGGCCGAATTAGTGTTGGTGGATATTCCCGAGCAACAACTGGAAGATGTCGATCTTCCGGCGATGGGCTGGCGGGTCTATCCGGATGAGGAGGCGTAATGTATTCAGAATACTTCCGTCCTGCATCCCTTGAGGAAGCAGTGAAAATGTTGACCAATGAGGAAAAGATCTTACAGCCTCTAGGCGGTGGGACTCAACTGAGTTGTTTCCAGGGTGATGGTATTGGGGTTGTTGACCTACAGAACGCAGGCCTGGATACGATTGAAAAACGCGGCCAACGGATTATGGCTGGTGCCATGGTTCGGCTGTCGAGTTTGCTCGAACACCCGGACGTGCATCCGGAAATCAAACGCGCCATCCTGGTTGAGGCAAGCCAAAACATCCGCAACATGGCAACGCTGGGTGGTTGGCTGGTCAGCGCTAAAGGCCGGTCGGTGCTTTCCGCAGTCCTGCTGGCGCTCGATACCACGCTGACCTGGGAACCGGATGGTGAACGTGTTCGGATGGGTAACTGGCTGCCACTGCGAGAAGTTGAACCGCCTGGCGTCCTGATCACGGAAGTGGAGTGGTGGATGCGCCCACACCTGGTGTTTGAATATGTCGCCCGGTCACCCAAAGACCGGCCGATTCTGATCGTCGCTGCCGCCCAGTGGGGTTCCGGCCGCACTCGGGTCGTGTTGGGTGGATATGGCGACGCACCAATCGTCGCGATGGACGGCCCGGAAGACCGGGGCGTGGACGTCGCTGCACGAGACGCTTATTACGACGCTGATGACCAGTGGGCGACGGCGGTTTACCGCCGTGAAGTCGCCTCTCGATTGGCGCTGAGGTGCCTGGACGAAATCGATGCACTCAAAGAAAGTGAGGCATAAGATGAACATCACCCTAAACATCAACCAACAGGATTTCCCCTTGCGCGTTGACCCCGGCGAACGATTGCTGGAGACAATGCGTAAATTGGGCTTCTTCAGCATCAAAAGCGGCGGTTGTGAGCACGGCGAATGCGGCGCCTGCACCATATTATTTGATGGCCGACCGGTGAACAGCTGTACGATGTTGACCTTGCAGGCTGAAGGACACCAGATCGAGACCGTGGAAGCGGAGGGAGAACATCCCGACCAGGGCTGGAAGAAGACGGAGGGCTTGTCCGTTATTCAGCAGTCTTTCATTGACGTCGGTGCGATCCAATGCGGTTACTGTACACCCGCGATGGTGTTGACGGCCAAGGCATTGCTGGACCGGACCGCCAATCCAACCGAAGAGGAAGTTCGAGACGCGCTTTCGGGTGTCCTTTGCCGGTGCACGGGTTATATCAAACCTGTGCAGGCTGTGTTGCGTGCGGCTGCGATTTTACGTGGAGAACAGGTTCTGCCGATTGATGCACCTATCGATTTTTCTGGTGTTCTGGATTTGGATAAAGGTCCTGAAGAGGATGGAACGCCATTACCGCAAGGCAATGGGACCCAAACAGAAACCCAGATCCTGCCGAAACTCAAGATTGTTGATCCTCACAATGAGATGAAGACCGTCGGGCATGCTGAACCGAAGGTGGACGCGGTCAAACTGGTGCAGGGTAAACCCGCTTTCACTGCGGACTTCGAAAGGCGTGACATGCTTTATGCGAAGGTCCTGCGCAGCCCGTATGCCCATGCAGAGATCAAATCGATCGATAAAACCGCTGCGGAAGCGCTGCCCGGCGTGGCGGCGGTGCTCACCTGGCAGGATATCCCCCGGGTGGTCTATTCGACCGCCGGGCAATCTCATCCCATTCCGGGACCTTTGGATTTATTTTCACTTGACCACAAAGTGCGTTTCGTCGGCGATCGGGTCGCTTTTGTCGCAGCGGAATCACCCGAAATCGCAGAAGCAGCTTTGGACCTGATCAAGGTTGAGTATGAGCTGCTTACGCCTGTCCTCGACCCCACCAAGTCGATGGATGCGGGTGCACCGATCATTCACGATGAATCGGAATACGTGAATTTTGATGAATCCGATCCCAGCCGCAACCTCGCGGCGGAAATCCGGATCGATATCGGCGATGTCGAAAGAGGATTTGAGCATGCGGATTTCATCTTTGAAAACGAATTTGATGTCCCCAAAGTACAGCAATCCCATATCGAACCGCATGTGGTGATGACTTACTGGGATGAAAATGATCGTCTGGTAATCCGCACCAGCACGCAGGTGCCTTTCCACGTCCGTCGTCAAATTGCCCCAGTGTTAGACCTGCCGATCAAGCGCATCCGAGTGATCAAACCCCGGATCGGCGGCGGGTTTGGCGGCAAGCAGGAAGTGCTGGTTGAAGATGTCGCTGCCCATTTGACGATTGCGACTGGACGTCCGGTGCTCTACGAAATGACACGTGAAGAGGAATTCATTGGCGCGTGCACACGCCACCCGATGCGGGTCAAACTCAAGACCGGCGTGCTGAAAGATGGCACGATCACGGCCAACGAGATGTACTGCCTCAGCGATACCGGCGCATACGGCTGCCACGCGCTGACTGTAGCCGGCAATACCGGTCATAAGGCGATGGCGCTCTACGTCGGTGATGGTGAATATCGCAAAGAACCCAATATTCGTTTCTATTCGGATGTTGTTTACACCAACACGGTTCCCTCAGGGGCATACCGCGGCTACGGCGTACCGCAGGGCTTCTGGCCTGTGGAGCGTCACATGGAAAATATCGCTCGTGAATTGGAATTGGACCCGATCGAATTCAGGCTGAAAAACGCCTTGAGAGCAGGTGAAATTCATCCCTTCAGCAAAGCCTGGAGCGAAGGGCGCGAGCCTGTGCCGGAAACGGTCTACACCATCGGCCTGCCGGAGTGTGTAGAACAAGGACGGATGGCGATCGACTGGGACCATAAATTCGACAACCGACAATGGCATATTGTCCCAGGCAATAAACATCTGCGCAAAGGGATCGGTGTCGCCATGGTGATGCAGGGTACCGCCATTCCTTACCTGGATATGGGCGGCGCGAGCATCAAGATGAATGATGACGGCTCTTTCAACCTGCTGGTTGGCGCGACCGATCTTGGAACCGGCTCGGATACGGTCCTGGCTCAGATGGCTGCGGAAACGCTTGGCGTCCCGGTGGAGGATATTGTCGTTTACTCTTCCGATACGGATTTCACACCGTTTGACAAAGGTGCTTATGCTTCCAGTACGACCTATATTTCCGGCACGGCGACGGTTAAGGCTGCCGAGAAAGTGGCGGACCGAATCCGGGTGCGCGCGGCGATGATATTCGCTGAGAACGACCTGAATGTTGAGCCGAGTGACATCCTGCTGGAAGATCGCAAAGCGATTGCACCAAACGGCGAATCAGTGACGATGGAAGAGATCGCGCTTAATGCTCTTCACCAGACCGACCAGGAGCAGATCATGGCTGTCGGCTCCTATATGTCCCCCGTTGCGCCGCCGCCTTTTGCCGCTCAATTTGCGGAAGTAACGGTGGATACGGAGACCGGGATGGTCACCGTGGACAAACTGGTTATGGCGGTTGATTCCGGCGTGATCATCAACCCCGTGACGGCTTCCGGCCAGATTGAAGGTGGGATGGCCCAGTCGTTGGGTTACGCGGTGAGCGAAGAAATGGTTTACGATGAGAACGGCCAGCCGCGGGAGAAGGATTTTGTGGACTATCATATCTTCCGGGCGGATGAAATGCCTGAACTGACCACGATCTTCGTGGAAACCTATGAACCCTCGCACCCCTTCGGCGCCAAGGCAGTGGCCGAAATCCCTTTGGATGGGGTCGCGCCAGCCGTTGGCAACGCGATCCTCGACGCCTGCGGCGCTTCATTGACCAAGATCCCGGCGATCCCCGAACGCATCTGGCGGTCGCTGAAAGGACTTAAGGAAACAGAAGAGATCTAGATAGCGATAATCTATAGCCTATCCATCATGGGCGACATGAATCGCTTGCTAGTGATTGGTTAGGTCAAGGTTGATGCAGGTGAGTTTGCCTGGAAATGAAGTTCTTAGGATCTCTCGAATGAAACCAAAACTGAAATGTTTTTTCAGTTTATTGGAGGATTAGGTGGAATTACTCGACCACTTGGCACAAACGATCAATCAAGGGAAACCCGCCGCACTATGCACGGTGGTGAATACGCGTGGTTCCGTCCCCAGGCACGCCGGCGCTAAGATGTTGGTCTTCCCCAATGGTGAGTTTGAAGGTACAGTCGGTGGCGGTGAGACGGAAAAACTGGTGATGAATGAAGCGCTTTCCGCACTCAAAGATGGCAAGACCCGGTTTCTTAATTATGATTTGGTCGACCTCGAAAAAGGCGATCCAGGTGTTTGCGGAGGGGCGGTGAGCATTTTTGTGGAACCCTTTCTGCGTACCCCAACCGTGATCGTGGTCGGTGCCGGACATGTCGGCCGTTCGGTGGTCCATCTGGCGAAATGGATGGGCTATCGCGTGGTGCTCAGCGATGACCGGGAAGCGCTTTGTACACCGGAAGCGGTACCTGAAGCGGATGAATACCTGGCCGTTCCGATCAGTGAGCTTCCTGAAAATGTCGAGATCGGCCCTCAGACCTATCTGGTTCTTGTTACACGCGGTGTGGAAGTGGATATCCAGGGCTTGCCCACCTTGCTGGATACGGAAGCCCCGTATATCGGCCTGATCGGCTCAAAACGACGGTGGGCGCACTGCCAGGAGAAATTAAAAGAAGCCGGTGTACCGCAGGAAAAGATCGACCGGATCAAGTCGCCGGTCGGCCTCAAGATCAACGCGGAGACGCCGGATGAGATCGCAGTCAGCATTATGGCGGAAATTACCGCCGTTCGGAACGAAGGCAAGCAGCATTTCCGAAAAGTATAAGGAGAACGTGTTATGTGGAAAAACTACATTATGGCTGAATTGTTGGATGAAGCAATCGACGCTTTATCTAAAAACAAAGAGACAAGCAGGATCATTTCAGGCGGCACGGACCTGATCCTCGAGATCGAACGCGGCGTCCGCCCGGGCGTTCAAACGATCATCGATATCTCCAAGGTCCCCGGGTTGGATAGCATCACGGAAGATAAAGAAGGCGTGATCCACATCGGGCCGAACGTGACCCACAACCATGTGGTGGCTTCGTCGTTAATTCGAGAGCAGGCTTTTGCCTTACTGCAAGCCTGCTGGGAAGTAGGCTCTCCGCAAATCCGAAATCGGGGCACAGTCGTTGGCAACCTGGTAACCGCCTCACCGGCCAACGACACCATCAGTCCCTTAATGGCACTGGATGCCAAAGTGAAACTGGTTTCCACAAGCGGCGAACGTGTCGTGGCGTTAAAAGATTTCTATACAGGAGTCCGCAAGACCGTGATGGCGCCGGATGAGGTGATCACGGATGTCTTTTTCACCGGATTGAAATCCAATCAACCTTCCTATTTCATCAAGACCGCTTTACGTAAAGCCCAGGCGATCTCGGTCATCAATGTCAGTGTGATCCTGACGATGAAGGGTGAACAAGTGGAAGACGCAAAGATCACTTTAGGCGCGGCGGCGCCAACGATCATACATGCCGAAGAAGCAGAGAACTATTTGAAAGGGAAAACCCTTATCAGAAAAGACGATTGAGGAAGCCGGAAAGCTGACCGCTCAGGCCGCACATCCGATCTCCGATATCCGTGGCTCGGCAGAATACCGTGACTACATGATTGGGGTGATCGCTAAACGAGCGCTGCGTGCAATTGAAGCCGGCGTGGATAAGAGCATCGTTCCAGAACAGCCGATCTTATTGATGGGGGACGGCATGCAGGTTGAGGCACCGAAAGTGCCCTGGAATGGTGAAACGATCCACACCTGGATCAACGGAAAAGAATATACCTTCACCACCGGATTCGAGAAAACCCTCCTGAACTTGATCCGTGATGAAGCTGGTTTAACCGGGACCAAGGAAGGCTGCGCAGAAGGGGAATGCGGCGCATGCACCGTCTACCTTGACGGACGGGCCGTGATGAGCTGTCTGGTACCGGCGCCACGTGCACACGGTGCGGAGATCGTCACAGTGGAGGGCCTGGCGAAAGGCGATGAACTCCATCCCGTTCAGGATGCATTCGTCGAATACGGCGCTATCCAATGCGGATACTGTACACCCGGTTTCATTATGTCCGCCGCCAAGCTGCTGGAGGAACGCGAAACCCCCTCACAAATGGAAATCCGCCAGGCGATCACCGGTAACCTGTGCCGCTGCACTGGGTATTACAAGATCATCGAAGCGATTGAGAACGCCAGCAAGTCTCAATCAGCCGCTGTATAGGCATTCAGAGGCGAAGGAGATAATATGACTGCTGTTGGAAATTCAATCCCCAGATTTGATGTCAAAGATAAAGCCACCGGCGCAGCGATGTATCCCGGTGATTACAATATGCCCGATCAGGCATTACATGAAGATCCTGTTTGCAGGCCGGCCGCATGCCATTGTTAAGGAAATTGACACCTCTGAAGCGGAAGCGATGGAGGGCGTCATTGCCATTTTCACGGCTGCGGATGTGCCGGTGAATGAATACGGATTGATCTTGCCGGACCAACCCGTGCTCTGCGGTCCCGGGTCATCCAAACCATACGGTGATCATGTGCGGTTCGTCGGCGATCAGGTTGCGGTCGTTGTTGCGGAAACGAACGAAATTGCTGATGAAGCCCGTAAGAAGATCAAAGTCACTTACGAGGACCTTCCCGTTGTTGATACGATTGAAGCGGGTTATGCGGATGATGCCGTCCTGCTGCACCCGAACACGGATGATAATGTCATCCTGCATTACAAGATCCGACGCGGGAATGTCTCTGATGCGTTCAAGGATTGTGATGTAATCGTCGAAGGCGATTACCGCACACCGGTGCAGGAACACGCTTATCTCCAGCCGGAAGCCGGTATCGCCTATTTTGATGAGGAAGGCCGGATCACGGTGGTCGTCGCGGGTCAGTGGACCCATGAAGACCAGGAACAGATTGCACATTCATTGGGACTGCCTGCCGAGAAGATCCGGGTGATCTATCCGGCCATCGGCGGCGCTTTTGGCGGTCGTGAGGATATGTCCGTTCAAATCGTTTTGGCCCTGGCTGTGATGCGATTGCACGAGCGCGGGATCGACCGTCCGATCAAGATCATCTGGAGTCGTGAAGAATCGATCATCGGGCATCATAAACGCCATGCCTATAAGCTGCATGCCAAATGGGGCGCGACGAAAGAAGGCAAGATCCTTGCTGCAGAAGTGAATGTCTTTGCGGACGGGGGCGCTTATGCCTACACCTCTACGAAAGTGCAGGGCAATGCCACACTGATGTGCACCGGGCCCTACGATATCCCGAATGTCAAAGTCGATACCCGTTCAATCTATACCAATAATGTGCCCGGCGGCGCTTTCCGCGGCTTTGGCGGACCTCAGGGCGCTTTCGAGGCTGAAACCCAGGTCAACCGCCTGGCTGAAGCGCTGGGGATAGACCCGGTTGAACTGCGGATGAAGAACCTGCTGACCGACGATTCTCTGCTTTCAACCAATTACCCACCGCCAAAGGGCGTCACGATCAAACCGGTGATGGCCGCCTGCGCTGAACATTCCGGCTGGTTGAAGACCGAAGCCGGATGGCAAGCGCCCAAGCCGATGAAAAGTGAGGGGACGATCAAACGCGGCCGTGGGACAGCCTGTGCATACAAGAACATCGGGTTCTCTTTTGGTGCACCGGAATCCTGCACGGCTATTATCGAACTTTATGGCGATGAGGAGATCGAACGCGTGGTTCTGCACCATGCCGGCGCGGATGTTGGTCAGGGCGCCCATACCGTCTTCCGCCAGTTTGCAGCGGAGGTCCTGGACGTCCCGACGGCAGCGTGTTGAATTGATCGCGTCCGACACCGGCCAGACCGGTAACTCGGGAAGTTCCTCCGCGTCAAGGATGACCTTCATGGCCGGCAACTCGATCAAAGGCGCCGCAGAACTCGCCTTGGAGAAGTGGAAAAATGAAGAACGTCCGGTGATCCTGGAATATACCTACCATGCACCGCCAACTACACCGTTCGACCATGAGACCGGAGAATGTAACCCCAACATCACTTATGGGTATGTGGCTGAAACCGTTGAGCTGGAAGTCGATACCGAGACCGGCAATATCCAGATCTTGAAAGTCTATTGTGCCGATGACGTTGGCCGAGCAATCAATCCCACGCTGGTGGAAGGCCAAATCGAAGGCGCATTGATCCAGGCCGGCGGCTACACCCTGCTGGAGAATTTCATCCAGAAGGACGGTGAGGTATTGACCAATATGCTATCCAATTACCTGATCCCGACCGTTCTGGACATCCCCGATAAAGTCGAAATCGATCATCCTCGAACTGGCGGACCCGCGAGGCCCGTTTGGTGCACGAGGCATGGCTGAAATGCCTTACCTGCCCATGGCGCCGGCAATCATCGCCGCGCTGCACGACGCAACCGGGGTCTGGTTCAACCAGTTCCCACTGACGCCGGAGCGTGTCCTGCGAGGCCTGGGCAAGATCAAATGACCCCTTACGTGCTGATCTGGGGCGGCGGCGACCTGGCAAGCGGGGTCGCGCTGAGGCTGCACCGGGTGGGAATCCAGGTGTTGGTGGTTGAAAAAGAACAGCCGCTGGCGGTTCGGCGGTCGGTTTCCTTTGCGGAAGCAGCCTATGAAGGTGAGATCAAGATCGAAGACGTGACCGGGCGGTTGATTGATTCGCCTGATGCGATGAAAAGCTGTTGGGAGAACGGAGAAGTACCGGTCCTGATCGACCCGGAACTTGCCGTGGTGGCAAATCACCGACCGCTCGTTTTGGTGGATGCCCGCATGCGGAAGAAAGCTTACCCGCTTGACCTGTCTATCGCCGATCTGGTGGTTGGGCTGGGTCCCGGGTTCACAGTTGGTGAGAATTGTCATGCCGCGGTTGAGACAAACCGCGGTCATTTTTTAGGTCGCGTCTATTGGGAAGGCAGCCCGGAACCCGACACAGGCATCCCCGGCACGGTAGCGGCTTATGCGGCCGAAAGGGTGCTGCACGCGCCTGCGGACGGAGTCGTCGAGACGCTGGTTTCGATCGGTGACGTGGTGCGGAAAGACGACCCGTTATTACAGGTTGAAGGGCATACTGTCACAGCGCCTTTTGATGGGGTTGTGCGCGGCCTGATCCATTCGGGCGTTATAGCGAAAGCGGGGATGAAGGTCGGGGATGTCGATCCGCGGCCGGAGACCTTCCGCTGCTGGTACGTCTCAGAAAAATCGCTGGCGATCGGCGGCGGCGTCCTGGAAGCCATCCTCACCCAACCTGAGATCCGCAGGCAGGTTTGGGAGGAGTAATCAAATATGGAATTGCTGCAGGCAGTCAGGATCAAGCCCGGTGAAACCATTGCACTGACCGGTGCGGGGGGAAAATCCGGCCTGATGTTCGCACTGGCACAGGGTCTGGCACACCCGGTGGTGCTGACGACAACCACACATTTAGGTATCTGGCAGGCACCTCTGGCCGAACACCATTTGATCGTGAAGCCGGGAGACGACCTCAAATCACAATTTCCGGAAAAATTTTCTACCATCTTGGCCACCGGACCTGCCGGCGAAGATGATCGTCTGACCGCGCTTGACGATGCATCTCTGAAGGCGCTGCGTGAGATCTGCGAGCGGAATGGGTACACACTCCTGATCGAGGCGGATGGCGCCAAGCAGCGTGCCCTCAAAGCGCCGGCCGAATACGAACCGGTCGTGCCGCCCTGGGTGGATTCGGTTATTGTTGTTGCGGGAATGTCCGCTCTGGATCGGCCGCTTTCCGAGGAATGGGTACACCGGCCTGAGCGGTTTGCAGCTTTAAGCGGTCTGGCCTTAGGGGAGCCGATAACGGCGGAAGCGATGGCGACTGTGTTGGGCAGCCCTCAGGGCGGGTTGCAAGGCCTGCCGGAAGGCGCACGACGCCTGCTTTTCCTCAATCAGGCGGACTCTGCCAAAACCCAATCCGCGGCGCAATGGATCGCAAGGTCGCTGCGGGAACGCTTTTCGACCGTGCTGATTGGATCCATGCATGCGCCCGGACAGGAGGGCCCAATTTTCAGTGCACAGTCTCCGGTAGCCGGGATCGTCCTGGCGGCTGGCGGCAGCCAAAGGTTGGGAACACCCAAACAACTGCTGGAATGGCAGGGACACCCATTCATATCCCAGGTGATTAAAAATGGCTTAGAAGCCGGTTTGTGGCCTCTGGTCGTGGTCACAGGGGCGGAGTCGGATCAAATCAGGCAGGCGATCAGTGATTTCCGGGTGGAAATCGTCCACAATCCGGACTGGAAATCAGGCCAATCCACCTCAATGAAGGCAGGCTTAGCCGCGCTGATTGGCGAACCCCAGGCGGCAATGTTCCTGCTGAGCGACCAGCCGCAAGTCAGCCCGAACCTGATCCGCCAGTTGATCGAGACCTGGTATGAAGAACGCAAGCCGATCACGGTCCCACAGATCGACGGGCGACGCGGCAACCCGGTGCTCTTCGCCAGAGAGACCTTCGATACGCTCAACACAATTACCGGCGATAAAGGAGGCAGAGCCGTCTTTGACCGGTTCGAGACCACCTGGCTTCCCTGGGTAGATGCGCGGGACAGGCTCGATGTGGATAATGGTACGGATTATCCGCGATTAATCGAATCCTACTCGGTATAATACATTAAGCAGCGAACTTCACAGTCAAACCAAAATTTACATTAATTGAGGGAATAAAGATGGCTATTTCGATTCGGGTTATGACAAAAGATGATGTGGATGCGGTCCTGGCGGTTGCAAATGCTTTGTCCGATTGGTTCGATGAAGACGCGCGACGGCGAGCGCTTCCGTTGGATCTGCGCTTCCAGGATGGGTTTGTGGCCGCTGAGGATGATGCGCTTGTCGGCTTTATCACTTTGTACGTTGCCGAGGGACGGGTCAATATCGGCTGGATGGGGGTTCACCCCGAGGTGCACCGGCAGGGCGTCGGCGCATCTTTACTCCAGGCGGCCGAAGGTTACTGCCGTGAGCGCGGCGTGAATGAGCTGGCGACATATACGTTGGGGTCCGGTGTGGATTACGCGCCTTACGATCACACCCGTGCCTTCTATTTCGCAGAAGGGTTCAGCATCTACCAGCGCTCCCAGACAGACAACCCGAGCATCCCGGAAGAGATCAAGATCAAAAAGCAGGTCGATTAGGCTACATTACGGCTGACCGGACTGCAGGGTCTCTACTGCGGCATTGACCGCGAGCGCCCCGGTCGGGTCATCGCCGACAATGACATCAGGCTGCAGGGGGAAATTTACCCCCGGCACCCACCACCGCCCGCTGGTAAAAATCCAGGCAAGAACTTTGATCCTTACCGTTATCAATCCAAGAAATAGCCCAACGGGGAACGAACACCTCCGTTGGGCCTTTAACCTTAACCTTCAAATCTTTTTAAGTAGCGAGGTTATTCGAAGAAAATGACCTCACGAAATTACATTCCGAGTGCTTGTTCCAGGTTAGAAACCTAAACTACCCATCATGTTGCCACCAACCATTGTCCACACGACAAGGATTGCATTAAGGAGACGCCGCCTACGTAAACACGCCCTGTCTTGTGATAAAAGTATGTTGAGATGACAGCAACGATGTCAATGTGGGCGGGAACGCCCACAGCCAATATTTCATCATGATCATCCCTCCACCGGCAAAGCTCATTGCAGCGGCACCGTTATACAAAGGACCGAAGTAAATCGGGAACCACAAATAGAACCAGGGCGCCAACAAGATCACATTGATAAGAATTTCCTGCCACAATTTTGCTTTGCCATCTTTAGGACGCATAAGACCGTGAAGATTGGCACCCAACATGACGTAGGCAATCATCCATGGAATTAAGTATTTCAGTACCACGATGAATCTCGCAGGTGTCAGTAACCTAAATGCCACTTCAAAGACACCGAAGTTCACGAGCAGCCACCTGTACACAAGTACCAACACATAATACGCAATCCCAAACATGGCGAAAGCCAGAAGTAATGACTTGCCAATTTCTAGCCATTCAACTTTTCCATCCTGGCTGGTTAATCCATAACA
>CAVVHL010000012.1:0-148591 GCA_963748065.1 uncultured Chloroflexia bacterium | reverse complement strand
ACATCGCTCTAGACCTCAGAAGAGAGACTGACCGTCCCATGAGAGAGGAATCCTTAATTTCAACCAGGGCTGGCTTTTTGCACCCCAAAAACTTCCATTCGAATCTCCGGATGGGAATTTCGACCCAGTCACGCTGCCGCACACCAATAAACGCTTCGGCCATAATGATATCGACAACCGCGATTACCAGTTCATTTCAACTTACCGGAAACATTTTTCTTACGAACCAGGGACAGACAATGAGCAGGCTTTTCTCGATTTCGAAGGTGTCATGCTGGCCTGCACGATCTTACCTCATGGGCACCGGCTGGTGGACCATCCGGGCGGCTACGATCCATTTTCGGTTGACCTGACATCAGCACTCAGAGCTGGCGAGAACACGCTCACCGTTCAGGTTGATTACAGAAACGCGGGATACCCACCTTTTGGACACCTCGTGGATTACCTGACCTTTGGCGGTATCTACAGGGACGTGACCCTGCGGATCGTCCACCCAACCCATATCAAAAACCTCTTTGTGCGGACCTTTGACTCCCTGTCCGATCCATGGCTGGATTGCCAGGTGCAACTCAGCCGGACCGAACCAAACCTGATCCTAACCGCAAGATTACTGGATTCCAAGGGCAAACAAATTGCATCGACCAATCTTCCCGTTACGGAAACCACAGAGCATATTGATCTACGCGACCTCTCAGATGTCTTCCTCTGGTCATTGGAGAAACCGGTTTTATATTCCATTCAGGTCACTTTAGCAAAAGTTGGACAAATTATCGATTTCGGATTCTGCTACGATTTGGTTTCCGCGATGCCCAATTTCGTCCGGACGGAGGTTTCTATCTCAACGGTGAGCGGGTTAACATTCGGTCTCAACCGACACCAGACCTATCCCTCATCGGTGCGGCTGCACGGCTCGAATCTTTGCAGCAGCAGGATGCGGACATCCTCAAATATGAGTTGTCCTGTAACATCGTCCGCACTTCACATTATCCCCAATCGCGGCATTTCCTCGACCGCTGCGATGAAATCGGTTTATTGGTCTTTGAAGAGATCACCGGTTGGCAGCATATCGGCGATAGTGATTGGCAGGCGATCACCCTAACGAACTCCAAACAATGCTTGTACGTGACCGGAACCATCCCAGCATCATACTTTGGGGTGTGCGTGTAAATGAATCACCCGATAACGATGCCCTTTACGAGCGGACCAACGCAATCGCCAACCAGCTTGACCCTACCCGGCAGACCGGTGGTGTACGCTGCTTCCTGGACAGCTCCTTTTTAGAGGACGTCTACACTTATAACGACTTCTAAATAAGGTTCTGGATCCAGAGCAAATGCCCTATCTGATCACCGAATTTTCCGGGCACATGTTCCCGACGAAGATCTGGGACCACGAAGAACGGCTGATCGAACATGCTCTGTTGCATGCCGAAGATCCAAAATCACCTGGGCAATCCCCATTGCCGGTGCGATCGGCTGGAGCGCGCTTGGACTATGCCACCCACAAGGAGTTCGGCTCAGGAGACCGTGTTTGCTACCACGGCGTGATGGATATTTATCGCCTGCCTAAATGGGCCGCATTCTTCTATCAGAGCCAACAGCCACCCACCAGGAAGATCGTCCTGCAAGCCGCAACGCATTGGACGATGGGTGACCGAAACGGCGGAGGGAACGATCCACTAACCGTTTTCAGTAATTGCGATGAGGTTGAGGTCATCATTGGTGAAAGTAGTTTCGGCAGGTTCAAGCCCGACTCAACAACCTATCCTAACCTACCACATCCGCCGTTCACGATCCCGATTTTGGAGAAATTCACCGCCTGGGGCCAATCGGAATCTTACGACTTGCACATTCTCGGGTATCTTGCAGGTGATTTAGCTGCTGAACAGTGGATTTGCCAGCAACCAGTTACCCACTCGGTTTGAACTTTCTGTCGATACTGACCAGCTAATCGCTGACGGGGCGGATTATGACCCGCTTGATTTTCCGTATTACGGATGCTTATGGGAAATCCTTTACCTTATGCCACCCAGGTTGTCACGTTCGAGTTGTATGGCCCGGCAACATTTATCGGTGAAAATCCCTTCGCACTGGTGGGTGGTCAGGCCGCGCTCTACATCAAGGCAGGACATGAAGCCGGGCAGGTAACCGTCCGTGCGATCACGCCTGGTTTACCTGAGGCTGAAATTAGATTGGAAATAGTTGAAGAACGCTCTTGAAAGGCAATATGGTAAAATAGTGCAAATGTGCTTTGCCAGGAAAACGCAATGAAATAGGATAGTCTGTCGCTCACTAAAGAAGGGTTCTATGGATTTAAGAGAAGGTTATCACTCAGAAAGACGTTGCTGAACGAGCCGGGGTCTCACGCAGCGTCGTTTCGTATGTGATCAATGACGGCCACGCAGCGTCGCTTCTGAAACCCGGGATCGGGTAGGCTGACAGCCATTAAAGATTTGGGCTATCACCCCAATAAACACGCGCAGCAACTCAAACTCGGGAACAGCTTCAGCCCGAAAATCTCTCGGAATCATCGCTGGCGGCCAAAGTTTCAATGTTCTGGAACGCTCTTATTACAACGCGATTCTTTCCGGTCTGTTTGACGAAGCGCATAAACTGGGGCAGGAAGTTCGTTTCTTCAGCTTCTTCGAAGCCCTGACCGACCCGATCTTCTTCAATAAGAACATTCATCGGGATGAAATCTCATCTCTGGTCTTGATCCTGCCCACCATGATCGATACAATCCCTAGTTATAGCGAAATCCTCGACAAGATTGCCGAACGGATCGACAATGTGGTATGTCTGGAGGAACCGATCAAAGGTTGGCCGACAGTGATCTTTGACCGCGCGTTGCTGCCAGGCAGGCCGTGGAACACCTGATCAAATTGGGTCACCGACGGATCGCCCATCTCGCAATTCAGGATGACCGTCTGACCGGCTATCGGGATACGCTAACGGACCACGACCTCCCTTACAATGATGACTTGATCCTCACGCCGGACCCCTCTCATATTTTAAACACCGAGCTATCAATCAACGCTAAATTTCTTAAAGTGAAACCACGCCCCACGGCGATCTTCGCCGCCAACGATGAGATCGCGATCAGTGCAATCGCCGCCCTGCATGATCAGCGGATTGATGTGCCGGGTGAGATAGCCGTAGTTTCCATCGACAACATCGCCCTGGCCAGAATGATCCGCCCCAGCCTCACCACGGTAGACGTCCTCAAACGCAGAATGGCTTCCTTCGCCATGCAGGTACTAATGCTGAAAAAGCAAATGGATGAAGAACAGACCGCCTCAATTATCCTGCCCACCAAGCTGATCGTCCGGGAATCCTGTGGGGCAAACCGTAAAGAACAAAAATAGCGATTTCCAAACACCTATCAATTTCAAATTGAAATCGATTTAATGCTTTCTCTACACAGGCGGCGTAATTGGTTTCGTCCAAATATAGCCGTGATAGGTCTCGACCGGTTCCAGTTCATCATATAAAGCATTGACTGCGTGGTTCTCCGTATCTGAAGCGATATATGCAGTCTCCATCCCCCGTTCTCTCATACGTTTGAAGCTCTCCAGGGCCATCGCCCTTGCCAACCCCTTCCGCCTGTAATCCGGATGCGTACCCAACGGATCGATTTCCGCAGACCTCATCTCGGGGTAAAGCCAGACCAGGCTGGCTGCGGCCAGCTCACCCTCCGGTGAAACCGCGACCAGGTCCAGGTCGAATGCATAACTCGGTGCCGAGCTTTTTCCCCGGAACCAATCATAGGTCCAATGAAGCATCCCAGATACTGTTTTCCAAGTTTACCCGCACCTGCGGATCGCTAACTTCCTTCATTGAACTAATCCTGAATCCTTCCGCTAGTTCAGGTTCGGGATAGGTTTGGGTTAAATCATAAATGCGTACGTCTTCAACCCGTTTTTGGGTTTCATACCCCCGTCTTGCCAATAAGTCCTGTCGTTCACGGTCCCAATCATATGCCATCACACTGATCCGGTTATCCTCGCCAGCCCAATTTGCCTCAGCCCAATCCAGCATCACATCCACCAAATCACCGTTCGCACGGAGCACCTGGGGATGAACCAGTAAATTCCCTCGAATGATGAAACCGACTAAATTTCCAGACTCATCCCGCCATAACCGCACTCGGCTGGTGAAATAATCGTATGGTTCCAGGTAACGTGAACCCATGTTCCAGTTTTCCGCCAGCGCCAAACGCCAGTTGCGCGGACGGTGATCTTCGAGGTAACTTCGGATCAACAAGGTCCGCATCTCCTCGAATTCTTCTGCCGTATGAGTGTATTGATGAAATGTGTACATCATGATTGCCTTAAAATTATCGGGGAATACTTCAATTAATTCACGAATTTCTCTTGTAATTTATTCTTAAGACCTTAGGGTGTCATGCCCCAGGAAGGCCAGAGCTCATCCGAAGAGAAATCGGTTAGCGACAGGGGATGACGCCCATCCGGATCCATGATATAGATAGCGAAGTTGCCATCCCGGTTGGTCTGGAATGCGATCTTGGTCCCATCCGGCGACCAGGCTGGGTTTTCGTCGAATCCTGGTGAATCCGTTAATTGTCTGGGGTCGCTTCCGTCCGCACCCATCACATAGACATCGGTATTTCGGGAGCGTGGCACTAAATAATTGAACGCGATCTGAGTGCCATCCGGCGACCAGGCCGGGAAGAGCTCCCAATCCAGGCTTGTGGTTAGGGGCATTTGGTTCGCGCCATCCGCATCCATAACATAAACATCCCAATTACCACTGCGGTCGGATGAAAATGCGATCCTGGATCCGTCTGGTGACCAATCCGCGAATTGGTCATTCGCCGCATTGAAAGTTAGGCGGGTCAGGTCCCCGTCGTCAAGCGAGAGCGTATAAATTTCAGCAAATCCATCTTCGTCATAATCTGCATCGAACAGGATCTGGCTGCCATCCGGTGCCCAGGCAGGATGTCCTTCAGCAGCGTCCGTTTCGGTCATTCGCTGCTGGTTGGTGCCATCACTATTCATAACATAAAGCTCATATTTGAGGTTTGGGAATGTAGGGCTTGGGTCGTGCCGGGCGGTCAGGAACACGATTCGACTGCCATCCGACGAGAGTGCCGGGCTGTCATCAAAAGCTGGATTGTCGGTTAATTGTGTTATTTCTCCTGTTGTAAAGTCCAGAATGTAAATATCCGGATTGCCATCCCAATCTGCATAGAAAACGAGTGAACCCGTCAGGTTCGCTTCCAAATACGGTTGTATCGTTAAGATTTCCTCCGGAGAAGGAGGCGGCCCGGTTTCTGTTGAAGTCTCAGTTGGAATGACCGTTGTGCTTGCCTGTTCCTCCGTCGGCCTCACCGACTTAGACGTTGGGGTTGGTGTCTCCATCGGACGGCAATTGCTCAGGAGTAATCCAAGACAGAATAAAAAAGGAATGATCTTGCGCGCCGAAATTCTAGTTTGAGTATTGTCGGTCATCGATTAACTCCCCAGCAAATATTCAATGCCTAACCTGGACAAATTCTTTGTCTACAAGAATATATTAGATTTTTTGACAATGAATTCAGGTGAATTATATCAAAAATAAAATACAGCAGAACCCTACGGAGAGACCGGCTTCGCATGATTTTTAATTTTTAAGATCAGCGAGAATCAAAAAAGCTGGTACCAAGGCTGACTGCCCTATGTACCAGCTAGCACAACTTCGTATTCGTGTTTCAGAATTAAAATCTGTTTACTCTTCCAGGAACCCACCCTGATCGGCCTGCGCCAGAACATCCTGAATGGTGGCGACCAGAGACCGGGCTGCTTCCTCACTCAATTCCACCGCCACCCGCGCGCCCGGTCCAAGTGCGTCGTTAACAAAGTCAATATTCAGCGCATGTTCCTGATCCACATGGAAGGGATGGTCATAGGAGACGCTGACCTGTTCCAGATTGAACCAGCCATCCTTACCTTTGCCGCTGCCTTCAACATCAATTTTCTTTGCAATCATTGTGCACATGCCGCGCCTCCATTTTTAATACTGTGAACTCAGATGACCCTTCAGGAATTTGAATATCTTCTCCCATCCGTCCACCGCCTGTGCCTGGCGATAACTCGGTCGGTTGTAATAGAAGAATCCATGTCCCGCGTCCGGGTACATATGGAATTCATACGCCTTCTTGTATTTCTTCAAGGCTTCTTCCTGCTGCTTTACCTGTTCTGGGCTGGGATGTTTATCCTCTTCGCCGAAAAGACCCAGCAGTGGGCATGAAAGGTCTTTGGTGTAATCGATGGGGGCAACGGGGAACTTATCGTTCAGCTCGTCCTTCGACATCACCACTCGGCCGCCCCAGCAATCCACGACTGCATCAAACCCCGAAAGGCGACAGGCTGCCAGATATGCCAACCTTCCGCCGGAGCAGGTGCCAAATACGCCTACCTTGCCGTTGATATACGGCAGTGAGCGTAGATATTCCATCGAACCTTTGATATCACCCAGCGCCTGCGCGTCCGGAATGCCGCCCTCTCCGCGCACTTTGGCAGCGACATCCTCCGCTGAGCCATGGCCGACCCTGAAATACAGATTGGGTGAAAGTGCGGCATAGCCATGATAAGCGAACTTGCGCGTGGCTTCCCGATACCATTCATCCCAGCCGGGCATATGATGGATCAGTACGACCCCGGGAAACGGACCCGGCCCAAGCGGTCTCGCGAAATAAGCATTGATCAACAAGTCGTCATCCCCGGGGACGGAAATCGTCTCCGCCAGCATCCCTTCGTACATATCTGTTTCAAACATGGTTTTGTCCTTCCATTTACACTGTAATTTTCTCTTTAATTAAGATATACCTGAAAATCCATCTACTGCGCATCATTGGAAAACGATTCATTTACCAGCTAAAGAAAAAGCATCCCTTAATTACCTTAAGGAATGCTCTCCATTTCTATAATTACTTTTAGACCGTCTGGCGTTAAGACTTAATCGAGGTGTTTCAGATCAAGCTTTCATTTCTGATAATTATCCAGAAAATCACTCAATTCCCGCAATAGTTCCTTTTTTCGGTCTTCATCTAGAAAAGAGGCCTCCACCGCATTGCGGCTGATCTGAGTGAGGTCTTCCGCGCTCAAGCCCAATCCTTCCTGGACAGCAAGGAAATTCTCATTCATATACCCTCCAAAATATGCCGGGTCATCGGAATTGATCGTCACTCGCACGCCAAGGTCCAGCAGTTGCTTGAGATTATGCTGGGAGATATCCTCAAAAACGCGAAGCTTGATATTGGATAAGGGACAGACCGTCAGTGGAATTTTATTTTCCACCAGGTATTCGATCAATTTGGGATCCTCGATCGACCGCACGCCGTGATCGATACGCTTCACATCAAGCAGTTTGAGCGCTTCCCAGACATATTCCGCCGGCCCTTCCTCACCGGCGTGCGCAACGGTCAGATACCCCTCCTGCTTCGCTCGTTTAAATACATCTGCAAATAATGATGGCGGTCGTCCCGCTTCGGAGGAGTCCAGTCCCACCCCGAGAATCTTATCCTTATGAGGACGCGCCTGCTCAAGGGTCTTCATAGCCGCATTCGGGCTAAGGTGACGCAGGAAGCACAGGATCAGTTCGGAACTGATACCCAGTTGATTTCGTGCAATTTCCCTGGCCCGGTTGAGGCCATCGATCACCACCTCAAACGGTATTCCACGGTCGGTGTGCGTCTGGGGGTCGAAGAAAATCTCGGCGTGCCGGACGTTTTGTGAGCTGGCTTTTTTCAAGTAAGCCCACATCAGATCGTAGAAGTCCTGTTCCGTTTGGAGAACTCTGGCCCCCTGGTAATAAATATCGAGAAAGTCCTGTAGATTTCTGAAGTTGTAGGCATCCCGGATTTCCCGGACGGAGTTGTACGGTAAATCGATTCCGTTGCGATGCGCCAGCTTGAACATTAATTCCGGTTCAAGAGTGCCCTCGATGTGCAGGTGCAGTTCCACCTTCGGCAGTTGCTCGATAAATTGTGATAAGGTCATATGATCCTTCTGACTTGAGGATGATGTGAGGTGAAAAAGTTCTATTCTTCGAAGAGAACGAACGTGGGATGAATGGGGTGAGTTTCGTTCGTTCAGAGTAAAAACATCCCTATTGTTCCCCATTTTATATGATTTTTTATTTATTTTTCAAAACGGAATTGGCGAGAAATAAAAAATCCCGGTGCCCTCTCACCGGGATCTGCGATTTGGTTTGGTTACTCTTCCTTATTTCGACCCTTGATAAAGTCCGCCATTAATGAGGTGAACTCCAGGGGGAAGATATATTTCGTGGATTCACTCTTACCTAAATCCTTCAGGGTTTCGAAGTACTTCAGCGTGATCGTCTTCGAATCAACACCCTTCGCTGCATTGAAAATATTCTCAAGAGCCTGGGCATAGCCTTCCGCATTCAAGGCCTGCGCCTGGCGGGTGCCTTCCGCTTCCAGGATTGCGGCTTGTTTCTGTCCGTCGGCCACATTGATGGCAGCCTCACGAGTACCCAGAGATTCCGTCACGACTGCACGCCGGATGCGTTCCGCGGACAACTGCCGGTTCATCGATTCCTGCACTTCCCGGGGCGGGATGATCTCGCGGATTTCAACGTTGGTCACCTTGACGCCCCAGCGCTCTGTCACCTCGTCCAGGCGTGTGCGCAGGGCATTGTTGATCTGCTCACGTTCGGAAAGGACGCTGTCCAGCGAGATGCTGCCGATCACAGAACGCAAGGTTGTCGTCGCGATGCCCTGTGACGCCAACTCAAAGTTGCCCACCTGTAAAACGGTCTTCGTCGGATCGACCACTTTATAAAACCATAAAAAGTCGATCGAGATGGGTGCATTGTCCATGGTGATGGAAGTCTGGGCGGGAATTTCCCTCACCTGTTCCCGCAAGTCCACTTTCACAGGCCGATCAACAACAGGGATGAGCATCACCAGACCCGGCCCGCGCTCTCCGATGCAGCGACCAAGTCGAAACACTACCAGCCGCTGGAATTCGGATACGATCCGGATGGACGTGGCTAAGATGAAAATCACCACAATCGCAATCAACGCAATAAGTGTAGTAACAAGTGCACTGGGCATAAAAACCTCCAAGATTTGGTAAAAATTCGATTTATTCTTCTTTTTTGATTTCGACAGTTAAGATCAAACCGTTTCGTTGAACGACTTTCACACTGCTTCCGGCAGGGATCGGTTTCTCACTGGTCGCAGACCAATTCTCACCATCGACATAGGCCGTACCCTCATCCGCAATATCTGTGACTGCCTTACCCGTCATACCGGATAAACGGTTAAGGTCGGAATAGGGTTTTTGGTGGAACGCCTTGGAAATGTTCGTTCCGGCGATCCAGATGAACGCGCCTAACCCGACCGAGCCAATCACAGCGATGAGCGGATTGACGCCAATAACGGCATTCTCGCCACGGAAAACGAAGATCATCCCAGCGATAAGCAGTACGATCGATCCGGCCATGAAATACCATTTCCTGACCCGGCGGAAAGCCACAATAATGGCAACGATCCCAAGCAGCAGCACAACCAATGCCCAGGCGTTCACCGGGAGGTTCGCAACGGCATATCCAACGGCAGCCAGGAGGACCAAAGCCAGGAATTCAAGGATTCCGGTGCCCGGTGAAAGCAAAGCGAAAATCGTCACCAGCAGCGCCGTACATAAAAACACAAAGGCAACATCAGGGTTCAGTAGGAATATCACTTTTCGTCACTTTCTGGGGGTGATGAAAGGTTTGGGGAGTTTATTTGAGTTGAAAATTCAATCACCATGTCAACCCCAACACCAAATCAATATTTGCAGCGTAGGAGCCCCCAAATTTCTACATTCATCATTCTACCTGAACGTGGGAAATTATCCAATAAGATCGAGGTGGAAGCATGGATTGCTTGTATGAAACATTCGCAAGTAAACGTGTTTTCGCCCAGTTCTCTTCCAGCGTTCCTTCAATGCTTGATTCACTTTCAGCCAATTGCCGATCAGTTAGAAAATGGAGAACCAATTGAGGTAAAATCTCACCTAGTGGAACCCATCATTGAAGATTCGGAGGGAAAGATATGAAAGATAAAGCATATTACGATCAGATTATTGAACGGTTGATCCAATTGTCACGGCACAATTTACGATCATTTAGCTTTCCGGATGAAGTTATCCCGGATGAATTCATCAATACCGATCAGAATTCAGGCGTTCCTGCACCTCCTTTGGAGAAAGCGATCCCCGAAGACGCAACATTGATCGACCTGCCGCCAATCGAATCAATCGATCTGGGAAATATGCCCCTGATCGAAGCGCTTAAGAAACGCCGCAGCCACCGGGAATATACTCAGGAGAGCCTCACGCTGGAAGAGTTGACCTTCCTTTGCTGGTCGGTCGCCGGCGTCCGGGAAGTCCATCCAAATAAGATCTGGACCAAACGGATCTCCCCCTCCGGGGGTGCACGTCATCCTTTCGAGACCTATCTCGTCGTCCAGCGCGTGGAGGGACTGGAACCCGGAATCTATCGTTATTCCGGGCTGGAACACAAGTTAGTGCTGGTCAAACTGGGTGACGATTTTGCGGCGCAGCTCGCTGAGACCATGCAGACGTTCGTCAAGGATAGCGCGGTGATCTTCATCTGGACAGTCGTCCCCTACCGCAACGAATGGCGCTATATGTTCTTTTCAGCACGGGAAGTCGCCATGGACATCGGTCATTACTGTGAGAACCTCTACCTGGCCGCCGAATTGATTGACGCCGGCACCTGCGGGATCGCTGCCTACGACCAAACTTTCGTCGACGATCTGCTCGAAGTGGATGGCGAAGACGAATTTACGATCTATGTCGCTCCGGTGGGCAAGATTGGCAAACAACAATAGAAAATCTACAGGTTGGGTAGATCGTATTCCTCTATAATATGAAAGTCAATTCGAAATTAAATTAAATTAAGGAGAATAAAATCATGGAAAACAGTGAAAACAAACGATGCAGGAAAACCTATTACCACAGCAATGGTGGGAACGCGGTTTATGGACTTGGGTTCATCGGCGCAGCCATCTTCTTCATTGGCCAGGCGACGACCTTTGGGATGGGCGTACTAGGTTTCTTGAAAGCCATTGTCTGGCCCGTGTTCCTGGTGCTGGAAGCCTTCAAAGCCTTGATGTAGTTAAAAAATAATCAGTAAACCCTCACTGTAAAATAGACAGTGAGGGTCAATTACTCTTCTGGGTCTCATAAATTCGACTTCATTCCAATCATTTAAGTATTCCAATGACGCGTATTACTCGAGAAAACTGGCGCAATGGCTCTAATGGCCATTTTTATAAAGGTCATCGAAAGATTTGTCATTCTAGGTTTCAGAGATGCTTTAAGCAAGGTTCTTCATCTTGGGGAATAGTATGATAAAAATGCTGTAAATGGAACTTGCCTAAATTCACTAAATATTGTTATGTTTTTTTCATTCGTCTTTTTATTTTACGTGAATTTTTATTATCCAACACCCAAGTGGTAGAATATCTGTTGATTTTATACGGTGTTTTGATCAATATTAATCTCTTTATTGACATAAGGATTTCTGTAAATGAATCAGTTTGCCATTCAAACCGAAAATCTTACTTGTAAATTTGCCAATCTTATCGCAGTTAATCATTTAAACCTCCAAGTTCCTGGTGGAATTGTTTTTGGCTTCCTTGGACAAAATGGCGCAGGTAAAACAACAACCATTCGGATGTTACTAGGCTTATTGGAGCCAAGCTCCGGGAAAGCACAGGTGTTGGGGTTTGATATTGAATTGCAAGGCCAGGCCATCCGCGAGCAAACCGGTGCCTTGTTGGAACATAATGGTCTCTACGAACGAATGACAGCAAAAGAAAATCTTGAATTTTTCGGTCGCATCTTCTGCTTATCCGATAGTGACCGCAAACTTCGTATCCACGAACTTCTCGACCATTTTGGATTATGGGAACGGCGCGATGACTTGGTTGGAACCTTTAGCAAGGGAATGCGCCAAAAATTAGCAATCGCCCGCACGGTACTTCACAACCCCGCTTTAATCATCCTGGATGAACCAACTTCCGGTTTAGATCCGCTGGCTGCAATTGAGGTACGAGAAGACTTGTTGAATCTGAAAGAAAAAGAAGGCGCAACAATTTTCATGAACACCCATAATTTGGCCGAAGCTGAGAAGTTATGTGATTTAGTCGGTATTATTGATCATGGAAATTTACTTACAATTGCATCGCCGGAAGATTTGAAACGCCAAAACACAGGATCTGAAATTAGAATCGTTGGGGAAAACTTTAGCCAAAATTTGATAGATAGCTTACGGCAAAACCCATCTGTGCAGAGTGTTGAATTATCTGCAGGGTCACTCCGGATTATTCCGAAACAACCCAAGGCAATGAACGATATCATTACCATCGTTGCTCAATCTTCAGCCAATATCCAATCAATCGAACGTGGAGGATCTGATCTGGAAAATATTTTTGTGAATCTGGTGCAGGAGCAGAACGAATGATCGGAGACATTTTCACAGTTATCTGGAAAGAAATAATTTACTTGACGCGTGGTTCTACCTCCCTTTCAGTCATCCTACGATATCTCGCCTTTGTTTTTATTTTCGGCGGAATTATTCCCTGGCAGACAGGCCTTACCTGGCTCAAATCTCCGCTTCCAATTTTATATTGGACTTGGTTGGCCATTTATATGGCATCCGCTGCGACCAGTGGATCCTTCGCACGTGAACGCGAGCAGCATACGCTAGAGACCTTACTATCTACCCGCCTACCCGACGCGGCGATTTTATTGGGAAAAATCCTGACTGGCGTTATATATGGCGGATTGCTAACCTTAATAAGTCTGCTTCTGGGTCAAATACTGCTTTTCATCAAGGTTGGGAATTTTTACCTACTCAGCGTGGGCGTGGGAGGTTTCTTTATTAGTCTGTTAGCCGCCTTTGCTATCGGTACTCTGGCTTCTCTTACTTCAATAAAAGCCCAAACAACTCGACAAGCTCAAAGTAGTTTGAGTCTCATCTTACTGATTGTCTTCTTACCCCTAGTCATTGTTCAATTCATACCTGGATTGCAGCAGCAAGTTTTGACTGCTGCATTAAATCTGAATCCTAATTCGGTTGTGCTAATAATTCTCGTGATGCTCGTGCTGGTAAATCTGGCATTATGGTTCCTAGCCCGTAAGAGCTTCCAACGTAATCATCTAATCAGGTTGGCATGATAGAGAAAAATATCCTCAAAGATTTACGAACCGTCGTCTGGAAGGAATGGATTGAGTGGAAACGTCAATATGGCAATCGTCGCACTTCAGTTCTAATCAACCTCGGTTCAATCATTATATTCGGGTTGATCCTACCGCTTGAATTCGGAAGTGGCTGGTTTGATCAGAATGCGGCTATATATGCCTGGCTCAGCCTGCCAGTTCTCTTACTGCTCCGGTCAATGGGTGATACTTTTGCCGGAGAACGTGAACGTCACACCCTTGAAACTCTTCTGGCAACTCGCCTTCCAAATCAAGCTTTATATATTGGAAAAATGATCATACCGGTCATCTGGACATGGGTTTTTACGCAAATCGTTATGCTTTTCGCCCTCATTCCGCTTCATTTTCTAACAGGTAGCCCATGGTCGGGATATTCATGGGAACTTTTCTTATCAGGTATTTTTTTAAGCTTGCTCAGTAGTATTTACGCCGCGGCATCTGGGACGCTACTATCCCTTCGTTCGCCAACTGTGTCCCAGGCAAATCAGAAGATGTTCTTATTCCTCATCCTATTCGGGACCATCGTGGTCATCGTTAGATCTGTCCTTCAGGCAATTCCGAATGTGCTAACTTTGTCGCTCCTTGTAATTAGCCTTTCCACTGTTTTTTTAGTCATCAATTTGGTCCTTTTCGTCCTGGTTGCACATTCATTTCATCGTAAGCAACTGCTTTTCCGTTAATGGCAGAGAGATTTCATATTCTTACAGTAAAATTTCCCCCAAAAACTGCTCCAGATACACTGATAACAAATTGCTTTACAGAATAAAGGTGAAATTTATAATACAAAAAATTATTCTTTTTAAACACACTTTTTGTTGATCTGTATGAGATTTCAACCTTCCTATAGGTCAAATAAATAACCATATTACTTTGATCGACAAGTTATTTCTTCACAATTATGTTGTTAATTGAATCAATTATTTTGATGAACTCGAAAGGTGAAATGTTTCCATAAGATTTATAAAGATCACAATTTCATCTGTAGCCTAGGAGCAGTGGAGATAAACTCTCACTTAAATTTTTCACAATAAAGCTTGTGATTGAGATAGATGTTTTGTTTAATGATTTTTCCATCTTCTATTTCGATAAGCATAACGAAGGGTTGGGGTTTTACATCCACAATTTCAAGCACTCCCTGGACCGCGGCATATTGCCCGTTGGCCGAGACGAAGGTGTCTCCCAGGGTCATACTGAGCGTTTCATCTGCGAATTGTTCGCCTAAATTGTTCGACATCTGATTTTTAGTTTGTACGATCCACTCCGGTATACACATGGCAACGCTCGATGAGTCATCAGCATAAAAAGTTGCGATGGATTCTAAATCCTGCTCATTGTTGGCTAATACCCAATTTGAGAGGATATCCTCAATTTGTGCTATCTTTTCTTCTGATATTCGGACTTCACTTGCCGTAAGGGGGATTTCCTGTATAGGGTAATTCTCATTGTTTTCCCCTGCATAATAATCATATTCCCAGACCACCTGTCCATCATCAATTCCCAGCAGACTCAATGCGGGTACAAAGGTATATTCTCCATTATGAAGCTCAAACCAATTGCCGATCAAGGCGGCATAACGGCCATCATTCGTAACAAAATAGGAAGTCATATCAAAATAAAATTCACCTTTTTCTAGAAGACTAAGTGCAAAAGCAACAGTTGAGTAATGATAAGTAATCCCAAACGAACCCGCATCAAGGGCTTCCACATCCTTTGAATATAAAGGCAACAGCAGGTCGGGGTCCTGACTGGCCCAACCAGCGCCAAATTTTTCCACAAGCTCTATGGAAGTATCATTTTCCAGTAAAATTTCAGTAGGCGTAATGCTCGGTGAGGGGGATGGAATAAATTGAGTGGATGGAGTTTGTTGGGCACAACTGGTCAAAACAAGCATAAACAATAAAGTGAACGATAACAAGATTCGATCTTTCATAAAATTTATCCTTCTCAATTGTTAGCTGGCCAGTTAATTTAAGACTGGGATAATCCTATTATACAAACCTCTAGGGGATGAATCAATTTACAGGAGGAAAAAACGAAAAAGAAGACATTCGAAGAAAATAGCAACTCTATCTTTGGACTGTTCCATAAAACCTCAATCAGGTACATTTGCTTGATCGGCTCCCACCCAGCTAGATCTGCGATCATCCGAGAAAGCTTCAGCACCCGTTGATAGGCACGTGCGGTCAACTGGAGCTGCCGCATGGCCGCTTTCATCAAGGTCTGGCAATCCTCATCCAAAATTAAAATTTCCTTGGCCAACTCCGATTTGAGTACAAAATCTCAGCCTATTTTTCTATCATAAAGGTTGTTCTAATTTATGGTGTCAGGTCAACATGAAAGTCAAATCAAATGATTTATCTGGATCTTTGACTCTATCGTACCGCTCTGAATCAATTTATAATGAAATTCTATGTCAGCGATTAAATCTAATCTGCCAAAAAAGCCTTGCCTCGATTGAGAGTGTGTTAAAAGGAGGATTGCGTGAATCAAACCTATAATTGGCCTGGTTTCTATAATAAATTGTGCCAGGTTGGTCCTGATCTTCTTATTGGAATTGACGAAGGTTTGCGCGAAGTCATTAAGGAAATCAGTACAACGACAGATATGTTCTGGTCTGATGGTCTGGAAGAATTCTTGGCAGAAGGTGCCGCTGACTCACTGCAGGAAGGGGTGCTTTTGGCCCTGGATCTATGGAGAGAAAATGTAATAATTCAGATGGATGCTAGTTTTGGAATTTCGCTTGCCATGGATAAAGTCAACATAAACGCAGACAGTCCATTGATTGCAGAATTGATAGACGCGGCGATGCAAGGTTAAAGCTGCCTTATGGTATCTGCAAAAGGGTTTATACCCGATCCACATATCTTCTTTCTCTCTGTAAAAGTTATCCACGTGGGGAAACGCGAATCCAAGTTTTCCAGCTGCGATAATTTTGTTTAGGATCAGGTCATCCGGGGTATCGCTAAAAAAAATCTTCATGAGTTAAGCTACATCCGGATTGATTCTCCAGGGATTACTCAAAATCGGTTACAACTTACTAAGGATCACCTCGTTACAAACCGCTTCTGCTTCAGCGGCAATTCTCTTCTCATCTATGCCTTGCAGGACACCATCAGAGAATATCACCTTTCCATTGACCATCGTTAGCCACACCGGACCCGTGACACCAACACGCGCAAGCAGATTGGCTGGGTCGTGCAGTGTTCCGGCTAAATCGAGTGTTTCCGTATCTATCATAAATAGGTCTGCTGCCTTATCAGGTTCCAGCGATCCGATGTCGTCCCGTCCAAGCAACGCTGCCCCACCGCTGGTCGCAATTTTCAGCATTTGGTAGGAAGAAGGACAACCGCCTCGCTGTTTACTGTGGTATGCCTGCATCAAATACGCCATTCGTAGTGAATCGAGCAGGTTAGAACTGTCATTCGTAGAAGAACCGTCACAACCAAGCCCCAACCGCATCCCCTCAGCCTGCATTGCGGGGATATCAAGAATAGGGAACCCACCTAATACTGCCGGGGCGGGACAATGGGAAAGCCCGGTTTTTGTTCTTGCCATAACCTTGTATTCGTTCTGTGTCAATTCCCATCCGTGCGCGACCCACACATCCGGCCCAACGAAGCCAATATCTTCACAAAAAGCGAGAGTGCGTTTCCCCCAGCGTGCAACCATTCCATCGTTCTCACCTTCACCCAAATGGGTGTGCAGATAAACCCCTTTATCACGCGCGAGGCGGGCGGATTCCACAAATGTCTCCGGATAACAGTTGATGGGCTGGCAGGGGGAAATGACAACCTGATGCATACTATATCGGTCAGGGTCGTGGTATTTTTCTATCAGTCGTTGGCAGTCTTTCAGGAACTCGTCGGTGCTCTCAACCATTTCGTCCGGAACAGTGCTTCCCTGATCTTTCGAAAGCGTGTTAGCGCCCCGACCTGCGTGGAAGCGGATGCCAAGTAAATCTGCAGCTTCCATCTGGCGGTCAACGAGCTTTTTGCCAGCCGCCCGCGGATAGCAGTATTGGTGATCGAACAGCGTTGTGGCGCCATGTTTGAGAAGGTCGCTCATGGCAGTGAGTGAAGCGTAATAAATAACATCTTCGTTCACATGCTTAAATATTTCGTAAATCTCATCGATCCACTCCAGGACTGACATATTTGGATAATCGACGGAAGAAAGGTTCCGCACAAAGGTCTGAAAAAAATGGTGATGGGTATTCACTAGCCCGGGGTAAATGAACTTTCCGGATCGCATCAATTACCTCAGCAGCAGGCTCCTGGATGTCTTTACCAAGACGAACAATCTTGGGTCCCTTGATGAGGATATCGGCTCCAAAGAAAATATTATCTGCTCCATCGCACGTCACAATTGCTTTAGCGTTTTTTATCAGAATCGTTTTGTTCATCTTGTGCTTCCTAGTTGACCTAACCCCAAAAGTTGTACCAATCTTTATGATAGTCCAACCAGATAAAATTGAGTAGGTTGAACAAAGATTGCGACAGGCACTGGGGGTTAATCACTCAATGAACTACGTAGACGCACTGTAATGTAATGCTTACGCCTCATCTTGATCAAAATCCGCTTTCCACGGTCCAATATTGGAAATTGTATCCAGTACCGCCAAACTGGAGCTATAAATGATGGCGCGGTGAGTTATTGTGGTTTTTCGGTTGATATTGACGTAATTGCGACTTTCAAAGAATTCAGTAATACTTTTGAATAACAGCATAAAATCATTCAGTTTTGTTCAAAATTAATTAAAAGAGAGACTGTTATTGGAACAGTCTCCCTTAATTATCGCAAGTAAATCTCCCGAATGGAAAGATTGTATCTTATAAAATTCGGAGGCGAGAGGTTATGGCGCTCCTTCTGTTGCATCTTCCAATAACATGAAATCGACCCCATCCAGGTTCCAGAAACCAATATAATCAATATAAATCAGGTCTCCACCATTCTTTCGGCTATCAATATGACCTACAGGAAGATTGAAATTCCCCGCTGCTCCTGCCGAGGTGTCATAAATAATCAAACTGCCATCGACGAAAACAGCAACGATATTGTTTTCCGCTACAATCAAAAGATCATACATTTTGGATGGATTAAACGAAACGTCATGGTATCCAACGTTATGTAAGTACAATACCATCAGATCTAATGCCAACAGTTAATTGATCTTCAATCTCTTCCGATTGGATTCCTCTCAAGTCTATTGCAAAGAAATTCATACCTCTTTGGGGCGAAATTGAATATCTTAGAATAAAATTTTTAGCATTAAAATCTAATGCGCCCTGGTGTGTACCTTGATGCACCTCATTTAGATCGCCAGTAAATTGAAGCTGTCCATTATGAACAAACTCATAAATACTCGTAAGCCCAGCCATTCCTGTTTCAAAGGTTGTAATTACACCCCAATTCTAATTAAGTTCTTCAAAATCATCCGTAAATGTCGGGGGATTGTCTTCCATGTAATCCATTGCAACGGTGTATAACTGTGTAATCCTCTCCCTCTCTTTATCTATCACCGGTGTTGTCTCAACCAATTCCTCGATTTCCTCTGTTGGCGGAATTTCCGTTGCTGTTGGTGTTTTTGTGTTCTCAACTTCCGCTGTGGCTTCTTCTGTAATAGATTCCGTTTCAGTAACAACTGTAGAACATGCTGTTGATCCCAGAGTTAATAGAACGAGAAGACATAATATATGGATAAGCTTCTTTCGCATGAAATTCCTCATCATATCATCCCTGCTACTGCGTCATGACCATCCCACCAATCCCAGGTTGCGATCACAACACACTTTGAAGAACTTACGTAATTCCAGGATTTCGGCTGCTGTATTCCCATAATCCCACTGGTTGATGGCTTCTTCGGGATCGCACGCCATCAATGATTCGTACATTTTACCCACAGTCTCTGGGGGAATCCATTCCGCATTTAGGCTTTCACCAGTTATTTCGAGGATCAGCATCACATAAACCTTCCCTCTGAAACTGCCGTTATTGCCATCGCCACTCAATATCCCGCCGCATAAGGAGATATTCGCTTCTTCAAAGGCTTTAATATCGTCTTCGGTTAACTCAATATCTTCTGGTGAATGAGCAGCATATGTATCTAGTCCCATAATTTCAATCCTCTCTGATTTTCTCAATAGCATGGAACAAACTTAATTTGGCGATTTTGGCCTCCAAAAGATGATGTTGTTGCCTCAATAAGCTTAACCGAACAGCATGAACGGGTCGCAGAAATTATGCTGGATTTTATCAAAGCAGTTTTAAAATAAACAAAACCTTTTATATTCCAAAAAATTGTTTCGTAGTATTAGAAGAAACTGGTAATAATTCTGGGAACTTGCAACCCGAGGTTTTTCCCAAATCAAATGCTGTGCTGTGCAGAATTGATTCTGGTCGCTTATTAAGACAAATTTGTTAGATTTTAGGACGATACTCATTCTAATTTTCCAGGGAAAATTAGAGAAATAATTCTATTCGTTCAGAATCGTATCCTGAAGCAACAAGAGGCTTTAGCAAGACTAACCTTCACTATTTAAATTTTTTCCATTGACTTCATTATCATCAACCCGGAAAATTACTAGCTTCATCAAGGGCAATCATTTCTTCCGGGCTCAACCGCCACCCCATTGCTCCGAGGTTTTCAGCAGCTTGTTTCGCGTTCTTAGCTCCAGGAATTGGCACAGTACCTTTACAAATCGTCCAATTTAATGCAACTTGGGCAGGTGTTTTCTCATATTTAGCGCTAATTTCTTTCAATAAGCTGATCACTGGTTGATACTGTTTCAATTTTTCGGGTGGGTACATCCGTTTACGTGGACCTGGCGGAGGGCTTTCAGGGGTATATTTACCGGTTGCCATCCCCTTCGCAAGGGGACTATAGGCGATTACAGTGATTTCATTTTTTAGGCAGTAATCAAGGAGACCATTTTTCTCTATACTCCGATTAAACAGACTGTATTCGACCTGATTTGATGCAAGGGGCACACCCGCAGCTTGAAGAGTCTCATTTGCTAGTTTGGTTTTTTCTGTGTTGAAGTTGGAAACACCCACAGCTCTGGTCAAGCCTGCTTCTACCGCGTCCGCAAGGGCAGAGATATATTCCGGTTTACTCCACCGTCCAAGAGGCGTGTGGATTTGATATAAGTCTACACGACTCAGTTGTAGGCGTTTCAAGCTTTTTTTAAGACTGCGGATCAATGCCTTTTTACGCCAGCGCCATGGAAACGGGAAAAATTTAGTTGCAATCAACACTTCTTTTGATGCTGATGGTAAAAATTTTCCTAAAAATCGTTCTGATTTACCAAAACCATACACTTCAGCAGTATCAAACCAGTTTGCGCCATTTTCGATACTAACCTCAAAGGCTTCTCGAATATCAGCGTCATCATAACTATCACCACCGTACCCCCAAACAAGCCTGTCACCCCATGACCACGTGCCCACCCCTACGGGTGTAATCATTATGTCAGTCTTTCCGAGTGGTACAAGATCTTGAGAAGTTTTCATTTTTATTTTCCTCTTAATAAATCGAACTAAAGGCTACACATCTTCAATAATCCAGTCTCGCAATACCGGATCATTAATCCTTTTGTTAGAACAAAGAATAGACATTCACTGATCCGAAACTAGTATAGTCTATTAAGAATTGATCGTGCTCATTAAAATCCTTTGTTACTATACTTACATCTAAAAAGGTTTGTGTTGGATCAGCCTCAATCAAATTACCATTGTAAAATTCTTCAAAAAATAACGAAATCCTATTTGCTATAACCCCGAGGCAATACGTCGTAAATCATGAATTATTCGGGAATTTTTGTATTTGGATCATCACTTCATTACGAGCTAGAAACCAGGGAACCCATGGGGGATTGTATCGGGCTACAATAAAATCTCCCTCCGGCACAAAGCCCTCCTGCTCGATCCAACCTCGCAGTTTAGACTTGGCTTTTCTGATTTTGTTTTCGTTAAAATAACCTGAAAAGCGAAGAGCCGCCATAACCTCTGATTCGATCCGGGTTAAGTTGATCCCGGGATTTTTCGGCTTGGGTAATGATTCTAACGTATACTTTGACGGCATGATAAAAGCAACCGTAAATGTCCCATATCCACTTATGGAGACTGGTTTTGTCATTTCAATTTTTTTGGGATTTGAAACCTGAACCGGACTGGTCATAGGAATCGTTTGTGTGTCGATATTCTCGCCGAAAATAAATCCAGCTAGTATTCGAAAACCCTGGTAAATTGCTTTTTTATAGGTTGTACCAGTCACTTCAACTTCGGCTTTAATATGGGCTGGATATCGGCGAAGTTCAAATTCTTTGGCTTTTTTTATTACAGCGTAATTAAGTGTTTCTGTCATAATCTCCTCTGGTATGTAACGTTACAACAAAACACCGTAAGATTCAACTCAGACCTTATACATTGATTTATTCCAGATATAAAAATTTCGTGCACTCGAAGTTAATTTGTGTATCTCGAAGTTTTAACCATATTCTCAAAGATTTGTCTTTTTTATGTGCCATATCCTAACAACAATGATGGCTTTTAACTTTCCAACAATAAAAGCTCCGCCGTTATAATGAACTACACAATCAGGGATTCATCGCCGCTGCAAACTGAAATTTTGAAGAAAGGGTAAGTACATATTGGGCATGGCAAATCATAATTACTTAGTCATTTAGCATCCGCCTTAGAACTTCCAGCACCTTCAAACCGAACTTCATCAGCACATTCTTGATGGTATTAATATGAATAATTTATCCATCCAAAAATTATTTCTTCATATCTACATCAACTCCATCTTCGGCCGGTACTGCAGCGCTTCCGCCAGATGCACCTGCGTGATCGGACTCTGATCCCGCCAGATCCGCAATCGTTCGGGATAACTTCAGCACCCGGTGATAGGCTCGCGCAGTCAACTGGAAGTTGGCGCATGGCCGCCTTCATCAGGGTCTGGCAATCCTCATCCAACGCACAATATTTCCGGATCTCCGCCGGGCGCATGTCGGCGTTGCTGGCGATGTCGGTACCCGTAAACCGCTCCCGTTGGCGTTCCCGCGCCGCTTCCACCCTGCCGCGGACTTCAGCGGACGTCTCCCCCGGTTTCAAATCCCGCAGTTTCTGATATTCCACCCGCGGCACCTGCATATGGATGTCGATCCGATCCATCAACGGACCGGAGATACGCTTCTGGTAGCGCGTGATCGTTGTGGAGGAGCAGGTGCAGGGCCGCACCGGATCACCATAATACCCACATGGGCAGGGATTCATCGCTGCAGCCAGTTGAAAGTTCGCCGGGAAAGTGAGTGAGCCCTGGGCGCGGCTGATCGTGACGACCTTATCCTCCAGCGGCTGACGCAGAACCTCCAACACCTTCGAGCTAAACTCCGGTAATTCATCCAGGAACAGGACGCCTCGGTGCGCCAGACTGATCTCGCCGGGATGGGGCCAGTTGCCGCCGCCCACCAGTCCGGCATGGCTGATCGTATGGTGCGGCGCGCGGAACGGCCTTGCACGTAAAAGCGGGACGTCCCCAGGCAGTAAGTCCGCCACGCTGTAAATACGGGTCACGTCCAATGCCTCGTCAATCGTCATCGCCGGTAGGATCGAAGGCAGCGCACGCGCCATCAGGGTCTTGCCTGCGCCGGGCGGACCGATCATCAGGACGTTATGCCCACCAGCAGCGGCGACTTCCAAGGCGCGCTTGACATGCTCCTGACCCTTGATCTCACTGAAATCCGTCTCCACCAGGACTTCATCCGGGTGATGATCGGGCGGCGCTGCTGGAGGAAGCGGATTCATCCCACTCAGATGGTCATAAAGCGCGTTCAGGGTGGGCGCAGGGATCACGGTGATATCCGGGATCAGGGCGGCTTCCGCGGCGTCCACCTCCGGCACGATCACGGAGCTGAACCCCTCCTGGCGTGCCAGGGCAGCCATTGGCAGCACGCCCTTCACATGCCGCACACCGCCATCCAAAGAAAGTTCGCCAATGATCAGGGTTTTCTCAACGGTTTCGGGGTCAAGCTGGTTCGTAGCGATCAAAACGCCAATCGCGATCGGCAAGTCGTAGACCGGTCCCTCTTTCCGCACCGAAGCCGGCGCAAGGTTGACCGTCAATTTCCTGCGGGGGTAATAAAAACCGGCGTTCTTAACTGCGGATTGGACTCGTTCGCGGCTTTCCTGCACGGCAGCATCCGGCAGGCCGACGATCACCATCTTCGGCAGTCCGCCCCCGGTATCCACTTCGACTTCAACAATGACGCCATCCAGGCCGATGACTGCACAGGAGAATACTCTGGCAAGCATGTATTTCACCCCATTTCAACGATCGAGTAAGTGATTTCTACCTGAAATTCTAGCATAGAATACCTATTCTATGTTCCGGGAAAAGCTCTTTCCTGTTTCGCTTATACCGCAGAGATAACCTAAACCTTCACAACTTCTACATTTTTCCTTTACTTCTTCTTAACCAGTTCAAAGTATCAATATTTGCAATGAAGGCTTCTCCAAGGCTGGTTTAGAACAAAGAAATTGTAGAGGTGTTTATGAATCGCAAACAGAAGACCAACTGGTGGATCGACATCGCTTTATTATTAAGTTTCCTGTCCACTTTCTTCCTGAATTTGACCGGGCTTATTCTTCACCAATGGATTGGGATACTCAGTGTCCTTATCGCGGCATTCCACCTTTTCCTGCACCGTGATTGGGTGATTTCAGTTTTCAAGCGTATCTTCAGAAAACGCTCCGGTAAAGCTCGTTTATACTTTGCCATTGACATGACCATCATGATTGGTTTTATCCTGATCGGCCTGACCGGGCTGGTCATGTCAAGCTGGTTGAACCTTCCCCTGCCGAATTATGATGCATGGCGGCAACTGCATATTACGGTGTCCATCGCCTCCCTGGTATTACTACTGGTCAAGCTTGCCCTCCATCTGAGCTGGTTTGAGCGGATGATCCGAAAAATGATACCTGACTCCGTCTTAACGGCAGCGAAAAGCGTCCCGGTCCGGGTAACCAACGACAATCCGAAACGTATGGGACGGCGGGAATTCCTGCTGACAATGGGCGTTTTGAGTTCAGCTTCCTTGATTGCCCTGGCATCAGCATCCAAAAGCCTGGCAGAATCCATCACAAACGCAGATGTGGTTCAGGCTGACCCAAATCCCACCCAAACCGGCGAGAGGTATAGAAGCCACATCCCAAAGCACAGAAACCACCGCCCAGGCTGCTGAAACGACTGAGGTCGCTGTCCAGCCCACTGAAACTGCGGAGGCTGTTACTTCGACACCAACAGCCACAAAAACAGAAACCCAAACCGCTATAACCACCTCCGTACCAACCGAAAACCCTTGTACGGTCCGCTGCAATCGGGGATGCTCATACCCAGGTCGATGTCGTCGCTATCAAGACGCGAACAACAACGATCTCTGTGATTTGGGTGAGTGCCTCTAGGTGATAAATCCGGCAATGTCCATACTGATCAATAAAAAAACATGCTCTTGATTTCTTAAGAGCATGTTTAGGTTTAGATATATTAATTTTGATTGAAGATTACTACAGCCCGCGCTCACCACGGATGTACGGTATCCCCAAAGCGGCTGGCGACCCACGCCGTTTCCGCCTGGCAACACCGGAGCCCCAAAGCAGAGCGATGATGGTCAGCACAAACGGCACCATCTGCAGGAAAAATACCAGGTTATGGTTGTAGAAGAACGGGTTGCGTAAACCGAGGATCGTCATCGGTCCTTGCAGGTCAAGCGTGAAACGGCGGAGCATCCCAAAGAAATACCCGCCCAGCGCCGCCGGGATCGGGTTCCAGCGGGCGAAGATCACCAGTGCAATTGCAATCCAGCCTTGCCCGGAAGTGGTCAGGTTGCTGTACCAACCCGGGGAGATCGCAATGCTGATTGTTGCGCCGGCCAGACCGGCCAAACAACCGCCCACGAACGTGTACAGATACCGCGTGCCATAGACGTTGACCCCGAGCGTGTCCGCCGCTGAGGGTTTCTCACCCACCGCGCGCAGGTGCATCCCGGGCCGGGTTTTATAGATGTAGTACCAGGAAATTGGGATCAGAAGATACCCAACGTAGACCAGCAGGTTGAAATCGGTGAAAAAGATCCGCCCGATAACGGGGATTGAAGAAAGCAGGGGCACGCTCACGGTCGGGATGGTCGGGACGTTGAGGCCGGTCAGGCCCTCACCCAAAACCAATGCCAATCCGGTGCCCAGGAAGGTCAGCGACAGGCCGCTGACGGTCTGGTCCGCCTGGAACGAGATGACCACCAGGCCATGTGCCAGGCTCAGGATCCCACCCGCCAAAATCCCGGCGAGCAGTCCCAGCCAGGCATTTTGGGTGACATGAGAGACCTTGAAAGCCGCCATTGCCCCCATCAGCATCATCCCCTCCACACCGAGGTTCATCACGCCGGAGCGTTCCGCCAAAATTTCACCAATTGAAGCAAAGATCAGGATCGTCCCCGTGGATAACCCTGCTCTGAGAATGACTTCTAAATTCATAATGTTTCCTCCTGCTGCCGGCGAATGATGCGGATCTTATAACGCAGCAAGACATCACTGCTGATCACCAGGAATAGGATTGTGCCCTGGATCATGAACGACAACCCGGAAGGCTGGATCTCACGCCCGGCCACGATCAGGGCGCCAAACAGGATCGCCACCGGGATCACGGCAAAGGGGTTCAATTTCGCCAGCCAGGCGACGATCACGCCCGAGAAACCGTAATTTGTGGATATGCGTTCCTGCAGGCGGTGCACAACACCAGTGATCTCCGACATCCCGGCCAAGCCGGCCAATGCGCCGGAAAGCATCATCACCAGGATGATGTTCTTTTTAATATTGATCCCGGCATAATTGGCTGCTTTCGGATTGTCGCCGATCAGCGTGATCTCGTATCCCCAGCGTGAATGTTTCAGGATCACCCAGATCAACACCGCTGCGACCAACCCAAAGACAACGCCGAGATGGAGTGTAATCCCCGAAAAGAAGGGGAACTTCTTCGCCAGATCCGCCAACCGTGGCAGCCAGGCTACCTTAGGAAAGGTCGGAGTCATCTGGAAACCGGCATCACTCCATTTACCAAAAATCCAGTAATTATTCCAAAATACGGCGATATAGTTCAACATCAAGGTAGTGATGATTTCGTTGACATTGAACATCGCTTTCAAAAAACCTGGGACAAAGCCATACAGCGCGCCGCCCAGGATCCCCATTGCGGCCATCAGAGTCAACACCAGCCACTTCGGGCTGTCCAGCGGAATGATCGGGACCAGGACCACCAGGCTGGCAAAAAATGCGCCCATATAGAACTGGCCTTCGCCACCGATGTTTAGGATGTTCATTTTGAATGCCACTGAACACCCCAGGCCGATCAGGATCAGAGGAGTCGCTTTCACCAGGATATCGGAGAAAGCACCCCAGCTGCCAAAAGCAGCGTTGAAAAAGAATTTGAACACCAGCATGGGTTGGCCGCCGATCAGCTTCAAGACAATCCCGCTGATGATGAATGCGACTACCACAGCGCCTAACGAGGTCGCCAATGGCATCCATTTAGGGATATCAGTAGTCCGGTTTTCGAATTTAATTCTGTAAGGAATCTTCATCGGTCACTCCTCAGGGAACCGGTCATCATCATCCCGATCTTATTCAAGTCGGCCTGATCCGCATCCATCTCACCAACGAACTCACCGTCAAAGATCACCGCGATCCGGTCACTCAATTCCAACAGCTCCTCCAGCTCTTCAGAGAGTAAAAGGATGGCCGCCCCCCTTTGTCGCTGTTCGAGCAGCAATCGCTGGATACCCTCGATAGCGCCCACGTCGAGTCCGCGGGTCGGCTGCATCGCGACGATCAACTTCGGATCCCCGGAAATTTCTCGCGCCAAAATCAGCTTCTGCAGGTTGCCACCAGAGAGTTTGCGGGCCTGCGTTTCCACATTTGGTGTCTGGATATCATAGGCTTCCTTCAAGTCCATAGCCTGATCTCGGGCTTCAATATAATTGATCCGCCAGCCGTCACTGATAGGCGACTGACTGTAGTTCTTCATAATAGTGTTATTCGTGACAGAGAGATTGGGTGCAGTCCCCACACCCGTCCTATCTTCAGGGATATGGGCTACCCCATATTTGATCGACTTGCGCGGGGAGCAATTGCCTATTTCCACACCGTTGATGCGGATCGAGCCTTCGATCGGCCGAAGTCCGGTGATCGCTTCCACCAATTCGCTCTGCCCATTGCCTGCGATCCCGGCGATACCGAGGATCTCGCCTTCGCGAATCTGGAAAGAAACATCTCGCACAGCGTCAAGGCCGCGGTTGTTCTTGGTGGAGAGATGTTCGACATCCAACACAACCTCACCCGGTTCCTTGGCTTCCTTTTCCACCTGGAAGATCACCTTCCGCCCAACCATCAGTTCGGCGAGCTGACCGCGCGTGAGACCTTCAGGGTCAATCCCTTCAGCAGTGGCTTTACCTTTGCGAAGCACCGTCAATCGGTCTGCCACAGCCCGTACTTCATTCAGCTTGTGGCTGATGAAAATGAGCGATTTCCCTTGCGCGACCAATGCACGCATGGTTTCCATCAGTTCTTCGATTTCCTGTGGTGCAAGAACGGCTGTAGGTTCATCCAGGATCAGGATTTCCGCGCCGCGATAAAGAGATTTCAGGATCTCGACCCGTTGCTGTTCTCCAACTGAAAGCTGCCAGATATTGGCCGTTGGGTCCACTTTCAAGCCGAACTTCTCCTGCAGCTCAAGGATTTTCTGATTATATTTACCCAAATTCATGAAGAATCTGGGTTCATTCAACCCTAGTAAAATGTTTTCAGTCACGGTCAGGGTTGGTACCAGCATGAAATGCTGATGCACCATGCCGATCCCACTCGCAATGGCATCTTTGGGTGAGCGGAAAGTCACTCGTTTGCCATCGATCCTGATCACACCTGATTCCGGTTGGTAAAGCCCGGAGAGGATGTTCATTAGCGTACTTTTCCCGGCGCCGTTTTCACCCAAAAGGGCGTGGATCTCGCCTTTCTTCAACGTGAAGTTCACATGATCGTTCGCTAAAACGCCGGGGAAACGCAGGACAATATCCCGCATTTCGACCGCATATGGATTTTCTTCAGATAAATTCATCATAATGCCATCTTAGATTAAATAAATGCACCACAACAGGTGCGGAGAAATCACCAAACAATCCACAACCAGGAAACCGCCGAAGCGAATTTCCTGGTTGTGATTGAGTTTTAGAGATTAATCGAGCGGTGGCAACTCGGCTGTGATGTTCTGATTCCACCAGTACATACAGGTGGTGCATTCACTGCCAAATTGTTTGAAACCATCAAGGTCAAGCTGTTCTAAGCTCACGCCATCTGCAAGAACCTGGTTACCCTGATTGTCAATAATCGGGCCTTTGAAGACGTCAAAGCGGGTAAATTCACCGGCAAGCATCTTGTCCAGGGTGTCCTGAACCAGTTGAAGATCGGCGGCAGGTAAGTCAGCAACACCGGGCTGCATTGTCTCACCATCCATAAAGCCATAGAGGCCTAGGCCGCCGGAATCGGCATCGAAGTATTCCCAGCCACCCTTCCAGGTACCGGCACGTGAACCTTCAACGATTCGGGCGTACTCAACACCCCAATTCCAATACATGGAAGTCAGACAGGCATCGACTGTGCAGTTCCCGGAATAGTCATAGGTGATACCCCATTTCCCATCCGGTGCGACGATTGCAGGGGCAGGTGTGTCCGCGCCGGTCATCACGACCTGGGCGCCCGCAGAGAAGAGCGATTGAGCCCCTTCCTGTTCAAGGATGGGATCGTGCCAGGTATTGATGAAGCGGACGTCAATCGTGCATTCGGGGCAGGTCTTCTCAACACCGAGTGCAAAGGCGTTTCCAAGCCGCAGTTCTTCGGGGATTGGGAAGGTGGCTGTATAACCCAATTTCGGATTGCCATCCATCATCGCCCTGGATCCAGCCAGCATACCAGCCAGGTATTTTATATCTTCCATTGCGCCCATCAGGTTACCGAAATTTTCACCATTGGCTTTATAGCCGCTGATGTGAATAAAATCGATATCCGGGAATTCATTTGCTACAGCTTCTGTTGCATCCATGAAACCAAAGGAGGTCGTGAAAATCACATCGAACCCCTTGCGGGCCAGCGAACGGATGACCTGTTCGGCGTCTGCACCTTCAGCAACATTCTCAACATATGCAGTGTGAACACCTTCGAGGGTGTTCTCCACATACATCCGGCCAACATCATGAGACTGTGACCAGCCGCCGTCATCGTGCGGGCCAACATAAACAAAGCCCACGTTGTAGCAGCCCTCAATCGGTGCAGGGATCTGGTATGCGCCGACTGTTTCCGAACTGGATTTAGCGCTCCTGCAATTTACCTCTGTAGGCTCAGCGGTAGCTTTAGGTCCACATGCTGTCAGCGCAAACGACAAGACTAACACGAACGTGAAAAACCATAAAAACTTTTTCTTCATCTCTCTTCCTTTATTCTCTAAAAAGTTGGATGGAATTGATCGAATAGGTTAGTTTCTCTTATAACATTCACTCCTTTCGATAATAATGAGGTTTTCGTGCGAAAATACACTTCGGGATTAATTATCCTAACCAAATTGTTCTTCACCAATCAATACACCCTTACAGACTGGTCGCATGCAAAACGGAGAACGATCAATTTATTGGTACACTTCAATACGTCCCCCAGTAATTCGACTTTTATAACAATATTTAACAGGTTCATCATTTGCAAGCACACTCCTTGCAATTACAACCTTGCCCCAGTTCGACGATAGATATCAGCAAATCGATTCTAACATAAATTTTGAAATTATTTTTTATTCGTCTAGTCAACCCCTAAGGTTAAGACCAAAATCCAGCATATACTTTGCCAGCTTCATCTTCAAGGAGCGGGAGAATTAGGCTCCGGTTTACCTCTCAGGGATTCCAAAATAGGTTTCGCTAATTGTTTGATTGAATCAGATAAGGGTAGAGCGGTCCGGCCTATTTGGATTTATGAGATATTATCTGGCGATCAATGAATTGGACCATCTTTGGCAAATGCCGCTTTTATCGTTCAAAAAGATAAAAAGTCGAATCAATGGAAAATGAATCGGTTTCCTGATCGAATCTTAAAATTACGCTAAATTGACACCATATACTTATATAATATTAAAGTCCTTAAGAAATGATCACTTTAGTATTTATTTACTTGTTCAAGGAGAAGAAATGAGTAAAACTTATTTGAAATTCGGATTATTATTTATCACCATCTTTGTACTTGTGGGTTTGCCTGTATGAGCAGTGCTCCCGACCCTACCGCAACGCCGCAGCCAATTGTCGTGGTTGATGAACCTACTCGAGGAACAGGTCGTTGTCCAGCAACCCACGGAAGAAGAAACCGTCGTCGTGGACGAGCCTCAGCCAACCATAGAGGAACCGGTAGAAAACCCGCTTGCCTATTACACGGAAGAATTCGAAGGGAATATCGATAGCTACTCCTGGTTCATGATGAATGGTGACGAAAACCTGATGGATTTATATACGGATAACGGTCGTCTGGTATTTGATCTCCAGGGAACCTATCAATATGTTTATGTTCTTTATGATAACTATACCTATTCTTCCGTTGCGATCGATGTGGTTGCGGAGAACCGGGGTAAGAACACCAATAATGTCAGCCTGGTCTGTAATTACTCCGATCGGGATGGCTGGTATGAGTTCAACATCAGCAACGGCGGTCTTTATGACATCCTGGTCTATTCCGAAATTGACGGGGATTACTTCGGATTGCAAAGCGGTGGCTCAACTCATGTCATCACAGGTCGAGCGGTCAATGAATACACAGCAGTATGTGATGAGAATTATCTGGCGCTCTATATCAATGGCTATTTGGAAAAGGAAGTTGTTGACAATAAATACAATTTAAGAGAGGGTCAGGTTGGGTTCTCGGTTTCCTCCTTCGATGTCACCCCCATCCTGGTCGAAATCAACTCCTTTACAATTGCCCAGCCGTAACTTAAAAAACCAATCCCCGGGACTTCAAACTCCGGGGATTTTCTATTTAATCAGGGTATCAGCGTAAGGAAGTGACATTCGCAGCCTCCTCATAATTGATCCTCTACTCCAGATTTTCTGCTTTGGATTGCACAAAGAAAATTCCTCAGGTGAATTTCATAGGAAGAGTGCTGAACGAAACCAGTGTTCCTGATAAGAATCGATATATCCAAATTGGCGCTTAAGTGATAAAATAAACTTATCACAATCAAATATTTACAATATTTTGAAATCCATTCATTCTTGAATATTGAAAGAGATCAAATATGGACCTGTTTTCCGTCATTAAGAAAAGAAGATCGTGTCGTCAATTTGACCGGAAGCCGGTACGCAAGCCAGATCTCGAAAAAATCGTTGATGCAGCACGCCTGGCGCCTTCCGGCTACAACATCCAGCCCTGGCATTTCATCGTCGTGACCGACCCAAACTCGATCCAACGCATCAGCAAGGCGGATGAGTGGATCGCAGATGCCGGAGCGGTCATCCTGGTCGTCATGGACCCAACCAAATCAGATTTCATCATTGAAGACGCTTCCTCAGCCATTGTGAGTATGCTCCTTGCGGCGACCGCCCTGGGATATGGATCATGTTGGGTGGAAGGAGATATCGTCCCCTTTGAGAACGAGTTAAAAAAACCTTCAGTATTCCGGAGGAATTAAAACTTCTTCGCAATGGTGCCAATCGGCGTTCATTCGGTCCAAGTCACACCTAAGGATAAGAAATCACTTACGGAAGTACTGCATTGGGACTCGTTTTCAATTAACAAGAATTAACTCAGCTGTTAACCTCCCGATGAAGTATGAATGAATTTTTTTTACTAAAATCGTACTCATAATGATTAACCAATTCGTTCATGAACTCAAGCGAAAGCATCAATACCGGACCTCTCCTGGAGGAGCGGCGCTTGGCGCTTAATTGAACGAATAACAAAGCGTACAAATAGAGGCCTTCCTGCCAGGAAGGTCTTTTTGTTTACCAAAGGAGGTAGACCCGTTTTTGAGGAAGAAAGTTGAGAAGAAAATGTCGTTTGATCCACCCAATTATCAATCTATTGAGGAGAAAAATTTCATGAAGCACAAAGTTCTATTAACTCTGGTTGCCATTATTGCTCTCGGGCTGCTGGCATCATGCGCCAAGTCCAGTGATGCCTTGACCGTTGCAACGGATGCATCTTTCCCACCGTTCGAATACGTTGACGAAAACAGCAAAGAAATCGTTGGTTTTGACATCGACCTGATGAATGCCATTGCTGAAAAAGCCAATCTGAATGTTGAATTTCAGAATGTCGCCTGGGACCCGCTGTTGGCCGGTATGGCAAACTGCCAGTATGACATGGCGATCTCCGCGATCACGATCACTGCCGACCGTGCCGAGCAGTTCAGCTTCTCGGACCCCTACATTAACGCTGGGCAGATCGTCGCCGTCGCTATCGATAACGACACCATTACCGGACCTGCCGACCTGGTCGGCATGACCGTCGGCGCCCAGATCGGGACCACCGGTGCAATGGAAGCCGAAGCCATCGCGGATACGAACGTTAAGGTCTACGATACCTATGAACTCGCTTTCCTCGATCTCGCCAACGGCCAGATCGATGCCGTGGTTGCTGACTACCCCACCGCAGTCGCCTTTGTGAATGCCAATGCCGATTCCCTCAAGGTCGTCGGTGATGTCTTCACAGACGAATCCTATGGTGTTGCGTTCTGCAAAGGAAACGATGAATTGATCTCCCAGGTCAATGCAGCCATTGCCGAACTACAATCTGAAGGGTTCATCAACTTCTCTCGTTGTCCAATGGTACGGTGGTGAGTAAGGTTTTATAAAATTATTTGGGAAGCCCCCTCGCCCGGACTGGTAATCCTGGCGAGGGGGTGAAAGGTTAATGTATGCGAGTTCAAAAAGAATTAGAAAACATTCCCGGTCACGAGGTTGCCAATCACCAAATCGACAGTTGGTGGTGGCTGGTCGCCACGGTGGTCGGGATTGTGGTTTTATTGGCCGGCCTGTCGCCCGATCCCTATTGGCGAATCATTAGGTTCGTCAGCGATGGCCTATTAATTACCGTTGGCGTCACCCTCGTTGCCTTCGTCCTCACTCTATTTTTGGGCCTGGTGACCGCGCTGGGGCGCCTGTCAAAGATCGGCTTCGTCCGCTGGTTCACGACCATTTACGTGGAGATCGCCCGGGGAATCCCCCTCCTGGTTCAATTGTTGTTCTGGTATTTTGCTTTTCCTTCTCTTATTCAAGGTATAGGGCGGTTTCTCCACTTCAAACCTCTGGAACACTATTTGGCGAACCCGTTTGCCATGGCGATCCTGGGGTTAACCTTCTGCTATGCAGCTTACATGAGCGAAATCTACCGGGCCGGTATCCAGAGCATCCCCAAAGGTCAAAATGAGGCTGCCCGAAGCCTGGGCATGACGCACAATCAAGCTATGCGACACATCATTCTGCCTCAGGCTATCCGAGTGATCCTGCCGCCGGTGGGCAACGAGTTCATTTCCCTGCTCAAAGATTCATCCCTGGTCAGCGTGGTGGCGGTTGCAGATATGACCCGACGAGGTCGAGAGTTCATGGCAGCCAGCTTCCTTCCAGTGCAAACCTGGATGATGATTGCGCTGATCTACCTGATAATGACTCTCATCTCCGCCCGGATTGTCGCCTGGATCGAACGTAAAACCCAAACGGAGGCACGCTAAGATGACCTCTTCCCCCATCATACACATCGAAAACTTACATAAACACTTTGGCGAAACCGCAGCCCTCAACGGCGTCAGCATGGACGTCTATCCGGGCGAGGTCGTCGTGATCATCGGCCCTTCCGGCTCCGGCAAGTCCACCCTCTTGCGATGCATCAACCGGTTGGAGACGTTCCAGGTTGGATCGGTAGTGGTGGATGATATTCCCCTCACGACCGCCGAGAATATCAACGCCATCCGGACGGAAGTCGGGATGGTATTTCAATCCTTCAATCTATTCCCACACCTGACCGTGTTGGAAAATGTCACCATTGCTCAAAAGGTGGTCCGCAAACGCACCAAAGAAGAAGCAATTGAGATCGCTCGGGCACTGCTCGTCAAGGTCGGGATCCCCGAGAAGGAGAACGATTTTCCCGGACAACTTTCCGGCGGTCAGCAGCAGCGTGTGGCCATCGCCCGAGCACTGGCGATGAACCCGAAGATCATGCTCTTTGATGAGCCGACCAGCGCCCTGGACCCGGAAATGATCCAGGAAGTGTTGGACGTTATGCTGCAGCTTGCCAAAGAAGGGATGACTATGGTGGTCGTCTCCCACGAGATGGGCTTTGCACGGGCAGCCGCAGACCGCGCCATGCTGATGGACGACGGTTTGATCGTCGAAGAAGGCATACCGGATGTTCTCTTCAGCAACCCCACCCAGGACCGCACCAAGGAATTTCTCAGTAAAATTTTATAAAACATCGGTTACCCCCTTAACCGCTTTGATCTTGCATCAGAGCGGTTTTTTAATGCTATGATTCAACTAATGCAATAAAACGAACCATTTGGAGGAAAAATGAAAATCGCCATCGGCAGCGACCATGCCGGTTTTGACTTGAAACAAGCTGTGATCGCACATCTGAAATCCAAGAACATTGAAGTCATGGACGTCGGTACTTTCACGAAAGAAAGCACGCACTATCCCATCTATGGACAAAAAGTTGGGAATGCGGTTGTCAACAATGAAGCGGATCTTGGCGTCGCGATTTGCGGTACCGGAATCGGCATTGGCATTGCCGCCAATAAGGTCCAGGGTGTTCGGGCTGCGACTGTCAGTGACACCTTTTCAGCACGCATGTCACGGATGCATAACAACGCCAATGTGCTGGCATTCGGTGCGAGAGTGGTCGGCGTCGGGTTAGCCCTGGATATTGTCGACGTCTGGCTGGGCAGCGAATTCGAGGGCGGCCGTCACGCGACCCGGGTCGACCTGATCAGCCAAATCGACGTGGGTGAAGATATCACCAGTCTGGCGTAGTTAAAAAAGAAAATTTTACCTCCTTCGTTAATTAAATTAAACAATCCGGTCCTTAATCGGGACGGGGGAAAATTGACCTGCATGATCCAGTTCATGTCTCAGGAAGATTAAGCCTTCTCCTGAAGCGAAGCGGAACACCCGAAGTGAAAACGAAGGGTGTAAGGATAAGGAAGGTGGCACCCAGCGCCGGATGAGGGGGAAGGTTAAAATACTTCTATATTTCTCAAAAACTATTGGAAAATTTTCCGTAATTTCTTGATATAAGATGCTGATTTCGACAAGCCATGAACGAAATAGGGTGACAATCGTACGTCCTGCTCCGCCTGCGCCAAAGCCAACTTGAATTCATCAGGACCCTGGAAATCCGGCATCAATAACGTGGAACGACCCACTTCCCATAATACATGGGCGTCAGACCCCACCGTTCCGAGTAATCCCTCTTCTTCAGCAAACGTTTTTGCTTCGTTATTCGGCTTTATGGTCATACAGCGGGAATTAAAGACCTCAATCGCATCAAGGTAGGGCGCAATCGCCAGCAGGCTTTCACGCGTCCAGTGCTTGCTGCGGACGGTATCGAAGGGATGCGCGACGCTGATCACTGCACCTTGCGCTCGCAGTCGCTCGATGACTTCCATCGGAGTCAAACCAGCCGGAATTTTCTCGGTCATGAAATAGCCCAGGAGTTCTCCTTCGGTCGTCAATATCTCTTCCCCCACGATCACATTTTCAGGTGCGACAGCCTGTGCTTCAAACGCGCCGTCAATTTCATTATGGTCAGTGACAGCAAACTTGTCGATCCCTTTTTTCCGGCAATACCGGATCAACCGCTCAGGCCTGACCAGACTGTCCTTGGAGTAGCAGGTATGCAGATGAAGTTCTACTCGGATCAGAGATGCATCGTCCATCTTCAGGCGTTCAGATAGATCCGGGGCAGACGGTCCGCCAGACCGCAAACCACCTCATAATTGATCGTCCCCCATTTCTTTGCCAAATCACCCGCAGTTATCTGACTGTCACCCTGCCGCCCCAGGAGCACGACTTCCTCACCGGGTGCTGCGTCCGGGACCGAATCCAACTGGAGCATGCACTGGTCCATACACACCCGACCGACGACGTCCACCTGCCGCCCATGCACCAGCACCTGCTGGCCCATCACTCGCCTGTAGCCATCCCCATAGCCAACCGGGATCACGCCGATCCGTTCATTTCCGGATTTTGTGAAATATTTATGGCCGTAACTCACACCGTGACCCGGCGGCAGCATCCGGACTGAAGTCAGGCGGGCTTTCCAGGTCAATGCAGGTCGGAAACTATCAGGGAGCAAGGATTCAGGCGACGGGTTAAGTCCGTAGATGGCGATCCCCGGCCGGACCAGGTCAAAATAAGCATCAGGGTAGTTCAGCACCGCGGCCGAGTTGGCGCTGTGCACGATAGATAGCGGCAGGTTGGCATTCCGCAGGTCAGCCAGTAATAGATTGAACCGCGCCAGCTGCTTTTCAGTTGTATCCGCACCGGGTTCGTCCGCTCGAGCATAATGGGTGAAGATCCCGTCGATTTCAATGTGTTCGTTGGCTTGATAGGCTTCAATGAAGGCTGCCGCCTTTTCCGGCGCCATCCCGAGCCGGCCCATGCCGGTCTCCACTTTGACGTGTGCTTTCAAACGACCTGGTATGTGTTTTAACGCCTTGACATAAGCCTCCGCCATCTTCGGATCATAAATGGCAGCATGGATATTCTGAGCAACCGCTTCCGGGACGAGTGAGGGTGGGGTATAACCCAACACCATGACCTCGGAAGTGATACCAGCCTCGCGTAGATTGAGGGCTTCTTCCATCCGAGCCACACCCAGCCATTCCGCACCGGCCTCGGTGGCAGCCTTCGCCACCTGCAGCGCACCGTGACCATAGCCGTTGGCTTTGATCACGGCCATCACCAAGGTGCCGGTCATCTGTTTGATCGCTTTGATGTTATTGCGGATGGCCCCCAGGTCAATTTCGAGCCAGGTTGAGTAAGCTTGCGTATCCATGGGGTGTAGTATAGTCCCCCTTTGGTCTCCTTTCAAGCAAAAAAGGTGTTTATTTTGGGAAAAGATTACACCGTCTCTACTCCTTACTAAAAAAGTAAAACGACGTATTCCACAAAGAGCAGGTATGTGTATAATATTCGTAGAAGAAGTAATATGGTGGGGAGAGTGAATTGAAAGCACAATGTAAAGTATGCCTAAAACAATTTCCAAAGCGTGCGAGGATGGTTCTATTTCTATTAATATGCATTCTTTTACTCGCGGCGGTAGGATGTCAGGAGTTTCGTCCGCCTGGTGAGGATGGGGTAAACAATTATCAGAGGACAGAGCCAATGATCCTCGATCCGACATCGACAACACCGCAACCGACAGCAACCGCCACCACAAAACCAACACCATCTATAGCGACGAAGCCTGAATACCTTCTTTCGACCCAAACAAATTCTGACGGCTGGGAGCGAACTATCTATACAAATAAGAAATACGGCTTCACAATTACGTTTCCTGAAAATTGGGAGATATCAAATGCGTTTACGCCTTCTCTTGAATCACATTTCTTAATTCTGTCACCAAAGTCGGACTCCGACGTTCAACTAATCTTTGGATTCAAAAGAACTGGTGAAGAGTCCAGAATTGAAAGGACAGGCATCCCTGCGGGGGAAGTCATCTCAGAAGGAACTTTGGAAATTTTGGGACAAGGCATCACGCGGGATGTTTTGCTCTATGAGGGAAAAACCAAAGCGGTGCTTTACAACAATGGTATGGGAATTGAAGTAAATGGATTGATATTCACGATCAATTTAGGTGTGGATTCAAATAAGGTTAGCTATGAGACCATTGATATCCCTTCTTCATTTCAGATAGAGTCGGAGGAAATTATCACTTCGCTTGTAATAATGCCCTGAGGGATAACCGATCTCATTTTAAATCCACTTCTTTTCCCCCCTTGATCCCCCGTAAACAGGGGGAAAAGAAGGTTTTTCTCTTGTTTTAGGACAAGATGTAGATACCACTCCTGATCTCCCCGCATGCGGGGAGATTTTTATTCCATATCAGGGTTAAGACCTTACGGTATAATCGAAAAACCTTGAAAAACGAAACATATATGGAAATCATTTATGACTGAAGACACAAATTCATTCGCATACAACTTGATCGCCGAGGATGGCAGCGCCCGGGCAGGCATCTTTCATACGCCCCACGGCGATATCCCAACCCCCATTTTCGCGCCGGTCGGCACACAAGCCACCGTCAAATCTCTGACTGAACGGCAGCTCCACGAACTGGACGCAAAACTGATCCTGGCAAACACCTACCACCTTTATCTCCGGCCAGGTGATGAGCTGATTGCCGAGATGGGAGGCTTGCACAAGTTCATGCACTGGGATCGGCCGATTCTGACCGATTTGGGCGGTTTCCAGGTCTTTTCGCTTTCCGATACGCGAACTGTGGACGAAGACGGCGTGACTTTTAAGAGCCACATTGATGGTTCCACTCACCGCTTCACACCGGAAAAGTCGATCGCTATTCAGGAAAACCTCGGTGCGGATATTATCATGGCATTTGATGAATGCGCTGACCCATACAATCGTGAATACATCGAGCGCGCCATGCAGCGAACCCACCACTGGGCCGAACGCTGCAAAGCCGCTCAAACCCGGGAAGACCAGGCCCTCTTCGGAATCGTCCAGGGCGGGATTTACCCGGAGCTTCGGCAGCAATCCGCTGAGTTCATCGCATCGCTGGGTTTCCCCGGAAACGCGATCGGTGGCCTCTCGGTCGGCGAGACCAAACCGGAAATGCATGCCATGCTGGACCTGGTCAATGAAATCCTGCCGAAGGATAAACCTCGTTATCTGATGGGCGTCGGCACACCGCAGGACCTGGTGGAAGGAGTCCGCCGGGGCATCGACATCTTCGACTGCGTCCTCCCTACCCGTCTCGCCCGCCACAACGCGGCCATGACGGATACCGGCCGGATGAACATGATGAACGCCCAATATGCCCGAGACGAAAAACCGATCAGCGAGACCTGCAACTGTTACGCCTGTCAGAACTTTTCCCGCGCCTACATCCGTCACCTGATTCAGACCAAGGAGATGCTGGCCAGCACTTTACTGTCCATCCATAATATCCATACGCTGCTCAACTTGGCTCGGCAAATGCGTCAGGCGATCCAGGATGGGCAGTTTGATGAATTTGCTTATAATTATCTAGCGAACTTCGATCGTTAACTCAGAAGGATATTTATGACCACTATTCAAGCTATCATCCTTGGCATCGTCCAGGGATTAACCGAATTCCTGCCTATTTCCAGTTCAGGCCACCTGGTCGTGTTGCCTTTCTTCCTCAATTGGAACCTGCCGGCCAAGCAAATGTTCGTATTTGATGTGCTGGTCCAGCTCGGAACGCTTGTGGCCGTGATCTTCTATTTCCGTAAGGAACTGGTTGCGATCATCGCCGATTTCTTCAAACAACTTTTCACCGGTAAGCCATTCGCCACCCACGAAGCCCGGATGGGCTGGCTGCTGATCGTCGCGACGATCCCCGCCGGATTAGCCGGGATCTTCCTGAAGGACGTTGTCGAGCAGGCTTTCTCCTCCCCACTGGTAACCGGCATCGCCCTGATCGTGACCGCCGTGCTGATGGTGTTAGCGGAAAAGGTCAGTCAGCGGATCGGTGATCTGCAGGATGTGACCTTCGGCACTGCATTGGTGATGGGTTTGATGCAAATCCTGGCAATGTTTCCGGGCGTCTCACGCTCTGGTGCGACCATCTCCGGTGGCATGTACCGACATCTCAAGCGTGAAGCTGCAGGTAAGTTTTCCTTCCTGATGTCGATCCCCATCATGCTGGCCGCCGGCGGACTCAGCACCTTTCAAATGATCACCGAAGTACCAGATCTGGTTTCATTTCTACCGCTGATGGCGATTGGATTCCTCACCGCAATGGTGGTTGGCTACATCACCATCAGCTGGCTGTTAAAATTCCTCGTAAACCATTCTTTAGTCTATTTTTCAATTTACTGCGCACTGCTGGGTGGTGCGACCATCCTGGTCTGGGCGCTGAATTGAGTTGATGAAGAAAAAACCCATTCTTTGGCTTAGTATTGTGCTCGTTCTCCTCCTGACCGGGTGCGGTTCGAACACGCCTGAAAGCCAGGAATCAGGTGAGATGATGGTCGTCAGCCTCCAAACCACACCTGCACTGGCACAGTGGCTGCCCCCAGTGTCGGCCTGCGCGGAAAGCGTCCGGAACCTCGGTGTCTATGCAGAAATCCTTCCCCGCACCGAATTGAACACCAACGGGACGGATCTGACCCTGCGTCTGGGTGAACGATTGGATTCGGACCTATTTGTTTCTGTGATGGGCAATGAACGGCTGGTCATTGTAGCCGGGGAAGATGTCCCAGTCGATTTACTCAGCTTTGAAAGTTTGCAGACCCTCTATACCGGCACAGCGAAGAATTGGTCAGATTTACCGGAAGCCGCGGACCTCGGCCTTAGTGAAACCTTGCCTGCCGTCACACTGAGTTACCCGCGTGGCAACGAGCTCGAACAATTTTTCAGCCAGATCTACCTCTCAAACAATCCAATCACCGGTAACGCCATTCGGTATTCGACAATCGACAAGTTGGAATCACTGTTGGAACAATATCCATCCGCCGTTGCTTATACCCTGGAAAGTCAGATACCGGCAGGCGTCAGGACGCTTGCGATTCGGGGGATGGAAAGCAACGCTGAACTACTGGTATTGGCGATTACTCCGGTGGAACCGTCAGATGGGTTACGCCAGTTATTGCTCTGCTTGCAAGACGCCCAATGAGTTGATCAGGCCAGGTGTTTGGCTGGCGAGGAAGACACCGGTCTCCTTGCGAATCCTGATTCCCCCATTCTGATCAATTTTCTCCTGGAAAAAAGCCCGCATTCTACTCGCCCTTTGATCGGTGATCTCTGCTGCGACATCCCACATTGAAAAGGCATAATTGACCAGAGCCTGCGCATCGGTCACCCATAAATCCGATTCGTAAAGATCCAGTTTCACTTCTGCGAACGCACGCTTAAGGTATGCCGCGCCATTTTGAAGGCTGAATTGACGGCGGACACTGTCCTCCAGACGGAATCCCGCTTCAAATTCTTCATACAAGTGATGTAGGTCGGTCATGTGAGAAACCCCATTGGTCGCTGCGATGAAAAGGCCATCCGGCTTGATCACTCGAGCGCACGCTTCAACTGCCAGTTCGATCGTCGGGACGTGATAGAGCATGTGGTTGGCGGTCACCCGGTCAAAGGTCGCATCCGGAAATGGCAGGTATTGTGCATCCCCGCATAGGTAGTCGAAGCGTTCATCCGAAACACCAATCCCCTTTCGTCCACCTGCCAACATCCCCACGGATAAATCCATCAACGCAAACCGGGTCGAAGCAGGGAATTTGTCCGCATTATCCCGCCATTGCGTCGCGTTCCCACAGCCCACCGCCAGCACTCGCTGGTTTTCCTCGATAGCCAGGTGCTGGTATACCCAGGTCGTCCATGGCACCGTGGCTGTAGTGAATTTTTCGTGCAGGGTGATCCGATGTTCGAGGTTCACCGGTGAATGGTATTGTTCTTCCTTCAGATATTTCTGATCTGTGAACTGGCTCATCGGATCTCCTCCTCAGCAATTGCTAAATGGAAAAGTCTTTCCCTGGGATTTTATCATTGAAACAGGGAAAGTGAAATCGCTGACGAAGGCCTACTGCCGTGAAAAAGATGACTTCTTGACATGCGTTTTTAAAAGGATTATATTTAGCAAGCATCTTTATTGGATAAGGATGCCTGGAACATTAATAAATCCTAGAAAGATGGAGTAAAAGCATGTCAGAACGTTATGTTGGAACCGTCAAATGGTTCAGCGCCCCCAAGGGGTATGGGTTCATCGGTCGTGAAGATGGTGAAGAAGACGTCTTCGTACATTTCTCAGCAATCCAGATGGAGGGATACAAACGATTGAAAGAAGGTCAGGAAGTCGAATTCTCCGTTGAAGACGGTCCAAAGGGGCTGCAAGCAGCAAATGTTGTCCTGGTTTCCGAAGGTTCAGAAACGCCAACCATGGATAATGAGGTTGAGGCTGCAGTTGATGTTGAAGATGAAGATGAAGTTGAAGTTGAACCTGAATTAGATGAAGAAATGGATTTTGAAGAGGACATCGATTCAGAGCAGGATACGGAAGAATTCTAATCCTCAAATACAATATCAGATCGGGTCGCCATGGGCGACCCGATCTACGTTTAATTGATCCCAAACCAGTAGGAAATCAATTTCGTGATCTCAAGTATGGCAAACCGCCATCCATCCGCGCGAGTGAACCAAGTGGTCGAACGAAACCAGTGTCCAACCACCGGGCGGACCAGGATCGTAATACCGCTGCCCGTAAAGGCATCCCTGAAGATCGTCCGCGTCCGCAGGCTGTGATAGGGATCGGTGACGATCATCAGCGCGTCCCAATGCTCGGCTTGTGCTAGTTCCAGAATGGCTTTTGCTTCATCTACGGTACTATCCACCCGCATGTCCGTCAGGTAGATCCTGTCCGTAGAGAAGCCCCCGGCAATCGCCTCCTGTTTCAATCGGGCATTGGCTGTGTTGGTCGTGTCGGTCAGGACCAGGCGGGTGTATAACCTCTTTCGAGCATATCAATGGCAAGCCCCAGACGGTCTCCGTCATCACCGCTGAGCACTGCCACAGCGTCCACATGCTGGACCGGGTCCGCAACGATCAGAGCTGCGCCGATCCCAACCAGCAGGAGATAGCCCAAGGCAATCCCAAGCAGAATCTTGACCGCCATTGGCAAGCGCTTCAACGCCGTTGCAAGCCGTTGTAAAAATTTATTTTCTTTTTCCGTGGACATTCTGAAATCCTAAAGGTCGGCTATCGCCGTTTTCATTCGGTCTAATCCTTCTTCCAGCATTGTGCGCGGACAGCCGAAATTCAGCCTGACAAAACCTTCCCCGGCTTCGCCGAAATCTGCCCCATTATTCAAACCGACTTTAGCCTTTTCCAAAAAGAATTCATGTGGAGAAGTGTCAATATCAAGTTCTCGACAATCCAGCCAAGCCAGATAGGTGCCTTCCGGTTTCCACATTGAAACCCCGGGCAGTTCGTCTTTCACGAAAGCATCCAGAAAATCACGGTTGGCTTCCAGATAAACCAGGAGTTCATCCAGCCAGGGCTGTCCGTCGCGGTAAGCTGCCAAAGCGGCATGTAAGCCGAGGATGTTTGGGTGGCCCAGCAGCAGTGACATTGAATGCTGTAATCGATGCCGAATCTCCGGGTCCTGGGCGATATAGATCGATGCACATAAACCCGCCACATTGAATGTTTTGCTGGGTGCAAGGTAAGTGACCGTCCTGGCGGAGACCTCGGGAGAGAGGCGCGCTATTGGGATATGCCGGTTGGGTGGGAAGACCAGGTCGGCATGGATCTCATCCGAACAGATCAGGATGTCGTGCGCCAGACAGATTTCTGCCATCCGTTCCAATTCATTTTGTTTGAATACCCGCCCCACCGGGTTATGCGGGCTGCACAGGATGAACAATTTCACACCTGATGAAGCTTTAGACTCAAAATCGTCGAAATCGATCTCATATTTGCCATCCGCAGTACGAACTAGCGGGTTCTCAACCAATTTTCGGCCAGCCTGTTCGGGAGCACGCAAGAACGGCGGGTAAACTGGGGTTTGGATCAGAACTTTATCGCCCGGTTCCGTCAGACAATAGATAGCGTGATTAAATCCGGTGACGACGCCGGAAACAAAGGACACCTGTGCCGAATCAACCTGCCAGTCATGTCGCTCAAGCAGGTGCATCGAAACGACCTCTCTGAGACCCTCCGGTGGGAACCCATAACCGAAAACGCCATGTGCAACCCTTGCCTGAAGCGCCTCAATCACAGCTTCGGGCGATCTGAAATCCATATCCGCCACCCACATCGGAAGCACATCTTCATCATACCAATGCCATTTCACACTTTCGGTGTCACGTCGGTTGATGATTCGGTCAAAATCCATTGATACTCCTTTAAAGTGATCTGTTGAATTATAGCCCATGCCGTGCGTATTGGCTTTTTATCCGAAAATCAAAGGATGGTATACTCAACCACGACAGGAATTGTGGAGAAAAACTTGAAAAAAACCATCAATGGCTTACTAAAACTGACGCGATTCAACGAATATATCTATTTCGTTGTGATCACCACCCTGCTGGGCGTCGCCGCTGCAGAAGGAACCTTCGACTGGCAATTAGTCGTCGTTTTGGTTGCCAACTGGTTAGCCGTCGGGTTCGCTTTCATGATCAACGACATCGAAGACGCCCCGGATGACGCCCTTTCCTCCAATAAAATCAACCGCAACCCGGTATCCGCCGGGTTGATCACTCCAAAAACCGCTCGGATTTGGACCTTCATAGTTGGAATCATTTCCGCGGGTTTGTTTGCGCTGCTGGGCACCTGGCCTTTCATCTTCGGGATGATCAGCCTGATCCTTGGATATCTCTATTCGTATCGCGGTGTCCGTCTCAAGACGATGGCTTTTTTCGATATCGCCTCTCACTGCCTGATGCTGGCTGGGCTGCAGTTCCTCTGCGGATATTTTACCTACAGTCAAACACTCTCACAGCACTGGTTCTGGCCATTTATTTTTGTGGTCGCCATCTCCATTTATGGAGAGCTCTACAACGAAATCCGGGACATTGAGGGTGACAAGGCTGCAAACCTTCGGCATACAGCAATCGTTCTCGGCGAGAAAGCAAGTCATGCGCTGATGCTGGTCGTGCTGCTGATCGGTGTTTTCTCAGGCATTGTCTCTATCCTGATCATCGACCTGATCCCATTCTGGGTTTTCATGGTTATGGCCGGGCTGGCGGTGCTATCAGTTATCCCCTCGCTAATCAAGATCAGGCGGGGTGACAGCAGCATGGCGATCCAGGGTTCGCTCCAAAAACCTTTGGAACGCGCAGCCGCCATCGCATTGTTTTTACAGTATATGCTTCCCTGGCTTAACCAGGTCTTGCATTTAGGTTTATTCAAATAATCAATTCGTCAGGTCATTTATGAAGAAAGATTTCAAGCTGCCGGAACTCCGGTTAATCACACCCACCCGGTGGCAGGATTATGAATTATTGGATTCAGGAAACGGTGAGACGCTCGAACGCGTCGGGCCATATAAACTGGTCCGGCCGGAACCACAGGCGATTTGGTCAAAAGCGCTCCCGGAAGCCGATTGGCAATCCGCGGATGCTGTCATGTATTCCACGGGCGGCGAATCCGGTGGCGATTGGAAGATCAAGGATCACGTCAAACAACCCTGGGTCATCGACTATCATGGGTTGAAATGTGAGATCAAGCTCTCCAAATCCCGTCATATCGGTGTCTTTCCGGAACAGGCCAGTCATTGGGATTGGATTGAGGAACAAATCAAATCAGCCGGACGGCCGATTCGAGTAATCAATCTGTTCGGTTATACCGGCATGGCAACCGCGGCTGCAGCTCGAGCCGGTGCGGAAGTGACTCATGTGGACGCTTCCAAGCATGCGGTCACTTGGGCCAGTCGAAACCTGGAGATGTCCGGACTGGGTAATAAACCCGTCCGCTGGCTCGTTGAGGATGCCCGTAAGTACCTTCGCCGGGAAGCCAAACGAGGCTCTTATTATGACGGCATCATCCTCGACCCGCCAAAATTCGGCCGAGGTCCCGACGGCAAGGTCTGGAGTTATTTTGAAGACATCGCCGATCTCTTGCAGCAGTGCAGGAAGGTGCTCACCCGCAAACCGCGCTTCATCTGCCTGACCTCTTACGCCATCCAGGCTTCCGCCCTCGTCCCCCATCAGGCTTTGCAGGAGATCGTTAATGGCTTAAGCGGTCATGTCTCCAGCGGTGAACTGGTCACTGTCGAGCAGAGCCAGGGCAGGATCCTATCTCATTCGCTTTATTCCCGATGGTCATCGGATTAGATCAATGGAGTGAACATGAATAACGACAAGCACTTCACCCTGATCGGCCCGGGCGTGATGGCAGAAGCCATCATCGGCGGCCTGATCAAAGAAAAAGTCATTCCTGCAGCGAATATCACCGCTGCCGGGCCGCGACTGGAGCGCCTGGAGGACCTATCAGAACGGTATGGCATCAAGACCAGCCTAGATAACGCAAACGCGGTCAAAGACGCCGATGTGGTCATTCTGTGCGTCAAACCACAGAAACTCCCCGAAGTCCTGGAAGACCTGCATGGCAAGGTCCCTCCGGCAGCATTGGTGATCTCAATCATCGCAGGCGCGACCCTGAAGAAACTGATCGATGGGTTGGCTCATAAAACCGTCGTTCGTTCCATGCCCAATACGCCTGCGCAGATCGGCGAAGGTATGACCGTTTGGGTCCAAAGCAAGGCGACCCTGGAAACCCAGCATGCGCTGGCGAAACAAATCCTGGGCGCTCTCGGCGATGAAATCTTCGTGGAAGATGAGAGCTATATCGATATGGCGACTGCGGTCTCCGGGACCGGACCAGCCTATGTCTTCCTATTCCTTGAAGCGATGATCGACGCGGGTGTCCACCTGGGCTTGCCTCGGCGGATCGCCGAAGAGATGGTGATGCAAACCATCAAAGGTTCAATCGCCTATTACGCCCAGAACGATTCACACCCTGCCCGGCTGCGTAACCAGGTCACCTCACCCGGCGGCACCTCGGCCACGGCACTCTATTACCTGGAGAAAATGGGCTTCCGCACCGCGATTTCACGCGCCATCTGGGCCGCCTATACCCGTTCGGAAGAACTCGGTAAGGGACAGGACCATCAGGACCCCGAGAATATTTAGAGAGATATCATGCAGGAAGAACTATTTAAACTCTCCCAACAAGTCGGTCAGCTTCTTGCGAAACGTCGTCTGACCATCAGCACGGCTGAATCCTGCACCGGGGGATTGCTGGGACATACCCTGACTGGCGTCTCCGGTTCTTCCGGCTATTACATGGGCGGCGTGATCGCTTACAGCAACCCGGTCAAGGAAGCATTGTTGGGAGTTCGCCATGAGACTCTGCTGGCCTACGGCGCAGTTAGCGAACAGACCGCAGTCGAGATGGCTGCCGGTATACGGCAAAGGATCGGCAGCTCGATCGGCCTTTCCACTACCGGGATCGCCGGCCCAACCGGCGGGACGCCGACCAAGCCGGTCGGCCTGGTCTATTTCGGCATCAGTATGGGGGAGCAAACGAAAGCTTTTGAGTGTCATTTTAAGGGTAGCCGTGAGGCTGTAAAAGAGAGTACAGTTAAAACAGTGTTGGAGACATTGATCCGGGAATTGGACTGACCTGTACCTCATAAGGAAATCCTGATGGACAAAGAAAAGAAAAAGAAGGTTCTGATCCTGACAGCGGACGCCGGGATGGGACATCGTTCGGCTGCTGAAGCTTTGAAATCGGCGTTCGAAATGAAACACGGCGACCAATGCGACGTGATCATCAACAACCCCCTTGACCACCCTAAAACCCCTAAATTCCTGCGTAAAAGCCAAACAAATTACGACGAGATCGTGAAGAAACTCCCCGATCTTTACGAAGCCGGTTATGAGATCAGCGATGGCACCCTTCCCGTCTCGCTCATCGAAGGCGGTATGGTCGTTGCAATGTATGAGGCGCTAAGGGACATTGTATTGGACATCAAACCAGACCTGATCCTGACCACCTACCCTATTTATCAGGCGCCGCTAAACACAGTCCTGATTTTGAATGGTCTGTCGACGATCCCTCTGGTTGCCGTGGTGACCGATCTCGTATCCGTTCATCATGTTTGGTTCAACCGGTTCACAACCTGCTGCGCCGTCCCGACCGAAGAAGTTCGCCAACAAGCGCTCAAGGCAGGTCTCTCTCCCAACCACATTATTTTAAGTGGCATACCTGTCAACCCGCAGATCGGTGCATTGCGGCAAGTCGCGCCAAATGATCTCAGAAGAGCGTTCGGATGGGATGTGGATCTGACCACATTCCTGGTCGTTGGCAGCCCAAGGGTCGCTGATCTCGAAGAGCTGTTGATAGGCTTGGATAAATGCGACCGATCTTTCCAAATGGTGTTGGTCGCGGGTGGGAATGATGAACTTAATGATCGACTGGAAGCGATCGAATGGCAGCATCCGGTTCAAATCTATAATTTCGTCAAAGATATGCCGGAGATGATGCGGGCCTCGGATCTGATTATTTGCAAGGCTGGCGGTCTGATCGTCACCAAATCGCTGGCAGCTGGCTTGCCTTTGATGCTGATCCATGCCTTGCCGGGACAGGAAGCCGGCAATGTGGATTATGTCCTCGACAACCGGGCCGGCGCATTTTGCACCAACCCTGAAGAGATTCGCGAGACGATCTCAAGCTGGCTTGCAGATGATGCTGAAGCAATGAGAACGGTTTCCGAGAATGCCTGCCGGATAGGCAAACCCAATGCAGCCTTCACAATTGTTGACAAAGCCTGGGAATGTTTACTTAGTTCAGAAAAAGAGGAACCACCGGTAGAGGAACATCATCATATTCACCCAATGGGTGAGCTGCTGCGCCGGTTCAATATTAACCACAATAACAATTAATTCAGGACTGGGAATTTTCTTCTAGAGGGGTCACCAACACTCGATCCACCCGACGACCATCCATATCCACCACTTCGAATTCAAAATTGTTGTAGCGGAATTTCGCCCCTGTTTTTGGGATGCGACCCAATTGGCTCATGATAAAACCGCTCAAAGTCTGATAACCGGCTTTTTCTTCGTCTGGCATGTCATTGAGATTCAGGATCTCCTTCAACTCGTCAATTACGATCAACCCGTCAAATAGCCAGGAGCCATCCTCCCGCTCGACAGCCAGGTAATCCGTATCAGCGCTGTCTTCCGGGATTTCACCTACGATCGCTTCGAGGATGTCGTAATCCGTGACCATCCCGATAATTCCCCCGAATTCATCCACCACCATCGCCAAATGCACGCCGCTGGTCTGGATGTTATCCAGCGCTTTCAGCGCAGCCATATTCTCTGGGACGTAGATCGGTTCCTGAATATACTCCCTGAGGTCCAGGTCAGGTTCGTTTAAGGTATGTCCCAGCAGGTCTCTGATCTGGACATAGCCCAGGACATTGTCCAGATCACCATCGGCAACCGGAATGCGTGAATGCGGGGTTTCCATGATCTGCTGCCAGATTTCAGCCTGCGGACCGTTAATATCAATCCAGGCCATCTCCGTTCGCGGAGTCATGATCGCTTCCACTCGACGATCCCCCAATCGGAAAATGCTTGAGAACATTTCCCGTTCAACCTCTTCGATCACGCCGATATCCCGGCCTTCTTCAATGAAACCCTTGATCTCTTCCTCGGTGATGGAGGGGCCTTTATCTGTATTGATATTGAGGATCTTTAAACCCACGTTCGTGGAAAAGCTCAACAATTTCGTGAGCGGCCGGAAGATCTTGGTCATATAGAATATCACGTTTGAAAGGCTCGAAACGACGTCTTCCGGTTTGCTGACCGCCAGCCGTTTCGGGATCAGTTCCCCCATGACGATCGAGAAATAGGTGATTGACGTCACAACCAGGATCAGTGCGATCAGTTCAGCCTGAGCTGCCAGCCAGGGGATCTTCGCCAACTGTATTGCCAGCGGATTTGCCAAAGTGGCACCACCAATACCGCCAGCCAGGGTGTCGATCAGGGTGATCATGATCTGAACGGTCGATAAATACTGCTGATTCGGATCTGCCAGTAGTTCCAGGGCATGTTTCGCGCCGGTGCTGCCTGCTTCCACCCGTTGCTGCAAACGGGTCTTGCGCGCGGCCACCATCGCGATCTCGTACATCGCAAAGACCGCGTTGAAGAGGAAAAGGACAAAGATCAGGATAATGTTGACGTAAACTGGCATCTAACTCTTCAACTTTCTTCCACTCCGAATACCTTCATTTTACCGTTGAAACTGTCGGAAAATGGTCCGGCGGCATAAATCACGTTTCGTAATAATTCAGGCTTCCTTAATTTCTCTGACTTCTGCACCGCTCGCCGCCCAAAGCGCAGCAGGCGTCATCCCCATCAGGTCAAAATCCGACCCGCCGGACGCCCAAATTTCATCATATTCGAATAAATCGATGTCCATCAGGACTGGGAATTCGCCATCGATCCCAAACGGCGGCACTGCGCCAACTCGAAATCCGGACCATGCCAGAACGTCACTTGGGCTGGCTGGTTTGACATCTTCCTCAAAATAAGCCCCAAGGATGGTTAAATCTGCCCAGATTCTGCCCGGAGACCAGCACCAAAGCCATTTCTCCTGATTCCTGCCCCTGGAACACCAAAGACTTTACTATGGCGCCGAGGGGACAACCGAGCAGATCGGCAGCTTGCTTCGCCGTCTTGCCGGGAGAATCAAAATGCCGGACTCTCAAGGCAATGCCGACGGATTTCGCTGATGCCAGAACCTTTTGGACTTGCGGTGGATATGGTGAATCGGATGATGTCTGCATCATGATAGGACCTTCACCATCCTGCGGTATCCCGCGCCAACATACTTGACACGCTTATTAGATTCCAGATACACCGCACTCGTTTTAAATCCAAACGATTCATAGAGCTTTCTCGCACCCTGATTCTCGATCGCAACTCTTAGCGCCAGCTTCTTTAATCCCGCGTTTTTGGCTATCTGTTCCGCATGTTCCAGAAGCAGGTGACCCACCCCTTGATCGCGATATTTTGATTTGACAGCCAGGTTCCCGATCAGATATTCATCGCGCTTGCTCTCATTCATAAAAAGCAGCGGCCAAACCCGGATGATCAGCGCCAGCTTGCCCCTCAGACGGTATTGCTTCAGGATCAGCCTGTCAGCTTTACGGTCGAGCTTGCCAAGTCGCGTCCCCGGATAGCTGGTCAATAAACCAATCACCCTACCCTGATAGGTCGCAAGAGTTGTCTCTTCGTAACAGAAGCGATGATCGGGGATCACGAAAATTCGTTCCAGGATCATCCTGGCTCGCTCCTCGCTGCCCAGTCCGATGATGAATGTGGCGACCTTGGGGAAAGTATCAAAGATCAGCTCGCTCGCGACCTTTGCATCGTCAGATTTCGCAGGACGGAAAGAAATATTAGTTAGTTGGATCGGCGATTTTGCCATTCAAAGGTTCTTTCAAATTCTTACGTGATCAGATCATCCGGCAGGAAGTCGGTTTTATTCGTGTACGCCAGCATCACTCTGCCGTCGTCACGGATGTCCACCCGGCTGATCCCACAGTTATTCATATTGATCCAGTAATGTTCCGCCTGGATATCGAGGAACGCACCAAGGATGCGCGTAAAAATACCGCCGTGCATCACAATCGCCACACGGTCATTCGTGCCGCCATGGCGTTCCAAAAGTTGATCTACGACCGAGCGGGCGCGGATGCCGTAATGGGAATGCGGTTCCTTTTCCCAATTCCACCAGCCTTCTTCCGGTATATCGTCCGGGATCACCAACTCAGGATAGGTATTGACAAAATGGGATCTGCCTTTTCCCGGCAGCCCGATCCAGACGAATGATTCATCCTGTTTCTCCGCCCGGAAAACACCGCCATTTTCATGGACCTCTGGCCAGGCGATCAGGGGCAATCCGGTAGTTCGAGATATTGGGAGCGCCGTCTGAATCGCCCGGGACATCAGGCTGCAGTAGAGATGCGTCAGCCCAAAACCGATCCGGTTTTGTGGGTCATACCCTTCAAATCCTTCGCCGTGAACCAGGAAGTTTGCAACCAACGCCGCCTGGCGTTTTCCTTTCTCGGTAAGCTGTGGATCGGTGACACGATGGAAGAGATATTCATCTCGATCCACCTCATCCATAACTACATTATTTTCAGATTGTCCGTGACGGATAAAATAAATTTGCAGCAATGTTTTCTCCTAAAGCTGATGATAACGAATGATTTCTTGAATTTCCGGTTCGATATTGACATTGACGTCGGGCCCTTTACCGTAGTGATCGGGATAAACCGTTTCACCGCACAAACCCGCCAGACTGGCTTGGACATTATCTTTCAAGGCGATTGGGTCGTACCCGCCTTCGAGGACGTACATGATCCTGCCACCGCAGTATTCCTCCGCCAGCTCAACCAGGGTCCTCGTCATGTCATAAATGCCGCGAGTATCCAATGTCAGACTGGTCAGGGGATCCGAAAAATGGACATCATATCCTGCAGAAACGAACAACATTTCCGGCTGGAACCGAGCTAACCACGGTTGGACGATTTCCTGAAGCACGCGCTTGAAGGTCGTGTCGCCTGAGAACGCCGGCATAGGGATATCAACAATTCGGCCTCTGGCATGAGGCGTGGATGCAAGCAGACCGGTCCCCGGATAAATTCCGGATTCGTGAGTCGAACAATACGCGACTTGTTCCGTCGCCCAGAAGGCAGCTTCAGTCCCGTTCCCGTGATGCGCATCGAAATCGAATATCGCAACTCTGCTCAAACCGCTGGCAACCGCATCGGCGGCTGCGACGGCGACGTTGTTCAACAGACAAAATCCCATCGATGCATCCGGTTCGGCGTGATGCCCCGGCGGCCGGACGATGGCGAAACCTCTCCCTTTCCCTTCTGTTATGATCTTCCGGCTGACAGCAAGCGTCGCGCCAACCGCGCCAAGTGCATCCCGGTAGCTCTCCTCTGTTACAAAGGAGGGAGACGGCTCGAATTGATGCGGACCAAACTCACACTCTGCCTGCAAACCCGTCAACAAAGAAGCCTTATGGATCAGGATGACGTCTTTTTCGTCAGCGGGTTCGAAATCAAGCCATTGAATTTCGGGGTAAGGAGGATTCGCCAACCACTCCCCCATGCCTTGCATCCTTTTAGGAGCTTCGGGATGCCCGGGTAAATAATGTCTGGGGGCGGCTTGATAAGTACAAAATACATTTATATTTTCATCGTTCATCTTTTTCACACAGGCATTAGTATACCGCAAGAGCGGCATTTGGTCTTACAGACAACCTAAAAATTAGATATTCGATCGTGAATGCCTATACGAAGACAAATTCCTTCCTTGAAGTGGTATAATCCCTACGTTATTTTCAATAGTGATGACAGAGATTTAATTCATAATGTTAGAAAAACTAAAAGGCATCATCAACCGCTTTGAAGAAATTGACGCGCAGCTCGCCCAGGTCGGGGACGATTACACCACGGCTATCGAGCTATCCAAAGAACGCGCCGAACTCGAAACCCTGGTCGCCAAAGCGCGTGACTACCAGGATACACTCACCAAGCTTGATGAGACCGAGCCCCTATTGGATTCAGAAGACGAAGAAATGCGTGCCATGGCCAACATGGAAGTTGAAGAACTCCAGACCAAGAAAACAGATCTGGAAGACGAATTGAAGTCCATGCTGGTGCCCAAAGACCCACGCGACCAACGCAACGTGATCATGGAGATCCGTGCAGGAACGGGCGGTGACGAAGCCGGGCTTTTCGCCGCCGAACTCTTCCGGATGTACTCTCGTTACGCCGAACGCCTGGGTTGGAAAACGGAGATCCTTTCTCTGCACGAGACCGGCATCGGTGGGATCAAAGAGGTCAGCTTTGTCATCAAAGGCAAAGGCGCTTATTCCCGTCTGAAATATGAATCCGGCGTGCACCGGGTGCAGCGTGTCCCCGAGACCGAATCCCAGGGGCGGATCCATACCTCAACCGTCACTGTAGCCGTCCTGGCTGAGGTGGATGACGTCGAGATCGAGATCCCCGACTCGGATATCAGTATTGACGTTTACAAATCCGCCGGGGCAGGCGGCCAGAACGTGCAAAAAAACGCCACCGCCGTCCGAATCACACACATCCCCACCGGGATGGTTGTCGCCTGTCAGGACGAGCGGTCGCAGCTTCAAAATAAAATGCGCGCCATGAGCGTCCTCAAGGCACGCCTTTACGAAATTGAAGAACAGAAGAAGCATGCGGAAGAAGCAGCCACGCGCCGCTCACAGATCGGCACTGGGGAACGCTCCGAAAAGATCCGCACCTATAACTTCCCCCAGAGTCGAGTGACCGACCACCGGGTCAATCTTTCTTCGTATAACCTGACCGGTGTTTTAGACGGTGACATCGACGAGTTCATTGATGAGTTGACAATGGTAGACGAATCGGAAAAACTGGCTCTGGTAGAGGAGTAAGGTCATCAATCTCAAGCAGCAGCGAGACGCAATCAGATCCGCCCTGGCAGAACATGATATTGAAACGCCGGGGAACGTCAGCCTGCTCCTGCTGGGCCACGTGCTTCATCAGTCAAAAAGTTGGATCCTCACCCACAACGAATATGATCTGAACATCTCAGAAATTAACACCCTGCAATCCGAGTTGAGCCAACTCCTGCAGGGTGTTCCTTTACCCCATATCCTTGGTGAATGGAGTTTTTACGACAGATCATTTTATGTTTCACCGGCGGTACTGATCCCTCGCCCGGAGACCGAAATTCTGGTGGAACGTGCCATCGACCTCACCTCGGACAGTGACCAGCCTCTCATTGTGGATGTCGGAACCGGTTCAGGTGCCATCGCCGTCACGCTGGCTGCCGAATGCCCGCATGCACGTGTGATCGCAACAGATATTTCTAGGGCTGCCCTTGAAATGGCCGTGAAAAACGCCCGTCGCCACCGCCAGGAACGGGTCGCCTTTCTGCAGGCGGACCTGCTGCAGCCCTTCCAAACGAAATTCAACCTGATCTGCGCCAACCTGCCATATATCCCCACCGCCATACTGGAAAGTCTACCTGTTTCCAATTGGGAACCCGTCCTGGCTTTGGATGGTGGTATCGACGGGCTTGATCTTATTCAAAGGCTGCTTTACCAGGCAAGCTCCCGATTGGCACCGGGTGGCGTCGTTCTGCTTGAAATCGAATCCAGCTTGGGAAAACCATCCTTGAATGTTGCCGAAGCTGCCTTCCCTGAGGCTGAGATCATCTTGCGGCAGGACCTGGCTTGCCATGACCGTCTGATTGAAATCAGAACTGGTTGAAGTTGGATAAAACGGGGTTAGAATTGAAGCATTAACAATAATCGGGATTGAACGATGGTTGATACCCTTACCCTTTCCACAGACGACCCCCAGGCTATTCTTGCCGCTGAAAACATCATCCGTCAGGGCGGACTGATTGCTTTCCCCACCGACACCATCTACGGCGTTGCCGCAGACCCTTACAATCCCAAAGCCATCGAAAAGATTTACCTTGCGAAAGAGCGGCCAGACGAAAAAGCCCTACCGATCCTGATCGGGACGTTATCGCAGTTGAAACCGCTGGTCGCCCAGGTACGTGAAGACGTTGAAAAAATTGCAGCTGCCTTTTGGCCCGGCGCACTGACCTTGGTGCTGCCCAAGGCGTCGAAATCTCCCTCCTGAACTTTCCGCCTATCCGACCGTCGGCATACGGATGCCCGACCTATCCTTTACCTTAGCGCTATTAACGCAAATTGGTCCCCTGGCAACCACCTCCGCCAACATCTCCGGCGGCCCCAACCCGACCACCGCGCAAGACGTGCTGGACCAGTTAGGCGGCCGGATCGACCTTATTTTAGACGGCGGCCCCACGCCTGGCCCCACCGCTTCAACCGTTGTTGATGTCTCCACCAAAGATTACAAAATCATCCGTGAAGGACCCATAAGCCTCGCCAACCTCCAATCGCTTTTCGACAAGGATTGACCATGGAAATCGAAACCAAAGACCTCGTCTTATCCCTCTCCCCTCAGACCGGCATCTTGAATCTGCAATCCCGAATTTTCCCGGGAGCACATCTGAAGGCGCGGCTGAACGCCAACGTGTATTTGGACGGTAAAAACCACGATTTACTGGGCGAACCCTGGTCGGTGCTGGAAACGGATGAACCCCTCATCCAGGAAATTCAAATCGGTCCTTTACGCCAGGTCACCTTCCGGTTGGAGACGACGCTGCCCGGTGTTGAGTTGATCATCCGCTGCGGCCTATCCATCTCTCATCCGATGGCACTGGTCCAGATGTCTTTATTCAATCGCAGCCGTGAAAATTTATCCCTCAATCAATTCACGTTGCTGGATATTGAAGCTGGCAAGCTGTACCTGGGTAATGACGACGCACCGGAACCCACTTTCTACAGCAACGGCTGGCAGTCCTGGTCCACCACCGGCACTTATACCCTTGGTGACAAACAAAATACTTCGATCTTAAGACGGTTCCAGAATCCGATGGTGGTGAACCCCGGCACGCCGCAGCCCAAGGACCGCAACCATTTCTCGGGTGATATGTTCGGCGTGGTTGGTGACCGCCAAAGCCGGATCGGCTTGTTGGCCGGGTTCCTTTCACAGAAATCACAATTCGGGAGCCTCGAGACCCATTTTGCACCCGAACCGGACTTACAGGTCTGGGCAAATGGCGATCATGTCAAAGTCCACGCTGGCAGCCAGGTCACTTCTGATTGGCTTTCGCTCTCATTCATCAGCCTTGACGACGGCGACCCCATGGGTGAGTATCTCGACGTCGTGGCGCAGATGCACAACTTCGTTTCCACCGAACCCGTCCCTGTAGGTTGGTGCTCATGGTATTACTATTACCAGAATATCGACCAAACGGTATTGGAAGCGAACCTGGACACTGTGATAGACCTCAAACAGGAATTGCCTTTGCCGCTGTTCCAGATCGATGACGGCTTTGAAACTTACCCGGGTGATTGGTTCGACTTCGTCCCCGGTTTCCCCAACGGGCTGCGTCCGCTCGCTAAACAAGTCACGGAAGCGCGCTTGACACCGGGCGTCTGGCTGGCGCCGTTCATCGTCCATCCCAAAGCCAAATTGGTGCAGGAACATCCGGATTGGCTCCTTCGAGATGAAAACGGCAAACCGGTTACTGCCGGTTTTGTCTGGAATTCCTTTACACTCGCCTTGGACCTGACCAACCCCGATGCATTGGCTTATGCCTGCGAAGTGATCCGCACGGCTGTTGAAGACTGGGGTTTCACCTATCTCAAACTGGATTTCCTCTATGCCGCAGCGCTTGAAGGCGTCTTTCAAGACCCAACCCAATCCCGCGCGCAGGTGCTGAGGATGGGTTTGGCAGCGCTGCGCCAGGCTGCCGGACCAGAAATCACCATGTTGGCTTGCGGCTGTCCGTTCGGCTCCGCTTTGGGGCTGTTTGAGGCGATGCGGATCAGTGCGGATGTGAGCGGCTATTGGCAGCCGCACTTTCCACCTTTCAGCCTGATTCTCAAGAACGAACCCGGAATGCCCTCTGCCCGGAACGCGATCCATAACATCCTGACCCGAGCGCCCCTGCATCGTCATTGGTGGGTCAACGACCCGGACTGCTTGCTGGTGCGCCCTGACTCGCAGCTGACCCTGCACGAAGTCCAGACCCTGGCGACCGTGATCGGCCTGACCGGCGGATCGCTGCTGCTCTCAGATGACCTTCCCGCGCTGCCTGAAGACCGGCTTGAGATGGCGCAAGCCCTGCTGCCACTGATCGACCGCCGCGCCCGGGTGATGGATTTGTTCGATACGAATTTCCCACACACGGTGAGGGTTGATTTGGAAGGGCCGATCGGTCCCTGGTATCTGTTGGCTAAGTTCAATTGGGAAAATTCGCCTCAGGACCTGACCTTCTCCACGCAGGAATTTGACTTACCGAAAGGCAAACTCTGGTGGCTGCGAGAGTTCTGGTCAGGCCGGATGGGGCAGCTTGGCCCTAACTCGCCGGCGACGTTCAGCGACGTCCCCGCCCACGGTGTGATCGTCATGGCCGTACGGCCCTTCGATCCCGATCAGCCTGCTTACCTGGGCAGCGACCTGCACCTCTCACAGGGTATTGAAGTTTCACAATGGGACGTTTCAGAAGATGAAGTGAAGCTTAAATTCAATCTGGGACGAAAAGCATCAGGCAGAGTGATCTTTTACCTGCCCTGGCTGCCTGCCGGCGCCTGGTATCGGGGGGGAACATGCCCGCTTCAGGAAGAGGGCTTGGGGATTTACGCGCTCGATCTGGATGATTTGGAAGGGCAGTCACTTTCAATCCGAAAATAAATCATTGATCTAAAAACGACGGTCATAAGGCCGTCGTTTCAGGTTAAAGAGTTTAAGATTTACTTTTAAGCAGCAATTTCAGCTGCTATCTCAGTCTCACTTTCTTTAGATCCTGTGTTCACAACAACATCAGGTATTTCAGTCTCGATATTTCGGACATGCTTGTTGCTATAAGCGATCGCACTGACGATGAACAGCGTGATCCCGCTGCAGATGATCATCAAACCGATCCCGCGCGAAGGCCCAACGCCGAGCAAGCGACCGACAAACGTCTCGGCCAAAGTCCCACCCTCAACGAGCAGCGGATTGAACACCTTATCCGCCAGGAATCCGCTGAGCAGGAACGCCAAAGGCATCATCGAGTGCGAGATCATACTGCGGGTCGCAAAGACCCTTCCCTGGACATCCGGTGCAACCTTTCCTGCAAACAATGCGGAACTGATACTGGATGCAAAGGGAATGAAGAACAAAAGGACAAATAAACCGGCGCTAATGGCAATGACGGAAGGACGACTGCCAATAATAAAGTAGCCGGTGGAGGCCAGCACAATGAAAAGGACAATCGAACGGACCTTGTTCTTTTTCGGGCCGCCCCAAGCGCTCATCAACATACTCCCAATGAGGATTCCCGCGCCTTCTATCGTCTGGGCGAGCCCAAGGCTGGTTGCATTGCTGAAAGAAAGGATCAGACGGGCCGATCATCACGCCGGAAATATTGAGGAAGAAGTTAACCGAGGCGAAATAGAAAAGCAGCCCAAGCAAACCTTTCCGCTCAACAAGATATTTCCAACCGAATACGACATCCTTCAACATTGATCTCTCTTCCTGCGATTCTTCTGCAGCCGGCTCGGGCTGCGGGATATGGACGATGATCAAAGTGAACAAGGCGAAGAGATAGGTCACTACATCGATGATGATGATCCCCGTCATACCGATCGTAGCAAAAAGCGCACCCGCCATGATGGGGGTCAAAATACTTTGGATCGCCTGTCCCATCTGGACCATGCTGTTTGCCCGAGTGAGCTGCTCTTTGGGCACGAGCATGACAATTGATGCTGAATAGGCAGGTTCCTGGAAAGAACCGAAGACGGATTCAAAGAAACTGATCAGATAGATCATCCAAACCTGCATATTGCCCGTCAGCAGCAATACAGCCGTGATCAATGTGATCACACCGGAAAGCGAATCCGAAATCAACATGATCCATTTCCGGTTCCAGCGGTCCGTCACCGCACCGGCGATCGGCGATAACAGGATCCTTGGCAGTGACCCAAACAAAGCAGTAAGCGCAAAGGGCGTCGCCTGCCCGGTCTTATCATAGATCCAGACAGCCAAGGCAAACCCGATCAGGCCCGACCCGAGCATGGAGGTCAGCTGGCCGATCCAAATGATCAGGAACGTTCGCATGGATTTCTTTGTTGTTTTTTTCGGTTTATTTTCCATCTTCATTCTCATCTTTTTGTTCATAGTAGTAGCTTGGATAGAGGAAATACGCCACCGTGTAAACATTCGCATCCGGTTCCGAGGGATCCATTTCCGGGAGGGCCTGGAATTCGTCAATCAATTCCTTCATTTTCTTCTGATAAGCTTCGAAGGCTTCATCGTTAATCCTCTTCTTGATCCTGGATGCAACCACCTTTTTAGGGTTGGGTTTTGCACCATGGTCCAAATTGAAGCGACGGGCTTGCAGGCTGCGGACGAAATCATCCCGGGTGGCATCAAGCGTCGCACTAACCACGCGACTGATGTCCTCCGCTCCCATTTCAGAGGAGTAATTCATGATGTCTTTGTTAATCTCAATTTCCTCGGCTGTGACCCAATAATAATTTTCGATCATATTATTGACCGTTTTTGTAAAGGCGACCGCGATGAGCCCCATCGATTCAAGCAGGTTGAAATGATAATAGAGCCGGCTGCTCGATAGGCCCAGGGAATCCGCCACATATTTGACAGTCTGGGGTTCAGGCTCCAATATTTCGAGGATCTGGATTCGCAGCGGATCCGTTAAAACCTTTAACGTTTCCAAATCATTGATCATAAAAATGGGTTGACGTTCAAATTCCATGTCCATTCAAATCTCCTTCACCATTAAAATTTATTTTAACGATAATACTAATTTATACGGTAAATTTAATTTTGTCAAGTTGGAATACAAAAAAACGCCCCATTTCTGGGGCGTTTTCGATTTACAGACGGATGTTATTTTTCTTCCGACGTGCTTCCATCCAATTGCTGAAGGGCTTCCATCTTTTTCGCCTGGCGGCGAGCTTTCCCCTTACGGAGGATCCTGACCAGGAAGAACACCGCAATACCTAGCGGTACCAGGAATGGCAGACAGTAGATGCCAAACCAGATGGCTGCATCGGCGATGAATTGGCCGGTGTCGATCAGGGCTTCCACTGCTTTCTTGGCGGTGCCTTTGGGCTCCCACCCTGCAATCTCGATCGGCTGCAATGATTCTTTGGCGATGACCTGAACCGTGATGGCGGACATGGCTGCGGATTCTTCCAGATACTGCATCCGGCCTTTGACCGTCTCTATCTCGCCACGGTAGTAGGTCAATTCGTCAAAGACATCCAGCACATCCTGTGGGTCCTGAGCATCATTCATCAATTCCACCAAGGCGGCTTCGGCCGCTTCCAGATTGCGTAATCGTGACTGCAAGTCCGTGTACTCAGCCGTCACATCCTGACCGGAGACGTTCTCGGAAAGCACGTCCACGTCCGGGTCCGGTGTGAGCGCTTTGATCGCGTCCATGATCGAGTCCAGTTGCCCTGCAGGCACCCGGACGGTCAGGCTGGCTTGAGGCACCGTATTACCTGTAGAGGTGGTGGACTGATAGAGGTTCGAATAGACTACGAACCCACCTGCGTCTTCCGCCATGGCTATGATCGCATCCATGCTTGCAATCGGATCTTCTACGGCGATCTGCAGGTCGGCGTTATAGATCACCAAACGGTCGGCAGCGGCAGTTGTGGTTCCACCCACGCCGGCGTCATAATTGCGTGAAGAATCAACCGACTCTTCCATCACGGCCGGGGCTTCCATCGCCATGTCATAACCCATTTCGGCTTCAGGCATCGCCAGGTTCTGTTTATCCACGATTGCGGATTTCGCACTGGCGCAGGCACTGAACAGAACGCCGGCGATGACCATCAAACTAACCAGCAAAAGCATCTTTCTCTTTTTCATCATCTTCTCCTTTTTCAATCAATTGGACGAATTTCTCATATTCTATACTTTATTGACGCACAATGTAAATAAAAAGTTCCCTTGATTTGCATTCTCAAGGGAACAATTTAGGTATTTGAGTAGGTTCGATTACCAACCCTCACTCAGCCGAGATGCTTGCCTCTGTGGAAGGCCGGCTGACAGGATCCGCATTTGGACCTGTTCGATATCATATGCCACCCGGTGATAAACCCAGGGCAGTTCTGCCTCGTCGTCGTAGATCAAGGTAGGAGGACAGCGGATTGTGGTCCCGTGGCTGGCCGACCGAACCCGGGTTGATGATGCATTTCCGATCCAGCATGAAGGGCTCATCCGGCGGGACAAGGTAAAGATTGGTTGAGTTGGGTTTATCCCCGTCCATTTTGAAGACACAAGGGATATGGGTATGGCCCACCAGGCAATACGTCGTCTCAAACGCGCTCATGTTTTCGCGCGCTGTCCGCAGATCCATGATATATTCCCAAATTGGGTTACGGGGGCTGCCATGCGTGATCGTAAATTTATCAAAGGTGATCTTCTCCGGAAGCTGGCTCAGCCAGTCTTTATTCTCCGGCTTCAACCGGGATTCAAGCCACTCCAGAGCTTCACGGGCTTCATAATTGAAAGCCAATATATCGATTTCACCCAGGATCGCCGCGTCATGGTTGCCTTTGACGCATTGCAAATCCGGCAAACCCCGGATGATCTCGATACATTTATTCGGATCAGGACCATATCCGACGATGTCACCCAGACACCACACCCGCTCAAAAGGCGCGGCGTCCTCGAGGACGGCTTGCAGCGCCGTCACATTGGCATGAATGTCGGAAACGATCAGGGTCCGCATGGCTCAGGGCAGGTAGAAATTGAACTGCCAGTTGCCGCCGTCCTGCTGGACGCCGGAATTTGCACCCATGATGACCATCCAGGTGTTCCCGGGTTTGAGTGGGAATGGATCGCCGTTTTGGTCGAGGAACTGGATCGGCTGGCTGTTATTCGGGACCACCCAGGTCACGTCAAAAGCCTGTCCATCCCTGAAGATGATCGCTCGCCGGCCGGAGGTGTTACCCCAGATATCGATATCATGCATTGAAGCCGTGTATTCGGTGTAGTAAGCGAACATTACGACCACGTTTGAAAAGGCAAGTTGCTCATCGGTGTTGCGGTCCACCAGAGGGATCATCTGCAATTCCGACCCGGTGGTATCTTCGATCCAGCGCTGATATTTACCTGTCGGGATATCGAACTTCCATTCACCTCGATCGAGGTTGGAGAAGATGACCAGAGCGTCCGTGCCATCCGTGCCGCCGGAAGGCGCGACCGGATCAAAAGACATCCCATCCAGGTTGTATTGATGGTTATCGACGCCCCTCTGGGTGGAAAGGATCGTTAAGTCGGCGGAATTGGCGAAATACACTGGTGACGATATTGCGTCCGTCATCACAGATTGCCGGGCAAACATTACCCGTGCCGCTGATCGCCCTATTACCCAGGACATCCACGATCTTATCCAGGATCGTCGTGTAAGCACCCTGGAAGCCAAGGATGCCTTGATAAAGACTGACAAGCTGCGGGTCCACCAGCCGTCCGGAACGTACGGGGCCGATCTGGTCGGCGTTTTCCCCATAATACACACCAATAAAACGGTTACTGCCATAGCCAATGTAATATTCAAAAACGAGGTCGGCTGCCGAGAGTCCGGCATGAGGTCGTCCGGAGGGTGGATAATTCGCCACCTTGACGAACACCGGTCGCCGGTCCAGGTTTTCAGGATTGGCGACATACATTCCCGTCAGCGGGTTCACGCCTTCCGGGAAACCTGTTGGGCCGACCGGACCCAACATGGGGGTTGCGGTCATCGTTGGGGTTGCCGTGGGTTCCGGCGTAAATGTTGCCGTTGGCAGGCTTTTTTGGGTCGCCGAAGGCATCGCGGTCAATGTTTGGGCAGCATAAGTGCCGGCTTGTTCCACTTCCGAAAGACCCGCAGGGCCGCAAGCCGCCAGGATCATCGCCAAGATTGCAATTATCGTCCAGGTTGTCAAATGTTTTGTGGGTGTCATTAATTTACCTCCACGCCCAATTTTACCGCACTTATAAACAGGCGCGCAAAATGAACTATTCCTCAATGTAATTTTAATTAAACGCAAAATCTGGTTAATTTCAGGACTTTATTTTTTCGATGATCCCGGCGACCATGTCGAAGCGGTTGAAGGATGGAATGAGATAAACGCCCTGGAAATGCGTTTTTATTTTTTCGACCAGGTCGATCGCAATCCGGCTTCCCTCGCCAGCCATATCCTCACCCGCGCCGGCCATTCGGTCCTGAACGGCTTGGGGAATACTGATCCCGGGCACTTCGTTATGCAGGAAACGGGCATGCCGGTCGGTCACCAACGGCAATACGCCGGCCAGGATCGGCTGCGATAATGGTCCATATTCCTCTTCATAGCGTTTCAGGAACGCCAAGGCTTTTTCAACTTCAAAGAGCGGTTGGGTCAGGAAGAAATCCGCGCCGGCATCCAGTTTCTTGCGCAGGACCTTGATCTCCCGTTCGGGGTCGTTGGGGCATAGATTGAGCGCTGCCCCGACGAAAAAGGTTGTCGGCTGTCCGATCTCTCCGCCGGCATGATCCAGACCGGTATTGAACCCCTCTTTGATCAGCCGGATCAGGCCGGTTGGCACCAGGTCATAAGAATCGTTCGCATCCGGGTAATCGCCGATCGCAGTTGGGTCGCCCATCACCACGAAGACGTTCCGAATATTAATGGCGTGTGCTGCCAGCAGGTCGCCCTGGACCCGCAGCAGGTTCCGCCCACGGGTCGGGAAGTGCAGGGTGGTCTCAACGCCAAAGCGGGTCTGGATCAGGTCACAGACGGCCCAGGGGCTCATTCGCATCCGGGCGCGGGGGCTGTCAGCCACATCGATCACATCCGCACCTGCGTCGGTCAGCAGGGATGCTCCGGCCATCAATTTATGCGTGGAAAGGCCGCGGGGCGGGTCCATTTCCGCCGCGATCACGAACTTCCCGGCAGACAGTTTTTGCGCCAGTCCGGAAGGTGCTTCCGCCGGTTCCATTTCCGCTGCGGGCTGACTGGCCAGATCCACGACCTGTTCCACCGTGAAATCCTTCGGCGCATTGGCAATCGCCTCCGCCATCACTTTAATGTGTGCGGGGGTGGTTCCACAGCACCCACCAATCACCTTTGCGCCGGCTCGCCAGAATGAAAGCGCGTAATCGTGGAAATATTCCGGTCCGGCCGGATACATGATCCTGCCCCCCACCCTTTCCGGGAACCCGGCGTTAGGCATCACAGAGAAATCCGCATCCGGAATGGATTCCTTCATGTGTTTCAGGATTTGCAGCAACTGCTGCGGACCGCCGGAGCAGTTCACCCCGAGCACATCCACGCCGAACTCAGCCATCTGCTCGGCAACTTCACGTGGAGTATTACCCAACAGAGTGCGGCGGTCACGGGTGAATGTCATCGAACCGATCACGGGCATGGTCTCATCCACGGTATGGACTGCCCGGACGGCTTCGCGCACCGCATAGAGGTCGACCATGGTTTCGATCAGGATCAAATCCACACCGGCTTCGATCAAAGCACGGGCCTGTTCCAGGTAAATTTCATAAGCCTCTTCAGGCTGGATGTGTCCAAATGGTGCCAGGGGCAGCCCCAAAGGACCGATATCACCGGCAATCATCACATCCTTGAACGAGGCGTCCACCACCCGCCTTGCCAGGCTGACCGCAGCGGTGTTCACCTCGGCAACACGCTCATCCAACCCATGCCGCTCGAGTTTTGTTCGGTTCGCGCCGAAGGTATTGGTCTTGATCACTTCCGCGCCGGCTGCGATGTAATCCCGGTGGATCTCGCCAACTGTCGCAGGCTGGAGCAGGTTCAGCTCGTCAAAGCAGGCGTCGATCTCGACTCCGCGTTCGTGCAAAAGCGTTCCCATCGCGCCGTCCGTGACGATCGGGAGTCGGGATTGTCTTAATCTTTTGATGAATTTTCGATCTTCTTTTCGCATAATATCTTCTCAAATCTTCATTCGCCTAAAAGTTGTTCCACACGGCTTGTGCCGATATTGAAATACTTGGCGTCGGGGTGATGCACGATGATGGCCGCAGTGGATTGTTCCGGAATCAACTGGTACGCGGCAGTCAAACGCATCCCCAGGGCTGATTCCACGGGCAGGAGCTTGAAGACTTTTTGGTGGTCTTCCAATTCAGGGATCGCCGGATACCCCCAGGAATACCGTTTGCCGCGGCCCGGGGCCAGACCCAGCTCACGGAGGATATGGGCATGCAGGTAATCGGCGGTCGCTTCCGCTGTTTGGACGGCAAGCCCATGCAGGTAATACGCTTCGGAAAATTCGCCTGCATCCTGCAATTCATCAAAGCGGCGGGTGGCTTCCGCACCGACCGTGACCACCTGAAAGGCGACCACATCCATCTTGCCGGAACTGCGCGGAGCGAAGTAATCCGCCAGGCAAAGGGCATCGCCGCCCTGCTGACGCGGGAAATTAAATCGTTCGATGACCGTCGGTTCATCCTCAGTAAGAGTGTCCGGATCATAAACCAGCAGCACATCATCCTCGGATTGGCAGGGCCAATAGCCATATACGCCTTGCGGCTGGAGCCAACCTTCCCGGGCGGCTTGCTTACGCATACGCGCCAGCCGGTCAGTGAATTCCGCCTTGAGTTTCTTCCATTCCTCACCGTGAGTATTCTTGGCACCCCAGGACAGCCGGTAAAGCTCATTGAGTGAGAGATGCTCGCTTACCATCTCCAGCGGCATGTCTCGAACAACCCGCGGCCCCCAATATGGCGGTACAGGCAGTTCATCCAGAACCTTGACCGGATGCTGCTTGCCCGTCCGAGGACGCTTTTTCGATGAGAGATCCTTGCCCAATTCATAATCCGCACCCTGGTGGATTTCCTCCACGAGTGTGGCCCGTTTCTCGGGGTTCATTAGCGCATCCATTGTCGAAAGCCCTTCGAACGCATCCTTGCAGTAAAACACACCCGGCTGGTAATAGTGACCGGTATCGGTCAGCAGGATCCGCTTGCCGAAACGCGGGTTGATCGCCGCACCACCAATCAACACCGGAAAGGTTAGTCCACGCCGGTCGAGTTCGTTAACGATCAGCGGCATTTGTTTGCTGGTGGAGACCAACAGCGCGCTCAAACCGATCGCATCGGCTTTTTCCTCCACCGCACGGGTGATGATCGTCTCGGCCGGGACCTGTTTCCCCAGGTCCACCACGGTGTAACCGTTATTTGAAAGGATCGTCTTGACCAGGTTCTTACCGATGTCATGGACATCCCCGTAAACTGTCGCCAGGACCAGTTTTCCTTTGGTCGTGCCTTCCTTCCTTTCGAGGAAATTTTCCAGGTAGGAGACGGCGATCTTCATCACCTCCGCACTCTGCAGCACGAAAGGCAGGATCAACTCACCTGCACCGAACTTGTCGCCAACATCCTTCATGGCCGGCAACAGGACTTCGTTGAGGACATCAACCGCCGTATCGGACTTCGACCGATCCACATCACGATTAAGGATTTCATCGATATCCGCTTCCACATCGGCTTTATGCCGGTGGAGGATCCGCCAGTGCAGGCGCTCCTCGGGCGTCATCGTCGAGAGGTCTAACTGGTTGCTCTGTTCGTCTCCGCCTTTATCTTCCACAGAACTGAAGTATTCGATTAGACGGGAGAGCGCCTGATTGTCTTTGTTGAAGATCAAGTCCTCGGCCAGTTTGCGTTCCTCTTCAGGGATCTCAGCATAAGGCTTGATATGCGCCGGGTTGACGATCGCCATATCCAGCCCGGCTCCCACCGCATGATAAAGCATCACGCTGTTGAGCACCGCTCGGGCGGGGCGTGAAAGCCCGAAGGAGACGTTGCTCACGCCCAGTGAGGTCAGCACACCGGGCAGGGCCGCCTTGATCCTTCGGATACCCTCAAGCGTTTGAACAGCCGAATCATCCAATTCCGGATCGCCGGTCGCCAGGGTGAATGTCAGCGCGTCATAAACCAGATCCTGCGGCTTCAGGCCGTATTCATCGACAGCCAGGTCGTAGATCCGCTTTGCCACTTCCAGTTTGTGGTCAGCCTGCTTGGCCATGCCGTTTTCATCGATCGTCAAGACAATCACCGCCGCATTGAATTTCTTTGCCAGAGCAAAGATCTTGCTCGCCTTCTCCGGCCCCGATTCAAGATGCGTGGAGTTGATCAGGCAGCGTCCGGGGTTAGCTTCCAACGCGGCTGCGATCACCTCAATTTCAGTTGAATTGATCACCAGCGGGACCGGGACGGCGTTCGCCAGGCGTTTGACGACTTTACGCATCAACTGATCTTCGTCCGGTCGTTCGGTAAGCGCCACGCAAACATCCAGCCCATGCGCGCCGTTATCCACCTGGGCGCGCGCCATCTCAACGATGCCGTCATAATCTTCCGCCATGATCAGGCGTTTGAACTTACGCGACCCTTGTGTATTGAGCCGTTCGCCAATCAGGAACGGCGGCGGGACCTGCTGCATGGCGACCGCCTGCACAGGTGAAGCCAGCATTGGCACTTCCTCGGGTGTCGCAGGCTTCGCACGATAACGGTCCAATCCTTCATTTATAAGCTGGATATGGTCTTCCCGGGTGCCGCAGCACCCCCCTACCACTCGCACACCATATGCTTCAACGAATTCCAATATCAGGTCGGCAAAAGGCTGCGGTTCCATCGGGTAAACAGCTTCACCATCCACATTCAACGGCAGCCCGGCGTTCGGAATACAGGAGACAGGGATCTGCGCGTTTTCGGTCAGGAAACGGATCGGTTCCCGCATGTAGTCGGGGCCGGTCGAGCAGTTCAGGCCGATCACATCAATACCCATATCTTCGAGGATCGCCCGGGCTGCACCGATATCCGTCCCCAGCAGCATCCGGCCGGTGGTATCCAGGGTCACCTGGGCCTGAATGGGCAAGACCTGCCCGGTCTCTTCGAAAGCGGCTTTGATCCCCTGGATCACGGCTTTGACCTCGAGGATATCCTGCGACGTCTCGATCAGCAGCAGGTCCACGCCGCCTTCAATCAAACCAACAGCTTGTTCGCGAAAAACATCCACCAGGTCTTCAAAGCTGATATTGGACATCTCGGGGTCTTCGGTCGAGATCAGTTTCCCGCTGGGCCCCATCGAACCAGCCACGAAGCGCGGTTTTTCAGGTGTATTGTATTCGTCTGCCACCCGGCGTGCCAGGCTGGCTGCGGCGTTGTTGATCTCCGGGGCGCGATCACCCAAGCCAAACTCCGCCAGGGTTAGGCGGTTCGCCCGGAAGGAATCCGTCTCAATCACATCCGACCCGGCTTCAAGGAAACTGCGGTGGACCTTCTCAACTGCGGCAGGCTTGGTGATCACAAGGTAGTCGTTGCATCCGGCCGTGCGTTCCCCACCAAAATCCTCAGGCGTCAGATGCTGCCGGTCGAGATTGGTGCCCATAGCACCATCAAAGAGGATCACGCCTCGATCGATCGCATCCAAATAACGCCGGTTGGTGAACTGTTTTTCACTTACTGCCATAAATCTTCCTTCCCGGTTTCAGGATTCGTTGTTTTTAAATCAAATGCCTCTCAGTGGATGAGAGGCGCAGGATACCGTTTTGGTAACTTCACCTCATCTTCCAGATCTACCCGCTAACGGGGTCTGCCGGAGTTGGCACCTGCGATCTATGATCGTGGTTGCCGAGGTATCAGCGGGCCGGTCCCTCCACCTCTCTCGATGAGTTTTCCAATTAGACAAAGTCTATCACATTAAGAAATGAAAGTCAATTTGGAGGGATAGGGATTGGGGATTGGGGATTGGGTTTGAGGTATTAGGTATTGGGTATCAGGTATCAGTTATTAGGGATTAGGTAGTAGGTATTAGGAATTGGGGGAAAAGTGAATGGAGAATGGTGCCCATTTTTAGGCTTCCCCTTGTTCCACCCTCCGCTGCCGCTTCGGGTGTTCCGCACGCTCCAGGGGAAGCTGTCTGCGCAGCAGACTGATGAGGGGTAAAAATTTGCCTGCTAATAGAAATGATTTTTAAAAATAAGAAGAAGGTTTTATGTATCCAAACTTTATCGTCACGCTGGAAGTGTGACCTACAATTCCTCGGGTAAAAATGTAGGTCATGTATGGTGGCCAAAGGCCACCTACGTGACACTTTAAATATCCCACATCAACCAAATTGGAAAGAACTATATAGTCTTCAACATCACTTCCAAAACCCCCATCACCGTACCGAAGCCGGGATTCTCGGGGATGGTGAAAGTACGTTGATAGAACTGCCCCACCAATTCTATTTCCCGGCGGATCGATTTCAGGTCCATCAGATGGCCGATCAGGATGATCTCCATCCAGGTCCTCCGCATCGGCCGCATTGATCGCAATCACTGCGATCACCTGCGCCACCAATCGGACCAATCCAGCTGCCAGGTCTTCCCGGGAATAGCCATTCCCGCGTTCCAGCCGGCCCAGATTCACAGCGTTCGCCTCAGCCGGTAATCGACCCACCTCGCCGCCCACCGCTTCATTCAACATGATATCCACCTTGGAAGCATCTCCGGCCATTGCCAGCCGATCGATCTCATGAACGTCATCGGTCTCCAGGATCAGTTTTGATAGTCCTAAAAGTGTCCCGCCGCCCACGGCCGACCCGGTCACGTGATGTACGCCGCCTTGACGCGCCGCGACCATCGCGGTTCCCGTCCCGGCGCTGACAACCAGTCCTGCTTCCGCGCCAGCTAGTGAAAGTCCGCCCAGCCCTACCGCCTGGATTTCATCCACTTTCCGGATCGCAAACCCATCAACCTCATCCGGCAAGTCGCGATAGCGTCCACCGGTGACACCCACCGGCACGCCTGGTGTCAAGTCATTCGAAACCGTTGTCAAAGCCTGACGCACCTGGTCCGCTGCGCTTTCATGCTCGGTTTGCAAGCATTTTCAGGGTTAACCCGCTGCCAGTTTGCATCGCCAGGTCAATATTGGTCATGCCGATGTCTACAGCCAGTCTCTTCTCTGTCATTTCATTCTCCATCTGCTTCTTTCCGGCTCCATTCTACCTCATTCAGTTTCATACCTCATCCATAAATCCTTTTTGAATGGAAATACCATGAATGCCTGGGATTAATGCGTTACAATAAGAAATTAAGGAATATAAGATGAAAAATGGATTTTTCAAGTCTTTAACCAGCTACCTGCCCCTGTCAATCCTCATGACCGTCACGGGCTGGCTTGGATTGTGGCTGGTGATCCGCAGTACAGTGCCCACCCTGGGGCCGCGCTGGCTGTTCTTTTTCCTCGGCGTCTTCGCCCTCACCGGCCCCGTTTTGCCCCTGGTTTATTTCCTCAATAAGCGATTCCCCAGCGACCCACCGGTTAATGGGATGGTGATCCTGCGTCAGGCACTTTGGGTTGGCGTCTTCGGCAGCACGATCGCCTGGCTGCAGCTTGGCCGGGTCCTGACCACCGGATTGGCGCTGATCCTGGCGGGGGTCTTCGTATTGATCGAATTCCTCCTGCGCCTGTTTGAACGCAGCCGTTGGAAGCCGAGTCGCTGATCCTGAACGCAAACTTAACCCATATTCCTAAATTATTCCTATGCCCGATCTGAGCCAATTACCTTCAGTCGACCAACTGCTTGCCTCCCTGGAAAACCTGGACACGATTAAGTCTTTCGGGAGGCCTTTCACATTGGAAGCGACGCGTGCTGTTTTGGACGATATACGAGCGGCTGCGCTCAAAAAAGGTAAAGCGATCCCCTCTGAGGAAGAGATCATCGCCTTGGTCCGCGAGCAATTGGATGAATGGACCAGCCCGACTTTGATCCCGGTGATCAACGCGACCGGCGTGATCCTGCACACCAATTTGGGACGGGCGCCGTTGAGCAAAGCCACCCGCGATGCGATCAATGAAATCGGAACCGGCTACTCGGATCTGGAATTCAACCTGGAAAGCGGCAAGCGCGGTAAGCGTTCCGTGCACGCCGCCCAACTCCTATCCTTGCTCACCGGTGTGGAAGACGGTTTCGTGGTAAACAATAACGCCGGTGCGGTTTTATTGGTGCTTTCCGCCTTGGCAAGCCGGAAGAACGTGCTGGTATCCCGTACGCAACTGGTAGAGATCGGCGGCGGATTCCGCATCCCAGATGTCATGCGCCAGAGCGGCGCAAAACTGGTGGAGATCGGTACGACCAATCGGGTGCATCTGCATGACTTTGAGAGCACACTCGACCAGGAAAAAATCGCGTTGGTCCTGATCGCCCATCACTCCAACTTCAAGGTGATCGGCTTCCACAGCGAACCGCCTCTGTCAGAGATCGTCGCTGTCGCACACGAACACGGCGTCCCGGTCATTCACGATATCGGTTCAGGTGCCCTACTGGACACCGCCCGATTTGGCCTGGCGCATGAACCAACTATCCAGGAGTCGCTCGAAGCCGGCTGTGACCTAGTCTGCTTCTCCGGCGACAAGCTGATCGGTGGGCCTCAGGCAGGGATCATTATCGGGCGCAAGGACTTACTTGCTAAGGTCAAACGACACCCTCTGGCTCGCGCTCTTCGCGCAGGAAAACTCACACTTTCAGGCGTGAGCGCTAATCTCCTGCATTATCTGAAGAACGAAGCGGAAACCGAAATCCCGATCTGGCAGATGATTAGTACATCAATGGATTCCCTCCAGCAGCGAGCTGAAAACTGGCGTAACTACCTCGGTTTCGGTGAAGTACAAACCGGGTTCTCCACTGTAGGCGGCGGCAGTTTGCCGACAGAAGAGATGCCAACTTTCCTTTTAACCCTGACCCCACCAAAACCTGATCGCTTCCTGAAAGCGCTGCGGGAAACTCACCCGCCGGTCATTGCCCGGATCGAAGACGAAAAGGTTCTTCTTGATCCGCGAACCGTGCTTCCTGAGCAGGAAGCCGCTCTCCTGCGAAACCTTCGGGAAACCTGGGAAAGAGACGCCGGGTAAAATAATTAACGTAATTATTTTAATCTCAACGATGAGGCAAAATTAAATGAAATCTGATCTCGACCAACTCCTCAAGAACAACCAGGCTGATGCCATCTGGGTCACCGGACCGGCGCAGCATAACCCCGCGATGGTCTATCTGACCGGCGGCGGCCACATGACCCAGGCGGACGTTATCAAACCAGTTGGTAAACCAATGCTGCTCTGTCATGCGCCGATGGAACGCGAAGAGGCAGCCAGAACGGGACTACAGACCTTAAATTACACGCAATTCCCTTTAAAGGAACGGCTCCAGGAAGCGAATGGTGACCGCCTCACAGCCCAGGCTTTGCTCTACAAGATGATCTTCGAACAAGCCGGCGTCATTAAAGGCACCGTTTTGCTCTATGGGCGCTCCGAAGTAGGCAGCTTTTACAGCCTGGTCAACAAACTCCAGGAGCTGCTGCCAGACCTGACCTTCAAAGGTGATATCAACGATTCGGTGCTGCTTCAAGCGATGGCCACTAAGGATCAGGATGAGATCGACCGGATCCGCGCCATGGGCGAAGTGGTTGTGACGGTCGTCTCCCGAACAGCCGCATTCCTCACCGCTCATGATGTGGTCAATGAAGTTTTGGTTAAGAAGGACGGCTCCCCACTTACGATTAGTGATGTCAAAGGGAAGATCAATCTCTGGTTGGCTGAATTGGGCGCGGAAAACCCTGAAGACACGATCTTCGCCATTGGACGAGATGCCGGTATTCCCCACAGCAACGGCACACCGACCGACCCAATCCGCCTGGGGCAGACCATCGTCTACGACATCTTCCCATGTGAGAAAGGCGGTGGGTACTTCTATGATTTCACCCGCACCTGGTGCCTGGGTTATGCATCTGACGAGGTTCAATCGCTCTATGACCAGGTGAAATCCGTCTACCATCAGGTCGTTTCGGAACTGGAAGCCGGTGTGAATGCCGCTCAATTCCAGGCGCGGACCTGCGAATTATTCGAAGCCCAGGGCCATACCACCACCCGTCAGGACCCGGCAGTGGAATCCGGTTACGTCCATTCCCTCGGTCACGGCGTGGGATTGAATATCCATGAGAAACCCTGGTTCAGCCGCCCGGATGATTCCAGCAACGCACTTGTTCCCGGCTCCGTCTTTACGATCGAACCCGGGCTCTATTACCCGGACAAAGGCATGGGAGTCCGGCTTGAAGATACTTATTTCGTTACACCCGACGGCAGCTTCGAGAAGTTCGTGGATTATCCCATGGACCTCGTTCTGCCGATGAAAGGAAGGGACTGAAATGTCACTCCCAAATGCAAGGATCCTCGGGATCGAATCCTCCTGTGATGAGACCGCTTCAGCCGTCGTAAGCGATGGCCGGGTGATCCATTCCAGTGTTGTCGCCAGCCAGGTGGACCTGCACGCCCAATACGGCGGCGTATTCCCGGAGTTGGCTTCCCGTGAACATGTCAAAGCGATCTATGCCATCGTGGACCAGGCGCTCCAGCAGGCGCATCTCGATATCCAGGATATTGACGCCATCGCCGTCACCCGCGGCCCCGGCCTGGCCGGTTCACTGGTGGTTGGGGTGAATATGGCCAAAGGTCTCGCATTGGCGACCGGTAAACCTTTGATGGGAATAAACCATCTTGAAGGGCATATCTATTCGGCCTGGCTCTACGCAGCCAACACCGCTCCCCACCAGGCGCCGCGTTTCCCGATCCTGGCATTGTTGGTGTCCGGCGGACACAGCGAACTGGTCCTCGTGAAAGACCATCTGCAGTACGAACGCCTGGGCGGCACGCTTGACGATGCCGCTGGCGAAGCCTTCGATAAGGTCGCTCGCTTGTTGGACCTCTCCTATCCGGGCGGCCCTTCCATTCAAAAAGCAAGCCACACGGGCAGCGCCACCGCGTTCTCCTTCCCCCGCGCGATGCTGGACGATAGCTGGGATTTCTCCTTCAGCGGCGTGAAGACAGCCGTTCTGCGGATGACTGAAAGCCTGCAGGAACAGGGACGACATCTGCCTGTGGAAGACCTGGCGGCCAGCTTCCAGGCTGCGGTTGTGGACGTGCTGGTTGATAAGACCCTGATGGCTGCTGATGAATTCAATGTCAGTGAGATCATCGTAGCCGGCGGTGTCTCAGCCAATAAACGACTTCGCGAACGGATGATGGCCGAGAGTAAACGCCCGGTCCATATCCCGCCGCTCTCGCTCTGTACGGATAACGCGGCAATGATCGCCGGTGCGGGATATTACCATTTCATCCAAAATGACTTCAGTTCACCTGATTTCGACGTCCTGCCGACCTGGCCGCTTTCCTGACTCTTTCAACTATGTAACCATTCTCAATGGGAAATCATCAAATGAATGAAAAGCTGGATCAAGAAAATATTGATCTCGAAGCCTTACGAAAGAAGGATAAGCATGCTTTCGCGATGCTGGTTGATCAGAATTCCAACCATATCTACCGTCTGGCCCTGAAAATGACCGGCAGCGAACAGGACGCAGAAGATGTGATGCAGGAGACCTTTATTAAAGCCTTCAATCATATCGATTCCTTCGAAGGGCGCTCAAAGCTCTCAACCTGGCTTTACCGGATCGCCACCAATGAAGCCCTGATGCTGCTCCGGAAACGGAAATACGGCGTCACAAATATCGATGAAGGTGTTGAAACGGATGATGGCGATATAATACCAGTTCAGATCGTGGATTGGTGTTGTTTGCCGGAAAGAGAATTGATGTCTGAAGAGACGCGAAAAATTCTCAAACAGGCAGCTATGAGACTATCGGACTCAAACCGGGCTGCTTTCCTGCTGAGAGATGTCGAAGGACTTTCGACACAGGAAGCGGCAGAATCGCTTGGGATCAGTGAGTCAGCATTAAAAGTTCGCTTGATGCGGGCCAGGATGCAGCTTAGAGAAGAATTAAGCGGTTATTTTGCAAATCGTCTGGCGAAGGAAGTCTTATGAACCACGAACATGTCATAGAATGCGATGAGATGATCCAAAATCTCAACAATTATGTTGATGGCGAACTCGATCCCGCCATTTGCAGCGATATCGACGCACATCTCCGGGTCTGTCCGAAATGCAGAGTTGTGGTCAATACGCTTAAAAAGACCATCCAACTCTATCAGGAGGACGGTCAGGAAACAACCCTCTCTCCGGAAGCCAAACAACGCCTGCTTTCCTGTCTTGACCTGGAAGACTATGTCGATTCGGAATGATCGCAAAAAAGAATTAGAATCGATCACAGCCCGAGAATCCCAAACGACCTGCATTTTGGCACCCAATCAAAGTTTGCGTCCGGGCATGACCTGCCCGCGCTGCGGCACGGGGACGATCGATTATGACGGCTTATTGGAATTGGTCTGCCCTGTCTGCGGGCTGAAAGAGGCAGGCGCTTGCACCTGATAAATCACAACGGCGACCTCCGGGAGAGGTCTGAAAGGAACACTTGATGCACGCTAAAGTCGAATGGAATGGCGATATGTCCTTTGTTGGAAGCAACGAAGAAGGCTTCCTGATTCCCCTGGATACAAAAAAAGTTGTCGGTGGACATGATACGGGATTTCGTCCCTTACAACTGCTGGCGATTGGTCTGGTGGGCTGCACGGGAATGGACGTGATCTCTATCCTGAAGAAGAAGCGCCAGGAAGTGACCGATTTTGAGGTGACCGCTGATGTCCAGCGCGCTGACGAACACCCAAAAGTGTTTACCAAGATCGTATTGGAATATATTATCACCGGGAAGAATATCGACCCCGAGGCAGTGGAACGTGCGGTTATGTTATCCGAAACGAAATATTGCCCCGCTCAGGCCATGCTGAGTAAAGCGGTCGAGATCACGCATAAGATCACGATTCACCAGCTTGATTAATTAATCCCTAATCTTCATCCAATTTAAATTCAACGTTTCCCGGGTTGCTCTGATCTTCCTGAAGGTCATAGTCCGGTAAACGCCTCTCCACATTTCTTATCGCCGCAGAAAACATCCCCAGCAAACCCACCAGTGAGACCATGAGACCGCTGATCGCGATCATCAGGCTCATCCCTGCGCCGGGGCCGGTTCCGACCAAACTGGAAAATAATCTGCTTCCCCAACCCTCCGGGCTTCGGAAAGCCGGTTCAAACACATTATCAGCCATCCACCCCGAAAGCGCCATCGAGATCGGGATGGTGATCTGGGCGATGAAACGACGTACGGCGAACACTCGACCCTGCACATCAGGAGAAACCTTTTTCTGCCAGAGCGCCTGGTTGGACCCGTTGATCGTCGGCATGAAGAAAGCCAGCAGGAAGACGGACGCCATCCAAATCCAGGGCTGCTGCGAGATGCCCATCAGGAATCGCCCAAACAACCCGTTGAGAACCCAGCCCAACAGGATCCCATTCACCAAACGCTTCGGTCCACCCCAGATGGTGAGGAATACCGCGCCAACCAGACCGCCTACGGCGGCGAAACTCTCCACGAAACCCAGGATCTGCGCGTCGCCTGTCCGCGCCAAAATCATTGGCGTGATCACGGCCCAACCGATCACGGTCATGAAATTTGCGCTAAAGAAGACCAACTGCAGTCCAAGCAAGCCGGGACGCGTGAAGATATAACGGAAGCCAAAGGTCGCATCCGCCCAAAAACGTTTGAGTGTAAATTTGACCTTCTTTACCACCGGTTGGGGTACGACTACGATCAACAGTGTGAAGATGGCCACAAAGAAGGTTATGATATCGATCAGGATAATTCCCTTGACACCGATGACGCCGATCAAAGCGCCGGCCAGGACCGGACCGACAATATTCGAAGCGCTTTCCACCATGCTGGTCATACCACTTGCCCGGCTGTAATGCTTTTTAGGCACCATCAGGGTGACCGAAGCGGAATACGCCGGCCACTGGAAGGCCTGGAATGCACTGGCAAAGGCTGTGGTGGCATAGATATGCCAGATTTCCAGATTACCCGACGTGTAGAGAATGAAGATCACTACCGAGGAAAGCACCGCGCCCAGGTCACTGAGCATCATCACTAATTTACGGTTCCAGCGATCCACGATTGCGGCGACGAATGGCGTCACGATGATCAGCGGTGCGAAAGTGAAAACGCCGACCAAAGCCAGCGCCTGGGCCGAACCTGTCTTCTGCCAGGCCCAAATCCCCAACGCGAAACTGGTCATGAACGACCCGGCCATTGAGACAAATTGCCCCAACCAGATGATCACGAACGCAGCGATATTCTGCGGTCGTTTACCTGCGAGTTTGCGCGTCGAGTCGTTCTTTCCCATGGATGCTAATTTTTAGCTTTCATCATGATCGGGTATCAGTTCTTCAACGTGAACAATGAGTCTATTGCGATACGCCCCAAGACCTACAATGATGACCAGTATACCACTGATTGCAATCACGATTGACATACCGGAGCCTGCGGTGGAGCCAAAAACGGGTCCCAGGACTTTGCTAAGCCAGGTATTGGGGTTGGTCATAGCAGGCTCGAATATCTTATCCGCCAGAGGACCTGCAATAGCCATCGAGAGGGGCGCGGTAATTTGTGCAACCAGGCGCCGGACGGAAAACACCCGTCCCTGCACTTCCGGTGCTGTCTTGGCCTGCCAAATCGCCTGGTTAGAGCCATTCACGATCGGCAAAACGACCATCATCAACAGGTTTGCGCCTAACCAGAACGGCAATGACCGCCCCAGGCCCATCATAAATAATCCAATCCCGCTGACGATCCAACCGATCAGAACCCCGTTGATCTTCTTCTTCGGCCCGCCCCAGGCGGTCAGGGCGATCCCACCCAGGAGACCACCGATCGCACCGGTGGATTGCACCGATCCGAGTACGGCGCTCTGCCCTCCGGAGGAAGCCAGGATCATGGGCGTCAGGAGGGTGAAGGCGATCGATGAGAAGAAGTTCCCGAAGAAGAACACTAACTGCAAATAGAGCAGACTGGTTCGTTTAAAAGATAATTGAATCCAAAAACAAGCTCGCGGAAGAAGGCGCCGCGCGTCCGGTCACGGGGTTTCCGTTCCGGTTCGGGGATGAATACCATCAGTAAAAAAGCAAGCGCAATCACCAATGTCGCCAGGTCAATTGCGATGATGCCTTTGACCTCAATTAAGGGGATCAGGAAGCCGGCCAGGATTGGCGCCGTGATACCGACACCGGATTCCGCCATTGAGATCATCCCACTCGTCCGTGCGTATTGCTTCTTATCCACCATCAACGTGATCGCAGCCGAATAGGCCGGCCATTGGAACGCGCCGAACATCCCACTGATTGCGCCGGTGATATAGAGATGCCAGATCTCCAACCGGCCGGTGATCATCAGAAAGAAGATGGTCAGGGTCATCAACCCCGCGCCGATATCGCTGAAGAACATCACCCACTTGCGGTTCCATCGATCCACCAAAACCCCGGCAATCGGAGAAATGATCACGATCGGTGCAAATGAAAACAACCCGACCAAAGCCAGAGGAGTTGCCTGACCGGTCTTATCCCACGCCCAGATACCCATGGCGAAATTGGTCATGGCGGAACCGATCATCGAGAAGACCTGTCCGAACCAAATCAGGAGGAATGCTTTCATGCTTTTTGGTCTTGGTGCCATTGCATTGCCTTTATCAACCGAACTGTGATAAGCTTATCGACAACCTGACAATCCTTTATTTGATCGAAACCTGCCAACAACCATCCAAACCCATATCTGGTAAAATCGGATGACAGGATGAAATTCAGGAAATTTCCTATGAATACGACTATGCGAAAATCGATAATCCTATTCGTCGTTTTTGCTGGATTATTGGCGGCCTGCGGACCAGGTGCCAATGCGGATCAATCTCCTACAATCACGCCGACACTGGAACCCTCCCCAACAGCAACCGCTTCTCCAACGGCAACGGCCAGTCCCACACCGACTCCAACGCCATTGCCACTCAACGGTCAGCAGACCCAGTACTTCATTGATTTGACAGTCAATTATTATAATCGTTTTATTAACGGAACAAGTCGAACAGTTTATATCAATAAAACCGATCAAGCCATCAATCAAATGGTTTTCATCGTTTATCCTGCAATTTTCCAATCCATTTATATCAAGTCCATTTCTCTTGGAAATGGCTCACAAATCACGGATTATGATTGGCAATCCCATCGCATATTGATTCCACTTACTTCAGCGCTGATGCCCGGTGAAAGTATTGAATTTACATTTTCTTTTGAGCTTTATATGCCGGATAGAAATGGCAATGGTGGTATCTTCAGCCAGACAGGAAAAGAATTGAACCTGTCTTATTTCATCCCTATGATCCCCCCTTATGATTCAGAACAAGGCTGGGTCACGCATGATCCGCAATTAGTTAACAGCACATTCATTGGGGAATATCTGGTTTTCGAACCTTCAGATTATGACCTGACAATTCAATTCACAGATCGCCGTGAAAATTTTAATATTGCTGCACCAGCGATACCCACAGAGCAAGATGGTGTCCTTCATTATCAGGTCAAGTTAGCAAGGACCTTAACAATTTCAATAAGTGACCAATTCACCCTCTCTGAACGCGAGGTTGATGGAACAAAGATTGTCGCCTACACCTTAAACGAACATGGTTATCTTGGGGATACCGTCGCGGATATCGCTGTCCAAGCGTTTACTCTTTTTTCAGATATATTTGGGCCATACGATAGGGATATCCTCTCAATTGTAGAGTTCAATGCCAACATCGGAATGGAGTTTGATGGCTTGGTTTTCTTAAGTCCCCCTTTCTATAACCTTTACCCTGGCAATCCTCGTTCAAACCTTCACATTTATACTGCTCACGAAATTGCCCACCAGTGGTTCTATAGTCTCGTCGGGAATGACCCAGCCATGGAGCCATGGTTGGATGAAGCCTTTGCAACATATGCTCAAAAATTGTTCTATGATGTGTATTATCCGGAAGATTCAGATTGGATGTGGGAAAATTACATCACCGCTTTCAACCCCCAGGGTGATATCGATGCCACCATTTATTTTGGAGGGGATGAACACGAATATCGAAAAACCGTCTATCTTCACGGCGCTCTTTTCCTCCAGGATTTACGGTCCACAATCGGAGATGAATCTTTCTTTAGCTTTCTCAAAGATTACGTCCAGAAAAATCGTTACGGTTTTGCAACAACCACTGGTTTTTGGACCATCCTAAAACAACATACGAATGTGGACCTGACCGCCATTCATGATGAGTATTTCCAAACGCCGCTTGAATGATCTCCTAATTTAATCATTACTGGCAACATGAAAAAACGCTGATTTTTCTCATTTTAGCGCGCTTGACTTTCATTTTTTTCATGTTATCATGCCTCAGGAGAAAAATTATGGCAAAATCACAAAACTCCTCCGAAAACAACGAAATTTTGGATCCTTCACAGGTTGAGAACCCTGTCGAAGAACCTGCTGAAACCGGTGAAAAGACCGGATTCTTTCAGAATCCCAAAACATTGAAGATCGGGATGTTTATCCTGACGGCGATTGTTGTCGTTCTGGCAGTCTGGGGTGTGGGCGCATTGATCGTGCACGCCACCGCCCTACCTGCGGAACCTACCGCAACACCTTCCCCCACAGAAGTGGCAATGCCCGCAGATTGGGCAACGCCAACTTTCACAACGGAGAATGAGCCAAACGGGGTCGTCCGCCTGCCGGAGGTCATTGCCGCAGTGGAAACGATCGCCCCCACTTCTGAAATCGAAGATCGGACGGACTTCGTCACCTATATCGTTAAAGAAGGCGATACGATCTTTGACATCGCCGACCGATATGGATTGAAACCCGAAACCATCTTGTGGACAAACTGGTACATTCTGGGTGAAATGCCGGACGCAATCTACCCTGGGCAGGAGGTCCTGGTTCCCCCGGATGATGGCGCGATGTACATGTGGTTCCAGGGCGACGGCTTAAACGGTGTATCGGGTTATTTTGGTGTTACGCCTGAATCCATTGTCAACTATCCATTGAATGATTTAGATCCAAATACCCTCGGTGATTGGTCTCTGCCGAATATTCAACCCGGCACAATGTTGTTCGTGCCAGGTGGTACCCGTCCGAATATGTCCTGGATCCCGGCTCGCGGCGAAGAAATTTCCGGCAACTCCTACCTTGGCCCTGGCGCCTGCAGCGGCATCCTTTACGGCAATGTCGGCACCGGAGCATTCACCTGGCCAACAACCGCTCATTACCTCTCGGGTTATGACTACAATCCACCGGTCCATAACGGCCTGGACTTTGATGGCGATTTCGGCAGTCCAATCTATGCCGCCGATTCGGGCGTGGTCATCTATTCCGGCTGGTCCGACCGGGGTTACGGTAACCTGGTCGTAATCGATCACGATGGCGGCTGGCAGACCTATTATGCCCACTTGTTGGATGGCTCCCTCCCGGCTTGCGGTTCAAACGTCGTCCGGGGTGAACTGATCGCTTCCATGGGCAGCACCGGCAATTCCACCGGCCCGCACCTGCACTTCGAGATGCGCCTCAACGGTGCGCCGGTCAATCCCTGGTCGTACCTGCAGTAGTTTTGCAGAATGATAAATCACAATAAGAGACAAGAAGCGCCGATCTGGCGCTTCTTTTTTATGCCTTGGATTTATATCACGTAGATTCATCTCTTCACTGCGCTCCGGAGTTCACCATGGGTGACATCTTTAATTTTTCAGATGATGATGAGAATTGTGAAATGTCACTTTGCGTCACACCGGAAGTATGATCTACGTTGATAAATATACTAAATGATAGGTATACTTCACCGAAAACGTTCTGTGTCCTAATTCCTGATACCTAATTCCTGGTACCTAATTCCTAGCAACCCAATCCCTATTCCATCCCATCGATCGGGATCGTGCTATGGTTATCCGGGTTCGTGTTGGCAACCACAGTCAGGTCGCCCTTGACCAGGTAGCCCGAATAAGCATCGTCACCGCTGAGCGGCTGCCAGCCATCAAGTACGAATGGAAGCACCCCACTGGCGCTGATCCATTCGCCGTTATATTTCCGGGCAATGTGGATATGCGTGCCGGTGGAGTGACCCCCTTCACAGGAGGGATATCCAAGATAATCACCGGTCTCAACCGCCGTACCAACAGGCACTCGGCCCTCATTGGCAATATGCAAATAGAAGATCACCCAGCCGGTGTGTTCATCCCCATCCCCGTCCAGGTCCAGTACCAAAACCCCCTCCCCATCCCGAACAACCACCCCATTTGCCACAGCGGTGGTCGGGACGGATGCCGGGTAACATCCGGTCTGTTCTGATGGTGGTGCAAAATCCAGCGCGGACCAGGGCTGCATGCTGCCCCAACCGGTGTGCGGGCCGCCGGTGAAAGCCCAGGAGACATTATTGATGTAAGGCAAAGCCAGATCGGGCTGCTTCAGCGACCCGGCGATATGCGGTTCCACACCCCACGGATCACCAAAAAGGTGCATATAGGTTTGGGTAAATCCATCCGGTCCGATCGCATACTGATATTGGTCCCCGGTCAGGATCTTGGAAAAGAAATATTGGATCGCGACGGACGCAGCGTTCTGCCACGGATCAGGTCGGATGAGCGTGCCATCGAGCAATTCGAATTCGACCAGATCACCATCTCTCCAGCGATAATAACCATCATTCAGAATGTTCGCCGCATAGGAAAGCTGAAGATATACACCGGTCCAATAAGCCGATTCGAGACCCAGCAGATTGACTTCCGCGCTCGGGGATATTGAAGGTAGTGTAAGTGCACCTGCCTGATAATCCAGCAAGGCCAGCAAGAGCTTTGGACTGATAGAGTAGTTGATCGCAACGTAATTGATGATCTCTGCTGCGGTATGAGTCCCCTTAAATGCCCATGCATGATAACTGCTCAGCCAACCCTGCTGCTGATTGATGAATTGGGCCGTATTGAATGCTGAAGCATCCGGCCCATCCACAAAGACGGCGTCCGGAATGATCTGGTAGGGAGTCCCCCACAGGGCGCGATAGTAAATCGGGATCGACATCGGCATGCCGGGTGGCATGGTGGTCGCATCGGGCGGAATGATCGGGTTCGCAACCCGGATTTCCTCAACGGTTGTATTGAACCGGGTCGCAAGCGCAGGTAGAGTGTCGCCCGTTTGTGCGACATAATCAACCAATTGGCCGGGCTCGAAAGCCGGACGGGTTGGATAAGGCGTAATATCAGGCACCTCATTCGCCACGGCAGTCTCCTCCTCAGTCGGGAAGATCATCGTGGGTTGCATAGTCGGTGAGCAGGCGCTCACCATCAGCAATATGAGGATCAATGGATAAAATAATTTTCGAATCATACCAACCAGGGATTTTTCAGAAAAACCTGATATGAGATCAGGCGTTATCTAACGAATTCAACAGGACCAAACATCATGAAAGCATACTCTGTCGGATGTAAAATGTCCAGTTAATCAAAATCGAATTATTCGCTTCAAAATCATTGAGGGCAATGCCGAATAAATTAGTTTTCTCGTGTGATTTGGGTCTCGTATGTACTGGCGGTATTGGCGTAGATGATCTTGTCACCCTGGATCAGCCACCCTGAATACGCCTACGGTAGAAGCTTTGGCCTCCCAGCCGCTCAGCGTGAAAGGCAGCGGACCATCAGCCGGGACCCATTCGCCGTTGTAGCGCCTGGCCATATGCAGGTGCGTACCGGTGGCGCGGCCGCCCTCGCAGGAGGGATGTCCGATGCGGTCACCTACTTCCACCCAGGTGCCCACGGGGATGCGGTCTTTGGTCGCGATATGCAGGTAAAGCAAGGTCCAACCGGTCTGTTCATGCCCATCACCGTCCATATCGATCACAACCACACCGGTTCCCGAGCGCACGATCAATCCGGGGATTGACGCGACGACCCAGGCATTCGAATCATGACAACCCGATTCACCACTGGCAGGAGCAAAATCCAGAGCCGCCCATACATCCGCTGCGCTCCAGGCGGCATGCGGTCCGCCGGTGAATGCCCATAAACGACCGATCTCGAACGGCAGGATCATTTCCGGCTGAACGGTATCCGCCGGGATCAATGGTTCCACTGCTTGTGCCCGGATCCAGGGACTGCCAAACATCGATTCAAAGAAGTCAAAGAAGTTATTTTCGCCATAAAGAAGCTGCGACCAATCGTCAAAGTCATACAACGCAGCGAAAGCGTGCATCAACCCGACCGTTCCGGCGTTGAGTTCCGGCGCCAGGCGGATCACATGGCCGTCGTCAAAATTGACGATCAGCGTACGTCCCTCCCGCCAGCCGTAATAGCCATCCATGACCGTGCTGGCGAACCAGGCGCATTGCATATAAAGACCCTTCTTGAGTGCGTTCACATATCCCATCGGGTAATCCAATGCATGATCTCCGGTAGGTTGCCCATAGACCCAACCGGACCGGAATTCAAGGTAAGCCAGGATCAAGCGTGGGTTGACGGAGTATTCCAGGGCGATCCGATCGATCACTTCCGCGCCGGTCGTCACCCCTGTGGTATTCAAATCCTCAGTATAGGAGGCAAGATATCCACCGGCCTCATTCACAAAAGCTTCAACGTCAAAATCAACTGTGGAAGGTGAGAAGGTCACTTCGCTGTCCGGTAAGAGTGTGCTTTTCGAACTGGTTTCCTGAAGTTCATTGGGGATGATCAGGAGCTGGCCGGGTGGCAGCAACCCCTCCCGATCCAGCGGGTCCGGGGAGGCAATCTCGTTCATGTCCACACCGAAGTGCGAGCTAACTACCGGCAAGCTGTCACCGGCGATCGTGTAATAAAGGATATGTTTATCTTCTAAAGGCGGGATGAGCTGCCCTTCAGTCGGAATGGGCAGACTAGGTTTCGGTTCTTCCGTAGGGGTTGGGGAGACTTCGACGGATGTCGCTTGGATTGATGCAACAGCGGTCTTTTCAGGAGTCGCGGTTTTTGTATCCGCAAAACTGATAGCCGTATTGGCATCCGGCGCTAAAACGGGATAGACCAATGCCCCGCCAACAACCGCAGCAAGCACAAGCGCGGCAACAAACAATACGCCGGTCCTTTTCAGGCGGCGATGGTAATACCGTTGCCTAGCGCTGGATGGCGTTGTACGGCGATCGCCCATCCCATGCCTCCACAGTTTGATCTCCTTTGGTCAGGTAACCGTCATATTCCACCCCATACCCGCCTGATACCCAGCCATCCATCACGAATGGCAGACCCGCATCCGCGGCGATCCACTCACCATTATACCGCCGGGCAATATGCAGATGCGTTCCGGTCGAAAATCCGCCCTCACAGGATGGGTGTCCAATCCGGTCACCGGCTTCCAGCATCGTTCCAACCTCGACCCGCTCCCAACTACCGATATGCATGTAGAGGATCGACCAACCTGTCTGCCAGACCCCGTCACCGTCCAGATCCTGCACGACGACGCCGTCCTGTGAATAGACGATCTCGCCCGGTGCAGCGGCTACCACCCAACTTGCGGACGGATTGCATCCCAGGGCATCACCGGGTGGGGCGAAATCCAATGCCGCCCAGGCGGATCCTGAATCCCAGCCGGCGTGCGGACCACTGGTCATTGACCAGACCGCACCGACTTCGAATGGGAGCTGCAGTTCGGGTTGGGTCAGGTCGTCCGGGATCACCGGCTCGTAGGCATGGTTAAAAGGATAGCCGAAGAATCGGTTATATTCTGCATAGATGCCATCTTCACCGGTAGCGGTTGGCCAGGTTGGCCCGGTCGTCAGATAGCGCATCAGGTTAAGAACACCGGCTGTCCCGGCATTGATCGTCGGGTCAACTTCCACGACGGTATTGTCCGAAAGTGTCCAGATGCTGATCGCCTCAATCTTCCATAAATAATAGCCTTCATTCAGCAGATTGGCAGCGAAACTCAATTGCGAATAAAGTCCTTCACGCCAGTTGTCATAAAAACCCATCGGATAAACCAGGGTTGATTGATCGGGATTGTGTTTGGTGACCCAACCGCTCTGATAATCCAGCACGGTCAGCAGGATCCGGGGATTGACCGAGTATTCCGTGGCAACCCGTTTCACGACCTCGGCTCCGCTCAATATTTTCCCATCAACCTGTTCCTCATAATTTGCCAGATAGCTGTCAAATCCATTAACAAAGGATGTAATATCAAAATCCGCATTGGAAGGGCTGTAGATCAATTCCGAATCTGGAATGATCTTGAAGGGTGTTGCGCTGGTATTAAATGACGGCGGCGGGACGATCAGGACCAGCCCAACTTCAATTTGATTCGGATTGGCAATTTCGTTGTACTGCAGTATCTGGTCAACTGTCACCTGATAACGCTGGGCGATCTTCGCCAGCGAATCACCGGCTTGCACGGTATATTGAACGGATTCTGCCCGCAAGGTTGGCAGTGTAACCGGATCGTTTGGCGTGGGAGAGACAGCCGGTTGGATGATGCTGTTCTCAATATTCTCAACGGGTTGTGTCGCAGTTGCCGTCGCCAGATGATACACGCCGTTATCGTCAGCGTTGGAGACCTGCCAGACCTTCGCGCCCGGACCGGGTTTATAACAGCCCGTAAGGAGAATCGAAAGAAGGAATAAAATACCAATAAACCGTTTGGACTTCAAATTCAATTACCTTCCGATGATGTTGAAGTACAGAAGAGTGAATAATAAAGCTGCTCCTGGGCCTGCACTTCTTCAGCCTGCTTGACGGCCGCGTCGCTGATCTGCAATGCCTGGTTCAGAGCCACATCTGCTGCGGATGACCACGCCCTCGGCAGTACCATCAAGGGATCGTCAATCGCCCGTTCAGGCTCGCCCAGCGGGATCCAGTTGTACATCAACGGGCCGCGGGAATAGACCGTGAAGCCGATGTCGAAGCCGGCTTCTTGAGCCATAGCTGCGGCGTCCGGGGTGAAATTTCCACCAGGCCAGACCAAGGCCTGCGGCGTGGTACCGAATCGTTCCTGGATCACCTCGATGGGTTTGTAAATTTCTTCTTCGATCACATCTGTCGACGTGTAGGATTGGATGTAGATATGGTTATGCCCATGCGATTCCACTTCCACTCGGCCGGTATCAACATAACCCTCAATTTTTTGCCAGAGACTTTCCGAGGTCTGGTCGGTGGTTGGGAAAGCCAAAGTCAGGGTCCAATCGTTAGCTTCCAGATAGGGCATGAAAAGCTGCGGTGTATCCGGTCGGCGATCGTCCAGGATCAGGATCATCGAATGTTGTGGGATGGCTTTATTTTCCTTCAAAAAATCCACCAGTTCTGCTGTTGTGATTGTTTCGAATCCCAGTTCCTTGGCATAGCCCATCAAGAAAGCGAAGTATTCGGACGTGATATCTTCCGCTTTGGTCGCCTGCTTGCCGGGGGCAAGGATACTGTGAAACATAATGGGTACAACAATCGTGCCAGGAACGGCTTTTCCTTCTCCCCAGCGATTTTCCAGGTAAGCGCAGGTATCACTGATGTATTCAACCGGTTCGACGCCCGGATACAAGATGGAAGGTGAAAATATATCCACAGCCCAGGGTGTGGGCGTGATTGTCGGGGTTGGCGGGATTTCCGTCGGCGTCGGCGTGACTGTTTTTGTTGGTGTTTGCGTGGGCGTGGATGTCGCTGTAGCTTCAGCGAAAGCTGTGGCCGTAGCCATTACGCTAGATGTTTGGGTCTGATGCGTACTTCTTTCCTGGAATGAAGGAAGGCCAGAACAGGAAGTTACCAATAATATCGCCAATAGAGCGAAAAGTTGTAAACGTTTCATATTGTCCCAATTTAATCAAAATAATTGCTCTGATTATACCGAAAACTCAATTCGGTTCCCAGTATAAATGAACAGAATGGAAATTTACGGTAAACTTAGGTTGAGGTTTTTCAATCACCGGCATTTGAGGAGAGGTAGAAATGAAGAAATTTGTTTGGCCCCTGCTAGTGATTTTCTTTTTATTAGGTGGACTGGCCGTGATATTGATCGGACAGGTTCCACTGACTCCCCAACCCCAAACCCTTTCTGTACAGGAAATCAGCCAAAACTGGTTCAGTTCCGGACACGCGAATTTCCAATCCGAATCATTTACGCATTGGGATGAAGACGTACCACCTGTGGTCCCGGTCAATTGCGCCAAGTGCCACAGCGCGTATGGTTACCTTGATTTTCTCGGACAGGATGGCACGGCGGCCAATGTCGTCGACCATCCCGCCAATATCGGTTCGGTCCTGAATTGTTACGTCTGCCACAGCCCTGCAGCGCACGCGAAGGAAACGGCGACCTTCCCTTCCGGCGTGCAAGTCACCGTATTGAACGAGGTTGCCAACTGTGTGGAATGTCACCAGGCTCGCCGGGCCGGGACGGACGTAACCGCTGCGGTCGATGGGTTGGCTGAAGACGAGGTCAGCGACCAGCTCAGCTTTGTAGACGTACATTATAAAGTTGGCGGCGCGGTCCGCTATGGCGCAGATGTGATGATCGGCTATCAATATCCCGGCTTAAGCTACGATGGCTTCTACCCCCATGTGCCGGACTACCAGCAGTGCACGGATTGCCACGATCCGCATGCCCTGGCAATCGATCCCCAGCAATGCGCCGCCTGTCACCCGGAAGTACATGAATTTATCGATGTCTATGCCATCCGAATGGAAACACCTGATTATGACGGTGATGGAGACCGGAAAGAGGGTGTCTTCGGTGAAGTAGACACCGTTCACAATATCCTGCTCCTGGCTATCCAGCAGTATGCCAATGATGTGCTAGGTAACCCGATCGTTTACAGCAGTACAGATTTCCCCTACTGGTTCGTTGATACGAATGGGAACAGCATCGCCGATCAGGATGAGATATCCCGGGATAATGCTTATACCAGTTGGTCGCCAAGGTTGCTGAAAGCGGCCTATAACTACCATCTGGTCGTCAAAGATCCCGGCGGTTTCATGCACAACGCCCGATATTTGATCCAGATCATGTACGACAGCATTGCGGACATCTCGACCCAGATCAGTTTTGACATGAAAGGATTGATCCGTCCTCGCTGATCTTGAACTAATAAACACAAAAAGAGACGATCCCACAATCGGGATCGTCTCTTTTTTTAATTCTCTTGTTAATCAGGGTTATCTATAATATGCCAACCTGGATTGCTGCAAAAGCAACCGCCAGGACGAAGCAAAGAATGATAGTGCCAATGACGAACCAATCTTCAATCACATGCTGTATATCCATCGTTGTCTCCTTTAGGCCATATCATACTGTTCAGAGAATACTTTCGTGTGCGGGATATCCAATGTATCCATCGCCAGGCTCACGGCATCGATCATCGGCAATGGGCCGCAGAGGAAATAGATCACATCCCTGTAATCCTCAGGTAGGTGACGTTCAAGCACAGCAGTATTAATGAAACCCCTCTCCCCTTCCCAACCCTCAGGAGGCTGCTCAAGCACGTGCACCACCTTGAGATTTAATCGCTTTTCAAGTTCTTCCAGTTCTTCACGATAAATGATCGTATCCCAGGTCGGGTTGCCGTAGAAGAAGGTCAATTGCTTCTTGCAGCCGCGGTCGGCCAGCGTCCGCAGCATGCTCATGATCGGCGCGGACCCGATCCCACCTGCAATGTAGACCATTTCTTCGCAGAAATCATCCCCAACACTGAAAGTGCCATAAGGGCCGTCCACGTAAACAGTATCGCCGACCTTCAGCTTGCCAATTGTCCGGGTGAAATCACCCAGTTCCTTGATCGTGAAACCAAACACTTTATCATGTTTCGCCGAACTGGTTGCAAAGGAAAAGGGGTTTTCCCGGAAGATGAACGGAGATTCGGTTGTGATCCAGGCAAACTCGCCGGCGTTGAAACGCAAACCCGGATGTCCGTCCGGTTCGAGGTTCAGGGACCAGCAGTTTCCACGCTCCTGGATCAACTCAGCAACACGGTAGGGGTGCCTGAGCATGTAAAGCGGACGGAAAAAACGGATGTAAAGCAGGATCGCCAACCAAATCCCTGCCAGCAGCAGCCAGATGATTTTTTGCGAAGTTAAGGACATATAGTAGTGGACTTTAAACATGTGATACAGCCCGAGACCGATCGCCAGGAAAGCCAGTCCGTCATGGATCCAGCGCCAGAGGTCGTATTTGACCTTCATGATCAGCCGCCAAACGGAGGTGATCACCAGGATCAGCATCGCCAGCCAGGCGAAGATTGCGGCTCTGATCCGTCCAGGCGTGGTCACCAGGTTCAACAGTTGTAAAGTATTGGGGTTACTAAGGAAGAGCAATACAGGATGCGCCAGGAGGAGCAGGAAAGTAAAGATGGAAAGGCTGTGATGAAAATTATAAAGCGTATCCATCGGGAATGACTTTACAAAGAATTTCACCCGTGAAGTGGGGATCGTTTGAAACCCTAACAACGCCATCCCCATGAACCCCAATGCAACCGAGACTTCACGCCAAAATTCACGTCCCGGCGGTTTGGGAAAGATCATTAGAAGCGTGATCGGGAGGAAAACCATCAGAAAATATACGGCAAGCCAGAGAATGGTTTGGAGTCTTTTCTTCAAGACTTCTCCTTTTCCAAGTGTGTTATTTGATCAGGATTGTTAGCTGCTAATTCAATTCTACCTGAAATCCGCTCAGGCTTTCTAATTTGTCCAATGAATTCGGACTTTCGTAATTTTTCTAAATCCGGACAAGCCAAAACATCGAGAATACCTGCAGAGGTTGACAAATCAAAGTTTTTAGATAAAATAAAGTCCTGCGCCGAAGTGGCGGAACTGGCAGACGCGCTACGTTCAGGGCGTAGTGAGCTTTGGGCTCATGAGGGTTCAAATCCCTCCTTCGGCATGACCCCCCACAAAGATCTGGGGGGTTTTCGTGTAAACAAAGCCAAGTCATGTAAATGGTACAATATGTGTAACCTAGTAAAACCTGTTGAATGGGTTAACGACTGACTATGAAAAAGATCCTGACTGATAAAAGACTGATCGTGGTTGTGATCGTAGGCATCCTGGTGGTTCTCCTGATGAACTTCAACCAGCGTATGGTCCTGCTTTCTAAGCTGCGCGGCCAGGAAAAGACCCTCACGGTGGAATATGCCAATCTGGAAGCGACCCGGGTCTCACTCGAAACCCAGGTAGCCAATGCCGACTCGGACGAAGCGGTGGAACGCTGGGCGCGGGAAGAAGCCGGGATGGTCCAGGATGGTGATGTCCCCATCGTACTCCTGCCGCCATCCAACCCAGTCGCGCCAACGCCCACCCAGCCCGTTACGATCGTCGACGAAGTTCAAAGATGGGAAATCTGGCAAGAACTCTTCTTCGGTGATTGACCCTTCCCATGTCAAATAATCCAATCTTTTCGCATTTTCAAACGCGCCCTCTGGCGGAACAAACCGCGCAGGCTGATACACTGCTTTCAATGGATCTCGGTCTGAGCACGGTAAGCGTCCATCGGGCTGCGGATTCCTGGCTGCTGCCTGATGGCCAACACCTGACGGACGAGCAAGTTGACAGCGATCAACGATGACGAGAACGGCTGCTATATTCTGGAAAACGATAATCTACGCAAGGCGGAGACCTTTTCCGAGTTCACCAACCGCTATTACAGCCTGATGCCGACCCCGAAAGCGCCAACCATGCTGATCTCAGGCATCCCCATGCACCGGATCAAGGGCACCACACCTGACGCGGATACCTCTCAGAAGATCAAAGCCCTGGGAAAACCCTACGGACGCATCCTTGATACAACCACCGGCCTCGGATACACCGCCATCCAGGCTGCTCGCACCGCCTCGGATGTGGTCACGATCGAGTTCGACCCGGCGGTTATAACCATATGCAAAATTAATCCATGGTCACGCGAATTATTCACCAATCCCGTAATCGAGCAATTAATTGGCGACAGTGCCGAATTGGTTCCTACATTCCCGGATGAAACCTTTAACGCCATCATCCACGATCCGCCCATGTTCAATCTCGCCGGTCAGCTCTATTCCGGCGCCTTATATCGGGAATTCTTTCGGATCCTCAAACCTAACGGCCGTCTATTTCACTACATCGGAAACCCGGACAGCCGGCATGGCGCCAATGTTGGACGCGGGGTCGTTGAACGGCTGCGTAAGGCGGGTTTCACGGTCTCCCCGCGGGCAAAGGCTTTTGGGGTACTGGCCCAGAAACAATCCTTTTAACCTGCTGCTTTCTTCCGGCATTCCCACAATCATGTATAATTTTGAAGTTATGGATATTAAACCCTGACTGCAGAAATGAACCGTTTTGTCCAGGAAAAAGGCTGGTACGACGCCGGAAAGCCCGCGTCCCCAGACGCCAAAGAATTTGGCAATCTCAATGAGCATTGAAGCAGCCGAGGTCCTGGAGCTATTCCAATGGAAAGAAAAAGCCCCAGACCCTCAAATGCTGGCAAGCGAATTGGCGGATGTTTCGCTTTACCTGCTGCAGCTTGCCAGCGTATCGCAAAATTGACCTTGAGGATGCTATCCTGACCAAGTTGGCAAAGAACTATTCCAGGACGTGGAAAGAAGAAGATTGAGATAGAGGAATAAAAATGAAGAAGATCAGTGTTTTTGGCGGCGCAAGCCCCAAACCGGATTCCCCGGCTTACATGGAAGCCTACCAATTAGGCAAGCTTCTTGGTGGAGCCGGCTTGGCAGTGATGACCGGTGGATATGTCGGTACAATGGAGGCCGTTTCTAAAGGCGCAAACGAAGCAGGTGTGACCGTGATCGGCGTCTCCAGCGATGAAATTGAAGCTTACCGTCCGATGAACCCCAACCCATGGGTGACGGAGGAGTGGCGCTGCGCTACATTTAAAGAACGCCTGGACAAGCTGGTTGAGGATTGTGATGCCGCCATTGCCCTTCCGGGTGGAGTTGGAACGCTGGTGGAGATCGGCCTGACCTGGAACCACCTTATCCTGCACACGATTGACCCGAAACCGCTGATCCTGGTTGGCGAGGGTTGGTTCACGCTGATGGAGACATTCTATGCCAATCTCGGAGATTATGTTTCGCTTTCCAGCCGTGAATACCTGAGTTTTGCGCCAACACCGAAAGACGCTCTGGACATCCTCAAATCTTATTCAATTCTATAGCAAGGAAAAGAGATTACCTAATTTATAGGAACATTATGGACGAAAAGAAATTAACTCCAAGAGAAGAAAATTATTCCGAGTGGTACAACCAGCTCGTACAACGTGCCGAACTTGCTGACTACGCCCCCGTCCGGGGTTGTATGGTCGTGCGGCCATACGGCTGGTCGTTATGGGAAAATATCCAGAACGCACTCGACACACGTTTCAAAGCGACCGGCCACGTTAACGCGGCCTTCCCGCTCTTCATCCCGATGTCTTTCCTTGAAAAGGAAAAGGAACACGTGGAAGGCTTCTCGCCTGAACTGGCCGTGGTGACCATCGGCGGCGGTACCGAACTGGAAGAGCCGTTGATTGTCCGGCCGACTTCGGAAACCATCATCGGTTATATGTATTCAAAATGGATCCAGTCCTATCGGGACCTGCCCGTGCTGATCAACCAATGGGGCAACGTCGTTCGCTGGGAAATGCGGACCCGGTTGTTCCTGCGCACACTCGAATTCTACTGGCAGGAAGGCCATACGGCTCATGCCACCGCGGAAGAAGCTGAGGAAGAAACCCTTCGCATGCTTGATATCTACACCGACTTTGCGGTTAACGAAGCCGCCGTGCCGGTCATCCCCGGCCTCAAGAGTGAGAGTGAGAAATTCGCCGGTGCGGTGCGTTCTTATACCATTGAAGCGATGATGGGCGATACCAAAGCCCTGCAATCCGGTACCAGCCATAACCTGGGCCAGAACTTCGCCAAGGCATTTGATATCCAATATCTGGATGAAAATAACACCCTGCAGTATTGCTGGACAACATCCTGGGGCCTCTCCACCCGCTTCATCGGCGCAATCATCATGACCCATGGCGATGACCAGGGCTTGGTCCTGCCGCCCCGCTTGGCGCCAATCCAGGTCGTGATCGTTCCGATCTTCCGCAGTGATGAGGAACGCGAGGCAGTCATGGCGGTTGTTGATCGGGTCCAGGCTGAACTGAGCGATTTCCGTGTCAAGGTGGACGATCGCGATGAAGTGACACCTGGGTTCAAATTCAACGAGTGGGAATTGCGCGGTGTACCGCTGCGGCTCGAGATCGGCCCGAAAGACGTCGCGAAAGGCAGTGTCGCATTGGCTCGCCGTGATATCCCCGGTAGGGACGGAAAATCCTTTGTCCCACAGGATGGCATCGCCCAGACAGTGGCTGAGATGCTTGAGACGATCCAGGCGAACATGCTCGCCAAAGCGACTCGTTTCCGTGATGAACATATCTTTGAACCCAAGGATTATGAAGAGTTCAAAGAGATCATCGAAAACGGCGGCTGGTGTTACGTCTGGTGGAAGCCGGATGCGGAAAATGAAGCGAAGATCAAGGAGGAAACGAAAGCGACCTTACGCTGCATTCCGCTGGACCAGCCCGATGGAAAAGGCAAATGTATTTACAGCGGCGAAGAAGCCACCCAAAAAGCTTATTTCGCCAGGGCGTACTAGAAGTCATTTCCCCTCCGGGTTTCGATGTAAAAATCCGGAGGGTTTTCATCAAAGGATAGCATGACTGCCGTCAATCCAACGCGCTTAAGATTCCAAATCGAAGGGGTGATGCATTTCTTCACCTCTCCGGAGGAATTCCATCAACGGCTTCGGGGTCTTTTCGAACTTTATGCCAATCGAGCGTTGAAGTTTGGTGATTCCGCAGGTTTCCGCCCGTTGATCCCGATGTATCATTTGCCCAAACCGCTTACCCGCCAACTGGACATCGACTTGGATCGAAAAATTCAGGATGATCCCGAATCTGCAATTCGGCTTGCAGATGAACTTTGGCAAGATTCTTATTATGAAGTGAAGCAAACAGCGATCACAATCCTTGGACTCACGCCAATCGAAACCCCTGGTCCGGTAATTGACCGGTTGAACGCCTGGATCGACGATGAACTGGACGCCAGCCTGGTGAAGGAATTATTCTCAAATGGGACTCGCCAGCTTCAAATCCATTTTGTGGATGCCTGGGAAGGATACCTCTCAACCCATTTGGAATCCACCGATCCCGAAATGTTGTCCTTGGGCATCCAGGGATTGATCGAAGGAATCAAAAATCCGCAATTCAAGAACCTGCCTGCGATCTATCGCCTGATCAGCCCATTCATCCGAAACCCCCATCCGGATATCATCCGCGATTTGGTGAAATTGATCGGGGTTTTGGCGGAGCTATCTCCGACCGAAACCGGGTTTTTTCTTCGTCAGACACTTTCATTGTATAAATCCGCGGAAACGGACCGGCTGGTCAAACAAAGCCTGGCTTTCTTTCCCCCTGAGATCCAGACCGATTTGAAATCGATTATCCAAAAATAATTAACGCACTATAAGTGGCGGGAGACGATCTGGCCTGTCGGCCGGACCAACAAGACATTTTCTTTAACCGGTCCCTGCCAGGCGCTGTGTCCATCCCCCCAGAGTTCCATTAACACGTAATCTGTCAGGTCTTGTTCGCTCAAAATCTGAACGGCTTTTTCGAGGTGTTGATAAACCGCTTCATTCGGCAGCCGGATTGAACGGATATCACCCGCGCACAATCCGATCAGATCATCAATGGTCAGTCCCGGCCCAAAATCTCGCTGCATTTCCTTTTAATTTACACCTCTGTCACATTTATTGCCTATCTGAATTTGAAACCCTGCTATGATATTATAGCGTTAGATTGAGGTTAGAATTCCACTATCTCATTACTATTTTTGATTAAGACAAATCAACGACAGATTAATCATCATCTAAATTAATGAACCTGAGATATTTCCGCAAGAACCTGATACCGAACCTGATCGTCGTCGTGTACGTTTCGATTGTGATATTTGCATTGGTGATATCATCAATCCAGGCTGTACACTGGTCTCAGATGCCGTTCATCGGCGGATTCCTCACGCCATCTCTTAACTTCATACAAGTCACCAAAGTTCTGCCAAATGATTCCTGGCCGCTTCAGGAACACGGTTTGGGCACGGAGACAAAATTGGTCTCCATTAATGGACTCGAGATCAATTCCACAACTCGATTAATCAACTTCCTGGCCGCCAAACACCCGGGCGATTCGGTGACGATCACGACGTCGATCGGAGAGAGCAGCCATACGTTTGAAGTTGAGTTGGGCCAATTCACCCCGCTCGATGATGTGATTTATCTTTACACCTCATTATTCGCGGCATTGGTCTGCTTTGTTATTGGGCTATGGGTTTTCAACAATACGCCGCAAACCACCCTATCTATACCTACTCGCATTGTTCTTCTTCAGTTTGTCGCTAATATTATCTACATATTTCAATTTCATCACCATGCATGGCTTATCAAAACTACTCTTCCTGGGTATGGGAATGGCGGCGGGATCTTTGATCCAGATCGTCGTCCTGCTCCCAAAAAGATGGAGGCGGTTGTCTCCAAAAGTGGGATTAAGTTTCATCGGCTATCCACACAACCTTCTTCTGGCAGCAATAGGAATCTTCCAGCTAAGGAATATGTCTGAAAGTACAGTCTATTTAACAACTTTCGTCATCCTTGGATTGTCATTGGCAATTAGCTTCTTAGCTTTGTTCGCCTCGTTTATCTACGTCCGATTGAAGACCGTTTCACCAATCATTCAGCGTTATTCGGAAACATTTCTCGCTGCAACAGTATTGACAGTTTTACCGCTCTTTCTTCAAATTGCAGTTAATCTGATCAACCGTCGCGAACCGCCAATTAATCCATTCTTTGTACTCCCATTAGTACTCATACCCCTGGTTTACACATTTACTACACGACACTTGAGCCTGCCTCAATCCCAAAAACAAATTTATCGAACACTGGTATTCATCCTATTAACGATATTTTTTGGTTTTGCATATTTTGCTATTGTCTATCTGATTAACAAAGTTTTGATAGCTCAGATCAATCCGGATAACCCATTGATCATCGGCAGTCTGATTTTTCTGGTCGTGTTGACATTTGAACCCATCCGAAGCCGAATCAACAGACTCTTTTCACTTGAAAACAATGGGGCATTTTTCAATCGTGAGATTTTTAACTCTTGAGTTCACGAATAAACTGTCCGCGGTAAATGAAAAAAATAATGCCATTACTCTATTCAGAGATGCCATCGTAGAAATATTTCACCCTGATTCTATCGGAATATTCATTAAAGACCAGGCTACCGATACTTACCGTGAATCAGCACTGACTCATATTACTCACAAATCCACACCGATTTTTTCTAGCAATGCACCTTTACCTTCATCTCTGCTTGAGTTGAGTGCCACACTTGTCATTCGACCGGAAACCAAATCAATTCCTGAACTGGGTGTAGAGATTCCTAAAACAGAACTTGACCTGATCCATTCCTTTATCCCGATCAACGGGCATTTTCGCTTATTGGGTTGGGTTGAAATGAAAACCGACCCCAAACAAAAACCGATTCAGGATTCGGATATCCAACTCATCGAATCGCTCGCCTCACAACTCGCGTTGGTGTATGAGCGATTGGATTCATTCAAGTCGATGCAGCAGCGTTTGAAAGAAATGGAAGTCCTCAATCGGATTGCGACAGCAATAAATAACCTATCAAATTACGACCAACTCCTTTTAACCATTTATAAAATGCTGAAAGATGTCATTCCTGCCAACCGGTTTTCCTTGGTGCTGAAAAGTGAAAAAACGGATTCTTTCCAGCGATACTTCTCGATAGATGAAAACCAGGTCACTATTCCAACGGCAAAACCGGAGAAACTCTCTGCGGGATTCCCTGAGGAAAAGGTTATCAAAGAGAAGAAGGCCATCCTGGGACATACCGAATTCGAAAACTGGTTGTATGTTCCTTTGGAAATTGAAAATCAGATTGTCGGCGCACTCAGCCTGACGAATAATAGGAACGAACAACGATTCTCCCAGTCAAACCTGAATCTCGCACAATCCGTAACCAACCTTATAACGGGTGCGATCATCAAATCCCGCCTGCTCCAGATATCACAAAATCAAACGGAACATCTTGCCAAGCTGAATGAGGTCAGTCAGCAATTAACATCCACGCTCGCAATGGAGCCTTTGTTAAAACAAATAGTAGAAAGTGCAAAAACGTTCTTACAGGCAACATCCGGTGCATTGCTGGTCGTTGAAGAAGATGAATCACTAACCTTTAGAGTCATCGATGGTTCAGTTGGTTCGAAGCTTTTCGGGAAAAACTTACCAAAATATAAAGGTGTTGCAGGTCAATCCTACCGTGAACGAAATCCGGTGATCAATAACAACATTGCCACAGATGAAATGTACTTCTGGTCAGATACACCGGATGCCTTTAGAGAAATCTCAAATATCCTTGCAGTACCTCTGATAACGCAAAATAAAGTCATCGGGATATTGGAGGTGATTAATAAGGAAAACGAACTCCCCTTCTCAGAAACCGATATTGATACCCTGAAAAGTTTTGCAAATCAGGCAGCCATTGCTATGTACAATGCCGGGCTCTACACCAAAACCGATCAGGCGCTTGAGCGTCGTATTGAAGAACTTTATACCATGCAGCAGATTGATAGCGAACTGCATTCCAGCCGAAAACTTGATGAAGCCTTGAAAACCACGCTCAAAGCTGGGTTAACCTACACGAAGGTTAGCTATGGCAGTATTATGGTTGTGGACACCTATTATCATGAAATCGATGATATCTGGCAAAAATCCATTGAAAATGAAGGTCTGATCCACAAAGATAAACTTGAGTTAAGAGACTTCAATTGGTTCTCTGAGGACAGTGATGATAATTATCAATTGGTTGAAGGTGATGCTGAGGAGCTCTCTGAACAATTAGGCTTATCGTCTGAAATCAAAGCACACGTCCTGGTCACATCAAAGCTGGAAGACGATTTATATTCACTGTTGATCCTCCACTTAACATCGCCCGACGAGATCAGCAAAAATGATATTGAATTCCTGCTCAGTTTGAATAATCATGCTGTGATCGCACTCCGAAACGCTATTTTATACGAAGATCTGCAAAATGCAATTAATGCAAAGAATGAATTCATCAGCTTCATCTCCCATGAATTGAAGAATCCCCTAACGGCCATCAAAGGCCATGCGGATATCCTTGCCAAGGGCATGGTGGGCGATATCAATGAAGAACAGGAAGATTTCCTCAAGACAATTTCTCACAATGTCCGCCGGATGAGCACATTCATCACCGACCTTTCGGACCAGTCGCATATCGAGTCAAAATCCTTGCGGTTTGTATTTGCAACTGTGGATGTCACCGAGTTGGTTAATGAAGTGCTGCAAACCTACAATCAACAGATCAATGCCAAATCGATCATTGTGGAAAATCGGATCGAAGAAGACCTGCCCCAGGTCTGGTGCGATCGGCAGCGTCTGATTCAGGTGCTGGCTAACCTGGTATCCAACGCGATCAAATATACGCCTGAGGGCGGGAAGATTATCATCTCTGCCGAACATGCATTTAATGAGTGGGATCTAAAAGGCGCCGCGGAAGTCGTCCACTTCATTGTGGAGGACAATGGCTTTGGGATCGAATATGAAGATCAGAACCAGATCTTCTCCAAATTCTTCCGTGGGACGAATGAGAAGATTTTGAAGATCTCGGGACCGGTCTGGGGCTGCGTATATCAAAGAGTTTGACCGAGATGATGGGCGGCACGATGTGGTTCGAGAGCACACCAGGTGAAGGGTCTACATTCCATTTCACCGTGCCAATCTAACAACGAAATTAAACAAGAAAATCCCGGGAGTATTGCAATCCCGGGATTTTTTTCGTTTGTTATTAAACTATAGTAATTACGTCAATGCCAAATCTTAGAAAAGATGGAAAGCTGCGATGATCGGGGCGAACAACGAGGAAACCAGCGACATTACAGTGATCAGTGTGTTCAATGAGGGACCAGCGGTATCTTTGAAAGGATCACCGACGGTGTCGCCTACCACACTTGCTTTATGGGCATCTGAGCCGGTGCCACCGAATTGTCCGGTCTCGATGAACTTCTTGGCATTGTCCCAGAGTCCACCGGCATTGGCCATCAGGAGGGCAAAGATCACACCGGTGAAGATGGAACCGCCCAGGAAGCCACCCAGAGCGTTCGGGCCGAGGATGAAACCCACCAGCAGGGGCAAGCCGACTGCGAGGAAAGCAGGCATGATCAACGAACTCAACGCGCCTTGCGCAGCCAGGCCAACACAGGTCGCATAATCGGGCTTTTCGGTACCGGCCAGGATACCCGGATGCTCACGGAACTGGCGGCGGATCTCTTCGATCATATCGAAAGCGTTATGTGTCACGGAGAGCATGGTCAGCGCCGAGAACAACGGCGGCGTCATCGCACCCAGGAATACGCCAGCAACAACAATGGGGTCCTTCAGGCTCATGCTCACTTCCACACCACTGGCGGTGACGACCTCTGCATAAGCAGCAAACAAAGCCAACACGGTCAGGGCCGCTGCGCTGATGCTGAAACCTTTGGTGATGGCTTTCGCAGTGTTACCGGCCGAATCGAGGATATCCGTCGTGGCAATAACTTCCTCACCCATTCCGGCCATTTCGGCGATCCCGCGTGCGTTATCTACGATCGGGCCATAGGCGTCGGCGGAAACGATCATGCCGCTGATCGACAGCATACCAACCGCGCTGATACCGATTCCGTATATCCCCGGGAGTCCGCTTGCTTCAGAAAGATAATAAGCTAACAACGTCGCAACAGCGATTCCGATGACGGAGGGTACGATACTAACCAGGCCGTAGCTGAAACCGGTGATGATATTGATCGCTGAGCCGGATTCGGAAACCCGAGCGGTCTCAAACACTGGTTTGTGATTGTCGGAAGTAAAATAGTCGGAGGTGAACCCGATAATAACACCGGTGATCAGACCGGTCAGGGTGGACCAGAGCACACCAATGTTGATATCGGTCAGGAGCACGAGCGCAACCACCATCGCTGAGAAGAAGATCGTCGTAATGATCGTACCAAAGTTCAGCGCAGGACCCGGTTTTCCATTCTTCCCCACCCGTACAAACTGAATACCCAACAACGAAGCACCGATGCCCAACGTACAAAGGATCAGCGGCAGAACCACGTATTTTACGCTCATCGAAGTAGAAGCGGCCGCAAGCAGCATCACGGCGACCGTCGAAGCCACGTAAGAGTCAAAGATATCGGCACCCATCCCGGCGACGTCACCAACGTTGTCTCCCACGTTGTCTGCAACCACGGCGGGGTTGCGGGGATCGTCTTCAGGAATGCCAACTTCAATTTTGCCAACCAGATCGGCTGCAATATCCGCCGTTTTGGTATAAATACCGCCGCCGGCTTTCGCCAACAAAGCCAGGGTTGACGCGCCGAAGCTGAAGCCCAGGATGGTTTCAGCATTTCCGGTGATCAGGAAGATCACACTCATGCCAAGCACTGCCAGCCCAACCATTGCCAGGCCCATAACGGAACCGGCATAGAAAGAAAGTTTGAAGGCTTTGTTGAGTGATTCGTTAGCGGCAGTTGCCGTGCGGACATTGGCTTCCACAGCGACACCCATACCCAGATAACCTGCAATTGCTGAACAGAGTGAACCTACGATAAAGGCAATTGCCATGCGAATGCCATCACCGGGCTGGATCGCAATATTCCCAACAGCCACTTCATTCAGATTAAAGCTAAAGACGATTGCGATGATGAAGCCAAGAATTAAAGCGACGAGTGTCAAAGCCAGATAAAGCCGTTTCAGATAAGTTTGGGCACCTTCCCGGATCCAGGAAGCAACTTCTTGCGCCTTTTCTGATCCAGGATCCTGCTTTTTTACCCAAAAATAGAGGTAGACAGCAACTCCGATAGAGAGAATACTTGCTGCGATACTAATATAAAGCCACGTTGTTTCCATAAAGATCTCCTATATATTGAAAATAAAATATCGATGCCCATTTTAGGACATCGACAGTGCTTACATATTTGCAGACCGCCACCAGCGATAATTGTTTTCACGCAGGTCCTGTTTGGATGGCATTGGGAAATAAAGCAGTTTGAAACCGTTGCCAACGAAGAAACCATTCCTGACCGTCCGATAAGCAAAAGTCGCCGGACTTGCCCGATCCACCATTTTAGTCGCCACAGGTTTCGTCATCAGATCTCTGAGGACAGCCCGCAGGTGATCCATATTCGAATAAGGCAGATCGCCGACCTCGCCCATTTCCGGGTCCTCAGCAAGTTCATCTAATCGTAGCTCTGCAAAGGCGATTGCCGGAAGCGTGACCAATGACGTCGGATTCTTGACGATCAGGTCATAGAATTCCAACGGGTTCAAACGACTGGCAACCAAAGGTGAGACAGGTGAAATTTCTTTATAAAGATGCAATCCCTCATTCATTTCTGGGATCACATCCGTAAATTCCAACCCCAGCGTTCGACCATCCTGGGTCGTCAGATACAATTTTCCGAGGGCCGAATTGTCGACATGTTCCAACACACGATAGACGGAGATATAGATAGACGCCTTCGGTGAACCATCCTCATGTGGGACGCACCTTGAGATGCCTTCCTGGATTCGGAAATATTTATTGCGGAATTTCGGATCGACTTCGAAGAAGATTGCCTGACCGCTGGATTTCTTCTCCGTGCCCACAGCATAATAACTGCCAAATTCTTCGGGGGTGAGCATTGAAGCGATGAGTGCTTCCGGTACAAGAGATAAATATAAATGTACTGCCACTACAACCTCCTCTTTTTATAGGCTCAACATTTCCAGTTGTCTAAACCACATCAAAGTGAAAATTCAAAAATCAATTGATTATAACATTGATGCTATTCCTCACCTCAAAACCCAATTCTTAAAAAATCAAATCCTCACCTTAAAAAATGAGGACTTGATTTTCAAGAAAGTAGTGAAAGAGAATTCCCGTTTAAACGAACGCCACTTTAGGTAGTCGTTGTTTGATCTCCTCATCACTGATGTCAAGCGTGTCGTTAATGAGTTGGCCCTGGTTATAAGCATCGTAGGCTGAGAGGTCCAGCAAACCGTGGCCGGAGAGATTGAAAAGGATCACGCGTTCCTCGCCCAGTTGCTTCGCTTCCAACGCCTCATCGATGGCAGCCCGGATTGCATGCGCCGATTCAGGCGCGGGGATGGTACCTTCCGATTTGGCAAACATGATCGCTGCCTCAAAGGTGCCCAACTGTGGGACTGCTTTGGCTTCAATGTATCCGGCATCATAAAGCGCACAAATCTGGGGAGACATGCCATGATAACGTAAACCGCCCGCATGGATCGGTGCAGGCACAAAATCATGACCCAGGGTGTACATCTTCACGATCGGGGCCATTTTCGCCGTATCCCCATAGTCGAAAGCGTAGACGCCGCGAGTCAGCGAAGGGGTTGCTTCCGGTTCAATCGCCAGCAGCCGGGTACTCTTTCCACCCGTCAGGTTCTGCTGCAGGAACGGGAATGCGATTCCGCCGAAGTTGGAGCCGCCGCCTACGCACCCAATCACCACATCCGGATATTCCCCGGCGAGATCCATTTGTTTGAGCGCTTCCTGGCCGATCACAGACTGATGCAGCAGCACATGGTTAAGCACCGACCCCAGACTGTATTTCTTTACGCCGCCTGAAGTGGCTGCCACTTCGACGGCTTCCGAAATCGCAATACCGAGTGAACCTGGGTTATCCGGATCCTCAGCCAGTAAGTTACGACCATAAGCCGTTCGGTCGGTTGGGCTGGCGTAAACATCCGCGCCGAAGGTCTGCATGATGATTCGGCGATAGGGTTTCTGCTGATAAGAGACCTTGACCATGTATACTTCCAGGTCCATATCAAAGAAATTGCAGGCCATCGCCAAGGCGGACCCCCATTGTCCTGCGCCGGTCTCAGTCGTCAATGATTTGGTGCCGTCAAGCTTATTATAATAAGCTTGAGCAACCGCCGTGTTGCATTTGTGGCTGCCGGAAATGGATGCGCCTTCATTTTTGTAGTAAATATGCGCCGGCGTATCCAACATTTTTTCAAGCCTGCGGGCACGGATCAGCGGAGTTGGCCGCCAGAGTTTATAGATCTCCCGAACTTCCTCCGGGATATCGATATACCGATCGGTGCTGACTTCCTGCATGATCAGGGACATCGGGAACAGCACGTTCAGGAAGTCCGGCGTCACCGGCTCCATTGTCTGCGGATTGAGGACTGGCGCGGGCGGCACAGGCATATCCGCATTCATGTTGTACCATTGCGTGGGGATATCACTTTCGCTCATGATGTATTTATATTGCTCTTCAGACATTTTTTACCTCCGGGTCTTCTAAAGAATGGATGTGCCAGAGTAATGGGGTTTGGAATTAAAAAAACGCTCATCCCAAGATTGGGACGAACGTTTGTCCGTGGTGCCACCCAGTTTAGGCATCCTTTAATTAAAAAACCCATTGACGATGCAACGGGAAAAGGCCAGCCTCACTCATTACTCAGGTACGGCAGAAACTCTGCGTATACCCTCCACCTTGATAACGGCGGTGTGTCCGTTTGAAGCTAATGGTTGCCTTTCGCTTCAAAAACTCCGAGGCCCATTCAACATTGCCGTTCGTGCAGCCTCTCACCGGTCGCTGCTCTCTGTGACGTCGTGTCAATGTCTACTCTTCCCCATCAAAGTCTTTTACTATGTGATTGTTGTACATATTATAAGCAGATGAATAAGTTTGTCAAGTCATAACTAATCGCGGATGAAGAGATCGAACTGCTGGAGCCGTTCATGCCGATAGGTCTGGCTGTATTTCAGAATGTCCGTCTCCGAACAATCCTCGCAGATGATTGCGCCTGGAACGAAGGCTGGATCCAGGTATTTCTGAGAAGTCGTATCGGTCGCAACCCATTCAATGTGCAAATCCGGTGAAGGCGCACCTAATAAAGCCCAGAAGGGATATTCCAGGCTGTGGTCCGTCAGGTCCAGTCCAATATCCGTGATCCCCAGCGCTTTGATTTCATCCGTGATCGCCAGGTAGACAGCGTAATCTTCGGGATCGGAAGCGAAATACAGCCGATCTTTGGTTTCATAAAAAACACTCACCGGATAAGTACGGTTCGGATCAGCTACGATCGGCCGCTGCTGTGTTTGGAATAGCCAGGGCACAGCATAAACCAGCAGGATCGCTGCAATTGCCGTCTCCAATTGGAATTTCTCCAATTTATCCAGCATGATGGCAACCATCGGCGCAAACAGGAAGAAATAGGGCAACTGCAGCCCGCTGTTCGTTGGCTGCCATTTTAATAGATAACAGAACAACACCAGCGAGAAGAAAATCGCGCCGCTATAAACGAGGATTTCCGGGTCATCTTTAACAAGAATGACTGCGCCGACAACCGCAACAAACGCCAGCACAAATACAGCAGCATGCAGAGGGTTTCCGCTGGTCTCTTCAGATGTATTGACCTCTGGGATATAAAAATCACCACCAAGAGTTGTCCGGGGGTCATTGATCGACAGCCCCAGCTTTTCATGGAGTTGAAGCAAGTTAGACCATAACCATGAGTCCGCTCTTGGGAAAGGCAAGTCCGCATGTAAAGCGGCGTTCCTGGTAATATTGGAGACCATCACCCGCCAGTTCCGGATCTCATTGGTCTTCCCCGCTAGTTCGATCGGACGGTAAAACTGACCATAATCCTGTTGGTTCCGAATGAAATACCCACCATTGACCATCCCCACGATTGCGAATGCAATCACAGCCCACATCAACATCCGCGCCATGCCTAAACGATGACGGAGGATCACAACGGCATAAAGGGCGAACGTCCAAAGGATGATCAGAGATGTCGCTTTCGTCACAACCGCAAGCGCGGCTGCTAAACCTGCAAGGATAAGGGTCAATGGTTTTTGAGATTTTTTTGCATAATATAGCAGCATCAATACGGCGCTGACCGTCCAGAAGCTGACTACGATATCGTTCGAGGCGCCGGTTGCATTGGTGATGGCAGCAGGGATGGTTGCAGCAAAGATTGCAGCCATTCGTTGCCCATTGACCTTTGCACCGAGGACTTCCGCCAGGCTGGCTGCGGCAGCCACGGACCCTGCGAATGCGATCCAGGCCACCAGGTTCACGCTGCGGTCCGAGCCGGAAAGGACATAGAAATTCAACTGCATGATCTCCGCGCCTGGAGCATTGCTGTTCTGAGTTTCAATCTTTGTTGCATAATGGGCAAGGGATTCGTTTTGCGCCCAGTGGGCGACACGGCTCATCCGGAAGATCATTGCGTCTTCCGTGTTTGGTGGGGAGACCCAGGCAACGATCGCCGTAATAACAAGGATCAGCATCACGAAGAAATCGAGGATCGTACCGGCCCATGAATCTCGATGATAGACAATTGGCAGACGAAGAACTTTGCCGTGTCTCAGCCACAGCCAAATCCATACGATCCCACCCAGGATCGGCAGAGACCAAAGGATGGACAACCCCAATTTATTGATCGAATGGATCCAGCCTAGGAATTCCGTTCCGAGGATCATATATCCTGCCCATATGATCCCAGTCTGGATCACGGCCATCCGCCAGTTTGGTTCACGTTCGGTATTGCCGACAATGATCCAAAAGACTATGAATGAAAGGATTACTAGAAAAATCATTAATTCTCCGAATCCTTAATTATCAAATAATTCATTTCATTGAAATTGTAGATTATTCAATCGCGAGTGATGAAAAATGGCTTTGCACAACATCTTGCCAACTTGTGTCTTGTGGAATGTCCATATATGCTGCCAGGGATGGATAGATCTTGGAGAGGATTTCGTAAATCCGCAGTGCAACGACGCGGATCGAGAAATGGGCATTTTCCGCCGCGCGCAAACGGCAGAAGTTGAACGCCTCACGCAAATTCATCGTGAACAGGACCCGCCGGTTGTACCCGTTGGGGACGATATAACCGGCAACATCCGGATTCCACGTCAGCAAGTTCACGGTAGAGGTCCCCCGCCTGTCGCATTGCTTGTAGATAGGCTTGCTCACATCCTGATTCAGCGATTCCTTTAGGTACAGCGAATCCCAGCAAAGCGGTCAGCGATTGGACCGTCTGGGTCATCATCCGATGCCGTTTGAACTCGAAATAAGCACCCTGATCCATCACCGCATCAAATGTCATCTGGGCGTACTCAAATTCACGCAGGGGTTGGTCGAATGGGCCGCGGCTTTCCATCAGGTCTGCAATTAAGTGAGTTTCGCTGAGCTGTATCCAGATGCCGGACTTGTTCCAGACATTGATCGAATGACCGGTTCTGGCTGAAACGAAATAACACCGCTGCAAGGATCTTCTCCTCACCGTCCGGATCGTAGTCAACCAACTTAATCAGGTCACCAGGTCTCATCAGATTCAATGTTTTCGGTATACGATTTCATTTTTTCGGTTGTCTGCAGCAAGTATGCGTTACACCCAGCGTACTTGATCAACGTCGGCGTTTCCTGCTTTCCCGCAGCCAGAACTGTTTCACCAATCTGGCGAACTTCTTCGAGAGGTGAACTCAGCATCTTGCAGATCGCATATTCCAGTGCCCGGGCATTGATCGTCACTCCGACGTTCGCGAGGCTTGCCGATGGCAGCAGGAACCGGCAGATATCAACCGCGGCTGGATGGATCCGTCGTTCGAAGGCTTTTTCGGATTCATCTTGCCCTCTCGGGTTAACCTGCCGAAGCCAATCCTGCACTTTAGGCACACACATCTGATAGGTGCTGAATAGGTGTTGGCATGTCTCCCGATACCCGTTCTGCAGAGGTTGGTTTTTCAATTCCTCCGGGACAAAGAATGCGTCACCTTCCCACTGCTGGTAACGGGTGGATTTCTCCGTGTAGGAAGCTAAACGGTTGCCTTCAATAGTTTCGATGGCCAATCGGGAAATATTTTCAAGCGCAAGGTGCAGCACTGCATGTTCGGCTACGGAAGCATGTCCATATCCGACGACCCACTTCTCATGGAAGCGGGCGGAGCTGGCATCGGTCAATTCGGCGGCAATTTCATCAAAGGGTTTGGGAGAACGGGACGTCTTGGCGAATGTGACGGCGATAGTCTCAGGGTTGAGGTCCTTGGGGCTGAGTAAATAAATCCGTCTAGTTTTTGTCATGGCGGAAGATCCTTCGGGCCGTGGCTTTATCGCGTTCTATTTGTGCGAGAAATGCTTCAACACCGGAAAACTTCTGCTCATCTCTGATCTTCTCGATGAACTCAAGTTCCATTTTCTCCCCATAGATATTACCATCAAAACCCAGGATATGCGTTTCAATATTGGGCTTTTCCTGGTCTTCGAAAGTTGGTCTGAATCCAATATTTGAAATCCCCTGATAGGTCTTCCCGAATAAGATCGGTCGGGTGGCATAAACGCCAACTGCAGGGAGCTGCTTTTGCGACCAATGGTTCATATTCGCTGTCGGCAAGCCAATCCGCGCGCCGCGGTCCGAGCCATGCGTCACTTCACCAGTGATCTGATATGGCCGGCCGAGGAGTTCCCACGCCAGGCTGACATCGCCTTCACCGAGCGCTTTACGGATACGTGTGGATGAGATCTCCTGCCCGTCGAACCTGACTGGATCCATTACCTCAACTCGGAATCCCATTTCGTCCCCAAGCGCTTTGAGCACAGGTATGGTGCCCTGGCGGTTCTTACCCAGGGCAAAGTCATACCCGACGACCAGCGTATCCAATCCCAACTTCTTTTTCAAGGCCAGAAGGAATGTCTCTGGCAGCAAGTTCGCAAACGCCTGATCGAACTGGAAAGTAACGACCTCATCCACACCTAATCCAGTCAGGATCGCCTCTTTTTCCTCCGGAGAAGTCAAATAAAAATGCTTTTTAGATTTGCTGAAAAAATCGGCCGGATTGGGGAAAAAGGTGATGACGATCACGTCCTTACCTTTCAGCTTCCCCCTGCTGACGACCTGGTTGATGATGGCCTGATGCCCGAGATGGACACCGTCAAAGTTTCCGATCGTGATGCACGATTTGTCATATTGCATTTGAGGAAGATCGGAAAATTCGATGATATGCATTTGTGGATTATATTCCTCAGACATGCGTCATGCCTTTCCCATACTCAGAAAAAGCGCCCTCCCTCAAATGAATTGGGAAAGGGCGGCTCGATTTGCATCAGGGTCGTTCAAGCCTTCAGGAAAAGAACACCTTCCTGGGCTGCCACTCTTTATCTTCGGGGACATATTCCAGTAGGGCAACCAGCTCACCCTGCTGGCTGATCGCACGTACCCAATTATCAGGATTTTCAGGTGCTTCTTCAACCGGTATCCGATGACCGTGACGGATCAGATCCACTTCCTCAAAAGTCAATTCCCGTGAAGGCCAATCGCCTAATGCATCCGCAGCCGGGATCAAGTATTTATACCAATCACCATCATCGAATGCTTCTTGGAGTTTCCGCAGTTGAACGGCGTCCCGCAGGGCGAACTCACCACTCTTCGTACGGCGTAAACCGACCAGGTGACCGCCGCAGCCGAGGACCTCACCGAGATCATTGGCCAAGGATCGGACATAGGTGCCGGAGGAACAATAAACGTCCACGATCGCTTCCGGCGTATCCCACTCGAGGAGTTCCAGGTGGTACACATCGATCTCTTTGGGTTCCAGTTCCACTTCTTCACCCTTGCGAGCCAGTTCATAGGCTTTTTGGCCGTTGATTTTCTTGGCGGAATATGCCGGCGGCACCTGTTCAACGGTACCTTCAAATTGGGTCAAGGCTTCTTCGATCTGTTCCTGGGTGATATTGACCGGCGACCGGCGGGTGATCTCACCATCGCCATCATAAGTATCCGTGCTCTCACCGAGCCGGATGATCGCCTGATAGCGTTTATCGGATGCGGAAACATATTCGCTCAGCCGGACCGCGGGGCCAACCAACACTACCAAAACACCCGAAGCGCGTGGGTCCAGGGTGCCGGTATGTCCGGCGCGCCGAATTCCGGTGCCCCGGCGCACGATCTGCACTACATCATGGGATGTCATCCCTACGGGTTTGTCTATAACCAGTACCCCCGAAACAGCGTTCTTTACATCAAAATCTTGGTCGCTCATAATTCTCCGTACTCCCCATAGGGATTTCGTTCGACTCCTCTTTATTTCTTTGAACTATCCAATAAAACGCGAGTTTTAGTCAGGACGCGTCTTATAACTTCATCAAGGTCCCCTTCGATATCCGCACCCGCCGCGGCAGCGTGTCCCCCACCGCCGAAACTAAATGCGATACCGGAGACATCAAAACCGGGTCTTGCCCTCCAACTGACTTTGACTTTACCTTGTGTTTGTTCGATGAAAATGAGTGCAATCTCGGCTTCTTTAACCGATGACAGCACATTTACCAAATCGGCATCATCGTCTCCAGCATACCCTATTTTCTTTTTGTCAGCAAGGGTTAAGCTTGTCCAAACCAGCCCATCTTCGTAAGCCAAACGGCTCAATCCCGCACCCCAATATTTGACGGCGGTATAGGACTTCGTCACCAATTCTTCGCGGTAAATTTGTGAGAGATCGGCGCCTAAATCCATCAACGCTGCAGCTTTACGCAGCACGCTTGAGTCGACATTGGGTGTACGGAAACCAATCGTATCCCCAACGATGCCGGAGAGCAAACAGGCAGCAACTTCGGGACTGAAGCTCAATCCCCAGGACGGCAGGTGATCGTAGAGGATCGCCGCCGTCGCCACCTGGGCAGGCTCCACAATATTGATAGCGCCAAATTCCAGATTCGTTTTATGATGATCCACAACCAGGTCAGGTGCGCCATAATCGGCCAGGACATCACCCACCCGGGATGGATCGGAGCAATCGACCACAACAATCATATCAAAATCACCATCAGTTTCGCGGACGATCAGTTCGCTGCCGGGGAGATATTCAAATTTATCAGCGCCGTCTTTCAATACCATCTGCACGGTTTTCCCGGCCAGTTGAAGCGCCAGGCCGAAGCCAAGCAGTGAACCGGCTGCATCCGCATCGGGTCGGACATGCGAGACGATCAGGAATCGATCACTCTCTTCAATACCCGCCTTAATCTTCTGATCCAAATCCTTCATCGTTTTCGTCCTCTTTATCTTCGTGTTCACTTTCCTCTTCGTCCTCGCCGCGGGCTTCCCGTTCGGCTTGGATTTCCGCAATGAGCGATTCAATCCGGTCTGCTTTTTCCGGCGTGTCATCCCAATAGAAACGAAGTTTCGGTATGACCCGCAGCTTAATTTCCTGACTGAGTTCATATCGCATGAACCCGGACGGCGTTACGCAGCCCCGCCAGGATTTCCTCAGACTGCTCAGCCCCTGCCAACGAGGAGATATAGATATTGGCAAAATCAAGTTCTCGGTCAACGGAAACATCGGTAATATATGCCCCCGCGATGCGGGGATCATTCACTTTGGTCTCCAGTATCTCAGTCAGAACGCGTTTGATCTGGTCCTGAATTCGTTGTAATCGAATACCTGAAGGCATCTTAATGACCTTTCCTTCCTAGGGTTTTTCCTGTTCGATCACATAACTTTCGAGCACGTCGCCAACCTCAAAATTATGGAAGCCTTTCAAAGCCACACCGCATTCGAACCCTTCACGGACCTCTCGGACGTCGTCTTTGCCCCGTTTCAGTGAACCGACATCACCTTCGAAAATGACGGCATCATTACGAAGAACGCGCATCTTACCGTTACGGCGCAGTTCACCTTTGGTCACGCGGCAGCCTGCCGCCATGTCAAATTTCGAGACTTTGAATGTCGCCAGGACCTTGGCTTCACCGATCACACGCTCGATCATTTCGGGTTCGAGCATACCTTTGATCGCTTTTTCTATATCTTCGGTCAACCTGTAGATGATCGTATACAGCCGGATCGAAACGCCTTCCGCCTCAGCAAGCCGTTCGGCAGCGCTATCCGCTTCAACCGCAAAACCTATCACGATCGCATCAGAAGCCGCGGCAAGCATCACATCGTCTTCGGTGATATTTCCGGTTTCACTGGCAAGGATATTGATAGAAACTTCCGGTTCCTTTTCGCCAATCTCTTTCAGAGAATTGACAATCGGCTCCAGCGAACCCTGTACATCAGCCTTTACGATCAGGCGTAATTCCTGTTCTTCGCCGGCTTGGAGATGCTCATATAAATCTTCAAGGGTGGCTTTGCGTGCAACCGGATGAACCTGGGCTTCCACTTCCATATCACTAACGATGGCGCGCGCTTCTTTTTCAGATTCCACTTTTCTAAATTGGTCACCGGCGGAAGGGACATCGTTCAACCCCATCACAACGATCGGTGTGGAAGGACCAGCCTGTTTGATCCGGTTCCCGTGAAAATCGAACATCGCCTTGATCCGACCATGCGCCATGCCGGCCAGGATCGTGTCGCCAACTTTGATGGTGCCATTTTGAAGCAGCAGTGTCGCCATCACGCCAGTGGATTTATCCAATTCGGCTTCAACCACGGTACCCAAAACTTCGCCGTTGGGGTTGGCTTTGATGCTCTTATTGTCGGCTACCAATAGGATGGCTTCCATCAGGTCATCCAGACCTTCCATCTTCTTGGCAGAGACGGGTACAACGATCGTATCGCCATCCCATTCATCGGGGACGAGTTCGATTTCGGAAAGCTGTTTTTTAGCAAGTTCGGGATTGGCCGAGGAAAGGTCTGTCTTATTGAGCGCTACAATGATCGGCACACGGGCAGCTTTGGCATGGTTGGCAGCCTCTCGGGTCTGCGGCATCACGCCATCATCCGCGGCGACCACCAATACCACAATATCCGCGCCTTGCGCGCCGCGTGCCCGCATGGATGTGAACGCTGCGTGCCCGGGGGTATCTAGGAAAGTGATCTTCCTGCCGTTATGCTCAACCTGATAAGCGCCAATATGTTGGGTGATCCCGCCTTCTTCTCCTCCGGCGACATCGGTCTTCCGGATGGCATCCAGCAGGGTGGTCTTGCCGTGGTCAACATGGCCCAGGATGGTCACGACCGGCGGACGAGGCTGCAGGTCTCCCTCATCTTCATCGGCGATCATCCGGCGCCAGAGCGGGATTTCCCCCTGCTCATCAACAGTCGTCTCTTCAACCTGTTCGAGCTCAGGTTCGAACCCCAATTCACTGGCAACCACTGCCGCGGTATCAAAGTCAACCGTTTGGTTAATACTAGCCATAACACCATTGGCCATCAAAGTCTTGATGACCTCGATTGGGCTGGCGTCCATTTTCTCCGCCAGGTCCCGTACACTAATTGTTATAGGCAGAATAATTTTGTTTTCTTCATTGCCATTATCGCTCACACAACACCTCCATTTAGTATTCCCCTACCCCGAAAAACCCAAGGGCTTTCAAGGTCATTTCGAATAATTCAAAGTTGAGGAGCGACCAGATGATCTTAACTCATCCTGACATTTCCTCTGCCCCCTTTTTGGCCGGTTCCACATCAGGGATTTGCGCATCCATAAACGCCAGGAGCGCTTCTTTCTCCTGTTTGGTTAACTCGGTCTTGAGTGCATGGTCAAGCGCGCCTTTGATTCCGTGCGTCCAACATGATCGACGGTCGTGTAAATAAGCGCCACGGCCGTGGGTCTTTCCGGTGGGGTCAACCACGACCCCTTCCGGGCCCTTGACAATCCTGATCAAGGTACGTTTTGGCAAGACTTCCCGGCATCCCACACAGGTTCGCCGAGGGACATGCTTGCTGCGACGTTTGGATTTCTTGACCATCTAATCGCTTCTCATTATTTGTTACCAGTCTTCCCAATTATCCTGTTCTTCAAAATTGGTATGACGTTTCTTCTTCTTTTTCTTCTTGGTCGGCTTAGAAGCCTCATTATCCGGAGCGGGCTCTTCAAATTTTGGCTTTTCGTCGACATAATAACCGTATTTTCTCGCATCATAAGAGAAGAGTTTGTCGAATTCATCTTCTTCTTTGGGTGACGCTTCCGCCGCTTCTTTGACCGGTTTTTCGGCTTTCGCGGCAGGCTCTTCCGGTTTTTCGACTTCGACAACTTCCGCTTCAACTTCAGGTTCTTCGGCCTCAGCGGCTTCTTCTTCAGCCGCTTCTTCAACAGCTTCTTCGACGGCTTCAGTGACTGCTTCTTCTTCAGCAGCAGCCTCTTCAACGGCCTCAACTGCTTCAGCTTCTTCTGCGGCTGCCTCAGCCATTTTTGCAGCTGCGGCGGCTTCTTCAGGTGTGATGACCAGTTCGTCGGTCAACGCTTTGATTTCCTCGAAGGATTTCGGACCGATCCCGTTCAAACCGAGGATATTGTCCGGATCCAGCCGCATTTGGAGTACGAGATCACCCAATGTGTCGATCCCGGCTTCCTGCAGGATGAAGAGCATATGCTCCTTCAGGTCAACATCCAGGATATCGATTTCAAATGTCAACGGCGGGACGGTCGCCAGAGCTTCCTCATAGCGCCGTTTCTCTTCCAAATCCTCTTCGCGGCGTTTCTTCTCGACCCGGCGTTCAACCCGGTCAACAAAGCTGTTCATGAAGTCATAATCTTCCGGCGGGAGCGGACGGCCTTCGGCCTTCTTTTCGAGCAGCACGGCGACTTTTTCCATCGCTTCAGTTTCTCGCTCGGCCATCTCGGCGTAGGTTTCGATGTCCTTCAACTTATGCAGCGATTCCGCAGCCGCTTCAACGAGGCTCTTAATATCAATTCGCCAGCCGGTCAGTTTGGCTGCCAGACGGGCGTTCTGCCCGTCGCGACCGATTGCCAGGGATAGCTGATCTTCCGGTACGACCACAGTGGCCGTCTTGCCGTTTTCTTCAGTTTCCATCAGGTAAACACCCAAAACACGTGCCGGGCTGATCGCCTTGGAAATGAAAGCAGCGGTATCGTTGCTCCACTCGATCACGTCAATCTTTTCGTCATTGAGTTCGCGCACGATCGCCTGGATGCGGACACCTCGCACACCGACGCAAGCGCCAACGGGGTCAATACCCTGCTGGGTCGCTGAAACGGCAACCTTCGCACGCTGGCCGGGTTCCCGGGCGATGGAGCGGATCTCTACCACGCCATGGTAGATTTCCGGGACCTCGTTTTCAAGTAGACGTCGGAGGAATTTACGGTGGGCGCGTGAAAGGAAGATTTGCGGCCCACGGCTGGTTTCTTTTACATCATAGATCAACGAACGAATACGATCATGCACCCGCAGACGTTCTCGGGGGATCATATCCTTACGCAGCATCAATCCTTCAGCCTTTTTATCGAGACCGATGGTCGCACCACGGCCGCTGACTGCCTGGACGATACCGCTGACGATTTCGCCGACCTGTTTCTCAAAGTAGTCGTATTGGATTTCGCGCTCCGCTTCCCGGATGCGCTGTTGGATCACCTGGCGTGCGGTCTGCGCCGCAACCCGACCGAAGTCATCCGGTGTGGTCTCGACGACCACCATACCACCCAATTCGGCCTCAGGATCCACCTTGCGCGCATCGCTCAGCAGTACCTCAGTGCGTACATCCTGAACGTCTTCGACGACTTCCTTCTCAGCGAAGATCTCGACGTCGCCGGTTTCCATATCGACCTTTGCTTCCACAAGCTGGGCATTTGAGGCATTAACCGCTCTGCGATAGGCAGAGACCATGGCAAACTCGAGCGCTTCCAGGATCACTTCCTTGGATAGCTGTCGATCTTCCACAACTTCGTTGAATGCCAATGCAAATTCACTCTTCATGATTCCTCTTACTCCATCAATATTCCTGCACTATACACAGAAAAGTGGGGGAGACCCACTTTTCGACGTAAAGGGTATGAAACATAAGCCTAAGCTTAATAACTCACCAGTGATTTTAGCACATAATGAATCGAGGTGCAAGGTGCCTGCGTTCAATGTATTAATGAAACAGGTCAACCCATCTGAGGATTGACCTGTCCATGCATTAGGGTATCTTTTCCTTACTCCACATCCACCAGGATCGCCCGAACGATCAGACGATAGCCGTAGGCATCATCGGAGGGGCTGAACCCTCTACAAGTCACCAGGTTGAGCCAGGCGAAATCCTCTTCCTTATCGATCAGGCTCAGGTCGTCCGGTTTGACCGTTAACCTGGAACGCACTTCGAAGGTATATGCAGAGCCGTAGAGATGGATGACGATCTTATCACCATACTTCAACTGGTTGAGGTTCACGAACGGACCGGCCTGGTCAAATGCATCCCAAACGTGTCCGGTCAGGAAACTATTACCGGGCCAGGTTGGGAACGTTGTCCCGTTCAGCCAGCCGGAATCCTCGCCCAGCCAGGAAACATCCCAGCCGGATCCGGTCTTCGGCACACCGACGATATCCATACTGAGGCCCAGCTTTGGAATCTCGAGCCAGAAACTGGAGAATTCAGTGTAAGCTTTATCCGGTGATTGCAGCGGCAGATCGGTGACCCTTCCGGGTGCAAATCCGGTCGCCGGCAACACCGGATTCGGGTTCACTTTAGGTGGCTCGGGGCCGTATACTATCTCGTCATCGATGTCGCTCACCGGGTTTTCGCCTGAATCATACCCCATCGCGGTGGCTGTATTCTCAATGATCTTGGCTTTGACATCAGCTTCGGTGATCGTATAGGTATATTTAAAGGTCTCGCTCTCACCGGGTGGGAGTTCATCAATCGGCCCAAAGTTCAAACTGAAGAGTGGGTCCGTCACGGTGACGTCGTAGAGGGTGTAAATGCCGTTGTTGGTCACGGTGAAGGAATAGACGATCTCCTCCCCCGCTTTGGCATAACTGGTGGGGTCGGCACTCTTATCGAGGTGGATAGCAGCTTCATCTTTCGGTCCCTCCACCAGTGCGTCGTCCTGATCCTGAACTTCTTCCTCATTGCTGCCCACACCAGTCGCGGTCGCGGTGTTTTCCACGCTGCCGTTATCGATATCCGCCTGGACGATCTTATAAGTTGCCGTACAGGTAACCGATTCACCGGGTTCCAAAATAGCCGGTAAGGTGATATCACAATCGAGATCGCTCAATCCCGTTAGGGGGTCGGTGATCTGGACATCCGTCAACGTGAAGATCCCGTTATTGGTGGCGACAAAGGTATAGGTGATCTCATCATCCACAGCCAGATAAATCTCCGGGTCGGCGGTCTTCTCGAGATTAATGGAAGCGCCAGCCTTGGGTCCTTCCACCCTCGCGTCATCATCGTCTTCGACGGTGTCCTGATAGGGATCCGTGCCCTCCACCGTCGCTGAATTCTCAACATATCCCCGGTCAAGGTCTCCCTGCGTGATGGCGTAGGTCGCCGTGCAAGTCATGGTTGACCCGGGCGTCAGCGTTGCTGGCTGGTTTGGATTGCAGTTCAAAGTTGAGAGATCAGGTAAGGGGTCGGTAATCGTCACATTCGTCAGGGTGAAATCCCCGGTATTCTCAGCTTCAAAGGTATAGGTAATAACATCATCCACCGCTGTAAAGACTTCCGGATCGGCCGTCTTATCAAGTGAGATGGAGGAGGAGCCGCCAAAATAATGGGATGGATCGGAATCGCTAGTTTGCAGACCATCGATCTCACCTGACGCCGTCGCCGTATTCACATGCTGTCCAGCCGCCCAACTCAGCCCGCCGTAACAGGTGAAACTTGCGTCGGAAGCTAAGGGCTCAGGCTCCGTACAAGCCGTCGTGAGCGTCTGATCCTCATAAAGATTAGCAATCAGACTGTCGCTCAACTGAACATTATTCAGAGAAGTATTGCTGTTATTCGTCACAACGAACTTGAAGAGTGGGTCCATACTGTTCGGGAGGTTTGGCCCGGGTGCACTATCAGCGTCCTGCCAGGCTGTACCATCCCATACGGCTTTTTCAACCGTAATCCCCAGAGTCGCCCCAAAGTAATGCGCCAGGTCCGAGTCGTCGACACCTTCACCGTTATAAGCGTAGACTGAAGCTTCGTTTTCGTGCTGCCCAGCCGCCCAAGCGAGTGAACCGTAACAGGTGAAGGTATCCCCTTTACCGAAGGGGTCCGGCTCAACACAGGCGGTAGATAAACCCTGATCACTGAACAATTCAGATACCAGGTTATCCGTCAAATCGACTTGCCGCAATTCCATGTTGCCCGTATTGGTTACCACAAAGCGGAACAATGGATCGCTGCTGTTATCCAGCATAGGGCCGGTACCGCTGTCGGCGTCTTGCCATGAAGACCCATTCCAGACCGACTTCTCAACATCGATATCAAGATAGGGTCCAAAATAATGAGCCTGGTCTGTATCCGTATAATCCTTGACGTCGAATTTTCCGTTGACGGTAGCAATATTTTCATGCTGTCCATAGCCCAATCCAACTTCCCGTAACATTCAAAAATTTCGCCGGTTCCAATGTCACTTCTTTGAAACAAATCTCCAGGAATGTCTGATCTGTGTAAAGCGTGACGATATCACTGTCCTGAAGAGAAATGCCGGTTAAGGTCACATTCCCTGTATTTGTAACGACGAACTTAAAGACCGGGTCATTCCAAAACACGGGACCAGGCGCACTATCTGCATCTTCCCAGGTGGTGGCCATCACGGATTTCTCAACGTCAATCCAGGTGAAGCACCGAAATAAAATGCGAGATCTGTGTCTTCAATTTTTTTCCCATCATAATATCCTGATGCTGTCGCCTTATTGCTGTGCTGCCCTTTGCCCAGGCCAGACTACCATAGCACGTAAATGAACTTCCTGCAGTGAATGGATCCGGTGGGACACACTCGGTAGTAAGTCCCTGGTCGCTGAACAGATTTGAGATGTTGTTGTCCTCAAGGACAACATTGCTCAGGTCAACATTCCCGGTGTTTTCAACCACAAATCGGAACAAAGGATTTTCATCTGAAAGCAGGTACGGGCCGGGTGTGCTATCCGCATCCACCCAGGTCGAGCCATCCAAAACCGATTTTTCAACTGTGATTTCCGATGATGTGCCAAAATAATGGCAGTCATCAAAATCTTCAACCATAATGAATTCAAATTCGCCTTCAGCTTTGGCGGTGTTTTTCTGCTGTCCTTCAGCCCATGCCGAACTGCCATAACAGGTGAAACTATCACCCGAATTGAGCGATAACATCTCTGAATACAGGACTTCAGTCATAGCTTCATCACTAAATAAGGACGAGATTCTTATCATCAGAAAGGGTAACGCTCTGTTAGGGTAACATTGCCATTATTGGTTACCTTGAACTTGAAGGTTGGCGTGACATCGGATCTGCAAGGCAGGTCCGGTTTCAGCAGTCCAGCATCCACCCACGTCGTGCCATCCCAGACTGATTTTTCAACATCGAATATCGGATTGATGCCAAAATAATACGCCTTATCCTTATCCTCGATCGAATCACCGTCATAATCACCCGAAGCAGTAGCTTCATCTACATGTTGTCCTGCAGTCCAGGCTTTCGAGCCGTAACAGGTGAAGCTCGCTCCTGGCGCCAATGGGTCGGTCTCAACGCATGCGGATGTCATTGTTTCATCGGCAAACAGCGAGGTTATCAAATCATCACTAAGGACGACATTTTCCAAAGCCACATTGCCATCATTGGTAACGACGAATTTGAAGGATGGTTTGGTGATATCAAGGCCATCCAGATATGGGCCAGGACTGTTGTCCGCATCAATCCAGTTTGGATCGTCAAACACATATTTTTCGACATCGATGGACGCATCAGCACCGAAATAATGGGCTGTATCTTCATCATCGACATCCAGTCCTTCATAATCGGCAAGAACTTCGGCTGTGTTCTCCTGCTGTCCGGCCGCCCAGGGCAGGCTGCCGTAACATGTCAAGAAAGAACCTGCTGCCAAAGAGCCGTTCGTGTCGCAGGGAACGGTCAAAGCCTGGTTGCTGTACAGCATATCGCCGATCTTATCGTCGATCAGGTCAATATTATCGATGGGCACATTCCCATTATTGGTTACCACGAAACGGAAAACGGGGTCTTCATCCGGAGTAAGTGTTGGTCCGGTGGCGCTGTCGGCGTCCTGCCATTTTTCGCCATCCCAGACTGATTTTTCGATGTCCACCGATGGGTTCGCACCAAAGTAATGCGCCAGGTCTGTATCCTCTACCATTCCCCCATCAAAACTGCCACTCACGGAAGCCTCATTCTCATGTTGGCCTTCTACCCAGGGCAAGCTCCCATAACAGGTGAATAAATCCCCGGCTGCCAACAGATCAACTGAACCGCAGGAACCAACCACGCGTGAAGCCGTGAAAAATGACATCTTATTGTCGCTCAGGACGACATCAGTCAGGCTTACGTTCCCATTGTTGGTTATAATGAATCTGAATTCAACATCGCTGCCGCTGAAGCGGATCGGACCGGTCGCACTGTCCGCATCCGCCCAATCCATTCCATTCCAGACATTTTTCTCAATTTGATCGAAGGATCTGCACCAAAATAATGGGCTATGTCTGTATCGTTCACGGTGAAGTCCCCATATTTTCCGGAGACGGTTGCTGTATTTTCATGCTGCCCTGCGACCATGACATTTCACCATAACAGGTGAAATGCGCACCCGGAATTGAGGGTTTGGTTCTACACATGGCGATGTAAGGGCAAGGTTACCGTGAAGTGAATTGATCAGGTTATCATCGAGATCCTACATTTGTTAAGGGTCACTATCTCCGTCGTTTGTGACAATGAACCTGAACAATGGCTCGTCATCATCTATCAACTCTGGTCCGCTACCGCTGTCTGCATCCAGCCAGTCCAAGCCATCATAACAAATTCTTTCTCAACATCAATTGAGATCTTCACCCCGTGATACCAGCTCAGAGTCACTATCTGAAATCGTCCCTCCGGGATGATGCGCTGTAACCGTCGCAGTGTTTTGGTAATGCCCCGATGCGACCGTTCCACTAGCCGTACAGGTCATCAATTCGCCTGCATCCAGTGAAGTTTTAGGGCAAGCGATTGTACCGACCTGATCATCGACGACGGAAACATTTGTCAAGTCCACATTACCCGTATTCTGGACGATATACTGCCAGGTCACGCTGTCACCGACTACCAATTCCGGGCCGGGACTGCTGGAAACATCCTGATCGTTGGTCTTCTTGGTGATGCTGATCGCCGGTTCTTCAACCAGCACGGAAGAAAGAACCCCTACCAGATAGGCTGTATTGTTTTCGCTTTCATGGGTAATGAACTTTTCAACTGGCGCTCCTCCGGTTGTAGAATCAACAAAGCCAATGATTTTCAATGTATATTGTTTGTCGCCAACTGTAAAGATTTCCTGGCCATAACTATCCGGGAAGGAAACCCTGTCATCACAAGGAGGCGCGCCAGGGGTTTGCCATATAGGACAGTTACTTGCAGCATTTGAGGTCTCTTCAATTTCAAAATCAAATGTGAAACTGGGATCGGGAGACACATCTGGATAAGCAAAATGCAGGGTGATTTGCAAGGTCGCGCCATTGGCAGTCGGTGGGTGGACGGGCCAATTCAGATGTGTCAAATTGCCCAAGACGAAGTACGCTCCCTCATCAAATCCAATATTACTTGACCCTAAAAACTGTAAACCACTTTTCGGAGTTCCGTATGTGCGTCCCCAAGAAACATGGTTCGTTCCTACTCCTGTAACGGTATCCCCACCTCCATTTGTCGCTGTCCAGACGCCTGTGACTGAGGTTAGTTCATAATCTGTTGTCTGAGCAACCACATTTTGAATTGGGAAAATTGATAAGATTAATGCAAGTAATACTGGAACGACCAGTGCCTGAGAAATTTTTTTCACGGCGTTTTCCTCCTAATAATGAACAAATTTAATACTTATTCCAACCCTTAATCCCACGGATAATTTATTTATGCCCTCAAGTATGCTTGATTGGGAAATCTTATCCGGAACAATTATTTAATCGATCAAAATCCACTCAGTCGACCTTATGATCTGCAAATTGGTTCTTCAGGCAATTGAAGTTAATCTGTGATAATGCTCCGGCGTTTTCTCCCGCCTTAATATCCTCTTGGTTTTTAAAGGACTGCTGCAATACGCAGTCTTCTCATCCTGAATATCGACCAACAATTTAAGATATAATATTGAATTTTTAATCATGTTTCTAATATAACATCTTTCAAATTAACCGTCAATAATTAAAGAATTGGACAGAGAAATTTCAGCTATATATTCATTTGCGAATTCATTCAAATCCACTATAATTTAGATGTATTTCGTCGAAAAAACATATTAAAGAACCGATGGTCACCGCAAGTACAGCCTGGAGTTATGCATGGAAACCTTCGATCTGGCAATCACCAACTGCCTCGTGCTGCAGCCGGATTTCACCGTTCTTCCCGAACGCTACAATCCTGATCAGAAAGAATAAAATTGTCCGAATCACCGCAGATCCACGCCCAACGGAGTTTGCTGTAAAGGAAACCCTCGATGGCGAGGGTAAGCTGGCGATGCCTGGTTTCGTCGATGGACACACGCATGCCGCCCAAACGCTGCTGCGCGGCAGTGTGGTGGATGAGCTGCCGATGGTCTGGGCGCGCATTCTGGTCCCCTTCGAAAGTTCGCTGACCTATGAGGACACCTATGCCGGTGCGCTGTTGTTTTGCTTGCAGAACCTGAAAGCCGGCATCACCACCTTTGCCGACGCCGGCGGCCCGTTCATGGATGCCGTCGCGGAAGCCTCGATCCTCACTGGTATCCGGGCAGTGATCACCCGCTCCACCATGGATCAGGGCGCGTTCGTCCCGGATGTGATGAAAGACACCGTCCAGGACGCCATCGCCAAGACCGAAGCGCTCTACGACCGATATAACGATCGTGAGAACGGCCGGATCAAGATCTGGTTCGGCGTTCGCCAGGCGATGACCACCTCACCGGAGCTGGCTGAGGCGATCTCTGAGCGCTCCAAAGCCTTGCATACAGGCGTGCACGCCCACCTGGCCGAACATCTGGATGAGATTTCACACTGTTTGCGTAATTTTGGTCTGCGCCCCGCACAGTGGTTTGACAAATTCGGCTTGTTAGGCCCGAACTTTCTGGGCGCGCATTCTGTCCGGTTGAATGCGGAAGAGATCAAACTCCTCGCGGAGCGTCAAGCCAACGCCGTCCATTGCCCTAGCTCCAACCTGCAGAACCACGGCTTCAGCAAGACGCCTCAAATGCTGGCACGGGGGATCAATATCGGCCTTGGCACCGATGGCGGTTCCGGGGTGCGTCTGAACCTGTTCGAGCAGATGCGGCTCTTGAAGAACGCCATGCAGGCGCGGTTCGGTGTGGAGATCAACGACCCCCTGACCCTGCCGACCATGACCACCCTGAAGATGGCAACGATCGGCGGCGCAAAGGCGGTCATGCTTGAAAATGAGATCGGCACCCTTGAAGAAGGGAAAAAAGCCGACATCGTCCTGCTGGATGTGAACCAAATCCATCTCTCCCCCACAGCCGACCTGCCCAAGACGGTGGTATTGAACGGCGGCCCGGATGATGTCTCGGATGTGATCGTGGATGGCAAGGTCTTACTCCGAAACCGCATTTTCCGAGATTTCGATGAAGAGGAAATTCGCCGAAAAGCCGGCGAAGCCATGCTGCGGGTCGGGAAACGTGCCAATCTCGCCCTGCCTTCTGTCTATATTGGATAAGCTTGGATTTACTGACGGCTGGTATTTCGCTTCTATTTCGCTTATGATAAGGTTGAAAACTGGATAACAAAATCAAAATAAAAAGGGATGTGAAATGAAAAAGGATTTTCTTTGGTGGCGTGACGGCATTATCTATCAGATCTATCCACGCTCGTTTGCTGATTCCAACAATGACGGCATCGGTGACTTGCCCGGCATCACCGGTAAACTTGATTACCTCCAGGACCTTGGTATCGACGCCATCTGGCTCTCACCGATCTACCCCTCACCGGACGTCGATTATGGATACGATGTCGCCGATTACCTCGCGATCGACCCAAAATTCGGCACCATGAAGGATTTCGAGGAGCTGGTCAAGGAAGCGAAGAAACGTGAGATCCATATCATTCTGGATTTAGTCCTCAATCACACCTCCGACCAGCATCCCTGGTTCATCGAATTCGAAGAAGTCCGACACCAATTCCTATCACGATTGGTATCTCTGGCAAGATCCGGATGCGGAAGGCAATCCACCCAATAATTGGACAGCTATCTTCGGCGGTTCCGCCTGGGAATATGACGAAAAACTGGATCAGTTCTATTATCATATGTTCTACAAAGAGCAACCCGATCTGAACTGGCGGAACCAGAAAGTCCGTGAGGCCATGCTGGATGTCTTCCGGTTCTGGCTCAAAAAAGGTGTGGATGGTTTCCGCCTTGATGTCTTCAACGTCTACTTCAAAGATGCAGCCTTCCGAGACAACCCCCCGAAACTCGGCATCCGCGCCTTTGACCGTCAGCGGCATATCTATGACGTCTCCCAGCCGGAAATGTATCCACTCCTGGGTGAGATCCGCGGGATCCTTGACCAGCATAAGGACGCTTATGCGGTCGGTGAAACTTTCCTGGCAGACCCGGAAAAAACCGCCAGTTACTGCGGCGACAACAAACTGCATGCGGCCTTTAATTTTGATTTCGCCGAGAATCGCTGGCATCCCAAACGCTTCCTCGAATCAGCCGAGAAGTGGTACGCCGCGCTCAGTGAAGACGCCTGGCCGAACAACTTCCTCAGCAACCACGATATGCCACGCTCAGCCACCCGGTATTGCTTTGGTGAAGATGATAGACGTGCGAAGGTCGCTCTGGCGATGTTACTCACGCTGAGAGGCACGCCCTTCATTTATTATGGGGAAGAAATTGGTTTGCGGGATATCCCGGTCCGCAAGAAATCCGATGTACTTGACCCAATCGGCATCACCTTTTGGCCCTTTTATAAAGGTCGCGATGGCTGCCGGGCACCTATGCAGTGGAATGCCGGGGAAAACGCCGGTTTTTCCGAAGCCAAGCCCTGGCTGCCGGTCAACAAGGATTATAACGAGCGTAATGTTATCGAACAGGCTGCTGACCCTGAATCACTCTTGAACTTCGCCAAAGCGCTGATCGCCCTGCGGAAAACAGAACCCGCGCTGCAGCGCGGAGAATTCAGAGCTCTAACAGAAAACCCACATACCTTACTGGCCTTCGAGCGACTCCTGGACCAGGACCGGTTATTAGTTATTCTCAATTTCACCAGCCGCCATGAGGATTTCTTCATGCCGGACGGAGACTGGCAGCCTCTCTTTGGTGAGGCGGATGTGGTGGACAATGTCCTAAAAGTAACGCCATATCAGGTGGTTATTCTGAAACTTCAATAACGGCTGTATGTTCGAGTGAGAAATCCTGATCTCTTTGCACTCTCGGACCTGAAAGGACGGTTCGATGAATGTTCCCTACATCTCAGGTAAAAGCCCGCCCCCAGACCTGCCATTAGGTCGTTTCATCCCGCCTATCCCCACCGGGATGGCAACAGCCTGGGCAAAGGCGAACTTACAGGATGGGGACTTGATTCTCGAACCGTTTGGATTCAATCCCCTCGTGCCCATTGAATTGGTCAAGGCAGGCTATTCGGTTCTGGTCGCCGCAAATAATCCAATCCATGCCTTCCTGATCCGCATCCTTGCCAGCGCGCCGCAAAAGGAGGAACTGGTGGCTGCTCTGCAGGACCTCGCGATCGAGCCTAAAGGTGAGGATCGGATGGAGCCCTACATCCGCAGTCTCTACCGCGTGAATTGCACCGACTGTGGAACGCAGGTTGAAGCCGATGCTTTCTTATGGAAAAAAGAAGCGGATCGACCTTATGCTGCCCTGGTCACCTGTCCCAACTGCGGTGCAAGCGGCGAACAGGAATTGGATCCCGATGACCTCAACGGTATGGAAGAGCTTCCCCCTGTTCGGCTGCATCAGGCGCGTGCCCTCAACCGAATCACCGGAGCGGATGACCCGCTTCGCGAACAGGTCGAGAACGCCCTCAACACCTATCCGGTACGTCCTCTGATCGTCCTCCAAACCATCATCAACAAACTTGAAACCTTGGAACAATCACCTCGCCGGCGTGACTTACTGATCGCCCTGATCCTTTATGCTGCGGATCAGGGTAACACCCTCTGGGCCTACCCTTCACCACGTGAACGTCCTCGGCAGCTTGTCATCCCGCCGATTTACCAGGAAAAGAACCTTTGGAAAGCGATGGAAGAAGCCATCGAAGCCTGGCAGGTTTATGCCGAACCTGTTCCCATGACGGAATGGTCCGATGAAAAACCGGAAGAATCAACATTGATCTTGTTCGAGGGACGCTTGAAAGAATTAGACCCGATGCCGGCAGCGGGAACTTTCCAGGGCATGATCCCCATCATTCCCCGGCCTAATCAGGCTTTCTGGACGCTCTCAGCCCTCTGGACGGGCTGGATTTGGGGGCATGCGGCCGTCGAGCCGATCCGAAGCGTACTTGCCCGTCAACGCTACGACTGGAACTGGCACACCAATGCTCTGCGAGGCGTCTTTGAAATCCTGCATCATCTCAGCCGCATAGACTGCCCTATCTTTGGTCTGGTGGCGGAAATAGAACCGATGCTTCTGTTGGCGACCCTGCTGGCGACGGATACGGTCGGCTGCCAACTATCCACCTTCGCGCAATCCATTGACGATGAGATCGCGCAATGCCAATTCACGATTCGATCGGAATTGGTCAATGCCATTCAGCCTGCCGAGATGTTGAGCTTTGCCCGGCAAGCGATCGTCGAATATCTGAACGAAAAAGGCGAGTCCGCCCACTTTGAACAAATTCACGCGGCGGCGATCATTGATCTTGCACATCGAAACGCCCTGGCAATCGATACTTTCATGGAAAATGAGAACCAATTCGCTTCTGAAACCGAACGACTGCTGGAAACCTTATTTGAGGAACGGGGATTCCTGGAAAGGGTCGGCGGTGGTACCGCCTCCCCTGAAACCGGCATCTGGTGGCTGGCGAACCCAGGAGAGCCGGAGGAACCGTTGATTGACCGGTTAGAAAAGGTGGTCGTCCGCTTCCTGATCGATCAGGGTTCGGCCTCTGCCGAACAGATCAAACACAATGCCTATCAGAAGCTGCAAGGCATTTTCACCCCCGATCATGACGACCTGCTCAACTGCCTGGAGTCCTATGCCGAATTGGTTGAGCCCAATTCCCACCTCTGGCATCTGAGAGAATCTGACCGACCCGCTGCACGCAAAGCGGATATCGATTCGATGCATGCGTCTCTGATGACAATCGGCCAGGCTTTGGATTATGTTGTTGAAGGTCAAGACCCACTTTATCTGGTATGAGCCCGGATTGGAGGACCCGGTCTACAGTTTCCACATCCTGGCTTCCGCCATCGTAGATAAACACATCCGTGCCGATCAAAGCAAGGCTCAAACCAAGATCCTGCTTATCCCTGGCAGCCGTGCCAATCTTTTAGCTTACAAAAAAGAACGCGACCCGGTGCTGAAAGCAGCTCTGGATCGCGCTTATGTGGTCGTGAAATATCGTCTGGTGCGTGATCTTGAAGTCAATCCTCTGCTCACGCGCGAACTCTTTATCGAGCAAATCCTGGTTGATCCACCGGAATATCGCTCATCCCAGCTAGCTTTATTCTAGATTTACGTCGGCGTCTCGGTTATTGTCGGCGTTGGCGTCACAGTAGGGGTTGAGGTACCGGTGGAAGTCGGCGTGGGGGTAAGCGAAGGGGCCGTTGTCTCAGTCGGCATAGGTGTCAGTGTAGGCGTCTGGGTCGGAGTCAAAGTTTCCGTCGGAGTCGGCGTGGGCAGTTGGATATTCAGTGAAATCCGCTTTTCCGCGTAAGTATCCTTCGTACTGTGGATGTAAATCCGCAGGGTCACAATCCCCGGCTCGACATCCGTCAAATCCCATTCAAAAAGCTTAGCCGGTGTTTCCTGAGGTGACTTCACTTTATCCACCAGGACTTTCCATGAAACGGGATCAGCCCCGCGTCCCCATTCTATCCGGTAATAATCGAAATTCTCGGTCGCCGTGACCATCCCCTTGATCTCCAACGGGCTGGTATGCAGCGTTTGGCCATCACTGATTCCGCTCAGGTTGATGATCGGTTTGGGGTCATCCGCGCGACAGGCCCGTTCAGGTGTGAAGAATAAAGGCTTTGAAAAGCCCATATCTTCCGCCCAGGCCTGACCTTTTGAATCATTTTTTAACCATGCTTTGGCCCAAATATCTTCCACATTGATGGCGAACTTTTGGTCGGTGTAATCCGAACAGGCTTCCGATGCTGCAAATCCAGTCCAGGTATCGATATTGACCTTTTGCCATAAATCCTCAGATTTAGGTTCCGGCAATTGGTCGGAAGCGAAGATCTCACTTTTTTGTTGGGGGCACCACTGCGAGGGTTCGGTTCCGGAGATGGCGCAGATCACTCGATCAACGATCCCCGGTGGCCGGACGAAAGGTGAAGGGTTACCGTTCTTAAGCTGGTCGATGGCTTCGGTCATGAACTCCGCCCAGATCGGCCCAGCGCCGCTCAATCCGGACGTATTCACCATCGGCGAGTAATCCGTATTGCCAACCCAAACGCCAACCACCAGGTCTGGCGTATATCCGACCGTCCAGTTATCACGGAAATCATTCGTTGTGCCGGTTTTGACCGCGGCAGTAAAGTTGAGGTTGATCACCGGGTTGGTGCCGAACATCGGGATCCGGGCGGTGGTATCGGATAAGATTGAAGTGATCAGGTATGCGTGTTCAGTCCGCACCACCTGGTCACCGGCCGGCGGTTCATATTCATAAACCACATTCCCGGTATGGTCGACGATCTTGGTAATCGCTACGGGCGCCACCCTTCTGCCTTCGTGCGCGAAAGTGGCGTATGCGGAGGTCAGCTCAAAAAGGCTGACTTCGCCGCCGCCAAGCGTCAAAGCCAGGCCGTAGTCATTACGAGTCAGGCTGGTGATGCCCAGCCGTTCGGCGAATGCGATCAACCCATCCGCACCGGGGATATCCGGATTGTCATAGATCCCAACGTACTGCAAAGTCTTCACAGCTGGAATATTGAATGAGTTTGCCAACGCAGACCGGACAGTAACCGGTCCATGGAATTTGCCATCGTAGTTGACCGGTTCATAGGGTGGATTGGTGTCGAAAGGATCGTCCGATGGTGGGAATTCGGACGGGACATCCCAAATCAATGTAGACGGCGTCCATCCCTTTTCAAAGGCGGCGACATAGGTGAGCGGTTTGATCGCTGAACCCGGCTGGCGAGTCTGGGACAGCACCATATTGACCTGTCCATCAATATCGTCATTATAGAAATCTTCCGACCCGACCATCGAGAGGATCTCACCCGTGTTCGGGTCGATTGCGATCAAGGCGCCATTGTGGGCGTTATTCGCTTCAAGTGCTGACACTTGCTCCGATACGATCCGTTCAGCCTCGTCCTGTAAATCCGGATCCAGGGTGGTATAAACCGTGAATCCGCTGCGGTAGATCGTCTGCGGATCGTACTGCTGCTCCAGCAAGGTTCGGACGTAGACCACCCAATGCGGATAAGTCATATTGAAGGTCGGTTCCGGGAAGTCATAATTCGCCAGGTCGATCCCGGCCTGGGTTGCTTCATCGTATGAAACGCAGACCGGTGGTTTCCCCATCCCAACATCAATGCAATCCCGCTCCGCGCTGAGTTCATACATCAATACCAACACGGACCGCTGCCGGTAGAGCGTCGCATCGCGATTGGTATAGATATCATAGATCGACGGTCCCTGGGGAAGCCCCGCGAGGAAGGAGGACTGCCAGAGGTTAAGGTCCTTGGCTGGGATATTGAAATAAGTCTCCGCTGCCGCTTCCACGCCATAAGACATATTCAGATAAAAGTTCTCGTTCAGATAAAGCTCGAGGATCTCTTCCTTGGAATATTGCCGGGTGATCTTATAGGCCAGCACGATTTCACGCGCTTTACGTCGATAAGTCTGTTCGTATCGCTCAGATGGGTCCAGCAAGAGGGCACGAGCCAACTGCTGGGTGATGGTCGATGCACCGGATTCGATCTCTCCGGATATGTAATTCTGGTAGAGTGCGCGTAACATCGCCCACAGGTCGAATCCCGGGTTGGTATAGAAGTCCTTATCCTCGGTCGCGATGGTCGCGGCGATCAGATAAGGTGAAATATCTTCCAGGGGGACGTAAGTCCTGCGGCCTGCATTGGGATCGATGATCTCATATAACACATCCCCATTACGGTCCAGGATACGAGTAGTTTCAAATTTCGCCGCTCGATCACGCAGTTCGGTAACATCGGGCAGGGATGAGGAAATGCGAAAATACTGATAAATCCCAATGGAGCCGACGATTAATATCGCCAGGATGAACAGGAACCCCATCACGATCACGGCTTTCACCAGGCAGCCGCGCCCTTTGTTCTTGCCGTTTGATTTATCCGGACGTTTGGTTTCCGAAGGCCGCCGACCGCGTACATTGTCCGATCGCCGTCCTTCTGAGCCGCCTTCACCGGTACGCTGCGGTGCCGTATAGGCTGCTGGTGTTACCCTGGTTGCCTGGTCATCCACTTCACTAACTGCGTATGGCAGGTTCGGGTCGCGCGGTGTCCATCCGGGCGGCGCATTCGGCGGCGGCGCCGTCGGAATGTCATCACTGGCGCGTCTCTTTTCAGGCTGAGCCGGCATCACCCGTGTCTCCTCATCTGAGGTCTTATTATTTGCAGATGGTGTAACCGGATTTTCCGGCGAAGTCTCGCCAGGCTCATTGATCGGTGTCGCCTGTGTTTCGGCAGCGAATTCGTTGTTCCGGTTGACCGGCGTCACTTGGGTTTCCTGCTGGTCAGGCGAATCGAGATGCATCGGATGCGTATCTTCTTCCACTTCATCTTCCAGCGCTTCAATTGGCGTGAACGGCACATCACCCCACCATCCGCCGGTCTGCTCGGGGTCACCGGTCGGGTGCCGCGAGGGCACCTGCGGTTCACCGCGCATCTCGATGGTATGTTGGTCTTCAGATTCCGGGAAAATTTCCGCTTCACTCACCCATTCGGATTCGATTTCTGCTTCTTCCGGAGTGCGATTCCATGCGCTCAGCATCATCCGTTGCCTGTTCGTCCGGATCAGGGACATCCGATTTGGGATTCACGGGTATTTGTTTGGTAATTTCATCATCAGAAGACGCGGACTGTTGGGGTGATTTATGCCCATCATCCTGCGCTTCAGGTCTATTTTCATCCATCATGGCATTATTCTAGCACAAATCCCTTTCAAGTATCAGACGGCTGATCCGCGAGAAAAGTTCCCCGAAAACAATCTTATATCGTCATGGAAATCAAACCTCACCTCTTCGGGAAAAGGGATATCTAAATATTACCGATAAACCTTAGGACATTCTCCTATCCCCTGATCCCCAATACCCTGATCGCCAATTCCTTATGCCTGATACCTAATTTCCTAATTCCTGATTTTCCATTCTCCATTCTTGGTAAAATTGTCTTTATGGATCCCTCACGCTTCGGACAAAATGGACCAAGGATATTTACGCTGGCGACTGACGGCGCTTTTACGCCAATCCATTCCGAAGAGGACCAGGTTTGGGAACTTGAGTTAGGTCAGCATGAGGTCCACCCTTTCTGCATCCAGACCACCTATGGTTTACGCGCCAAGTCCATGCGGATTTTCCCTTCGCTGCTCATCGGCCGCACTCGTTTTGCACAGGCCGAATCCTTCTTCACCTCCCCCTTTATCACACAATACACACCGGATTCGATCCGGGTCCAGGCGGAACCGGTTTTCGGCTGTGAGATCCAATTTGATGTCTTCGTCCCCGCCGCAGATACACTGGTAGGTGGGATCGAAGTGACCAATCATGGCGACGAATATCTCTCAATGAATTTCGACCTGGCCGCGGTACTGACGCCCATGCCTGGAGGCATTCCTACCCGCCCTGATCAGGATGGGATTAACCAGATCATCTCGGGAGAAACCGGGGACCTCACGCCCGTGCTTTTCATGACCGGTGGTCCTACGGCAGTCAGCAGTCCTTACCCGGCGCTGTCCACGCCGGTCCGACTCTCACCTCATCAATCCCGGCGGCTCACGTGGGCGCTGGTATCCAAGCATTCCCGTGAAGCCTCTCTGGATGCAGCGCGCAAAGTGACCGCGACGCCCTGGCAAGTAACCGTCCGGAACCATGTGATGTACCACGCCAGCCGGACCATCCAGGTGCGAACTGGCAATGCAGCCTGGGACCAGGCCTTTAGCTTTGCTCAGGTCCAAGCCCAAAGCCATTGGTCCTCGGGTCCGCACCCAACCAAATCATTCTTCATCCGCTCCAGGCTGCCCGATGACTCCAGATCCAACCTTTCGACCGGCTTGCAGCAAGATGATCTCACCTTGCTGGAGGCAGCTCATCTGGCGCAAATCCTCTTACCGACTTATCCTGAGCAATATGCTACCTTACTCAGGAATCTACTCGCCAGAGAAACGGATTCTGGTGAAATCTTCTCTCCAATCGATACGATCGCATTCAGTAAACCATTTCATGCTTGCCCGCTGATCGCTCGGCTTCACCTCTTGCTTTTTGAGATAGATGGGGATAAATCTTACCTTTCCAATGCATTTCCCGCGCTGTGCAAAAACATCGATGCCTGGCTTCCCGAAGGGTACGACCCCGAGCGAGACCCCACACCTGCACTTGAAGACCCACGGCAACTCCAAATGGACACTGGCTTGTTCAACTTTGACATCTGGGAGGAGACCGGGCAGGGTGTGGACATCCGTTATGCCAAATCACCTGCGCTGCTGACCATGCTTCTGCAGGAGGTCATCGCACTAAAACGGATATCGGACATTCTCGGCGATAAAACGCTAAAAAAGAAATATAAGTCCCTGGCGAAAACACTTCGCACTCAGGTTGAGGCAACCTGGGATGAACACCTCTCAACTTTCACATATCTCGACATCGACTCGCATCTTTCCCCTTCGCGCGAGCTATATTATCCCGGCCGGGTGCAGGAAGAACTGACGATCGGCAAAACCTTCTTCCAGCCCCAACGACTTCAGCTTCACCTGACTGCGAAGGATGAACATACCCGGGTTTGCATTATCCGGTTTACGGGCCAGGATCAGGATGGTGAGCCTATTCAGGAGATCATCAAATCCAATCAGATCCGCTGGGTAATGGGCCATGCGCACGTGACAACCCAGTGTCTGTTCAAAACCATCCAAACTATTGGTTTCGAAGGCTTGAAAAAAGAAGACCGCTTTGTTTTGGAAACTGCTAATTTTTCACAGCCGGATATCACCTGTTTATTGCCCATCCATACCGGCACCGTCGATGATGATCAAATCGCGAATCTACTGGAGAAATATTTCGAGCCCGTGGATACGAAAGCCCACGTTGGGCTTCCTGAAACCTGGCAAACCCAACAGGCGTTGCCGAAAGATCTTGTCGTCCGTTCCAACGTACTTTGGAATACTTTGGTCCTTCAGGCGTTGGCACAAGCCGGTTTTACCGAACAGGCAGCCGCATTTTTCTCTCAATTGATGTGGGCCATCACCATGGGATTAAGCGATTATGGCGGCTTCTTTCCGTTTTATAATATGAAGGACGGCCAACCGGTCGGTGCCCGGAATGCCCTGGTGGGGTTAGCGCCGGTGAATCTATTTATTGAACTTGTGGGAGTCCGTCTGCTCTCGCCGGAAAAACTCGCCGTTTGGGGCTCGAATCCCTTTCCATGGCCGGTCGAAATTCACTGGCAGGGCTTGTCGGTTCAGCGGGAAGGTACCAATGTCAACGTCACCTTCCCTGACGGGACAATTTTCTCCGGCAGCCCGGAAAGACCAATCCTCATCACGCCGGAATCATCCAAGAGGTAAGCCTTGAAAGATCGCAATCAAATCCATCGGATTGTTAGCATCCTGATCCTCATAATATTCCTGAGCGCCTGTCAAAAGTCACCAGACTCACAGAGAACGTCTGTTTCGGAAAGCACGCTTGCGGATAATGTGCCAAGTGCCACGATTGCACCGACCAGCACATCTACACAGCATCCAACAATCACACCTACGCCCAAGATTGTCTCAACATCAACCGCTACGGCGACAGCAACCCTGCATTGGGAGGGGCAATCACTCGCCCTCACGCCGCTCCCACCGCTCGCAGGTGAGATCAACCTGCAAAACGCAGCTCAGGTTCTGCCGATCGCAACCTGGGGTAACGGCAGGGCGAACGATATTGACCTCTCCTTCGACGGCCAAATCCTGGCGGTCGGGACCGACCTGGGAGCAGTTCTTTATGACAGTCAAACCTATGCTCGTTTGATCCTGTTCACCACCCCATCCCCGGTTGATTCGATTGCCTTTTCCGAGGATAATAATTGGATCGCGTTAGGCCAGACGGATGGGACCGTAGATGTGATCGACCGCCTCAGCCTGTCTCTTTTCATCCGATTGTCACCGACGGATCCTATCAATCCCACCGACACAACACTTAATCTAAAATTTTCCCCCGATAATGCCAGCCTGATCTGGGTTGCAGAATCCAGCAAAGAGATCAAAGTCCTGCGCTGGTCGACGACATCCTGGCAGGTGACGGTCGATTTCACTATGGCTCCGGGTGAAGCCAGTTATATCAGCCCGGCTCTGGACCTGATCGGCGTGATCCACAACCAGGACCTGACCTTGCAATCCCTCTCCTACCCGGAAGAGAATGACCTGCTCGATCTGCCTGCAAGCATCTCCCCCGACTATTGGGATCGCATGGGGATATACGGCGGTGAAGTCGCGGCTTCCACTGACGGCACTTTTCTTACTGATTAGTAACGGGGCATCGATCACCTACTGGAAGCTTCATTCTGAAAATTTCAATTATCTGCTGGATGATTATCCGAAACATATTACAGACCCCTGCACCCAGGCTCCCAATTCCTGCCTGAACCGCAGCGGTGGATTTTCGTGGGATTGCGGGCCCAACCCTAATATCCCGCCTATCGAGTTGCTGGCGCTCACACCCGATAACGTTATGGTCTTGATCTCACGCAACGATGAGAAAACCGAATTTCGCCGGGCATCCGACAGCCTGCAGCTTTGGGATTTGGATGTCTCCTTCACGGACATCGCCTATTCTCCCGGTGGTGAATTCTTCTTTGGTTTGCGTCCGAACGGGATGATAGAGAAACGCTCTACGCTGGATGGCAGCCTGATCGATTTCATTGACCAACACCCCAACCGGCTTGCTGCAATCGCCTTCTCGCCGGATGGCGGCGTTCTGGCGGCCGGTTTCAACGACGGATGGATCCGGGTTTACAGCACCGGCAACGGGCAGATGCTGGGTGTACTCACCGGCGATGCCCGGTCGCTCGATTTCTCCCCGGATGGCGCTTCATTAGCCGCCGGTCTTTCGGACGGCACAATCCGGATTTTCCAATTGGAAGCCGGCAGCCACACCGATCTGACACCGAGACATCAGGATGCCGTGACCAGTCTGAGTTTTTCGAGAGACGGCACCCAGCTCTTCTCTGGCAGTACGGACTGCACGGCCAGTCTCTGGCAGGTCAGCGATCGTTACCGTATACGCAGTCTGACACCCGACGCCGCTGACCCCTTCCGCATCTATGATGTGGCACAGTCTTTCGATTCCCACTGGCTTTTCATCGCTGGGGATCACGCCGGTATTTACGCTTTTTATGATGCCGACCAGGAAAACATTCTCCTCCCGGAAGCTATTTCGCTCACCGACCTGGCCTTATCTTCAGATGACGCGTCCTTAGCCTTATCAGGATTGAAAAACTGGTTCCTCCCAAATCCAACCACCTATCCACCTCTCAATCCCATCATTCTTTCTCCCGAAATGACGCAGAAGACCTATGCTTTGGGATTCAGCCCTGACAACACTTTACTGGCTGCAATCACCGACAGCGACTTGCTTTTCTGGGCGGTGGAAAGTCAATCCTTGCTTGCCGATATCCCTTTACCTGAGGAATTCCTGACCGACAGCGTACCGATTGGCCTGGCCTTCTCCCCATACGGCGATATGATCGTGGTCGGCACGGAGAATGGTCTGATCCACGTTTTCGGGATCCCATCTTATTCGGAGTAATAGTTTTCATTCCTGGACACCATCATCTATAATTAATCAAAGTCCTAAAATGTGGAAAGGAATCTAAATGTCTGAACGAGTTGTTATCCACCAGGATAAAGAATTCCTGACGGGATTTAAGGCTGCTGACCCGGAAGGTGCGGATCCAGGTAAATTGGAAGATGTGGGGCACTTACACCAACTCACGCCTTACGGCTTGTTGTTGGCCAGTGTAGCCGCCTGCACGGCGATCGTCCTGAACACCTTTTCCCAGCATCACGACATCCCTTTGGAAGGAGTGACCGTTGACTGCCGCTTCGACCGTGTCTTTTCCGATGACTGCAAAGACTGCGATGAAAATAAGCAATATGAAGAGATCATCAAAGAAAAGTTGACCTTGGAGGGTGATCTCGATGAAAAACAACAAAAACAATTGCACCAGGTCGCTAAAGCCTGTTCTGTCCGCCGGATGGTCGAAGCCGGTATCCGGATCGAATCCGATTAATCGCATTCACTCAAAATAAGGATTTTATGAACCCTTCAGACTTACTTTCCGCCAGCGGCGTCCTGCTCACCGATCAGTACCAGTTGACCATGGCCCAACTTTATTACAAGCTGGGAATCCATAACACAATGGCACAGTTTGACCATTTCTTCAGGAGCAATCCGGATTACGGCATGCACGAGGCCGGGTATTGCATTTACGCCGGGTTGGAAACCCTGGTGGATTGGTTGAAGAACGGTGTTTTCAAAGAGCAGGAGATCGAATATCTCCGCAACCAGAAAAGCGCTGCCGGTAAACCTTTATTCGAAGAGGATTTTCTCCGTTGGCTGAAAGATGAATATTCTTCAATGGCGATCAACCTCTACGCCATGCAGGAAGGCCGGGTGATCCACCCCAATGTGCCGATCCATGTCGTGGAAGGGCCACTGGCGGTAGGGCAGATCATCGAAACCGGTCTTCTGAATATCGTCAATTACCAGATCCTGGTCGCGACCAAAGCCTCACGGATCAAACGCAGCTCCCGCGGACAGCTTCTGATGGAATTCGGCCTGCGCAGGGCGCAGGGCTTTGGTGCTATCACCGGCACCCGGGCCGCCCTGATCGGCGGTGCAGATTTTTCATCCAATGTCGGTGCATCACATATCTATGGTTTCCCGCCCAAAGGCACCCATGCACATAGTATGGTGCAGGTCTTCCTCGGGATGGGTGAAGGAGAACTGGCAGCTTTCCAGGCTTATGCCGACCTCTACCCGGATGACTGCCTCCTGCTGGTTGACACTATCGACACGCTCGAATCCGGCGTGCCTAACGCGATTAAGGTCTTCGAAAAACTGAAACGGGAAGGGCCATCGCCCGGTCGGGATCCGGCTGGATTCCGGTGACCTGGCTCACCTCAGCATCAAAGCGGCCAAGATGCTCAATGATGCAGGTTTCCCGGATGTCTCCATCGTTCTTTCAAACGATCTGGATGAACTGGTCATCTGGCAGATCACCACGCAAATCCAGGAAGAGGCTGCCCATTATGGTGTGGACCCGGACAATCTGATCCACCGCCTGGCCTATGGGGTGGGTACCAAGCTGATCACCTCCGGCGGTGATGCCGCCCTGGATGGCGTGTATAAACTGGTCGCTATTTGCCAGGATGATAAATGGATCCCAACTTTGAAAATCTCAGAGAACATCGATAAAACCCTCAACCCCGGGAACAAACGGGTTTGGCGAATTTATGATGAGCGCGGCAAAGCCACCGCGGACCTGATCGCCCTGCATGATGAGGATATTCCCAGCCAGGTACCGCTCCAACTGCAACATCCCACCCTGGCAACCAAGCATCGCACTTTGACACCGGACCAGATTGACCATGTCGAAAAGTTGTTAATCCCGGTCATTCGGGATGGGAAAATCGTAGCTGACCGGCCCGAAATTGCTGAAATGCGGAAGAAGCGTGATGCGGATCTTGACGTTCTCGACCCAGGCGTGCTCCGTTTGATGAACCCCCACACCTACCACGTCTCGCTCTCCAAGAAGCTTTGGGATTTGAAACAATCCATGATCAAAAAGACTCTCAACGGTGAGTCCTAAAATAAGCTAAATAGGTCTATTCGGAATTGAAGTTTGTAGTTGGTCTATATTTAAGTAATTTAACCAAGCACAATCATCAAAAATTGTTGAAAATCAAAGGAGGTTGTCATGTCACAAATTTCTTTGGAAACCAAAACAAAACTCACGCCCGAGAAAGTTATTCTGCGAGCGGAATCTTATTTTGGGGACGAGTATGGCTTGGAAGTAACAGAAAAATCAGATTGCTGTATCCGGATGGAAGGGGGCGGCGGTTATGTTTACATCAGCGTGGAACCGGAAGGCAGCCTGACAAAAGTCGACATGGAGGGCCGGGAATGGACATATGAACTCGAGCGCTTCATGGCGAGTATCGCTTACTGAAGCAATCGAACAATATACGTAAAAAGGAGACGAATTCGAAATCGTCTCCTTTTTTATATTTTCACGTTGTTCAAATTCAGACCAATTGCGGCGTCTGATTTCCCCTTTCACAATCCACATCGATATCCCGAGGATCGCCCAGGTGAGCGGTGAACCAATACGACTCTCCCGTTTCCACACCCAACAGCGCCCAGTGGACCTCCGCAGCTTGGGCGTAGAACCGAGCGCGCGGCAATAATTCATCGTAAAGGGGGTAGTAAGGCCGGATGCTGCTGACCAGGCTTTCGCCGTAATGACTGATCAGGCCACCCAGGTCTGTCGCCGGATCACCAATACCGGCCATGACAAAGTCGATCACGGCGTTGAGTCGTTTTTTATCCGCATCATATAAAATATGGTACGGGCCCAGGTCACCATGGATCATGACCGGCTCAAATTCAAAGAACCCTTCCACCGAGAAAGCTGAATTGAAAAGATCTTCCATCCAATGCACCTGATGAGGCAGCAGCAATGGACATAACTTTTCTTTAACCCGTTGGTCGATATCCAGCCAGGTTTCCCGGGTCACAGGAGCCAGAGTTAGCGGAACCTCCCAATCCAGGTCCGGGTCCGGCGGTTGGTGGAGTTCCGTCAGGAATGTCCCAAGCGTCAGTGCAAACCTGTTCTTCAATTCCGGGTCACCATTGAGCCAGGTTTTCCGCAGGAAATCCACGCCGTCCAGCAATTCATAAACCAGGATCCCATCACCCCGTTTGACCGGATAAGGGATCTTAATCGATAGACGAGGTGACAAATACTGCATCAGACGGTCCTCGATGTCCATTAATTCCTTCCCCCATTCAGTCTTCGTGAACCGGACCACCCACTGTTGATTCACGATCAGGACATCAGTCACCAGGCCTTCCTGGAATAGGACAATGTCTTTGATCTCAAGATCTGGAAAGATGCGGTGTATTTGTTCGTGCCAGTATTGTTCGCTGCTGATCATCAATCGACCTTCCCTTTTTTATTGTTATAGTAGATTTCATGCTTAAATTGCAAGTGTTTGAGGTAAATTCATCCTTTTTTAGCTATCTCAGATGTAACAGTTATAACAATCGTTTACGGGTTAGCAAACGGCGGGAAAAATTTCAATTCGCATCCTTTTGCGATTGTACGTTACAATTATTGTCTGTTTTGACCCAGGATGTTCTTTTCGAACAATTATGATCTTTTTAGCGTCTTCGTTTTAATGCTATATATGTCTATGCTTGAAGAGAAATCAAGTGCCATTTCACGACAGCATTTCATCCGGATCTAAATGCGGTTGGGTAGTTGAATTGAACAGAAAACTGAAAGATAATTAAAATAATATAGGGAGAAACACCGAATGCAATGGATTCGTGACCAAAAACCGGACCCTGATCGCACCAGAGTATACCGTATCGCCATGATCATCACCCTGTCGGGTAACATCTTACTGGCGGTCGGCAAAGGCATCGCCGCATATATCAGCGGCAGTTCTGCGCTCTATGCTGATGCCGCGAACTCGGTCTCCGATGTCGTCTATTCGCTTGCAATGGTCATTGGGCTTTGGCTAGCCATCCAGCCGCCGGATATCAGCCACCCCCAGGGCCACTCACGGTTTGAACCCGTTGTTGGTCTCGTTGTTGCCGCAATGATGGGGATTGCCGGGTATGAAGCTCTTCGGACTTCAATCAACAGGTTCCTGGCCGGCGGTGCAGAAATCGAACTGGGGCTCCCTACCATTATTTTGTTAGCCAGCGCCGGGATAAAAGCTGGAATGTACTTCTTCATCCGAAACCTGGCAAAAAAAGTCAGCAGTCCATCCTTGAAAATTACTGCAAGGGATAACCTCAGTGACGTGTTGACTTCCATTGCGGCCTTCCTGGGCATCCTGGGATCCGATTTCATTCACCCTTTGCTCGATCCGATCGCCGGCTTCCTGGTCGCCCTGTGGATCTTTAAAGCTGCTTTTGAAGCGGGAAGAGAGAACCTCTCCTTCCTGACGGGGGCTGGTGCGGATGAAGAACTGCGGGAAAAGATCCTTCAGACCGCCAGAGGTGTTGATGATATAGTCCATGTCCACCATATGATGACGGATTACGTTGGCCCGAAATTAATTGTGGATATGCATATCAACCTTCCGGGAGACACTTCTCTGGAAGAGGTCCACGACATTTCTGACCGGATCATTGAAGCGCTGGAGAGCTTGCCGGAGGTCGATCGGGCCTACGTCCATGTGGAGCCATTTGAAGATCCCGTATCCGAGGCCGACTCAGATAAAGACAAAAAATAACTTGTAATACAAAAAACACTGCGACTTACCGCAGTGTTTTTATTGATTAATGACTTTGATTGACGCTATCCATAGATCACATATTGGATCAGGAACCGCTCCATCGCCGCGTAACAATCGCGGAGTGTTTCCGCCTTCCTGAAGCCATGCCCCTCACCCGGATACAAGTGATATTCATAAGGGACCCTATTCGCTTTAAGGGCGTCCACGATCGCTTCCGATTGACTGGGCGGCACGACCCGATCCTCTTCACCCTGAAAAATTGCCAACGGGTCTTTGATCATATCGGCATGGAAAACGGACGACCATTCCCGATATTTCTCTGCGGCTTGAGGTAATGGCCCGACCAGCGAATCCGTATACCGCTCTTCAAATTTATGCGTATCCATCGCCAGCGTGAACAGGTTGCTGACGCCGTAGAAACAGAGACCGGCCTTGAACAATCCCGGAAACCGGACCAGCGCATTGAGAACCGTGAACCCGCCTGCACTGCCGCCCTTGATGACCAACCGTTCCGGGTCGGCAAGACCCTGATCGATCAAGGCATGCGCGCCATCGGTCGCATCAATTACATCCATCTTTCCCCAATTCCCGCGCAGCGCATTCCTGTAATTTCGTCCATACCCTGTGCTGCCGCGATAATTCACATCCAGGAAACCGTAACCGCGGCTGGTGAAGAAGGCTGCGTCCAGGTCGTAGCCGATATCGGAAGCGCTGGTCGGTCCACCATGGATCTTGACGATTGCCGGAGGTAAACCAACGCCCTCAAACCGCGCATTGTTGGGAGGTGAATAGATCCCATAGACCGTTTTCCCGTCTCGTGAAGTCCACTCAATTTCGTAGGGTCTTGGCAAATCGCCCGTGGGGATAGACTCGGCTGTGCTGCGTTTGTGGATCAGGATTTCAGGCCCGGCGACACTGATCACGCGCGTGGACACTGCAGGGGAATTCCCTGTGAGTGCAACTGCACCTGATGCACTGACCGATGGCTGGCTCAACATTGTATACGCATCCAATTGGATCGGTGTCACGCTTCCTGAGTCGATCTCAACCTTTTGAAGTGTTAAAGCGCCTGAGACTTTCTGCAGGAAAACGATCGATTGACTGTCCGGCATCCAGGCCTGCACTCTTACGCCCTGGATCCAGGCGGGTTCAAGCAAGGCCGCATCGCTGACAAGGATCTTTTCCTGTCCGTTCTTCAAATTACGCAAGACAAGCTGGTCCCACTCGCCTCTGTTTTGAACATAACTGAGATATTTTCCATCCGGTGAAAAAGCAGGCTGAAGGATTGGCGTATCCTGGTCACCCGCGAGTTGGACGGCAGACTTGATTTGCGGGATCGCGCCATCCACCTCAGCGACCATCAACCGGGTGCCGTCCCAAGGCATATTGGGATGGTCCCATTCCACCCAGGCCAACGACTTTCCAGAAAGATGCCAGACCGGCTGCATATAGAAATCCGCACCCTGAATGAGCTTTCGCGGCCAGAGCCTGCCTTCCGTATCGACCAAACCCAATACGTCACGGCCTTCATACGTATGAACAAAGACGACAAATTTGTTATCCGGCGAGACCACCGGCGAAGCTGCGCTGCCAAAAGCAGGCGTGATCGCTTTCGGGAAACCGCGCCCCAATTCACGCCGGTACAGCCGGCCGTCCTTGCCCGCAAAGATCACCAGCCCGTTTTGCACGGTGAAGTCCCCACCGCCATAACCCACACCGCCGTGAACGTCGATCTCGCCTGAAATATCATACGGCGCTTCACCCTGCGGCTGCGCAACCAGGACGCCCTTCCCCGAGCGTCCTTCCAGCCAGACCAGCGTCCGCCCGTCGGAGTCCCATTTCGGGTCACTCAAACGAAGCGCACCGGCGATCAAGTCCGGTGAAATGGGACTCGGCCAAACGCCATAGGCTTTTTGAATTTTCTTATCTTCATTTTGTGATTGCATCATGACCCTCTTTTAATTTTATTGTGGTTACTATCTAAATTTTCGAAAGAAAAAGTTTTTCCAGCGCATGCCGTGGTCTGAAACCCGTCATCCGTTCCACCGCCTCCCCATTCTTGAACAAGATCACGGTTGGCACGCCCATCACCTGGTAATCCATCGCCAATTGAGGCGAATCGTCCACGTTGACGGTGTAAAAGTCAACCCGATCACCATACGCGCCTGCAAGCTCTTCCAGCACTGGTTCGAGCAGGCGGCAAGGCCCGCACCACGGCGCGCCGAACTCCACCAATACCGGCCGGGCAGCTTTCAAAGCCTTTGTTTCGAATTCATCTTGCGGCAAAGGGATCAATGCTGACATGTGTTCTCCTGTTCAACGACGAGGAATGATTGACAAGCCTCGCCGGATAAAGTATCTTAATTCAGTTGTTTCTGTTTATATATTTTCATTATACTATTGACGAGACCCAATTCTTCAAAACGGAACGAGGAAAGAATGAAGAAACACATCAACGTCATCATTTTTTGGGGATTAATCATGCTTGTGATCCTTTCCGCCTGCGGATCAGGCAATCCGACCCGGGATTGGAATACGTTCGAGATCCAGGAAGAACCGGCGATCGATATCACCTTCAAGCTGCCCCCGGGCTGGCACGTGGACTATGCGCCCACAGCGGACGTGCCCGGCCAGTGGGATGTCGCCCTGGTGCCGCCGCTTTGCTCCTCCGACCAGGAAACGGAATTCTCAGACAACTGCATTTCCCTGACCATCCAGATCAAAGGCCAGGCTGATTTTGATAAGCAGGAATTTCTGGATCTGGTCAGCCAAAGCATGACCCTGAATGAGACCGGCTCCGAAAAGACCATCCTGATGGGGCAGAACAATTTCAAGGTTGGCAGCCTGACGCTGTATCGATATGATCATAAATTCTTCATCGGCGATGCGGAAGAACAGCTATCCTTCATCTTCTTCGAGACGGACGGCGCCTATTACTACTTCGCTTCCGAACTGCCCTATGCGGAACGGGATGGCGAAACCGCGCAGCAGTTGGACCAGTTGATCCAGAGTATTACTGTTATTCAATAATCACCAATAGAATATTGCAGCCCAACATTTTTGGCTATTGGTGACCAACCGGAGTAATGTAACGGGGACTACGTAAAGTAACCTATTAGGAGCAAGAATGCAGGAAAAGAACTTCATCAAACCCATTAAAGATCAGCTCCGACGGGCACGGAACAGTGTTCGATCTGCCTATAAATGGAAAAGGATGGATTTCTCCTCAATCCCCTCCATATACGGAAATGCGATGCCGAAATCCGGCTCACACTTGCTCCTGCAGGTCCTTGAAGGAATCATGCAAATCGCGCCTCTCCGACACCTCGAACAAGCCCCGGTTCGCATGATCACGGCCGAGGGGAGAAAGCGTCGGCCTCAAGAAATCCTGCGAGACCTTTCACGATTACGAGCTGGAATGGTTGAATGGGGATACCTTTCATCCGACCCCTTATTCCTGGATTTCTTCCGGGACCATCCTCAAATTGCGGTGCTTTTCCTTTATCGTGACCCCCGAGACCAATTGGTCTCAAGCGTTTTCTATGCAGTCGACATCCACAAAGAACATGCGCTGCATGATTATTATGCAAGCATCCCATTTGATGATCGCATCACGACAGCAATTCAAGGACATGATGTCCCTGGTCTCGAATACCTGCCAAATATCCGGAAGCAGTACGAACGGAACCTGAATTGGTTGGATCAATCTGAAATCGTTTGCCTCAAGTTCGAAGACATGATCCATAATCCTCAGCCGCAAATCGAACGGATATTAGACCTACTTGTCAGGAAAAATTTACCAATCACTGTTGACCGGGATACCGCAGTTGAAATCATTCTGGAAGCGATCCAACCGGAAAAATCTCCCACATATCGCAAGGGCACCTCAGGCGGATGGCGGAATCATTTCACGGATGAACATAAGAAGCTTTTTAAGGATATCACCGGAGATTTGTTGATCAGATTGGGGTATGAAAAAGACAATGATTGGTGAGAAAGTTTTCGAAGAGATTCACAATCATTAAACAAATTATTGACCTTACACAACCTGAAAAATCGTAAAAACCAATTAATCCAATCACGAACATTGACGCTGATTTCGTCACGTGCTACAATAATCACCTGATTATGGGCGTGTAGCTCAATGGTAGAGCAGTGGCCTTTTAAGCCATTGGTTGGGAGTTCGAGCCTCCCCACGCTCACTGGAAATTTCCCCTATATATAGGGGCTTTTTCTTAATTGACTTGACCCCAAAACTGATCCAGATACTGTGATAGTATTTGGGGAAATTGAAGGTCAGGTCTAGAAAAGGTGGGTACAAATACCATAACTTCAAGTCATAAACTTAATACACCCTTTCTCGTCAACAATCCGGTCATCATTATATTAGGCAAGCGAGTTAAAAAAAAATCATTCACTTTTAATAAAAGTGGAATGAAGATTTTATAATTAGATTACATAATTCTGCCTAGTACATCAAATTCTGTCCCAGCAGTCACATTTGTGAGTGTAACCATAAATTCATTATCAATGCTAGAACCAGTAACTGCTGGAGCTTCCACTCTAGAGTTCAATGAGGCAGGTGGAGCTACAACTGGATGGTAGGGTCCAGGATTTCGAAACCCAATATTCGGGTGATGAGACGGAACAATTTCCGTTGATTTCAACAGCCATTATGCCGTTATCGCCAGAATAGCCTTCTCTTATATATGCTGCGATTAGCTTTGATAGCACGTTATTAGCAATATTAGGTATTGAATAGGAAATAAAAACTATATCTGCACTTATTTCCTGTGCCGGAGAAATAGCGATCGGAAAATATTGATAACCAATATGATTGCTACCACCCAAATTGACACCATAAATATCAAAATCTGAACCGTCTCCAGCCCAATCATGAGAAAAGATGATGATGTACTTCTTAGAACAAAAATCAAAGGCAATTCCTGTCGAAAACTTATCATGCACATCTGAAAAATCGGCAGGGTCAACTGCATATGTTGTGCTAAAAAAATATTGATTACCTGAAGTTTGATATGTACTGTGCACCACAGAATAAACCGGGAATTTCTCTCCATCTGATGCTGGCCATGTGTAAGCAACCATATAACTATAATCAAAACCCGCCCAAGCGACAAAAGGATTCTCATCATTCATAGTCGTCGAAATTGCAAAAGTAGGGTGATTCGCTCGATAATCGTTCCACTAGTCAAATACATAAAACGCCCCTCAATACCTCTAGTACCAGAATTATTATCTGTTCCAAAAACAACCAGGCATGGAACTTTGTCATAAGGATTACACGCAACGTCGGGATGTATCTCTTGATCCACAGAGCTAGCAACTTTAAATGTCTCTGAGAAATATGCCCCCAAGGCCATTAGGGTCTACGGAAAGTGATACTGCATATATATCATAATCGCTGCCGTCACCATTAAAATCATATTGCCATGCAACAATAAACATACCAGTATTGGCTTCATATGCAATTGTCGGTGCGCTGGATAGGCCTAATCCATCTGAAAGTGTCATATAAATGTAGTCTTTCGTAATGGTACCAAAATCAACTTTGATGAGATTTATGTCGATTTCACCTTCTTTTTCAAATGCAACAACATAATTGTCAACACCGTCAGGATTTGATGGGCGACAGCAGAATTGCTCTCCAATACTCCGCTAAAGCTAGATATAGAGGATAAATCCATATAAGTCTTCAATTGATCTTATAGATGACCTTGATACTTGGGTTAGATAGAATATCTAAATCTGGAATTTGGGCTGATCTACACCATCTGGAGAAAGGATATCGTCAGAGGGCGTTTCCTCACCAAAGGGAGGTGATCCATCTTCTGCGTACACCGTAAAAGCTGACGACAGAACAAATGGCAGGAATTAATAGTGTAATAACGCCTTTTTAATTCTCATGGGATCATCCTTTCTCACTATGGTCAAATAGGATAATACCCCCAGAATATTATTGTCAGCGTTATTGATACACTTGGTTAATTTCATTGATTCGCGTCGTGAATATGACCTGGCCCCGAATATCTTGTTCAATGTTCAACTTGCTCAATTTCAGCCGGTTGGACTATCATAGAAGTTGGTACAACTTATGGGGTCAGGTCAATTCATTGATTAAAAATCCATTCACAGGAATTCCATAATCGCCAAAATGTTAAAAGCTAATTAGCGGTAAATAATTCAGGAATGCCGGTTCCTTTTCGTAAATATGGATTGCACCAGCGTTATCGCCAAAATCATCATCTGATCTGACGCCAATTGCAAGTATTTGGTCGTTTATCGATACCCGGGAACCAAAATAATCTTTGGAGACTCCACCTGGATCGGTTAACCGAGAAATACAACCCCAATTTTCTGTACCGCCTTTGTTTCGTTCAAAAATAATAACTACGCCGGGTGGGGGTGTTGTCGCACTTGAAGACCCAGGCCCACCAGCCACAATGATATCTCCCTCAATATCCAAACTCGTCCCAAGATAGTAGAAAGTAACAAAATTTCCTGCCGGATCCTCCAATCTAACAACTTCCTTCCAGTGACGGTACGGGTCGGTTATATTTCGCCTAAAAACGAGGACAGCACCAAGGCCACCACCTGAGGGAGGATAGCCCGGTTCTCCGACCGCCAATGTGTCGCCATCCAAAGCTAAGCTGGCACCGAAATAAACACCATGATCCAGAAAATCCAGTGAACACTCCCAACTCGTCCCCAATTTTCCTCCCCTCCTGGTCTCGCTCATAAATATATACTGCACCGGGATTACTAAAATCATCATAATCCTCCCTTATAGCACTGATAACTACGGTGTCCCCATCGATGACTACTGTTTCACCAAAAGCTGTATATGGGTCTCCCGGGGATGGATCATTTATCACCGCTGATTGCCCCAGTTGTCAACGCCACCTTGATTGCGCTCAAAAACATGTGCACCACCGGTAGCAAAATCAAAAATCGCTCCAGCTACGATTGTGTCCCCACTGATGGCGACAGCCTCACCCAAGTTATGAGAAAAAAACTCGATATTGTGCGGCCTTCGATCGCCTTTACCAATCCCCAATTATTCTCCCCGCCCACATTACGCCCGAAAATAAATATAGCTCCGTGGAAATCATCATAGCCACTGGAGCCAACTACTAATGTATCACCATCGAATGCTACTAAACTTGTCCCAAAATAAAGTGTCTCTCGTCGGCGTTGCAGGCAATGTATTCGGCTTCGACGGG